>NZ_JBIBVX010000002.1:0-580094 GCF_043080745.1 Streptomyces sp. NPDC014995
TGTACTCACCCGAGAGACTCTCTCGCGGCTTTCCTCCGGGCGCTTCCCTTCGGTCTTGCGTTTCCGACTCTATCAGATCTTTTCTCGATCCGATTTCCTCGGTGCTTTCCAGGTTCCCGCTTTTGTTTCGCGGTTTCCTTTCCGGCGGTTCCGACTCTATCAGATCCTTTCGGCCCTGATTCCCCGTCAGAGGGGGTTGCCTTCCCGGCCCTTGGGCCGTTCCGACGTCCCAAACCTTAGCGGATCCGTCCCGGCGAGCGCTAATCGAGGTGATCGAGCTGCCGGACCCAAATCGAATATCGAATTCGGGCACGCCGAATTCGACCTCGCTGGGAGATCTTGCTGTGGTGTGAGGTGCCGCTACTGCGGCGGATGTGGTGTCGAAGAACCGTTACGGCTCCCCGGCAACCCGAAGAACTCTACGTATCGGGGAGGGGGGTGTCAAGCACCCCCTGTCAAGATCTTTTAGTCGAGGTCGGCGAGACGTCCGCCGGCGTCCGGCTGGGCGTGTTCCACCCGCCGGAGCAGCCTGGTCAGGACGTCACCGAGGGCCGTGCGGTCCTCGGCGGAGAGGTCCTGGAGCAGATCCTCCTCGAAGACCGTCGCCAGTCGCATCGCCTCCAGCCACTTCTCACGGCCCTCGGGCGTCAGCTCCACGATCACCCGGACCCGGTTGGACTCGTCCCTTTCACGGGTCACCAGTCCCTCGGCAACCATGCGGTCGATCCGGTGGGTCATCGCGGCCGGCGTCAGACCGAGGCGCTTGGCCAGGTCACTGGGGCCCATGCGGTAGGGGGCGCCGGAGAGCACGAGTTCCTTGAGGACCTCCCAGTCGGCGTTGCTGATGCCGAGGGCGGCGGTCTGGCGGCCGTAGGCGACGTTCATCCGGCGGTTCAGGCGGGAGAGCGCCGAAACGATCTTCTCGACCTGGGGGTCGAGGTCCTGGAACTCGCGCTGGTAGGCGGCGATCTGCTCTTCGAGGGTCGGCTCGCTGCCGATGCCTGTGCTGCCGGAGGTGTCGCCCATGGCCGTCAGTATCGCACGCGGGTCGTTCGCGTTGAAGTTCTTCGTCCTGTACTGTTTAGCTTCGAAATTTATCTTCGAAGTCTTCGGTTCTAAGTACTGTCGCTTCGCAACTAGCGAGCGGCTATCTGAGAGAGGTGAACGTGACCAGGGCGATGGGCGCAGCGATGCGCCGGATCCACGTGGGCAACGCACTCAGCGCGTTCGGGCTCGGCTTCACCGTCCCCTACCTGTACGTCTACGTGGCGCAGGTGCGGGGTCTCGGTGCCGTGACGGCGGGGCTCGTCCTCGCCGTCTTCGCCGTGGCCGCGCTGATCGTGCTGCCGTTCGCCGGCCGGGCGATCGTGCGGCGAGGCCCCCTGCCGGTCCTCCTCACCGCCCTGGTCACCGCCGCGCTGGGCGCGCTGAGCCTGGGGCTCGCGGGCGACGCCGCCGCCGTACTGGCCGCGGCGGCGCTGCTCGGGGCCGGGCAGGCCGTGATGCAGCCGGCGCTCGCGACGATGATCGTGGACTGTTCGACCGCGGAGACGCGGTCGCGGGCCTTCGCGACGCAGTTCTTCCTGCAGAACCTCGGGCTCGGTGTCGGGGGGCTCATCGGCGGGCATCTCGTCGACACCACGCGCGTGTCCTCGTTCACGCTGCTGTTCGCGATCGAGGCGGCGATGTTCCTGCTGCTGGTCGTGGTGATGGCGACGGTGCGGATGCCGCACTCGCCGCGGGTCGGGGACGCGCCGCGGGGGTCCGCGAAGGGGAGCTGGAAGCAGTTGCTGGGGAACCGGGCCATGGTGCAGCTGTGCGTGCTGGGCTTCGTGCTGTTCTTCGCCTGCTACGGGCAGTTCGAGTCCGGGTTGAGTGCGTACGGGGTCGAGGCCGCGGGGATCTCCACGTCCGCGCTGGGGACCGCCCTCGCCGCGAACACCGCGATGATCGTCGTCGCGCAGTTCGCCGTGCTGCGGTTCGTCGAGCGGCAGAAGCGGTCGCGGGTGATCGCGGCCGTGGGGCTGATCTGGGCCGTGGCGTGGGCCGTGGCCGGGTACGCGGGGCTCGGGCACGGCAGTCAGGAGATGGCCACGGCGGCGTTCGTGTCGACGTACGCGCTGTTCGGGCTGGGTGAGGCCATGCTGTCGCCGACCGTCGCGCCGCTGGTCGCCGATCTGGCGCCGGACGGGCTGGCGGGGCAGTACAACTCGGCGTTCGCCCTGGTGAAGCAGTTGGCGCTGGCGGTCGGGCCGGCCGTGGGCGGGCCGATGGGGGCCTCTCTGCACGTGCCGTACATCGTGGTGTTCCTGCTGTTCTCGCTGGGGATCAGCGTCCTCGCCGTGCGGCTGGGGCGGCAGCTCACCGCTGTGCAGAACCAGCCGTGGCTGGGGCGCAAGCGGGTGGTCGCCCGGGGCGGAGCCGCCGCGGAGCCGGTGGCCGCCGAGGCGTGAGGCGGTAGGAGAGGCGGCCGTCGTCGTGGACGACGGCCGCCTTTCGTGTGCTCGTCAGGCCGTGCCGCGGGGCAGGACGAACTCGCACCACACCGCCTTGCCGCCGCCCGGGGTGCGTCTGCTGCCCCAGTTGGAGGCGATGGTCGCCACGATCGCGATGCCGCGGCCGGACTCGTCGCCGGGTTCCGCGCGGCGGCGGCGCGGGAGGTGGTCGTCGCCGTCGGTGACCTCGATGATCAGGCGGCGGTCGGTGCGGCGCAGCCGCAGCCGCATGGGCGGGGTGCCGTGCTGGAGGGAGTTGGCGACGAGTTCGCTGGTGGCGAGGACGCCGAGGTCGTGCAGGTCGGCGGGGAAGCGCCAGCTGGTGAGGACGCCGGAGGCGAAGGCACGCGCGCGTGGCGCGGCTTCCACGCCGCCGAGGAGTTCCAGGGCCGCGTTGCGGAACAGTTCGCCGTCGGCGCCGGTGCGGTGGGGGTGCTGGAGGACGAGGACGGCGACGTCGTCGTCGTGGTCGGCGGTGACGCCCGCCGAGCGGACCAGGCGGTCGCAGACCACCTGGGGGGTGCCGGTCGCGCCGGCCAGGGCGCGCTCGAGGGAGGCGATGCCTTCGTCGAGGTCCTCGTCCCGGCGTTCCACGAGGCCGTCGGTGTAGAGGACGGCGGTGGAGCCGGGGCCGAGGGGGATCGAGCCGGAGGCGTGCATCCAGCCGCCGGTGCCGAGCGGGGGGCCGGTGGGTTCGTCGGCGCGCTGGACGGCGCCGGTCTCGTCGCGGACCAGGATGGGCAGGTGACCGGCGGAGGCGTACACCAGCTGCCCCTCGTTCGGGTCGTGGACGGCGTAGGCGCAGGTGGCGATCTGGTTGGCGTCGATCTCCGTGGCGAGGCCGTCGAGGAGCTGGAGGACCTCGTGCGGGGGGAGGTCGAGGCGGGCGTAGGCGCGGACGGCGGTGCGCAGCTGGCCCATGACGGCGGCCGCGCGGACGCCGCGGCCCATGACGTCGCCGATGACGAGGGCGGTGCGGCCGCCGCCGAGGGTGATGACGTCGTACCAGTCGCCGCCGACGGCGGCCTCGGTGCCGCCGGGCTGGTAGGTGGCGGCGATGCGCAGGTCGTCCGGGTGTTCGAGTTCCTGGGGGAGCAGGGAGCGCTGGAGGGTGACGGCGGTCTCGCGCTGGCGGCGTTCGCTGGCCCGGAGGCGTTCGGCGGCCTCGGCGTGGTCGGTGACGTCGGTGGCGAAGACGAGGACCGCGCCGTCGCCGTTGTTCTCGGCGGCCGGGGTGCAGGTGAAGGTGTAGGAGCGGCCGTCGGGGGCCCTGCGGGACTTCAGGGTGCGGGGCTTGCCGCTGCGCAGGGCCTGGTCGAGGAGGGGTACGAGGCCGAGGTCGCGCAGTTCGGGGAGGGCTTCGGCAGCCGGTTCGCCGGGCGGTCGTGCGCCGAAGGCCGCCGTGTAGGCGTCGTTGACGTAGGCGAGGCGGTGGTCGGGGCCGTGGACGAGGGCGACGAGGGCCGGGACGCGGTCGAGGACCTCACGGACCGGGAGTTCGTCGACGGCGGGGACCGGGGGCGGCTCGTCGGTGAGTTGTTCGACGCGGGCCGCGGGTACGGAGCCCTCGCTCCGTCGGTCCGTGGTGGTGACCGTGTGCTCGGCCCGCGCGGCGGCGCGGCGCTGCGTTCCGGGGAGCCGGGCGCTCCAGCGCGTGAAGTTCACGAATCCTTGCCTCGTGTAGTCGTCGACGGCCGGCTCCGGGCCCGGCCTGGGCTCCGGGGGCCGCGCGGCGGTGACCGCACATTGTTGCAGCACCCGGGAAATGCAGCACGTGGGAACAGCCTCGTCAGGTCGCGGGGCGGGCGGTGGCCCGCCGGGGCTCGGGGACGGGTTGGAGAGGGGCTGGGAGAGGGGGTTGATGAGGGCTCGGGGAGGGCTTGGAGAGGGGGTTGGGAGGAGCGTGGTGAAGGGCTCGGGGAAGGGCTCGGGCAGCAGTCTGGCAGTGTGGCCGTCCGGGCCGACATCCGTCAGACGCCGGGGCGGCCGGGCTAGTTCCTGGGTCCGGTCAGGACAACCCCTTCGGGTTGTTGTCCGAGTCGCCCCGCGGACCGTCCTTCCGGTCGTGGGAAGTTTTTCCACCCGCGGCCAGTTCGAACTCCGCACGGGGGTGTTCGAGTGAACCGAGCGAGACGATCTCCCGCTTGAACAGCCCCGACAGCGTCCATTCGGCGAGCACGCGTGCCTTGCGGTTGAAGGTGGGCACGCGGCTGAGGTGGTAGGCGCGGTGCATGAACCAGGCGGGGTAGCCCTTGAGCTTGCGCCCGTAGACGTGCGCGACGCCCTCGTGCAGTCCGAGGGAGGCGACCGAGCCGACGTACTTGTGGGAGTACGTCTGGAGGGGCCGGCCGTGCAGGGAGTGCGCGATGTTGTCGGCGAGGAGCTTGGCCTGGCGTACGGCGTGCTGGGCGTTGGGAGCGGTGAGCGCGCCGGGTTCGCGGGCGGTGACGTCGGGGACGGCTGCGGCGTCTCCCGCGGCCCAGGCGTGCGTGACGCCCTCGATCGTCAGCTCGGGCGTGCACTTCAGCCGGCCCCGCTCGGTGAGGGGCAGGTCGGTGGCCGCGAGGAGCGGGTGGGGTTTGACGCCGGCGGTCCACACGACCGTACGGGTCGGGAAGCGGGCGCCGTCGCTGAGGACGGCGACGCGGTCCGCGCAGGACTCCAGGCGGGTGCCCAGGCGGACGTCGATGTTGCGGCGGCGCAGTTCGCTGACCGTGTAGCGGCCCATGTCCTCGCCGACCTCCGGCAGGATCCGGTCGGAGGCCTCGACGAGGATCCACTTCATGTCCTCGGGCGTGACGTTGTGGTAGTAGCGCGTGGTGTAGCGGGCCATGTCCTCCAGCTCGCCGAGCGCCTCGACGCCCGCGAAGCCGCCGCCGACGAAGACGAAGGTGAGGGCGGCGTCGCGGATCGCGGGGTCGCGGGTGGAGGAGGCGATGTCCATCTGTTCGATGACGTGGTTGCGCAGGCCGATGGCCTCTTCGACGGTCTTGAAGCCGATGCCGTAGTCGGCGAGGCCCGGGACGGGCAGCGTGCGGGAGACGGAACCGGGCGCGAGGACGAGTTCGTCGTACGACAGCTGCCGGGGGCCGGTGCCCTCCTCGTCGGTGGCGAGGGTGGTGAGGGTGGCGGTGCGCTTGGCGTGGTCGATGGCGGTGACCTCGCCGACGACGACCCGGCAGTGCGGCAGGACGCGGCGCAGCGGGACGACGACGTGGCGGGGGGAGATGGCACCGGCGGCGGCCTCCGGCAGGAACGGCTGGTACGTCATGTACGGGTCGGGGGTGACGACCGTGATCTCGGCCTCGCCCCGGCCCAGTTCCTGTCTGAGGTTCCGCTGGAGCCGCAGGGCCGTGTACATCCCGACGTAGCCACCGCCGACAACGAGAATGCGCGCACGTTCCTTCACCATCCCATGACGCACCCGACGCCGGAGTTTGTCCACAGGCCCGACCATTCGTGTGACACGGGGCCCGGTGCGCGCGGGGTTGGCCGAAACAGGGGCGTGGAGGAGAGAGCGCAGGTCAACGGCGTGCGCCGGAGTGCGGGAAGGGGCGCAATCGGGACGTATGCGACCCGTACTCCGATCGAGGGGCGCTCCGTGCGGAACCTGCCTCTTCTGAATTGACTGCCTCTCAACTATGTTCGTCTGTCGACGGGGTGTAGGGGGAAGCGCTCTTCGGGTTCGCGTGCAGCGGGTCCGGGCGGAGATCCCTCGTTCCATGCGCCCCGGCTTTCGATGGCGGGGAGAGTCTCCGGGGGGAGACGTCATTACCGGGGGATCATTCATGCACATTCAGGACACGCATTGGTCGTCCGCGTCCGCCCTTGCACCGGGCGGCGCGGTGAGTGCGGCGGTGGGCAACGGACGCGGGGACGGCCCGCGGACCACGCCGCTGCGCGTGGACGCACAGCGCAATCTGGAGCACGTACTGCGCGCGGCGCGCGAGGTCTTCGGCGAGCTGGGATACGGCGCGCCGATGGAGGACGTGGCGCGGCGCGCGCGGGTCGGGGTCGGCACGGTGTACCGGCGCTTCCCCAGCAAGGACGTCCTGGTGCGCCGGATAGCCGAGGAGGAGACCTCCCGGCTGACCGACCAGGCGCGAGCGGCGCTCGGCCAGGAGGACGAGCCGTGGTCGGCGCTCTCACGCTTCCTGCGGACGTCGGTGGCCTCGGGCGCCGGGCGGCTGCTGCCGCCGCAGGTGCTCAGGGTCGGGGTCTCCGACGAGGGCACCGAGGGCTCCGTGGCCGACGAGGCGCGGGTGCCGCAGCAGCGGTCCCAGCCGGTCGGCGGTGAGCTGCGGCTGGTGCCCGAGGAGGGCGTGCCGGCCACCGTGGACGACGCGGGGGCGGCGGCGCTGCTCGACGTGGTGGGCCAGCTCGTGGAGCGGGCGCGCGCGGCGGGTGAGCTGCGGCCGGACGTGTCGGTGTCGGACGTCCTGCTGGTGATCGCGACGGCGGCTCCCTCGCTGCCGGACGCGGCACAGCAGGCGGCGGCTTCGGCGCGACTGCTGGACATCCTGCTGGAGGGTCTGCGGTCCCGCCCGGCTCTGTGAGGACCGGTTCCGCTGTGGGGTGGGGCGCCCTGGCGCTCCGCCCCCGGCCCGCCGGACCGGACGAGTCCGGCACGTCGGGCAGGTGACTCAACCGTCGCCCACGGCACGGCAGTCGCACCCACCCCGTCCGGGTGAACCCTGGGACGGAGAGACGAGCCCGGCACTTCGCGCAGGCGACCCAACCGTCCCCCATGGCACGGCAGTCGCACCCACCCCGTCGGGGTGAACCCTCGTACGGAGAGGCGACAAGTCCCCACGGACGAGTGGGCGGCCTCGTCCGTCGGGTCCTCGACCAGAGCCGCTGTGGCACTCTGACGCTGGTCGGGACGGGTTGAGCAGGCGGCGAGGGCTTTCCGCGATGAGTGTTGACGGGCGGGACGGGTCACCGGGCGACGGTGACGCGGAGGCCGGTGGCCGGATCTCCCCGCAGGTGGCGAGTCAGGGCGGGCGCGCCGGGGCGCCCCTGCACCGTGACGCCGCCGCGGCCGTACCGCCGCAGGGCGGCGTTCCGGCACAGCGCGAGCGGGGGGTGGACGGCGGCCTCCTGCCGCCACCGGCGAGTGTGCCGCCGGGCGACGCCGACCTCATCGGGCGGATGCGTTCGGGCGACGACACGGCGTACGAGGAGCTGTACCGGCGCCACGCCGACGCCGTGCGCCGGTACGCGCGCACCTGCTGCCGGGACGCCCACACCGCCGACGACCTCACCGCCGAGGTCTTCGCCCGCATGCTCCAGGCGGTACGCGGCGGCTGCGGCCCCGAGCACGCCGTACGCCCCTATCTGCTCACCTCCGTCCGTCGTGTCGCCGCCGGCTGGACGCGGTCGGCGAGACGCGAGCAGCTCGTCGACGACTTCGCGGTGTTCGCGACGCAGGCCACCCGCTCCTCCGAGACCGACGGCGGTGACACGCTCGACCTCGGCGCCGACGTGCGCGCGATGGACGAGGCCGAGCGGTCCATGGCCATGCGGGCCTTCCGCTCGCTGCCGGAGCGCTGGCAGGCCGTGCTGTGGCACACCGAGGTCGAGGACGAGTCGCCGAGCGAGGTCGCCACGCTCTTCGGACTCGACGCGAACGGCACCCGCGTCCTCGCCAGCCGGGCCCGCGAGGGCCTGAAGCAGGCGTACCTCCAGGCCCACGTCAGTGCCACCCTCACCAGCGACGAGGAGTGCGCCCGCTACGCCGACCGGCTCGGCACCCACGCCCGCCGCCGTCTGCGCACCCGCGCCGAGCGGGGATTGCGCAAGCACCTGGAGGAGTGCGCCAGGTGCCGGCTGGCCGCCCTCCAGATCGAGGAGGTCGCCGGCGGCATCCCCGCCGCCGTGCCGGTCGCGGTGATCGGCTGGTTCGGCGCCGCCGGCTACGCCAAGGCGGCCGCGCTCGTCTCCGGCGGCGCCGGGGCGGGCGTCGCGGGCGCGGCCGCCGCGACGGGCGGCGGTTCGTCGGGCGGGGCGGTTGCCGGGGGTGGTGGTGCGGCGGTCTCGGAGGGGCTGGGGACGCCGGTGAAGGCCGGTGTCGCGGCCGGTGTGGTCGCGGTGGCGGCCGCGGTGGCGGTCCTCGCCCTGGTCGGCGACGACAGCCCTGCCGGGCAGCCGGTGGCGGAGCCCCCCGCCTCCGCGCCGGTGGTCCTGCCCGAGGAGCCGGGGCCGGAGCCGCCCACCCGCACGCCGGAGGAGCCCGAGCGGGAGCCGGAGTCGGCGGTGATCGTCCCGGCCGCGGCCCCCACGCCGACGCCCGCCCCCTCACCCGCCCGGCAGCCGGCGCCCGCCCCGACGCCTCCCCCCTCGCCCACACCGACCCCCACGCCTTCTCCGGCCCCGACACCGCCCCCGACGCCTGCGCCCGCTCCCCCGGCCGCCCCGACGGTCCACCGGTTCGGCGAGCTGTCCTTCGACGTCGAGAGCGACGGCACCGGGCCCGGGATCCGGCTCGGCGGCAGCGGCTGGGTGTGGCGGGACCCCCGGCTGCCCTGGTCGGCGAGCGGTGGTACGCGCGCGGAGTGACGTCCACGGCGGCTCCCCTCCGGTCACCGTCGACCCACCGGGCACGCGCCTCCTCACGACGCCCTGTCGCCGGCGTCGACGACCTCACGACGAGGCTCGGCGAGGTCAGCGGTGCACGCCGGCGGGGTCCGGCTGTGGGCGTCCCCGGAGGTCGTGGGCGGCGACCGGGCCGTACCCCTTCCCTGGGACCTCGTCGGCCGGGGGAGGTTCGCCCGGTGGCCGGGCCGCACGACCGCCTCGACGGGGTGGTGCTCCCGGACCCCGGACCCCGTCCCCTCATCCCCTCATCCCCCGGAGGAGACCGCCCGCCTCTGCGGCGCGATCCCCGCCGGGACCGCACGCGCGCGTGCCGGGGTGCCCGTCCAGCACGTCCCCCGGCGGGACAGGAGGCGGCGGAGCCAGAGTTCGAGGGAGACGAGGTCGGCGAGGCCGTCCAGGGGGAGGGGTTCGCCCGCCGCCGCGCCTCGGAGGGCCTTGCGGACGACTCTGGCCTCGACCAGGCCGGCCTCCGCGAGGAGGGGGGCGTCGAAGAGGGCGAGGAGGGGGTCCGCGGCCATGCGCAGGCCCGCGCGGGCCGCGGCGGTGGTGGAGCCGAGGGAGGGGGCGCCCCAGCCGGGCGGGAGGTCGGCGACGCCGGAGCTCCTGAGGACGGTGCGCAGGATCGCGGCGCGCGCCCCGGGTTGGACGCGCAGGGTCTCGGGGAGCGCCCGGCAGGCGCGGACGACCTGGTTGTCGAGGAACGGCGCGTGCAGGCGCTGGGAGCGGATCTCGGCGGCCTGCTCCAGGACGCGCAGGTCCGCGGCATGGCGGGCGAGGGCGGCACGCGCGCGATAGTCGCCGGGACGCTGGCCGGGGCCCACGCCGGCGCGGTGCGCCATCTGCTGGAGGCGAACCGATACTTCGGCCAGTGCCTCACCGGTCAGCCAGCGGGCGGCCGGCCCGGGCCCGCCCCAGACGAGAGCGGCCAGGGAGGCTCCCACGGCCCCCGCGGCACCCGCGGGGTCGTCGAAGCGGCGGTGCAGGAGCCGCTCGGCGAGGCCCTCCACGCCCGCCCGGTACGGCGTACGGGCCAGCCGGCGGGCGGCGCCGTACACGCGCGCGGGGACGAGCACGGAGCCGTCCGCCTTCGTCAGGGCGGCGACGGGCCGGACGAGGTGGCGGCGCTTGCGGTCCATCAACAGGTCGGCGAGGCGGGCCGGGTGGGCGTCGAGGACCTGGCGGGCGCCGTAGCCCGTGAAGTGGTCGGCGCTGCCGGCGGCGAGGCGCGCGCGGTGGCGGGCGGCCGTCACCAGGCTCGGCCCGGGCTCGTCGGTCAGGGGGCCGTCCAGGTCGGCGTACGGCAGGCTCTCCTCGCCGCCGGCCACGACGACGTGGTGCAGGCGCGGGTTGGCCGCGAGGGTGCCGGCCCGCTCCACTTCCGCCTCGTGGCCGCCGACGGCCAGGTCGTTGAAGGTGACGGCCAGCAGGCGCTCGCCGGCGCCGGTGCCGTGGCCCAGGAGCGTGCCGGGTCTGCCGGGCAGGCCGGCCGCCAGCAGGGCCAGCGTGCCCGAGGCGGGACCGCCGGACAGGTCGGCCCCGATACCCGGGACCGGCATCCCGCGCGCGGCACGCCGTTCGGCGGGTCCCATGCCGGGCACCGGACCGGGGTCGATGTCGGGGACATGCCGCGGCGCGGACAGACGCGCGCGTACCGCCTCGACGAGGGCGTCCCGCACGGCGTCGACCGCGCTGTCCGGGTCGGCCGGGGGCGCCGCCACGGCGAGGGAGGCGACCGGCTCGTACCCGGCGATCTCGCGCGCCCCGGCGCGCAGGATCAGCGCATGCCCCGGCGGAATGCGTCGCACGCCGTCGTACGGCGTGGAGTCGTGCACGGCGGCCGGGACGTCGGGGGCGGCGAGGAGGGCCGCCAGGTGGCCGAAGTCGAGGTTGGCCTCGATGAGGTCGGCCAGCGGCAGCGCGGCCGTCGCGTACGCCGTGCCGCCCGCCCACGGGGTGTGGAACACCGGGCGCGCACCCGCCAGATCGCCGCAGACGGTGATACGCCGGCCGGCCTGGACGATCGCGGTGTAGCTGCCCGGCCAGGCCGTCAGATGCCGAAGTGCCCCTCCGCGCGCGGCGAACAGCCCGACGCGCAGCTGCTCGTCCGTCGCCCCGCAGGTGCCGAGGACGGCGATCCGGTTCTGGGCGTCGGCCTTCACCACGCGCACCTCGTCGGGCCGCCAGTCGCCGACCGCCCACAGCGGATCCGGGTCGCCCCACAGGAGTTGGGAGCCAACCGGCTGCAGCGTCTCGCCGTCGAACCCGACGCGCCCGCCGTCCTCGCCGGGACCGGCGTACGTGCCGGGACCGCCGTAGCCCCCCGCTCCTGTGGCGCCGGGGCCGACGGCGCCCGCGGCGGTGCTGCTCCATCCCACCAACCACCGCATCGACGCCTCCACAGGCTGTGGACAACCAGTGCACCGTACGAACGGTTCACATGCTGCCACGAAGAACGCGCCGCAGAAGGAGGTGACGCCGCTTGAGATCCCCGGAGTGCGCCCCTGTGAACGCCCCCGTGCCGACCTGCGGGACCGTGGGCACTCACCCGCGCGGGGCGGCGGCCACCGCGTGTACCCCCGCGTGTGCGACGCGAATGCGCCCCCGATACGCTCCCCCAAAACGCCCCGCGCGCCGTCGATTTCCATGGTGGGAAGCGCAATCACCCACAGAACACAGGGGCGATTTTCGGCCAAATCCGGGACGGCGAGCCGCCGTTGCGGCAGGCCCGCACACGTTTCGCACACGCTCTGTGCACAGTCGCGCGCCGCGACCGGCGCGCCGGTCCGGGAGACGGAGACCGCCTCCCGGACCGTTCCGCCGCCCGCGGGGATTGTGGCGGCGGTGTCCCCCAGCCCACTGGATCCAGTACAGCGGGCCGACCCACGCGAGACCCATGGAACCGCTCCCCCGATGGCCGGAGAAGAGCGCACGGACAGGCGCACGGCCACACAGCGGGAGCACGCCGCCACCGTCCGTACTGGTGCCCGTACTTCCGTACGGGCCACAATCCCGCCATCCGGAAGAATGCCCCTTAACGCTTGGGATGCGGCGAACTACGCTGGGTTTACGAATGCCGCGTGGTTATGCCAGCGCGGCAGCCGTCTGTGTCGAGGGGTGGCGCAATGTCCAGGGAGCAACGCGGGCCGAACGAAAAACTCGGCGCCGTTCTCGCCCTCGCGGGAATCAGCAACGCCGGGCTCGCACGGCGTGTCAACGACCTCGGCGCTCAACGTGGGTTGACCCTTCGCTACGACAAGACGTCGGTGGCGCGCTGGGTGTCGAAGGGCATGGTGCCGCAGGGCGCCGCACCGCACCTCATAGCGGCCGCGATCGGCCAGAAGCTCGGCCGGCCGGTGCCGCTCCACGAGATCGGCCTGGCGGACGCGGATCCCGCGCCCGAAGTGGGCCTCGCCTTCCCCAGGGACGTCGGCCAGGCCGTGCGCTCGGCGACGGAGCTGTACCGCCTCGACCTCGCGGGCCGCCGGGCCGGCTCCGGCGGCATCTGGCAGTCGCTGGCCGGTTCCTTCGCAGTAAGCGCGTACGCAACGCCCGCCTCGCGGTGGCTGATAACCCCGGCCGACAGTTCGGTGGCGCGCGAGGCACACTCCCTGGAGGGCTCCGGCGCACCGCTCAAAGTCGGCCACAGCGATGTGCAGAAACTGCGGGAGGCCGCCGAGGACGCCAGGCGCTGGGACTCCAAGTACGGAGGCGGCGACTGGCGTTCGTCCATGGTGCCGGAGTGCCTGCGGGTGGAGGCGGCGCCGCTGCTGCTCGGCTCGTACTCCGACGAGGTCGGCCGTGCCCTGTTCGGGGCGAGCGCCGAACTGACCCGTCTCGCCGGCTGGATGGCCTTCGACACCGGCCAGCAGGAAGCCGCGCAGCGCTACTACATCCAGGCACTGCGCCTCGCGCGAGCAGCGGCGGACGTACCCCTCGGCGGCTACGTCCTCGCCTCCATGTCCCTCCAGGCGACGTACCGCGGCTTCGGCGACGAGGGCGTCGACCTCGCGCAGGCCGCCCTGGAGCGCAACCGTGGCCTGGCCACGGCCCGCACGATGAGCTTCTTCCGCCTGGTCGAGGCACGCGCCCACGCGCGCGCGGGCGACGCCCAGGCCGCCGGCGCGGCCCTCAAGGCCGCCGAGAGCTGGCTGGAGCGGGCCCGCGACGGCGACCACGACCCCTCCTGGCTGGGTTTCTACTCCTACGACCGCTTCGCCGCCGACGCCGCCGAGTGCTACCGCGACCTGAAGGCACCACGACAGGTGCGCCGCTTCACGGAGCAGGCGCTGTCGCAGCCGACGGAGGAGTTCGTGCGCTCGCACGGGCTCAGGCTCGTCGTCTCGGCGGTCGCCGAGCTCGAGTCGGGCAACCTCGACGCGGCCTGCGAGCAGGGCGTGCGGGCGGTGGAGGTGGCCGGACGCATCTCCTCGGCCCGCACCACCGAGTACGTCAAGGACCTCCTGCACCGCCTCGAGCCGTACGGCGACGAACCCCGCGTGGTCGAGCTGCGCGAGCGGGCACGACCGCTGCTGGCCCCGGCGTAGGCGCTCCGCACGGGCCACGGGCCACGGGCCACGGGCCCGCCTCCCACGGGTTTGAGGGCATTGTCAGTGGCGCAGTGCACTATCGAAGCCGGGAGGTGGTGCAGGTGCGCGAGACTCGGGCGATCGGCTACGACTGCGACGTGCTGGTGATCGGCGGCGGGATCGTCGGCCTGTCGACGGCGCACGCGATCACGCGCGCCGCGCCGGGGACGCGCGTGACGGTGCTGGAGAAGGAGCCCGGCCCGGCCCGTCACCAGACGGGACGCAACAGCGGCGTCATCCACAGCGGCATCTACTACCGCCCCGGCTCCCTCAAGGCGCGCTTCGCGGTCCGGGGCGCCGCCGAAATGATCAAGTTCTGCGCGGAGTACGGCATCCCGCACGCCGTCACCGGCAAGCTGATCGTCGCCACGGACCGCTCCGAGCTGCCCCGCCTGCACGCCCTCGTCCAGCGCGGCCGGGAGAACGGCATACCGGTCAGAGAACTGGGCCCCGCCCAGATCGCGGAGTACGAGCCGGAGGTCCGCGGCCTCGCGGCGATCCGCGTGCGCACGACCGGCATCTGCGACTTCACGGCGGTCGCCCGCCAACTGGGCGAGGCGTCCGGCGCGGAGATCCGCTACGGCGCACAGGTGGCCCGCATCGACCGACGCCCGGACCGCGGCGTCGCCGTCCGCACCACCCGCGGCGACATCGTCCGGGGACGCGTCCTGGTGAACTGCGCCGGCCTGCACTGCGACGAGATCGCCCGCCTGACCGGCGACGAGCCCGGTGTGCGGATCGTGCCGTTCCGCGGCGAGTACTACGAGCTGGCGCGCCCCGAGCTGGTGCGGGGCCTGGTCTACCCGGTGCCCGATCCGGCGTTCCCGTTCCTCGGGGTGCACCTGACACGCGGCATCGACGGAGGCGTGCACGTCGGCCCCAACGCGGTACCGGCGCTGGCCCGGGAAGGGTACGGCTGGGGAGTCGTACGCCCCCGGGAGGCGGCGGCGACGGCGGCCTGGCCCGGGGTGTGGCACATGGCCCGACGGCACTGGCGCTACGGCGTCGGCGAGCTGCGCCGGTCACTGTCCAAGGCGGCCTTCGCGGACGCGGTACGCCGACTGCTGCCGGCCGTCGAGGACGGCGACCTGGTGCGGGCGGCGTCCGGAGTACGGGCGCAGGCGGTCCTGCGGGACGGCGGCCTGGTGGACGACTTCCTGATACGGGAGGGCCCGCGGGCGGTCCACGTCCTGAACGCACCGTCCCCCGCGGCGACAGCCTCCCTGCCGATCGGCCGGGAGGTGGCCCGCAGGGCGCTCGGAGTCCTGGGCGAGTGACCTCGCCCCCACCGCCCGGCCCGTCCCGTCCGTCCCCGCGATGCTCCGCCACGGCGCTCCCGCTCCGCACCCGCACCCGCACCCGCACCCGCACCCGCACGGGAGTGGATCGTGGCGGTGCGGCGCAGCCCGCCGGCCGGCCGGCCCCAGTACCGGACCACCGGGACAGCGGACAGAGGGGCGCGGCCGGCGGCGGGCTCGTCGTACGGCCACGATGTCGACTCACCCAGCCACCCACCGGCAGCGCGGGCACCCCCACCGCACCGCCCCCCCGACCCGTACCCGTACCGGCACCCGCCCTCCCCGGCACCCGAACCCGCACCCCGCCCACACAGCGAACCCGCAGAGCGAACCCGCAGAGTGAACCCCTACAGCGGAGCGAACCCACAGCCACCCGTCCCCCCGCCCACCCGCCCACCCGCCCACCCGCCCACGTAAAATCGATCCCACTGTGTCTGATTCCCTCAACGCCCCCGACTCCTCCCGGCCCGCCTCCGGCGAGTCGCTCCGTCGCGTCCGTGCCAAGGGCGAGCCCCGCTTCCCGGACGGTCCCAAGGCCGACCCCGCCGGCTCGCACTTCGAGCGGCGGATCCGGAGTTTCCAGCCGCGCCGCAGCCGGGTGACCGCGGGGCAGGCCGACGCGCTCCAGCGGCTCTGGCCGAAGTGGGGGCTCGACATCGACGGTCGCCCCGTCGACCTCCCGGAGCTGTTCGGGAACGACCACCCCGTCGTCCTGGAGATCGGCTTCGGCATGGGCGAGGCCACCGCCCGGATGGCCGCCGCGGACCCGCACACCAACATCCTCGCCGTCGACGTCCACACGCCGGGCCAGGGCAACCTGCTGAACCTCGCCGACCGCAACGGCCTCACCAACATCCGGGTCGGCAACGGCGACGCGATCATCCTGCTGCGCGAGATGCTCCCCCCGGACTCCCTCGACGGCCTGCGCGTCTACTTCCCCGACCCCTGGCCCAAGAAGCGCCACCACAAGCGCCGCCTCATCCAGCCGGAGTTCCTCACCCTCGCCGCGACGCGTCTGAGGCCGGGCGCGCTGGTGCACTGCGCGACCGACTGGGAGCCGTACGCGGAGCAGATGCTCGAGGTGCTCACCGCGCACCCGGACTTCGAGAACACGCGGGCGGACGGCGGTTTCGCGCCCCGCCCCGACTACCGGCCGCTGACCCGTTTCGAGGGACAGGGCTTGGACAAGGGTCATGTGGTGAACGATCTGCTGTTCCGTCGCGTACAGCACGGCTGAACGAAACGCCCCTGCGGCTCCCCACCACCCGCGCCGCCGGCCCCTCCGTCCCTCCGTACCTCCGTCCCTGCCGCCCCCGACCCCGAATTGCCTCCACCGCCGTCCTCTCCCTCGTTAGGGTCGATGCCGTGGCCATCAGTCCCCCGTACCCGCCGCACCCGCCGCAACCGCCCCAGCCGGGCGGCACACCCGAGGGCGGTGTGCTCCGGCACGCGCACTGGTGGCAGCACAAGTGGGTGCGTTACGGCGCCCTGATCACCCTGCTCGCGCTCTCCGGACTGGTCATCCTGGCCCTCGTCCGCGAACAGACGGGCACGCACGGGTTCCTGGTGGGCCTGGGACTCGCCGTCCTGCCCGTCCCCCTTCTCATCGCGGCCTTCCGGTGGCTGGACCGGGTGGAGCCCGGCCCCTGGCGGAACCTGATGTTCGCGTTCGCCTGGGGCGCGTGCGCGGCGGCGCTGATAGCGATCGTCGCCAACAGCTTCGCCACCCGATGGATAGCGACGGCGACCGCCGACCCCTCCAGCGCGGACACCCTCGGCTCGACGGTCATCGCCCCGATCGTCGAGGAGTCCGCCAAGGCGGCCGCCGTCCTCCTCGTCTTCCTCTTCCGCAGGCGGGACTTCACCGGAATCGTCGACGGAGTGGTGATAGCCGGGATCACCGCGACCGGCTTCGCGTTCACCGAGAACATCCTCTACCTGGGCAACGCCTTCGGCACCGACCAGCTCACCGGGGACGGCGGCATCGCCTCCGTCACCGTCGCGACCTTCTTCGTGCGCGTCATCATGTCGCCGTTCGCCCACCCCCTGTTCACGGTCCTGACCGGTATCGGTTTCGGCATCGCCGCGCTCTCCGGGGACGGGCAGCGCATACGCCGCGTCCTGCTCCCGCTGTCCGGTCTGCTGCTCGCGATGACGATGCACGCCTTGTGGAACGGCTCGGCGACCCTCGGCGAGTGGGGCTTCCTCGCGGTGTACGGGGCGTTCATGGTGCCGGCCTTCGCGGTGCTGACCTGGCTGGTGGTGTGGACGCGCCAGCGGGAACTGGGCACCGTACGCGAGGAACTGCCCGCCTACGCGGCCGCGGGCTGGCTCACCCCCGCGGAGCCGTACGCGCTCGGCTCGATGCGGGCCCGGCGGCTGGCCCGCGACCACGCCCGCCGGCACCTGGGCAAGCCGGCCGCGCGAGAGGTGGCGCGGTACGAGGCGTACGCGACGTCCCTCGCGTTCCTACGGCACCGGGGACGCCTCGGCCGGGCCGGCGCCGACTTCGTCGTACGGGAACGGGAGTTGCTGAACGAGCTGTGGCGCCGCAAGGACATCGCCCGCCCCGCGCTGGACCACGCGGCCCGTATGACGGCGCCTCCGGTCCAGGTCGTCATGCCGCCCTGGCCCGTCTACGGGGTCCCCGGGCACGGACAGGGGTACGGGCATCCGACGGGACCGGCCCGGCATCCGCAGCACCAGCTTCCCCATCAGCAGCCCCACCCACAGCCGCACCCACAGCCGCACCCGCAGCACCAGTACCCGCACCCCCGCTCAGCGCAGCCCGGGTATTCCGGGTACGGCCCCTACCAGCCGTAGACCGGAAACCGTGCGCCGGAAAACGCGAACCGGAAAACCTGAGCCGGAAGCCGTGAGCCTGAAACCGTGACCGGCATGTCGTGAGCCCTGCGTCGTAGGGGCCGCCCCCCACCGGACACCGCAGTGCGGGCCCTTACACCGAGGCCTGCGTGAGCCGCCCGATCTCGGTCCGGGTCAGCTCCAGCTCGGCCACCGCCACCAGCGCCGGCAGCTGCTCCACGGTCCTCGCGGAGGCGATCGGCGCCGCCACCGTCGGCGGGGCCGCGAGCCACGCCAGGGCCACCGTGGCGACCTCGGTGTCGTGGGCGCGGGCGATCTCGTCCAGGGCGGCGAGGACCTTCTGCCCCCGCTCGGTCCCCAGGTGCTTGCCGGCCCCTTCGGCCCGCGCGCTGTCCACGGTCGTACCGGGCCGGTACTTGCCGGTGAGGAAGCCGGAGGCGAGCGCGAAGTAGGGCACGGCGGCGAGGTCGGAGGCGTCGGCGAGGTCCTGGAGCTCGCCTTCGTACGTGTCGCGCGAGACCAGGTTGTAGTGCGGCTGGAGGGCGACGTACCGGGCGAGGCCCTCGCGGTCGGAGAACTCCAGGGAGGCCCGCAGGCGTGCGGGGGAGATGTTGGAGGCGGCGATGTGCCGCACCTTGCCCGCCTTCACCAGCTCGTCGAGCGCGCCGATGATCTCCTCGACGGGCACCTCGGGCTTGTCGAAGTGGGTGTAGTAGAGGTCGATGTGGTCGGTGTCCAGGCGTCGCAGCGAGGCGTCGGCGGCGGCCTTGATGTTGGCGGCGGTCAGCCCCTGGAAGTCGGGGTGCTGGCTCACCTTCGTCGCGATCACGACGTCGTCGCGGTTGCCGCGGGCCTTGACCCACTTGCCGATCAGGGTCTCGGACTCACCGCCGCCGTTGCCCTCGGCCCACGCCGAGTAGGAGTCGGCGGTGTCGACGAAGTTGCCGCCGGCGGCCGTGTAGGCGTCCAGGACGGCGAAGGAGGCCGCCTCGTCGGCGGTCCAGCCGAAGACGTCGCCGCCGAGGGCGAGCGGGAAGACCTCGAGGTCGGAGGAGCCGAGCTTGCGCAGAGACGTCATGCTCTTCGTCAACGCCTCGGCCGGAGGCGCGCATTCCACGCCTCCGGCCAAGGGTTCGCAAACATCCGGGAAACGTCCGGGTCGTGTACGGGAGACCTCACCGACCCCCGGGAACCACCGGAAATTCCCCGGAAGACTTCAGAGGCTGAGCCCCTTGTCCCGCAGCCAGGCCGCCGGGTCGATGCCCGAGGCGCTGCCGCCCGGGTGGACCTCCAGGTGGAGGTGGGCGCCGGTGACGTTGCCGGTGGCGCCGACGCGGCCGATGACGTCACCGGTGGCGACCTTCTGGCCGACGCTGACGCTGATGGAGGACTGGTGGGCGTACCAGACCTCGGTGCCGTCGTCGAGGGTGAGCACGGTCTTGTACCCGTACGACCCGTCCCAGCCGGCCGACGTGATGGTGCCGCTGTGCACGGCCTTGATCAGGGTGCCGGTGGGGGCGGCGAAGTCGAGGCCCGTGTGGTACCCGGAGGACCAGTAGGCGCCGGCCTGACCGAAGGTGGAGGTGATGGTGTACGAGGAGGTCGGCAGCGTGTACTGCTTGGCGAGTTCGGCGAGGCGCTCGGCCTCGGCCTTCTTCGCGGCTTCCTCGGCGGCCTTCTTCTTCGCGGCGGCGGCCTTGGCCTCCGCCTCCTGCTTGGCCTTGGCGGCCGCATCGGCCTGTGCCTTGGCCGCGGCGGCCTCGGCGGCGGCCTGGGCCTTGGCCTCGATCTGGGTCTGCTGCGACTCGGCCTGCGCCATGATCCGGCTGCGCAGCGCCTCGCCGGCGTCGGAGGCGCTCTCGCTGCTGTCGTCCGCGGCGACGGTGGTGCCGAAGGTGCTGAGGGCGGGCGCGGACTCCTCGGGGGTGTCGTCGTCCGAGATCAGGGAACCCACGGAGGGGAGGTCCGGCATGGAGATGGAGACCGGCGGCTTGCCGGTGTTGGCGCTGGCCATGCCGCCCGCGCCGACGGCGGCTATGACGCCGACGCCGAGAACGGTGGAGCTGCGGGCGAGCCCGCCGCGCTGCTTGGCGACGCGGTGCCGACCGCGTACCGGGCGAATGGACTCCGCGGTGGGGTTCCACTCCTCCCAGGGGCCCTCGTCGGTGCGGTAGGTGCCGTAGCCGAAGGTCTGGCTGGGCGCGCTGGGGGCTTCTGGGGCAGGCCGGTTGGACGCCACGCGGGCGTACTCCTTTCCTTCCGTCGCCTACCGGGTTAGCTGACGGGTTCGGAGCGGGAAGGTCTCCTACGCGCGTATACCGGCCGTTGTTCCACGGCGGCTTACGCGTGATTCACCCCAAGGTGGTGGTTCCCCGGTTCCCTTACGGGATTCGGCGCGTGCGCACGGAGCCGCCTCTTGTGACGGCTGGGACGACCGCGCTGCGTTATCGAACGTTAATAGACGCGGGGCCGGGTTTCCAAGCTGTTCCTCTTGATCAACAACATTTCTGGCCTGGACTTTCGCCCCACGAGCGGTGAAAAACGGGCGAGTTGACCTCGCTCCGGCCACATCTCAGCAGTCACAACGTTTTTGATGGTGACTCAGTTGTGATGCGCAGGGCGCTCATCCGATCACGATCCGTGAGCTTGATTGAGCGAGTGAACACACCGAGGGCCGGAACCCTGTATCAGGATTCCGGCCCTCGACCTTCAGTAGCGGGGACAGGATTTGAACCTGCGACCTCTGGGTTATGAGCCCAGCGAGCTACCGAGCTGCTCCACCCCGCGTCGGTATGACACCAGTGTACGCCATCCGCGGGACACGAAAGACCAGGGTTGATCCGGGGCCTCTCTGGGGGCTTCCCCGGGGATCTCCCGGGGACCCCCTGGTGACCTCGGGGGATCTCCAGGGGACTTCCCCCTGGACCCCCGGGGCACCTCCGAGGGACCTCCCTGAGGGCCCGCTGCCGGGCTTCCCTACCGGGCTTCCCTCCGCAGGCTTCCCGAGGGACCTCCGCTCGGCCAATGGCCCTACAGGAGATGGCTGTTGGGCGCCTTGGCCCGCTCCTCGTACTCCGGGAGGACGACGACGTCCACACCCGCGGCCGTCAGCAGTCCGGTGCCGTCGGCGTCGGTCACGAAGGTGTCCGGCTCGCGCCAGGCCGTCACCACCCGGGGAACGCCCGCGTCGAGGACGAGTCGGGCGCAGGGGGTCGGGCGTGAGGAGCGGTGGGTGCAGGGTTCGAGGCTGGTGTAGACGGTGGCCGTGGCCAGACGGGGGTCGCCGGGGTCGATCTTGGCGAGGGCCGCCTCCTCGGCGTGGACGACGGGGTCGCCGGCCTCCCGGGAGTGGCCGCGCGCCAGCTCGGTCCCGTCGGCGGCCACCACCACCGCGCCCACGCTGAACGCCGTCCGCGACGGCGGGCAGGCGGCCGCCAGCTCGCAGGCGAGGGCCAGCCAGTGCCGGTCGGCGGCGGTGGGGAGCGGGCCGGCGCCGGGCGCGGTGGGCTCGTAGCGCATCAGGACGACGTCCTCGATGCGCCGCGTCTCCACGAGTCGCAGCCGTCCGCCCTGGTAGCCCCCGGGACCGAAGAGCCGGGGGGCGTCCGGGGTGCCCACGAAGAGGGGGGCGAGGACGAGCTGGAGTTCGTCCGCCAGGCCTTCCTGGAGGAGCTGGGTGTGGATGGTTCCGCCGCCCTCGACCATCAGCCGCCGTACGCCCCGTACGTCGTGGAGGTGTTCCAGGAGCCGCCGCCAGTCGAGGCCGGGGCCGAGGGGCACGACGTCGGCCGCGAGGCCGAGTGACCGCGCGCGTTCGGCGCCCTTGTCGGTCGTGTAGACGACCTTCTCGCCGCCGGTGTGCCAGAACTTCGCCGCCGGATCCAGCTCGCCGGAGCCGCTGACCGTGACCTTGAGGGGGTACTCCGGCCTGCCGGCCGCCAGGCGCGCGGCCCGGCGTTCGGGCGAGTTGACCAGGAGGCGGGGGTTGTCGGCGCGGATGGTGCCGGCGCCGACCAGGATCGCGTCCACGGAGGCCCGCACCTCGTCGACCCGGTCGAAGTCGGCGGGGCTGGAGAGCAGCAGGCGGTCGGGGCCGGTGTCGTCGAGGTAACCGTCGAGGGAGACGGCTGCGGACAGCAGGACGTACGGGTACGGCATCGGCGCGGTCTCTCCGGGCGAGGGGCTGTGGGCTCTGGGCTGAGGGCTGAGGGCTGAGGGCTGAGGGTACGGGGCCGGACCGGCCGCAGCCCTTGGTTCAAGTTTGAAGCAAACCTACACTGGGGGTATGACGATCCGCTGGCTCACCCCCGAGGAGCAGCGCGCCTGGCGCGCGTACGTCGCCGCCTCCCTGCTCCTGGAGGACGCGATCGACCGGCAGCTTCAGCATGAGGCCGGCATGCCCCACCTGTACTACTCCATCCTGGCCAACCTCTCCGAGGTCCCCGAGCGACGCCTGCGCATGACCGATCTGGCGGAGAAGCTGAAGATCACCCGCAGCAGGCTGACGTACGCGGTGACGCGCCTGGAGAAGGACGGACTGGTGCGGCGCGAGAACTGCCGCTGGGACAAGCGCGGGAGCATCGCGGTCCTGACGGACGAGGGCATGGCGGTCCTGGAACGGGCGGCGCCCGGCCACGTCGAGACGGTCCGCGCCTCCCTCTTCGACCGGCTCACCCCGGAGCAGGTCGGGCAGCTCGAGGAGATCTGCACGCACATCGCCCAGGGGCTCCAGGGGGACGACGGTGCGGGCGCGCCCGAGGACGTCCCGTGGCGCAGACGTTCGTCGCCCTCCTGCTCGTGAGTCGCGCCACAACAGCATTGCTTCAAATTTCAAGCATGAGGTAGTGTCTCGACCGTCGGAATGCTTCAAAACTGAAGCAGAACCGCCCTGTCCACCGGACCCGGGAGAATCCTCATGCTCCAGACCCCCGCCGCCACCCCGCGAGCCCGCGTCCGGGTACCGCTGCGCTTCCACGACGGCTACTCGGTCGACGCCGAACTGGTCACCTTCCACGGCCTGGTCGACGGCCAGGAACACGTGGCCGTCGTCCTCGGCGACCCCGGCCCCCGCCCGCTGGTCCGGCTGCACTCCGAGTGCCTCACCGGGGACGTCTTCGGCTCCGCCCGCTGCGACTGCGGTCCCCAGCTGCGCGAGGCGGTCGAGCGCATAGCCGACCGCGGCGGCGTCCTGCTCTACCTCCGCCAGGAGGGCCGTGGCATCGGCCTCTACAACAAGCTCGACGCGTACGCCCTCCAGGACCAGGGCCTGGACACCTACGAGGCGAACGCCGCCCTCGGCCTGCCCGAGGACGGCCGGGACTACACGGCCGCCGCCCAGATGCTGAGCGCCCTGAAGGTCACCGCCCTGGACCTGCTGTCCAACAACCCGGACAAGGCCGACCAGCTCCGCACCCTGGGCATCGACGTCCACGACCGGGTGCCGACGGGCGTCTTCACCACCCCGCACAACGTGCGCTACCTGCGCGCGAAGGTCCTCCAGACGCAGCACACGCTGCCGCTGGCGGACCTCACGGAACTCGGCGTGGGCTGACGCCCCTCCACTTCAGGCCTTCTCCTCCACCCACCCGGAACGCCGGGCACACCACGGGCGTGTCGTCCCGCACCGGCGCGCCTGCGCGCTCCGGAACCGGCGGTGACCCGCACGCCACTCCTCCAGGCCGGCGTCACCCTCCCCCTCGGCCGCCGCATGCTCCCGGGTCACGCCGGCGAAGGTGGTCCCCTCCGCGCCGGTGATCTCGACGGTGGCGACGGAACGGCCGTCTCCGTCGAGGAGGGCGAGGCGCTCACCGACGTACTCCAGGCCCTCCGTCTCCTCCGGGTACTCCGCGAGCAGCCCGGTGGTGGCCGTCCTTCGCCCGGACAGGACGGGGGAGTTCAGCCGGACGCGTATCCGGTCCGCGATGCCGAGCTCCATCGCCCGCATGCCGTCGACCCCTGGCCACATCTGTCGTCACGTCACTTTTCTCCGGTCACGCGCGCCGAAGGGATACGCGTGCCTAAGGGCCATGTGGGGCGAAGGGTCACGCGTGCCGAAGGGGTACGCGCGCCGAAGGGTCACGCGTGCCGGAAGGGGCCGTCGAGCGCGGCCCACTGGAGGAGCATGATCGTCTTCGCGTCGGCGATCGCACCGCTGCGGACGTGAGCGAGCGCCTCGCCGAAGGGCAGTTCCACGACGGTGATGTCCTCGCCCTCGTCGGCCACACCGGCCGTGTCCGCGCCGGGCACCGATCCGTCGTAGGGCGCGGCGAAGAAGCTCAGGCGCTCGGTGACCGAGCCGGGGCTCATGTAGGCGTCGAAGACGTGCTCGACCTCGTGCACGGTCCGGCCGGTCTCCTCCTCGGCCTCACGGCGGATCGCCTCCTGCGGGTCGTCGCCGTCCAGCAGCCCGGCCGCGGTCTCCAGGAGCATGCCGTCGGGGTGCCCGTTGACGTAGGCCGGCAGCCGGAACTGACGGGTCAGCAGGACCGTATGCCGCTCGGGGTCGTAGAGCAGGATCGTCGCGCCGTCGCCCCGGTCGTACGTCTCGCGCCGCTCGCGGCTCCAGTGGCCGTCGTTGTGCCGGTAGTCGAATGTGGTGCGGCGCAGGACCGACCAGTCGCAGGCGAGGACCTCGACGTCACGGATGCGGACCCGGGGGTTCCCGGTCAGGTCGCGCCCTTGGCGGTCGAGTCCGGTACGGCCGCGGGGGTCGGGGAGTTCGATGCCCGGTCGCCCCGGTTCACTGCTCTCCGTCATCGTCAGCCCCCGACCGCTGTGCCGGTGACGGTCGCCGCTCCCGGTGAGGTGGGTGTGGCCGTGAGGACGGCGAGGTCGGTGTGGACGTCCTTGCCCCGCGCACGAGCCCGCGCCACCATCCGGTCGGCTCCCTGCGAGGGCCCGCCGATGCGCAGCACCGCGTCACAGCGGTCGAGGAGGCGTTCGGCGACCGGGTGGAACAGCTCCTCGAAGAGCGGGTCGCCGGGCCCGGTGCTGCCGGCCGTCTCCAGCAGGGGCAGCGCGAGCGCCTCACCGGTGACGGGCAGGTGTCCGGCGCGGAAGAGGGCGAGGGCGGCCTCGTTCATGGCCCGTACGTTCGCGGCGAGCCTGGCGGGGTCGTCGCCGGTGCCCGAACGGTACGGGCCGGCGACGAGGATCATCAGCGGTGGACGGGGCACGGCTCACTCCTTGGCTCGGGTTCCTGGGAAGGGCTGAGACGGTTCAGACGAGCAGCGTCTCGACGCCCGCCTCACGCAGGGCGTCCAGGGTCTGCGGGCCACCGGGGTGGGTGGCGGGGTCGGCCGCGGCGGCGTCGGTGACGAAGGTGTGCACGGCGTCGAGCGGGGCGACCCGACTGAACGCGCGTACGCCCAGCTTGGTCGCGTCGGCCACGGCGACCGTACGGCCGGCCTGGCCGAGGCCCGCCTGCTTGACGGCCGCGTCGTCCAGGGAGAACTCGGACCAGCCGTGCGCGGCGTGCACCCCGCCGATGGACATCACGAACAGGTCGAAGGAGAGTGACTCCACGGTGCGCAGGGCCAACGGCCCCACCAGGGACCGCTCCCCCGGCCGTGACCGCCCGCCGACGACCAGCAACTCGATCCCGGGCCGGTCGGCCAGCCGCACGGCCGCCTGAAGAGAGAGCACGGCAACGGTCAACGGCCCCCGTGCGGCGAGGTGTTCGGCGACATGCACGGTCGTCGTCCCGGCGTCGAGCAGCACCCGCGCGCCCGGCTCCACGAGCCCGGCGACGGCCGCGCCGAGCCGGTCCTTGGTGGCGGCCTGCCACCCTTCCCGCGCCGCGAACCCGCCCCCCTCCTCCCGCGCCCGACCGGCGACGGCCCCACCGTGCACCCGCCGCACCAGCCCCTGCTTCTCCAACGCGTCGAGATCCCTGCGCACGGTCATCTCGGACACCCCGAGCCGCTGGGCCAACTCGGCCACGGAAACGCGGCCTTCGGCCCCTTCGGCTGCTTGGGCTCCTTGGACGAGGCGGAGAGTCAGATCCAGACGGTTGGCGACACCCATGGGAGCCTTTCTATCATGCCCCTGTTCGAACGAACACAGAAATGTGCAGCCGGCGCTGCCGGTGAGCGGCAACGGAACGGCCGGACAGGCTGTCGGGCCCGGGCCCCCTCCTGTGCTCGAAAACGAAACAGCGCCCGAGCCGGCCGAAGCCGACTCGGGCGCTGCGGAGCAGGTGGGAGGAGACCGGGCCATGAGGGTCCGGCGGGTCCGGTGCTCCCTCCGTACACGGGAGCGGGAGGAGCCTCGACCGCTCCCGCACGCTCGCCGCGCTGGACGCCTCCGGTCACAGTTGTCGCCCTGGCCACGAATGCGACCAGGGCGACAGACCTGCTGGTCAGATCCCTGCGGACACTGACGACGCGGTAGGCCCTGTGGGACTCGAACCCACAACCAATGGATTAAAAGTCCACTGCTCTGCCAATTGAGCTAAGGGCCCAGGCGATGTTGCCACCCCGAGCATAGCCGGACGAGGCCGTGTCTCCGATCGGGTATCGGGGACACGGCCCTGCCGGGAGACGGAGAAAGCTCACGGATCCGCCGTTTCGGCGGTCACCCCCCGCTCCGCGAGCCCGGACCGGCCAAGTCGGTCGACCCCACACCCCACCGCCGCGACACCACCCACCGCCACCGTGACCGTCACCGTCACCGTGAACGGGACCGTCACCGTCACCGTCGCCGGGACCATGACCGTGACCGTGACCGTGACCGGGAAGAGGATGTGGGACAGCTCGGGCAACAGAAAACGCCGTGGCCCCCACCGGAGAGTCGGTGGGGGCCACGGCGTTCACTCACTGTGCCGTCGCGGTCGGCCACTGCGGTGGTCAGTCGCTGTGGTCAGTCGCTGTGCTCGGCCACTGCGGTCAGTCGCTGCGGCCAGCCGTTGCGGTCAGCCGTTGCGCTTCCAGCGCGGCTTGTCCTCGCGGCGCCCGAAGGAGCCGCCGCCACGGTGGTCGCCGCCACGGTGGTCGCCGCCGCGGTGGTCGTCACGGCGGCCGTAGGGGCGCTCGTGGCCGCCGGAGCGGAAGCCCGGGCGGTCGTCGCGGCGGTCGCGGTTGAACGGACGGTCGCTGCCACGGTGGCCGCCGCGCTCGTCACGGCCGCGGAAGCCGCCCCGGTCGTCACGGCGCTCGAACGAACGGCCGCCGCGGTCGTCGCGGTTGAAGCCGCGGTCACGGTCACGGTCGACCGGACGACGGTCGTCGCGCCGCTCGAAGCTCCGGCCGCCACGGTCGTCACGCCGCTCGTCGCGCCGCTCGAAGCCGCGCCCACCACGGTCCCGGTCGCGGTCACGGTCGACCGGACGACGGTCGTCGCGCCGCTCGAAGCCACGGCCACCACGGTCGTCACGGTCCCGGTTGAACCCACGGTCGCGGTCACGGTTGAAGCCACCACGGTCACCGCGGTCGCCCCGCTCGTCACGCCCCCGGAAGCCGCCCCGGTCGTCCCGCCGCTCGAAGGAACGCTCACGGTCCCGCTCGAAGGGCCGCCGCTCACGCCGCTCGTACGACGACGAAGCCGCCGGACGCTCCTCGCGCGCACCCCGGTCGTCCCGGTCGATGTCCCGCGCGGCCGGCTGCTCCGGCACGGAGACCTCGGTCGCGGCCGGAGCCTCGACGGTCTCCCCGGCCGCTGCCGCCGCCTGCGCCTCGGCCACCGCCGCCTCGGGGTCCTCGCCCCGCTCGCGCGCGACCCGGGCGACCAGCCGGTCGGCCTCCTCGCGCAGCTCGGCCGCACGGCGCTGCGCGCGCTCCAGCTGCTTGGTGAGGTGGGCGACCTCGCGCTCGGCCTGCTGCGCGGCGTTGCCCGCCGACTCGGCCTGGACCTCGGTCATGGACCGGGCACCGGTGATCTCGGCGACCTCCGGGTCGAAGGCCGCACCGCCCTGGATGATGTGGCGCCCGGCGTCGACGCCCGCGTCCTCCATCAGGCGGAAGATCTGGCGCCGCTGGTGCGGGAGCGACAGGGACACGACCGTGCCCGTGCGGCCGGCGCGCGCCGTACGGCCCGCCCGGTGCAGGTAGTCCTTGTGGTCGCCGGCCGGGTCGACGTTCAGGACGAGGTCGATGCCGTCGACGTGGATGCCGCGCGCCGCGACGTCCGTGGCGACCAGGACGTTGACGTAGCCGTCCTTGAAGTCGGCCAGGGTCCGGGTGCGGGCGCCCTGGGTCATGCCGCCGTGCAGCGCGTCCGCCTTCACGCCGGCGTCGCGCAGCTGCTCGGCGACGCGGTCGGCGCCCAGCTGGGTGCGGACGAAGATGATGGTGCGGCCCTTGCGGGAGGCGATCGCGGCCGTGACCGGCGCCTTGTCCTTGGGCTTCACGATGAGGATGTGGTGCGACATGGTCGTCACCGCGCCCTGCGCCGCGTCGACCTCGTGCGAGACGGGGTCGTTGAGGTAACGGTCGACGAGGGTCTTGATCTCGTTCTCCATCGTCGCGGAGAACAGCATCCGCTGACCGCCCGCCGGAACCTGGTCCAGCAGTTCCGTCACCTCGGGCAGGAAGCCCAGGTCCGACATCTGGTCGGCCTCGTCGAGGACGGAGATCTGCACGTTCTCCAGGGAGCAGGCCCCACGGCTGATGATGTCGCGCAGACGGCCCGGCGTGGCGACGAGGATGTCGACGCCGCGCTCGAGGGCGTAGATCTGGTTGCCCATCGACGTACCGCCGCAGACGACCTTCATCTTCAGGCCGAGGACGTCGCCGTACGGCTGGAGCGCGTCGGCGACCTGCATCGCCAGCTCACGCGTCGGCGTGAGGATGACCGCGCGCGGCTTCTTCTTCTCGGTGCGGCCGCCGGCCAGCGTGGCCAGGGTCGGCAGACCGAAGGAGAGGGTCTTGCCGGAGCCGGTGCGGCCGCGGCCGAGGATGTCCTTGCCGACCAGGGCGTCCGGGATGGTCGCCGCCTGGATCGGGAAGGGGGTGGTCACGCCGTTCTGTGCGAGCTTGCGCACGACGCCCTCGGGCAGACCCAGGTCCGCGAAGGTCGCCTGGGGGGCCTCCTCGGCGACGGCCTCGAGGGTCTCGACGGCCTCGACGGCCTCGTCGTTCTCGGGCACGACGACGTGATCAGTGGTGGAAATGGACATGCGTATGCGAAACCTTCCGGAGTCTCGTCGGCACGCGCCCGTCAACTCCGTGATTCGCAATACGACCGCCTCAATGCGGTCAGCCACGGCAAGGGAGAGTACGCGCCACACGGCGCGCTCTGCGTTGGCGCCGGGCAAATGGGATCAAACGATCTACCACCATACGCACCCACCACCCCCGAAGGCAAACCGAGCCCCCAGGGACGTAGGTCACATCGGCCAGGACCCCGCCTCCTATGCCGGCGACCCCGCCTCGGGCGCCGGTTCCCGCTCCATCAGTTGCGGCGACGGCTCCTCGGGCGCCGACGACGAGGGCTCCGCGACCGTCGGCTCCGGGGAGGGCGACGACGGGGGCTCCGGCGACGGCGGCGGCTGCGGATCGGCCGAACGGGTGGGCGTGGGCTCGTCCTTCGGCGGCTCGGCGTGCCCCGGCCCGTCCGGCTTCTCGCTCCTCCCCGGCCTCGCGCCCGCCGCCGACTCGCTCGCGCCCGCCGACGGCGAGGCCGAAGGCGTCGCCGACTCGCCCTTCTTGCCCTTCTTGCCGTCCTTGCCGCGCCCGCGCTCGTCGTCGCGGCCCGCCGCGTCGAACCCGTGCGCACCGGCCGATCCGCCGGGCCCGCCGTCCGGCGCCTCACCCCCCGGCCGGCCCGCCGACTGCGACGGCCCGGCCCGGCCCCCCTCCTGGTCCCCGACGCTCATGCATCCGGCGGCCGCGGCGACGGCCATGACCGTGGCGGCCAGGCGAACGGGAAGGTACAAGGGGCGCACGGGCCACCTCCGGGGGCAGACGCAGGAGTCAACCTCCCCAACTCCCGCCGCCCGCATGAGGACACGCGCACCGCACGCCCGGGCCGCGTCTTTCGGATCAGCCCGACTCGGGGCCTGCGCGCCTGGCCGATCCGGCAGATGCGCGTGCCGAGCCCCGCGGCCCCGGGACGATCCGAAAGACACGGCCCACGGCTCAGCCGTACCCCAGCGCGTGCAGCCGGGCGTCGTCGATCCCGAAGTGATGCGCGATCTCGTGGACCACGGTCACTTCCGTCTCCTCGACGACCTCCTCCCGCGTCTCGCACATCCTGAGCGTCGGCCCCCGGTAGATCGTGATCCGGTCCGGCAGCACGCCCGCGTACCACTCCCCGCGATCCGTCAGCGGAGTCCCCTCGTACAGTCCGAGCAACTCGGGATCGTCCGCCGGCGGCTCGTCCTCGACGAACACGGCGACGTTGTCCATCAGCCGTGTCAGCTCCGGCGGGATCCGGTCCAGCGCCTCGGCGACCAGTTCCTCGAACTCCTCGCGCGTCATCTCCAGCACACGCCCATTCTCCGGCACGACACCGCCGCACGAGGGGCACGAACGGCTCGCATATCCGGGCGCGCACTTGGGCATACGGGACCAATGGCCCGAGTCCGAGCCCGTGTCCCCACCACCGCACCGAACCCCATGAACCACCTGAGGCACCGAAACCCGCTCCGCACCACACGCCGCCCCCGCCGCCGCTCCGCCCCCACCACCCCCGAACTCGCCGCCCAGCCCGGCCCCTGGGGCCGCGCCTTCGGTCTCACCGCGGTCGTCCTCCTCGGCGCCTGGCTCGGCCTGCTGATCGTCGGAAACGTCCGCGCCCCCGTGGGCCCCATGAACACGACGATGACCCTGCGCCCGTCCGCCACCGGCGGCACCAAGATCAACATCTCCCCCCTGGGCGCCCTCCACCTCGACAGCCACGTCGCCCCCGTCCGTCTGGACGTCAACGTCGACCAGCTCGACCCGGCCCGCTCCCAGGCCCTCGTCGACCACCCCGAACGCCTCTCCGGCCTCCAGGACGAGGTCGCCCGCGACGTCGAACACGGCACCCTCGACCTCGCCGTCCGCTCCTGCGTCGCCGTCGTCGCCGGCGCCACCGCCCTCGGGCTCGCCGTCTACCGCCGCCCCCGCCGCGCCCTCGCCGCCGGCGGCCTGGCCCTGGCCCTGCTCGCGGCCTCCGGCGCCACCGCGTACGCCACCTGGAACCCCAAGTCGGTCCTCGAACCCCGCTTCTCGGGCCTGCTCTCCTCGGCGCCCTCCCTCGTCGGCAACGCCCGCAACATCGTCACCGAGTTCGACATCTACCAGCGGGAACTCGCCCGCCTCGTCACCAACGTGACCAAGCTCTACGACGTCACCTCCACCCTCCCGGCCTACCAGCCCGACCCCACCACCGTCCGCGTCCTGCACGTCTCCGACATCCACCTCAACCCCGCCAGCTGGAAGATCATCGCCTCGCTCGTCGAGCAGTACAAGGTCAACGTCATCGTCGACTCCGGCGACACCATGGACCACGGCTCGGCGGCGGAGAACGGTTTCCTCGACCCCATCGCCGACCTGGGCGCGCCCTACGTCTGGGTCCGCGGCAACCACGACTCGGCCGTCACCCAGCGCTACCTGGAGGGGATCAAGAACGTCCACGTCCTCGACGACGGCCGCGCGGTCACGATCGGCGGCCTGCGCTTCGCCGGCATCGGCGACCCCCAGTTCACCCCCGACCGCTCCAAGGTCCCGGGCGGCGAGGGCCTCCAGGAGGCGGCCGGCGACCGCCTCGCGGCCGCCCTGCGCGCCCAGCGGACCGCCGGCACCCCCGTCGACGTGGCCATCGCCCACGAGCCCTCCGCCGCCCGCCGGACCGACGGCGAGGTCCCCCTCGTCCTGGCCGGCCACATCCACCACGCGAAGATGGAGGTCCTCGAGAACGGCACCCGGCTGCGCACAGAGGGCTCCACCGGCGGCAGCGGCCTGCGCGCCGTCGAAGGCAAGTACCCCGACCCCATCGAGGCGTCGATCCTCTACTTCGACCGCGACACCCGCCGCCTCCAGGCCTGGGACGCGATCAAACTCGGCGGCCTGGGCCTGACGACGGCGGAGGTCAGCCGCCACCTGCCCAAGGAGAACCAGCCAGGAGCCGACCAGTCCCCGAGTCCGTCCCCGACCCCCACCCCCTCGACCCCGTCCCCCATCCCGTCCGGAGCCACTCCGTAAACCGTTTTGGCGATACCTCCCGCCATCCCATATGCTTCTCACGTCCCCGACGCGCTGAGAAGCGCCCAGGCGGGCCGATAGCCCTCATCGTCTAGCGGCCTAGGACGCCGCCCTTTCAAGGCGGTAGCACGGGTTCGAATCCCGTTGGGGGCACGCAACACCGTGTGCGACACTGTCGTACACATCGCTTGGTCCTGTGGAGCAGTTTGGAGTGCTCGCCACCCTGTCAAGGTGGAGGCCGCGGGTTCAAATCCCGTCAGGACCGCTGAGGTTTCACGTGAAACCTCGCGGCTGGGTAGCTCAGTTGGTACGAGCGTCCGCCTGAAAAGCGGAAGGTCGCCGGTTCGACCCCGGCCCCAGCCACCGCAGCCCACCAGGGCAGAAACCCCCGTCGAGATCATCGGCGGGGGTTTCGCGTTGGTGTACTGACGGCAGTCACCCGTCGTCGGTCCGCTCCACCGACCGCGTTGTGGCGTGCGGCCGTCATCGCGGAGGGGAGAACACGCCATGGCGGAGGACATCGATGGCCGGCAGTTCCAGGTGGGCGACGTTCTGAGAGTCAGCTGCGCCTCCGCACAGACACGAGTCGTCCATGCGACTCCGTTCGACGTCACAGTCGAGTGGCCATGGGCGCGGATCGATCCCGGGTCGGCGTACCGGTGGAACGGCCAAAGGGCGATACCGCGCGCTGAGCGCACCGACGAGTGGAGCGGGCTCTTTCGCACCACCCCTGGTCCACAGCACCTGGAAGTCGGCGCAACCTGCCTGGTGGGCATCCCCGAAACGCTCGTACGGATCGTTGACATCGGCCACTACGACCCGCCGATCGACGTGGGGTGGCTGCCGAGGCCTCACACCATGGTGATCGTGTTGCCGGTCGATCGCCCGCACAACCCGTACGCAGAGGAAGAGGGCGACACCATCGACCTCGATTCGGCGGCACCCATCAAGATCGAGCTGCTGTCACGAGCTTGACGGCAGTCCGACGTTTGGGTGGTACTGGGCCCGACGGCCCGAGCGGCCGGGAGCGGCGTCCACGAGGCTGCCCCTGGCAGTCACCCCGCCCCACCCGCACGAACCGGCGTCCACCACTGGAGCCAAAAGGGTTCGCCACGTTTTTCCCCGGGATGAGATCCTGGATCGCGTATGTCTACGCACCCTGCCCCCGCCCTCGGCGCCCTCGCCCCCCGCCTGGCCGAGCTGTCCCTGCGCGATGCGCACCGGCTCGGACGCAGGCTCGAAGGTGCGCGCAAGATCCGTAAGCCGGAGGCCCGTGCCGCCGTTCTCGCCGAGATCGAGACGGAGGTCGGGCTGGCCGCGGAGCGCATGGACGCGCGGCGGGCACGGGTGCCTGCCGTCAGCTATCCCGAGCAGCTCCCCGTCAGTCAGAAGAAGGACACGATCGCGGACGCCATCCGTGATCATCAGGTCGTCATCGTCGCAGGTGAGACGGGATCCGGTAAGACGACCCAGATCCCGAAGATCTGTCTGGAACTCGGCCGCGGTGTGCGCGGCATGATCGGGCACACCCAGCCGCGGAGGATCGCCGCCCGGACCGTCGCCGAGCGCGTGGCGGACGAGCTGAGCACGCCGCTCGGGGAGGCCGTCGGCTGGAAGGTGCGCTTCACCGACCAGGTGAACCCGGACGCGACCTTCGTGAAGCTGATGACGGACGGCATTCTGCTCGCCGAGATCCAGACCGACCGCGAGCTGCGCGCCTACGACACGATCATCATCGACGAGGCCCACGAACGGTCCCTCAACATCGACTTCCTGCTGGGCTATCTCGCCCAGCTGCTGCCGCGCCGGCCCGACCTCAAGGTCGTCATCACCTCGGCCACCATCGATCCCGAGCGGTTCTCCCGGCACTTCGGCGACGCGCCGATCATCGAGGTCAGCGGGCGGACGTACCCCGTGGAGGTGCGGTACCGGCCGCTCCTGGAGGAGGACTCGGAGGACTCCGACCGGGATCAGATCACCGCGATCTGCGACGCCGTGGAGGAGCTCCAGGGCGAGGGCCCGGGTGACATCCTCGTCTTCCTCTCCGGGGAGCGGGAGATCCGGGACACCGCGGACGCGCTGGAGAAGAAGAAGTACCGGTTCACGGAGGTTCTGCCCCTCTACGCGCGGCTCTCGCACGCCGAGCAGCACCGCGTCTTCCAGCCGCACACCGGCCGCCGGATCGTTCTGGCGACCAACGTGGCCGAGACGTCGCTGACCGTCCCCGGGATCAAGTACGTCATCGACCCCGGCTTCGCCCGGATCAGCCGCTACAGCCACCGCACCAAGGTGCAGCGGCTGCCCATCGAGCCGATCTCGCAGGCCAGCGCCAACCAGCGAAAGGGCCGCTGCGGGCGGACCAGCGACGGTATCTGCATCCGGCTGTACAGCGAGGACGACTTCCTCGCCCGGCCGGAGTTCACGGACGCGGAGATCCTCCGGACGAATCTGGCGAGTGTCATCCTGCAGATGACCGCGGCCGGCCTCGGCGACATCGAGAAGTTCCCGTTCATCGATCCGCCGGACCACCGCAACATCCGCGACGGCGTGCAGCTCCTCCAGGAGCTGGGGGCGCTCGACCCGGTCCAGAAGGACCCGCGCGAGCGGCTCACGCAGACCGGCCGGAAGCTGGCCCAGCTGCCCGTCGACCCGCGGCTGGCCCGGATGGTCCTGGAGGCCGACAAGAACGGCTGTGCCCGCGAGGTGATGGTGATAGCCGCCGCGCTGTCCATCCAGGACCCGCGCGAGCGCCCGGCCGAGAAGCAGGCCCAGGCGGACCAGCAGCACGCCCGCTTCAAGGACGAGACGAGCGACTTCCTCGCCTACCTCAACCTGTGGCGGTACGTCCGTGAGCAGCAGCGCGAGCGCGGCTCGTCGTCCTTCCGCCGGATGTGCAAGCAGGAGTACCTGAACTTCCTGCGCATCCGCGAATGGCAGGACATCTACACCCAGCTCCGCACCGTCGCCAAGCAGATGGGCATCCACCTCAACGAGCAGGACGCCCCCGCCGACAGCATCCACACCTCGCTCCTCGCCGGGCTGCTCTCGCACATCGGCATGAAGGACGTGAAGGACGGCAACAAGAACGAGTACCTCGGCGCCCGCAACGCCAAGTTCGCGATCTTCCCCGGCTCGGCCCTCTTCAAGAAGCAGCCCCGGTTCGTGATGTCGGCGGAGCTGGTGGAGACGAGCCGCCTCTGGGCCCGGGTCAACGCGAAGATCGAGCCGGAGTGGGTCGAGCCGCTCGCCGGGCACCTGCTGAAGCGGACGTACAGCGAGCCGCACTGGGAGAAGGACCAGGCCGCGGTGATGGCGTACGAGAAGGTCACGCTGTACGGCGTACCGATCGTCGCCCAGCGGAAGGTGAACTACGGGCGGATCGACCCCGAGGTCTCCCGCGAACTTTTCCTTCGCAACGCCCTGGTGGAGGGCGACTGGCGGACGCACCACAAGTTCTTCGCCGACAACCGCAGACTCCTCAGCGAGGTCGAGGAGCTGGAGCACCGGGCCCGGCGCCGGGACATCGTGGTCGACGACGAGACGCTGTTCGACTTCTACGACCAGCGGGTGCCCGAACACGTGGTCTCCGGCGCCCACTTCGACTCCTGGTGGAAGCGCAAGCGGCAGGAGCAGCCGGACTTCCTGGACTTCGAGCGGGAGATGCTCATCCGGGAGTCCGCGGAGGCGGTCACCAAGGCCGACTATCCGGACTCCTGGCGGCAGGGACCGCTGAAGTTCCGGGTCACGTACCAGTTCGAGCCGGGCGCGGACGCGGACGGCGTGACCGTCCACATCCCGCTCCAGGTCCTCAACCAGGTCACGGACGAGGGCTTCGACTGGCAGATCCCGGGCCTCAGGGAAGAGGTCGTCACCGAGCTGATCCGCTCGCTCCCGAAGCCGATCCGCCGCAACTACGTGCCGGCGCCGAACTTCGCGAAGCGGTTCCTGGACCAGGCGGTGCCCTTGCGGGAGCCGCTCACCACCGCCATGGCGCGTGAGCTGAAGCGGATGGTCGGCGTCCCCTTCGAGGCGGACGACTTCGACTGGTCGAAGGTCCCCGACCACCTGAAGATCACCTTCCGGATCGTCGACGAGCGGCGCCGCACGCTGGCCGAGGACAAGGACCTGGAGACCCTGAGGCTCCGGCTGAAGCCGAAGGCCCGCAAGGCCCTCTCCCAGGCCGCCGCGGCCACCGCCGAGCGGCAGGGCGGCGCGTCCCTGGAGCGCTCGGGCCTGACGGACTGGACGATCGGCACGCTCACCCCCGTCTTCGAGACCCGTCGCGCCGGCCAGCCGGTGAAGGCGTACCCGGCGCTGGTCGACGACGGCGACACCGTCTCCGTGCGGCTCTTCGACACGGAGGCGGAGCAGGCGGAGGCGATGTGGAAGGGCACGCGCCGGCTGATCCTGCGCAACATCCCGGTCAACCCCGCGAAGTTCGCGTCCGGGAAGCTGACCAACCCTCAGAAGCTCGCGCTGTCGGCGAATCCGCACGGTTCCATCCAGGCCCTGTTCGACGACTGCGCGACGGCGGCGGCGGACAAGCTGATCGGCGACTTCGGCGGACCGGCGTGGGACGAGGAGTCGTACCGGAAGCTGTACGACAAGGTGCGGGCCGAGATCGTCGACACGACCGTGCGCACGGTCGGCCAGGTGCAGCAGGTGCTGGCCGCCTGGCAGGCCTGTGAGCGCCGCCTGAAGGCCGTCGGCAGCCCCACGCTGCTGGCAAACCTCACGGACGTACGCAAGCAGCTGGACGCGCTCGTACGGCCGGGCTTCGTGACGCAGGCGGGGCTGCGCCGGCTGCCGGACCTGATGCGCTATCTGGTGGCCGCGGACCGGCGCCTGCAGCAGATGCCGACCAACGTCCAGCGGGACACCACCCGCATGGAGAAGGTCCACGAGATGCAGGACGAGTACGCCTGGCTGCTGGAGCAGCTGCCCCAGGGCCGGCCGGTGCCGTCCTCGGTGCTGGAGATCCGCTGGATGATCGAGGAGCTGCGGGTCAGCTATTTCGCCCACGCGTTGGGCACGGCGTACCCCGTCTCCGACAAGCGGATCGTGAAGGCGATCGACGCGGCCGCACCGTGACGGATCGCGTACGGAGGGTGAGTTCGACCAAGGGCTCACCCTCCTGTACAGTCTCTTCTCGCAGCACAGCGCAACACCGAGTGCCGCGAAACCTGGTCCTGTGGAGCAGTTTGGAGTGCTCGCCACCCTGTCAAGGTGGAGGCCGCGGGTTCAAATCCCGTCAGGACCGCAGTGAACGAGAGCCCGGGTCTTCGGACCCGGGCTCTTCGCATGCCCGCACCCAGGCAATCGCCCCGCCGGGGCGGAGACCACCCCGCGGCACAGCCGCGGTCACGGTGCGGCACATCCCGCCGGGACGGCCACACCCGTAGCCCAGGTCCCCCCGCCCGAACTCGCCACCTGTCCGGGCATTCCAGGCATTCCGGCGGGCCTCGAAAGCCCGCGCGGCCCCTCGCACGCGCCCCGCTCCCTTGACGGCGTCACTTTCCCTCGGTACCCCAGAGTTCAGGGCCACGTTCCCCGCGTGGGCCTTCTGGAGGTGGCGTATGGCGGCATCGGCTAGGCACGAGACGCGGGCCCTGCTCCGCGCGCATCTGTCGGCCGCGTCGTCCTACCGGCACCTGACCCGCCACTGCCCCATCTGCCACCGTCTGCTGCGGCTGGCGATGGACGGCGCTCCACGGGGCACCCAGGCCCCGCAGGAGGCGCGCGGGGGCGACGAGCCCTCGACCGCGTGACCGTCGCGGCCCCAACGGCCTTACGGGCGTGGGGTCCTGGGGCGGAGGGAAGCAAGCGCTTCCTCTAGCGCACCTGCGCCGCCGACGACAAGGCCAGTGGCATGTGACGGGTGTCACCGCATGAGTTTCCGAAACCGGGGTTCTTACCAGTCTCCTACAACTAGTCAATTTAATATGTGCAATTGCACCACTCCGTGCACCCCACCGGCACCCCTCTGCAGGAGGCTCCTCGGAACCCTCCCAGAGACTCCCCAGACTCCGACAAGGCCGCTCACAGAGCCCCCCGACAGACAGGTCGCGGGCACAAAAAAGATCGCGCTGGACCCGGCGGAGTCCAGCGCGATCGACGACGCACCGTGTGGGTTACGGGCCTGTTGGGGCAGGACCCGCGTCGCTTGGAGCTAGGGTTCGGGCGCCTCGGCAGATTGGGGGACCTGCGGCGTTGCCCGGTTATTCAGTTGTTCAGGCCTCGCTGCGCTGCTGCGGGATGCCCGCCAGCAGGGCGCGGACCTCGGCCTCGCGGTAACGGCGGTGCCCGCCGAGCGTACGGATCGACGTGAGCTTGCCGGCCTTCGCCCACCGCGTCACCGTCTTCGGGTCCACGCGGAACATGGTGGCGACCTCAGCCGGGGTCAGCAGCGGCTCAGCATCAGGGGTGCGAGCGGTCATGAGCGGCCTCCTCGGGAGAACCGAACCTTCTCGGTTCTTTCCTCTAAATTCTGCACCTTGACCCGCGTTGCCCGAAATGGCGGACGCGAGTCGAGTCGGTTATAGGACGAACGGCTTGTCCTCGGCACTACAACTACACCATCCGTCCAGCCGCGTCGGCCAAACCGATGGAATTGCCCCCCAGGTGTTCATCGGCGACGGAAGCCGATGGACCATGCCATAGCGGACAGTCACGCCAGTGTGACGATCAGTCACATGGCGATCAGGAGTCACCAGACCCCCCAAAGCGTGCAATGCTGAGATTCCCCCCACGATGGAGCACAAGTGGACGGACGGAGCCTCCCCGGACTCCTTGTCCTATTTTGGCACGAGGAGGGGCAAGCGGCGCAAGGGCCGCGTACGTGCGGTCCATCACCCTTCGCGACTCTTGCGCCATACGCCCGGAACGGGATCAACGCCCCGTCAGTTCCGTGAAGTGCGGTAGACCGTACGCTGCTCTCGGCCTCCAGGGCCGTGACGTACGTCACTAAGGAAACGCCTGTCGCGTCTGTCACACCGTCAGTTGGCCGAGCGCCGGTCCCGCACCGACCGCCACCGCTCCACGAGCCGGGCGTACGCCTCGCCCGCCGCGCTCCCGTCGCCGCGCCGCAGGGCCTCGATGCCCTCGGCGACGTCCGCCGCCGAGTGATCGCTCTCCAGATCCCCGGCCGGCACGGTGTGCACGAGGCCGCCGTAGTCCAGCTCGACCAGCGAGCGCGGGTGGAACTCCTCCAGCCAGCGCCCCACGTCCACCAGGCCGTCGATCAGCGGCCCCTCGTCGATCGCGTCCCTGAGCGCGCGCAGACCCCGGGCCACCCGGCGGCGGGCCTGCACCATCGGAGTGCGGTAGCGCAGCACGGGGGGCAGCTCCGCCGTCCCCTTGTCCCACTCGCGCTCCTCGTCGGAGACGAGCACGAACCAGTTCAGCGGGACGTGCCAGGTCGCCGTGAGGATCCAGGGGCGGGCGTCGGGGTTGCGGGCCAGCCAGCGCTCGTAGTCCTGGGCGGCCTGGAGGCGGACCACCGGGGGCAGGACCGTGTCCAGGACCGGCCCGGGCAGCTCGTCGCCCAGTTCCCCGAGGGCCTGCCAGCCGCGCAGCCGGGTGCGCCACGGGCAGACGCACACCACGCCGTCCACGTCGAGGACGAAGGCGTCCCCGCTCTCGTGCACCGGCACCGCCACCGGCGGGGTGGGCAGCAGGTCGGCCAGTGAGCGGCGCAGCTCGTCCTGGTAGGAGGGGCGGTCGGGACGGCGGGCGTAGCGCTCCCAGTGGCCGCGCTCGGGCTCGGGGAAGGCGCCCAGCGGCTCGTACACGCGCAGATAGGCCGCGTACGGAACGATCACCGAGGACACCTGGGACACGCCTCCTCCCTCCCCCTCCGGCCGAACGGGAAACCTGTCCGGCCCCCTGCCGAACGGGCCGGAAAACATGCAAATCGTCCCACGTCCGTACTCCGCAAGAAGGTGATCCGGACCACCACGCGTTCGGTGGGCCGCACAGGCTCTACGCTCATCCCACAGGCCCCGCCACCCGTACGGGAGCCGCCGTCCCACCAGCCGCTAGTTACCCAGGAGTCACCACCGTGACCGACGTATCCGGCGCCCCAGTTGACGTACTCAACACCCTCTTCCACTCGGATCAGGGTGGCCATGAGCAGGTCGTGCTCTGCCAGGACCGGGCCAGTGGCCTCAAGGCCGTCATCGCCCTCCACTCCACCGCCCTGGGCCCCGCGCTCGGCGGTACGCGCTTCTACCCGTACGCGACCGAGGAGGAGGCCGTCGCCGACGCCCTGAACCTCGCGCGCGGGATGTCGTACAAGAACGCCATGGCCGGGCTGGACCACGGCGGCGGCAAGGCCGTGATCATCGGTGATCCCGACACGATCAAGACCGAGAAGCTGCTGCTCGCGTACGGCCGTTTCGTGGCCTCGCTCGGCGGTCGCTATGTGACCGCCTGTGACGTCGGCACGTACGTGGCCGACATGGACGTCGTGGCACGCGAGTGCCGCTGGACGACCGGACGCTCCCCGGAGAACGGCGGCGCCGGCGACTCGTCGGTCCTGACCGCCTTCGGCGTCTACCAGGGCATGCGGGCCAGCGCCCAGCACCTGTGGGGCGACCCGTCGCTGCACGGCCGCAGAGTCGGTGTCGCGGGCGTCGGCAAGGTCGGCCACCACCTGGTGGAGCACCTGCGCAAAGAGGGCGCCGAGGTCGTCGTCACCGACGTGCGCGAGGAGGCCGTGCGCCGGATCCTCGACCGGTACGCCGAGGGCGTGACGGCGGTCGCGGACACCGAGGCGCTGATCCGGGTCGACGGGCTCGACATCTACGCCCCCTGCGCGCTGGGCGGGGCGCTGAACGACGACTCCGTGCCGGCGCTGACCGCCCGGATCGTCTGCGGCGCGGCCAACAACCAGCTCGCCCACCCGGGCGTCGAGAAGGACCTCGCCGACCGCGGGATCCTGTACGCGCCGGACTACGTGGTGAACGCCGGCGGGGTCATCCAGGTCGCCGACGAGCTGCACGGCTTCGACTTCGACCGGTGCAGGGCGAAGGCGGCGAAGATCTTCGACACCACGCTCGCCATCTTCGCACGTGCGAAGGCGGACGGGATTCCGCCGGCCGCGGCGGCCGACCGGATCGCCGAGCAGCGGATGCACGACGCGGCCCGGGCGCGCGGGTGGTGAGGCGGAGGACGGGGTTCCGCTGAGCCTCCGGAAGGCCGCGGCCTCGTTCCGTTCGAGGGTTTGTTCGGTACCTGCTGGTGGAAAGTTGGAGAGAACTCTCACTCCTACCGGCGGGTCGTGCGCCAATAAGTGGTTAAAATCGCCACTGACCAGCGAGGACGGGGCGCCTCGAAGGTTCTGCGCACACGCGCGTCCTACGGGCGACGTACCGTATGGGTGCGGGCTCAGGTACCGTGGAAGCCCTACGGACCGGCCTCTCTGCGGAGAGTCCGTTCCGGATCATGAACGCGTGTCAAGACTCTGGGGCCGTCGAGCCCCGTCGTTGAGGGGGTCGAGCCATGGGGCGCGGCCGGGCCAAGGCCAAGCAAGCGAAGGTCGCCCGCCAGCTGAAGTACAACAGCGGCGGGACGGACCTCTCACGCCTGGCCGAAGAGCTGGGCGCATCGACGTCGAACACGTCGCCGAACGGCGACCCGTTCGAGGACGATGAGCACGACGACGACCTCTACAGCCGGTACGCCGATCTGTACGAGGACGACGAGGACGAGGACGACGACTCCTCGCGACAACACCGTCGCGGCGCTTGACCTTGCACTGAGCACTCACCCGGTCGGTGACTTCGGTCACCGACCGGGTCTTGTGCTGTCCGCAGGGTTCAGCCGGCGTAGTCCCCGACCAGGGCGGCACCACTGGTGTGCTCGCCCCGCTCGGTGATCTTGCCGGCGACCCAGGCGTCGACCCCGCGGTCGGCCAGCGTCGTCAGGGCCACGTCCGTCGACTCCTCGGGCACGATCGCGATCATGCCGACGCCCATGTTGAGGGTCTTCTCCAGCTCCAGCCGCTCGACGTTCCCGGTCCGGCCGACGAGGTCGAAGATCGGGGCGGGCGTCCAGGTGGAGCGGTCGACGATCGCGTGCAGTCCGTCCGGGACGACCCGGGCGAGGTTGGCCGCGAGTCCGCCGCCGGTCACGTGGCTGAAGGCGTGGACCTCGGTGGTGCGGGTCAGGGCCAGGCAGTCCAGGGAGTAGATCTTCGTCGGTTCCAGGAGTTCCTCGCCGAGGGTGCGGCCGAGTTCCTCGACACGCGCTTCGAGGGAGAGGCCGGCCTGGTTCAGCAGGACGTGCCGGACGAGCGAGTACCCGTTCGAGTGAAGGCCGGAGGCCGCCATGGCGATCACCGTGTCACCCGTGCGGATGCGGTCGGCGCCCAGCAGGCGGTCGGCCTCCACGACGCCCGTACCGGCGCCGGCGACGTCGAAGTCGTCCTCGCCCAGCAGGCCCGGGTGCTCGGCCGTCTCACCGCCCACCAGGGCGCAGCCGGCCAGCACACAGCCCTCCGCGATGCCCTTCACGATGGCGGCGACGCGCTCGGGGTGGACCTTGCCGACGCAGATGTAGTCGGTCATGAACAGCGGCTCGGCGCCGCACACGACGATGTCGTCCATGACCATGGCGACCAGGTCGCGGCCGATCGTGTCGTACACGCCGAGCTGGCGGGCCACGTCGACCTTGGTGCCGACGCCGTCCGTGGCGGAGGCGAGCAGCGGGCGCTCGTAGCGCTTGAGGGCGGAGGCGTCGAAGAGGCCGGCGAAGCCGCCGAGGCCGCCGAGGACCTCGGGGCGCTGCGTCTTCTTCACCCACTCCTTCATCAGCTCGACCGCGCGGTCACCCGCTTCGATGTCGACGCCGGCAGCCGCGTAGGAAGCACCGGAAACACCGGGATTGCCCGTCGACGGAGTCGACTGGTCTGGCACAGCAGACATTGCCTGGGATCTTTCGGGTTGGTGATACGTACGAGGCTTACGGGCGGCGGATCGCGTCGGCCGCGGCCGTGGCGGCCGGGCCCGCGGCCAGCTCCGTCTCCAGGAGCTGCTTGCCGAGCAGCTCGGGGTCGGGGAGATCCATCGGGTACTCGCCGTCGAAGCAGGCGCGGCAGAGGTTCGGCTTGGCGATGGTGGTCGCCTCGATCATGCCGTCGATGGAGATGTACGCCAGGGAGTCGGCGCCGAGCGAGGTGCCGATCTCGTCGATGGTCATGCCGTTGGCGATGAGCTCGGCGCGGGTGGCGAAGTCGATGCCGAAGAAGCAGGGCCACTTCACGGGCGGCGAGGAGATCCGGATGTGGACCTCGGCGGCGCCCGCCTCGCGGAGCATGCGGACCAGGGCCCGCTGCGTGTTGCCGCGGACGATGGAGTCGTCGACGACGACCAGGCGCTTGCCCTTGATGACTTCCTTGAGCGGGTTCAGCTTCAGGCGGATGCCGAGCTGGCGGATGGTCTGCGAGGGCTGGATGAAGGTCCGGCCGACGTACGCGTTCTTGACCAGGCCCGCGCCGAAGGGGATGCCCGAGGCCTCCGCGTAGCCGATGGCGGCGGGCGTGCCGGACTCCGGGGTCGCTATGACCAGGTCGGCCTCGGCCGGGGCCTCCTTGGCCAGGCGGCGGCCCATCTCCACGCGGGAGAGGTACACGTTCCGGCCGGCGATGTCGGTGTCGGGGCGGGCCAGGTACACGTACTCGAAGACACAGCCCTTGGGCTTCGCTTCCGCGAAGCGGGAGGTGCGCAGACCGTTCTCGTCGATGGCGACGAACTCGCCCGGCTCGATCTCGCGGACGTAGCTGGCGCCGCAGATGTCGAGGGCGGCGGACTCGGAGGCGACGACCCAGCCGCGCTCCAGCCGGCCGAGGACCAGCGGACGGATGCCCTGCGGGTCGCGCGCCGCGTAGAGGGTGTGCTCGTCCATGAAGACGAGCGAGAAGGCGCCCTTGACCTGCGGGAGGATCTGGTGGGCGGCCTCTTCGATGGTCAGCGGCTTGCCGTCCTCGTCGACCTGGGCCGCGAGCAGCGCGGTGAGCAGGTCGGTGTCGTTGGTGGCCGCCACGCGCGGGGTGCGGCCTTCCTGCTTGGGCAGGTCGGCGACCATCTCGGCGAGCTGGGCGGTGTTGACGAGGTTGCCGTTGTGACCGAGCGCGATCGAGCCGTGCGCGGTGGCGCGGAACGTCGGCTGGGCGTTCTCCCACACGGAGGCGCCGGTGGTCGAGTAGCGGGCGTGTCCGACCGCGATGTGACCCTGGAGGGAACCGAGCGAGGTCTCGTCGAAGACCTGGGAGACCAGGCCCATGTCCTTGAAGACGAGGATCTGGGAGCCGTTGCTGACCGCGATTCCCGCGGATTCCTGGCCCCGATGCTGGAGGGCGTAGAGCCCGAAGTACGTGAGCTTTGCGACCTCTTCACCCGGAGCCCAGACACCGAAGACGCCACAAGCGTCCTGGGGGCCTTTCTCACCGGGAAGCAGATCGTGATTGAGTCGACCGTCACCACGTGGCACGTCATCGAGTGTAGGCGAGGTCGACCACTGGTCCGAATTGGGGATACTTGCCGGTAACTCGATCTTGAGTCGGTCACCCCCACCGCAGTCGCCTCATCTCCGCAGGTCAGCGCATGGATACGGTGATCCACTCGGGCGATGGGGACGCCCCGGTGGGGGCGGGCCGCGTGCTGGTTCCGGTGGCGCAAGTGAGGTGTCGCACATCAATCGGCATCCTGGGCGTCAGGACATCAGCGGCAGCAGCTCCGTGAGGTCCGCCCGCTCCCCGCTCGCGCTCACCTTCGCGTCCTCCACGGCGTCCTTCCAGGCCAGCCGCCCGGTCGCCAGCCGGACCCAGGTCAGCGGGTCGGTCTCGACGACGTTGGGCGGGGTGCCGCGCGTGTGCCGGGGGCCCTCGACGCACTGCACGACGGCGTACGGCGGCACGCGCACCTCCGTCGCCCCGCCGGGCGCCCTGACCGCGAGGGCGTCGGCGAGGAGGCGGGTGGCGGCGGCGAGGACCTGACGGTCGTAGGGGACGTCCAGGCCGGGCACGGCGGCGTTGAGGTCGTCGGTGTGGACGACGAGTTCGACGGTGCGCGTGACCAGGTAGTCGGCCAGGGGCAGCGCGCCCGCGTTGGTCTGGAGCAGCCGGGTGGCGGGGTGGGCGTCGAGCTGTTCGGCGAGACCCCGGGCCACGCCCGTGAGGTAGGCGTCCAGATCCGGGTTCTCCTCGGACAGCCGCCGGGTGAACTCGTCGATGGCCGCGGAGCTCGCGGAGGTCGCGAACGGCCAGTCGAGGATCATGGCGTCCTGCCGCGGTGGCTCCGGCAGGTCGAGGGACCGGCCGATCGCCGTCAGGGCCATCCCGATGTGCGCGACCAGGTCCCGCACGGTCCAGTCCCCCAGCCGGGTCGGCAGCGCGAGCTGCTCGGGCGTCAGGGTGACGACCGCCTGGCGCACGTGGCCGAGCTGGGCCAGGACCGCGGTGCGGATCCTGGCGGGGTCGTAGGTCCTGGTGCGCTTCTTCGCCGGGGACATGACCATGAGCCTATGCCGTGCGGGACGGACGAAGGCCCCGCCCGGGGGAACGGGCGGGGCCTCGACCGTCGTACGACCGCGGCTACGCGAGCAGCGCCGGGATGGTCGCCTCGTGCGCGGTGCGCAGGTCCTCGAGGGACAGCTCGAACTCGCCCTGGAGCTCGACCGTGTCGCCGTCGACGACACCGATGCGGGTGGCCGGGAGGCCGCGGGCGCCGCACATGTCGTTGAAGCGGACCTCCTCCGAGCGCGGGACGGCGACGACCGCGCGGCCGGCCGACTCCGAGAAGAGGAAGGTGAAGGCGTCCAGGCCGTCCGGGACGATCAGGCGGGCACCCTTGCCGCCGAGCAGCGAGGACTCCACGACCGCCTGGATCAGGCCGCCGTCGGAGAGGTCGTGCGCGGAGTCGATCATGCCGTCGCGGGAGGCGGCGATCAGGATCTCGGCCAGCAGGCGCTCGCGCTCCAGGTCGACCTTCGGGGGCAGGCCGCCGAGGTGGTCGTGGATCACCTGCGACCAGGCCGAGCCGCCGAACTCCTCACGGGTGTCGCCGAGGAGGTACAGCAGCTGGCCCTCCTCCTGGAAGGCGACCGGCGTGCGGCGGGCGACGTCGTCGATGACGCCGAGCACGGCCACGACCGGCGTCGGGTGGATGGCCACCTCGCCCGTCTGGTTGTAGAGCGAGACGTTGCCGCCCGTCACCGGGGTGCCGAGCTGCTGGCAGGCGTCGGCGAGGCCGCGGATGGCCTCCGCGAACTGCCACATCACCGCCGGGTCCTCGGGCGAGCCGAAGTTCAGGCAGTCGGAGACGGCGAGCGGCTTGGCGCCGGTCGTCGCCACGTTCCGGTACGCCTCCGAGAGGGCCAGCTGCGCGCCCGCGTACGGGTCCAGCTTGGCGTACCGGCCGTTGCCGTCGGTCGCGATGGCGACGCCGAGGCCGGTCTCCTCGTCGATGCGGATCATGCCGGAGTCCTCGGGCTGGGCGAGGACGGTGTTGCCCTGCACGAAGTGGTCGTACTGCGAGGTGATCCACTTCTTGGAGGCCTGGTTCGGGGACGACACCAGCTTCAGGACCTGGTCCTTCAGCTCCTCGCCGGTCCGCGGGCGCGGCAGCTTGTTGGCGTCGTCCGCCTGGAGGGCGTCCTGCCACTCCGGACGGGCGTAGGGGCGCTCGTAGACCGGGCCCTCGTGGGCGACCGTGCGCGGGTCGACGTCGACGATCTTGCCGCCGTGCCAGTAGATCTCCAGGCGGTCGCCGTCGGTCACCTCACCGATGACGGTGGCGATGACGTCCCACTTCGCGCAGATCTCCAGGAAGCGGTCGACCTTGCCCGGCTCGACGACCGCGCACATGCGCTCCTGCGACTCGCTCATGAGGATCTCCTCGGGCGAGAGCGTGGAGTCGCGCAGCGGTACGTCGTCCAGGACGACGCGCATGCCACCGGAGCCGTTGGAGGCCAGCTCGGAGGTGGCGCAGGACAGACCGGCGGCGCCGAGGTCCTGGATGCCGACGACCAGCTTCTCCCTGAACGCCTCCAGGGTGCACTCGATGAGGAGCTTCTCCTGGAAGGGGTCGCCGACCTGGACGGCCGGCCGCTTCGACGGCTTGGCGTCGTCGAAGGTCTCGGAGGCGAGGATCGAGGCGCCGCCGATGCCGTCGCCGCCGGTGCGGGCGCCGTAGAGGATGACCTTGTTGCCCGCGCCGGAGGCCTTCGCGAGGTGGATGTCCTCGTGCCGCATCACGCCGATGGCACCGGCGTTGACCAGCGGGTTGCCCTGGTAGCAGGCGTCGAAGACGACTTCGCCGCCGATGTTCGGCAGGCCCAGGCAGTTGCCGTAACCGCCGATGCCGGCGACGACGCCCGGCAGGACGCGCCTGGTGTCGGGGTGGTCGGCCGCGCCGAAGCGCAGCGGGTCCACGACGGCGACCGGGCGGGCGCCCATCGCGATGATGTCGCGGACGATGCCGCCGACACCCGTGGCCGCGCCCTGGTAGGGCTCGACGTACGACGGGTGGTTGTGCGACTCGACCTTGAAGGTGACCGCGTAGCCCTGGCCGACGTCGACGACACCGGCGTTCTCACCGATGCCGACGAGGAGGGCGTCGGACTGGGGGGCCTTCTCGCCGAACTGGCGGAGGTGGACCTTGGAGGACTTGTACGAGCAGTGCTCGGACCACATCACGGAGTACATGGCGAGCTCGGCACCGGTGGGCCGGCGGCCGAGGATCTCCACCACCCGCTCGTACTCGTCCTTCTTCAGGCCGAGTTCGGCCCAGGGCAGCTCGACGTCGGGGGTCGCGGCCGCGTGCTCGACCGTGTCCAGAGGCGTCCGGCTCATACGTTGACCAGCTTCTTGAGGATCGAGGTGAAGAAGGGGAGGCCGTCGGTGCGGCCGCTGCCGATCAGCGGCTCCACGGCGTGCTCGGGGTGCGGCATGAGGCCCACGACGTTCCCGGCCTCGTTGGTGATGCCGGCGATGTCGCGGAGCGAGCCGTTCGGGTTGCCGTAGCCGTCGGCGGCTTCGCCGTGGACCAGGTAGCGGAAGGCGACCCGGCCCTCGGCCTCGAGCTTGTCGAGGGTGTACGCGTCGGCGACGTACCGGCCGTCCATGTTCTTCAGCGGGATGCTGATCTCCTGGCCCGCGGTGTAGTCGCTGGTCCAGGAGGTCTCCGCGTTCTCCACCCGCAGCTTCTGGTCGCGGCAGATGAAGTGGAGGTGGTCGTTGCCGAGCATCGCGCCCGGGAGGAGGTGGGCCTCGGTGAGGATCTGGAAGCCGTTGCAGATGCCGAGGACCGGCAGACCGGCCTTGGCCTGCTCGAGGAGGGGCTCCATCACCGGCGAGAAGCGGGCGATGGCACCGGCGCGCAGATAGTCGCCGTAGGAGAAACCTCCGCACAGCACCACGGCGTCGACCTGGTGGAGGTTCTTGTCCTTGTGCCAGAGGGCGACCGGTTCGGCGCCCGCGAGGCGGATCGCGCGCTGGGTGTCCCGGTCGTCGAGGCTGCCCGGGAAAGTGACGACGCCAATACGAGCGGTCACTTCACGGCCTCCGCGACTGCTTCTTCGGACTCGACCTTGACGGTGAAGTCCTCGATCACGGTGTTGGCGAGGAAGGATTCCGCGAGATCGTGGATGCGGGCGAGCATGGCCTCGTCGACCGGCCCGTCAACTTCCAGTTCGAATCGCTTTCCCTGACGTACGTCGGAGATGCCGTCGAAACCCAGCCGCGGCAGTGCGCGCTGCACCGCCTGGCCCTGGGGGTCGAGGATCTCCGGCTTGAGCATGACGTCGACTACGACGCGTGCCACTGGCACTCCCGGTGTTGTGGTGCTGAGCAGGTTCCTGCAGGTGTGTTCAGACTACCCGCACAAAATTTCTACGCGAGTAGAGTTGTAGGAATCTACGTGAGCGCGATCACGCCCGGCATCACGATCAGGTAGCGGAGCTGGCTCTTCACGAAAAGTTCAGGGAAAGATCCCGGATGCGGACCGCTTCCCTATTGCGCTGGGACACGCGGGGAGATTTAGTCGAGCTTCACATTCCATTGCCGGGCACTGTACAAATGAATTGGCAATAGCCGATACTTTGCCCCATAACAGGCGGACAGTCGACAACTCCGTGACGTCTTGGCACGTCATCGCAGAGCTGTCGCACGAAGGGACCGATATTCGTGGCGCAGAAGGTCGTGGTCACTCTCTTTGACGACATCGACGGCTCGGAAGCGGCGGAAACGATCGCCTTCGGACTCGACGGCAAGTCGTACGAGATCGACCTGAATGAAACCAATGCCAAGAAACTGCGTAAGGCGCTCGCGCCGTACGTGGAGGCCGGCCGCAAGCGGTCGAGGTCCGGCAGGGCGTACAAGCAGACGGAGGTCGCCCCCGACCCGGCTGCCGTGCGCGCCTGGGCCCAGGCGAACAAGATGGACGTGCCCGCACGCGGGCGGATCCCCAAGAAGGTCTACGAGGCGTTCGCCGAGGCCCAGTGAACCGGTCCGGCTGATTCGGTCCGGGGGATCCGGTCCGGCTGCGGTCCGGCTGGTTCGGTCCGGCTGGTTCGTCCCCCGGGGAGCCAATCCGGACGATTCGGTCCGAGTGACCCCATCGGGGTGATTCGGTCCGGGTGAGCGCGTCCAGGTGATCCGGTCCGCCGGGGCGGCCCCGGGTCCCTCAGGGGGCCCTGGGGACAACCGACTTGCGCTACCCCCCTCATGGTCGGCTAATGTCTGGAGCACGCCGCCGGGCGGGGCCGAAAAGCCCAGCTCACGGAGGCCACGCGGGTGTAGTTCAGTAGTAGAACATCCCCCTTCCAGGGGGAAGGCGCAGTGTGCGATCCCTGTCACCCGCTCTGCATCGCCGTCCCGACCACACAGGTGGATCAGGTAGGCTGGTGCTCGCACCGATCGGTGAAAGCCGGTCGGAGGCAATGCGGACGTAGCTCAGTTGGTAGAGCGCAACCTTGCCAAGGTTGAGGTCGCGAGTTCGAGCCTCGTCGTCCGCTCGGGAATGAGACCCCGGTCCAATGGACCGGGGTCTTTTCCGTATGTCCCGGCGACTTCGCGACTCCACGACTGTTCTGACATTTGTCATGCGGAGTGGTGACAGCGCGCACTGCTGTCCGCGCCCGGCCGCCGGGACGCTGGAGACATGGAAGCCAGGGAGACCAGGAAGGCCCGGGAAGCCAGGGAGACCTGGAACGGGGAAGAACACGTGATAGAGGCCACCGGCCTCCGGCGTGTGTACGGGGGCGGGTTCGAGGCGGTGCGCGGGATCTCCTTCCACGTGAACCGGGGGGAGATCTTCGCGCTGCTGGGCACCAACGGGGCCGGCAAGACGTCGACGGTCGAACTGCTGGAGGGGCTCGAGCGGCCCGACGGCGGTGAGATCAGGGTCCTCGGCCACGACCCCTACGCCGACCGGGCCGCCGTACGGCCGCGTACCGGCGTGATGTTGCAGGAGGGCGGCTTTCCGTCGGAGCTGACCGTCAAGGAGACCGCGCGGATGTGGGCGGGCTGTGTGAGCGGGGCCCGGCCGGTCGAGGAGGCGCTGGCACTGGTCGGGCTGGCAGGGAAGGCCGGGGTGCGGGTGAAGCAGCTGTCCGGGGGTGAGCGGCGGCGGCTCGATCTGGCGCTGGCGCTGCTCGGGGAACCGGAGGTGCTGTTCCTCGACGAGCCGACGACCGGTCTGGACGCGGAGGGGCGCCGGGACACCTGGGACCTGGTGCGGGCCCTGCGGGACGCCGGGACGACGGTGCTGCTGACCACGCACTACCTGGAGGAGGCGGAGGGTCTCGCCGACCGGCTGGCCATCCTGCACCAGGGGCGCATCGCCGCCGCCGGGACACCGGCCGAGGTGACCGCCGCGCAGCCGTCGCGGATCTCCTTCGAGCTGCCCGAGGGGTACTTCGTCGGCGACCTGCCGCCGCTGGATGAGCTGGGGGTGTCCGGCCACGAGGTCGACGGCCGCCATGTCCGGCTGCGGACGCGGCAGTTGCAGCGGGCGGCCACCGGAGTGCTGGTGTGGGCCGAACGGGCCGGGGTCGAGCTGCGGGGGCTGGACGTGCGGTCGGCCTCGCTGGAGGAGGCGTTCCTGGGGATCGCGCGCGAGGCGTCGGATGCGTCGGGTGCGTCGGGTACGACGGAGAAGGATGCGGGGGTCGCGGCATGAGCGGGATCACGGGAGGGGGCCCGGTGACGGCGGGAACGGGTGCGGTGACTTCGGGGAGGGCATCGGGGACCACGCCGGTGAGTCGGATGGGCTCCCTCGCGCGGGCCGAGCTGACGCTGCTCGGGCGGAGCAAGGCCACGCTCGTCGCGGCCGTGCTGGTGCCGCTCGCGCTGCCGTTCAGCCTCCGGTCGGTGGTCGAGGAGATGGACGTCGGCGAGGCCGGACTCACCGTCGGACTGGTGATGCTGCCCGCCGCCATCGGGTTCTCGCTGCTGTTCGGCGTGTACGGGGCCCTGGCCGCCATCTACACCGCCCGGCGCGAGGAACTCGTGCTCAAGCGGCTGCGCACCGGGGAGGTGCGGGATGCCGAGGTCCTCACCGGTTCCGCGCTGCCGGTGCTCGCCACGGGGCTGGTGCAGTGCCTGGTGCTGGCGGTTGGCTGTACGGCCTTCCTGGACGTGCCGGCCCCCGAGGCGCCCCATCTCGCCGTCCTCGGGGTGCTGTCGGGGCTGGTGATGTGCGCCGCGCTGGCGGCGGTCACGGCGAGCGTGACGCGGACCGTGGAGAGCGCGCAGGTCACCACCATGCCGTTCGTGTTCGTCTCGATGGTCGGCTCCGGGGTGGCCGTCCCGCTGGAACTGCTGCCCGACCGGGTCGCCTCCGTCCTGGAACTGCTGCCGCTGAGCCCGGTCATCACCCTCGTCCGCGGCGGCTGGACCGGCGACCTCTCGGCGTACGAGGCGCTGGGCGCCCTGGCGACCGCACTGGCCTGGACCGTGCTGGCGGTGTTTGCTGTACGGCGGTGGTTCCGGTGGGAGCCGCGGCGCTGACGCACCGGGGGACGCGGGCGCCGACAGACCGGGGAACGGGGGAGACGCGGATGTGCAGGCCGGGGGGCTGGTGGCGGCGGAAGAGCACGCCGGCGAAGGTGGAGACGTACACGCGGTGGTCGTTCCATTTCTTCGCCTTCGCCGAGTTCACGTCGGTGGGTGTGCCGTTCGGCAGTGGGCTGTGGACCGGGCCCGGGCTGTGGCTGCCGGTGCTGGTGGTGGGGCACTGCGTGCTCTGTGCCGTGACGGCGTCGCGGTCGCTGGACTGGACGCGCGGGCGCCGCCCGCAGCCCGTCCGGCTGCTGTGGACGCTGGCCGCCGCCAGCGCGGCGGTCGGTGTCGCCGCGATGTGGATCGCCGAGCACGGGCCGGGCGGCAAGGCCGTCGAGACCGCCGCGGGCGGGGTCTTCGGGGTCACGATGATCTTCGCGGCGGGCAACACCACGCTCGGCGTCCGCGGTTGGCGGCGCGTGGGCGCGGTCGTCGTCGGGTACGCCGCGGGAGCCGGAGCGGTGGCACTCCCGCTGGGGCTGCCCGGCGGCGCCGTCCTGGTCTCCATGGTGGCGGTGCTGATCGGCGGCGCGTTCATCGCCGCCACCTCCGTCTTCTCCGTCTGGCTGCTCGACGCCGTCTACCGGCTCGACGAGGCCCGCGAGACCCGCGCCCGGCTCGCCGTCGCCGAGGAGCGGCTGCGGTTCGGGCGGGACCTGCACGACGTGATGGGGCGGAACCTGGCGGTGATCGCACTGAAGAGCGAGCTGGCCGTGCAGTTGGCCCGGCGGGGACTGCCGGAGGCCGTGGAGCAGATGATCGAGGTGCAGCGGATCGCGCAGGAGTCGCAGCACGAGGTGCGGGATGTCGTACGGGGATACCGCGAGGCCGACCTGGGCGTCGAACTCACCGGCGCGCACGGGGTGTTGACGGCGGCCGGGATCGAGTGCGAGGTGCGGGCCGCCCCCGGGACGGCCGACGGGCTGCCCGCCGAGGTGCAGTCGGCGCTCGGCTGGGTGGTGCGGGAGACGACCACCAACGTGCTGCGGCACGGGGACGCCGGGCGGTGTTCGGTGGGGCTTCGGGTGGCGGAGGGACATGTGGTGCTGACGGTGGAGAACGACGGGGCGGGGGGCTCGGGGGATTCGGGGGGTTCGGGGGGTTCGGGAGCCGCCGGGACCTCGCGGGTCTCGCCGATCTCGTCACTCTCGTCGGTCTCACCGGCCTCACCGGTCTCAGCGGTCTCGCTCCGCTCCGCGGGTGGCGTCGGCGGCGGGTCCGGACTGGCCGGGTTGCGGGAGCGGCTCGCGGGGGTGGACGGAAGGTTGGAGGCGGGGTTCGCCGGAGCGGGGGTGTTCCGGGTGGTGGCCGAAGTGCCGCTGCCGGAACGGGTCGGGACCACTGGGGCCGGTGAGGCTGCCGTGATGGGAGAGGTGACCGGGTGACCGTGCGGGTGCTGCTCGCCGACGACGAGCATCTGATCCGGGGTGCGCTGGCCGCGCTGCTCTCGCTGGAAGACGACCTGCTGATCGTCGCCGAGGCGGCCACCGGGCCGGAGGCGCTGGCCATGGCACGGGCACACGCGCCGGACGTGGCCGTACTGGATCTCCAGATGCCGGGCGCGGACGGTGTGAAGGTCGCCACATCGCTGCGGGCCGAACTTCCGGCCTGTCAGGCGCTGATCGTCACCAGCCATGGCCGCCCCGGACATCTGAAGCGGGCGCTTGCGGCGGGTGTGCGCGGATTCGTCCCGAAGACGGTGAGTGCGCAGCGGCTCGCGGAGATCATCCGTACCGTGCACGCGGGAAACCGTTACGTCGACCCCGAGTTGGCCGCCGACGCGATCGCCGCCGGGGACTCGCCGCTGACCTCGCGCGAGGCCGAGGTGCTCGAACTCGCCGCCGACGGGGCACCGGTCGCGGAGATCGCCGAGCGGGCCGCGCTGTCACCGGGGACCGTGCGGAACTACCTCTCGTCGGCCGTCTCCAAGCTCGGGGCGGAGAACCGTCATGCGGCGGTGCGGCTCGCACGCGAGCGGGGTTGGGTATAGTTGCTCTCGCGCCACGGCGCAACGCGGACGTAGCTCAGTTGGTAGAGCGCAACCTTGCCAAGGTTGAGGTCGCGAGTTCGAGCCTCGTCGTCCGCTCTGGATCAAGCCCCCGGTTGTCGCCGGGGGTTTTTTCGTTCGCTGCGGGCTTTTACGTCGCCCCCCAGACCCGGCCCCCCGGCCTCGCCGGGGGGCTTCTTTGCGTCGCCGGGGGGCTTCTTCGCGCCGGGGGGCTTCCTCGCGCCGGGGGGCTTCTTCGTGGTCTACGCCCAGCTCGTGCCCGTCAGGCGCTCGTACGCCTCCACGTACTTGGCGCGGGTGGCGTCCACGATCTCCTGCGGCAGCTCGGGCGGCGGCTGCTCGCCGGCGCGGTCCCAGCCGGAGGCGGCCGAGGTCAGCCAGTCGCGCACGAACTGCTTGTCGTACGACTGCTGCGCGCGGCCCGGCTGCCACTGGTCCGCCGGCCAGAAGCGGGAGGAGTCGGGGGTGAGGACCTCGTCGGCGATGACGAGGGTCTCGCCCTCGTAGCCGAACTCGAACTTGGTGTCGGCGAGGATGATGCCCCGGTCGCGGGCGATGTCGCGGGCGCGGGAGTAGACGGCGAGGGTCGTCTGGCGCAGCTGGGCGGCGGTGTCCGCGCCGACCTGGCGGGCGACCTCCTCGTAGGACACGTTCTCGTCGTGCTCGCCCACGGCGGCCTTGGTGGCCGGGGTGAAGATCGGGGCGGGCAGCTCCGAGCCGTCGACCAGACCCTCGGGGAGGGCGAGGCCGCAGACCGTGCGGGACTCCTCGTACTCGGCGAGGCCCGAGCCGGTGAGGTAGCCGCGGGCCACGCACTCGACGGGGACCATCCGGAGCGACTTGCAGGTGAGGGTGCGGCCGGCCCACTCGGCGGGGGCGCCGGGGGGCAGCTCGGTGCTCAGGACGTGGTGGGGAACGAGGTCGGCGAGCTGGTCGAACCACCACAGGGAGAGCTGGGTGAGGATGCGGCCCTTGTCGGGGATCTCGGTCGGCAGCACCCAGTCGAAGGCGGACGTACGGTCGCTGGCGACCATCACGAGGTCGCCCGCCTCGTTCTGGTACAGCTCGCGCACCTTGCCGGTGTGGAGGTGCACCAGGCCCGGGACGTGGAGGGGCTCGGGCTTTTCTACGAATCCGGACACGGTTCCTCCCCGTGGTTCTGTCCAATGGCTTGATTGTCCCCTACAAGGGGCTTGATCAAGGACGGAGGGTCGGGCGGGGTGGAGCGGAACGGTCAGACGAACCGGGCCGGGTGCGGCCGGGCGCGGTCGGTCGACGGGACCGGAGGCGGTCAGCACGGACGCCTGGCACGGTGCTCGGTCGGGCGGGACCGGAGGCGGTCAACAAACGGATACGCGGCACGGTCGGTCGTCGCCGGGGTCGAGTACCGCCGGGCACGGACGCCGGGCACGGTCGGTCGACGGGATCGGAGGCGTCCCAGCGCGGATACCCGGCACGGTCGGTACTCGCCGGGGCCGAGTACCGCCGGGCGCGGTCAGTCGCGCTTGCAGATGCGGTCCAGGAGGTTGGCGGTGGCGCGCTGGACGCGGGGGTCGACGTGGCCGGGGCGGTCCAGAGCCGGGGACCAGGCGAAGGTGCCCGAGGCGAAGACCAGGGCGCCGGAGGGCGCTCGGTAGAGGGAGGTCTCCTGGTGGCGCAGGACGCCCTGGCTGTCGACGTACGGGGAGTGGGCGACAAGGGTGCGCTCCTCGTGCGGCGGGAGCGGGGTGCGGGGGAAGTAGCGGTCGGCCTCGCCCGCGACCAGGCCCTCGATCCCCTCTCCCTCGCGTACGCCGGTCGCCTCCCACAGCCAGTGGTCGGCGTTGCGGACGATCAGAGGGTGCGGTTCGGGGACCCGGCCCGCGTACTGGATGCCGAGTAACTGCTGCTCGGCTCGGTCGATCTCGCGCCAGAGGACGGAGCGGCCGGGGCCCTTGCGCTTGCGGCAGGTCAGCAGTCGGCCGGGGACACCGGACGGGGACGGGCCCAGCTCCACCTGCCAGTACAGGGTGTTGGCGGAGAGGAAGACCAGTGAGGTGCCGCTGTCGCGGGCGCGTTCCACGGTGCGGCGCATGGCCTGCGACCAGTACTCGTCGTGGCCCGGGAAGACCAGGCCGCGGTACCGGGAGGGATCGACCTGGCCGGTGTGCAGGTCGCGGGCGTCGGCGTAGGCGAGGTCGTAGCCGTAGCGCTCGGCCCAGCGGATGACGTCGTAGGCGTGGCCGACGTGGAGCGGGAGGCCCGCGCCGGCGTACGGGCGGTCGAAGGAGACCGTCGTGGCGGCGTCGGCCTCGCCGAGCAGGCGGCCGTCCTCGTCCCAGGCGTGGTAGAGGCTGGCACCGGTGCGGCCGTCCTCCGGGTAGAGGTTGTACGCCTGCCAGGTGATGTCGGGCAGCAGCAGGAGCAGGTCGGCCGGGCGGCTGTCGCGGACGGTGAAGGGGATGTGGGAGCGGTAGCCGTCGGCGGTGGTGAGCACGGCGACGTACGCCCCGACGTTCCAGTACGACGGGATTTGCAGCCGCCAGGAGAGCCACCAGTGGTGGCAGGAGACCGTGCGGTCGGCGGTCAGCGGCGGGGGCTGGACGATGCCGGAGAGACGCGGGCTGGTGGTGATCTTGGCCGCGCCGTCACCGTCGTAGTGGCCGATGCGGTAGATGTCGACGCTGAATTCCTGGGGTGGGTCGACCGTGATGTGGAAGTCGACCGCTTCGCCGGGAGCGACCGCGCCGGTGGAGACGAAGCCCTTGATCTGGCGGCGGATGTCGTCGGCCGAGCGGGGGCCTCCGGCGGACCGGGGGGCCGGGATCCGCGGGGCGGCGTCCGGGGCGGGGGCCGGCGCCGGGTCGACGTACCAGGGGACGACCTTTCCGGTGTCGTCGAAGTACGTCTCGGTGCCGCGCAGCCAGGGGACCGGGCCCTGTCCGAAGGGGTCCGTCACGGCGTGCGCCAGCGCTCCCGACTCCCATCGGCGGATGTGGTCCTGTCCCATGGTGCTCCCCTCCCCTTGTGGCCCCCGTGGTTGTGGTGTGACCTGTGAGACGCCGCTGCTCTTGTGTTTGTCCTATGTCGCGCGCCCATGCCATGGGCGCGATCGGTCCCAGCACATCACATAACGCGCGCAGACAGTCACTATTCGTTGCGAATTGGCCAAAAGTGGAATCAGTCACTCCGCTATTGGCCGGTGACCGCGTCGGTGGCGTTGGTCGTGGTCGCCTCGGTCGTCTCGGTCGCGTCAGCCGAGGCGTACCGGCTTTTCCGGACGTATCCCCAGCTCCACCAGCCAGCTGCGGAGCGGGGCCGCGTCGCCGTCCTCGACCAGGCTCAGCACGCGGGGCGTCAGGTCGGTCACGCGCTCGCCGTCGACGAGGAGGGTCGGGCCGTCGAGCCAGTCCAGGCCAGGGGTGGCTCCCACGGTGTCCATCGCGGCGCAGCAGACCATCGCGGTCACGTGGTCGGTCAGCAGCTCGCGGTCCGTGCGCGGGGGCTGGAGGGGGAAGAGCGGGAGCATGCCGCCGTCCCACGGGACCGCCGTGTCGTGGCCCTGCCCGGGCGCCGGGGGCCCGGCGGGTGCGGGCGCCGGGGGCGCCGTCTCGGTCTCCTCCCGGGCCAGTTCCGCACCGAGACGGGCGGCCAGGGCGGCGCTGCGGGGGTTGGGGGCGGGCTCTTCCTCTTCGTCGGCTGCGGGAGAGCGGGAAGTGGCGGGTGCGCCCGTACTGGCGGGGGTGACAGGCGCAGTGGCGGGTGCCGTGGGCGGGGGTGGGGAGGCCTCCGGAGTGGGGGCGGAGCCCTCGGTGACGGTGGGGGTCTCCGGGGTGGGCGTCTCCGGGGTGCGGGCGGGGGTCTCCGGGGTGAGGGTCGGAGGCGGGCGGCGGCCGTCCCAGCCGGGAGCCGTGCCCTCCGCGCCCGTCAGGTGGTCCAGCACGCGGGCCAGGGTCGGGCCGTCGGAGGTCCGGGCCGCCGGGTCGGGGATGCGGCGGACGCCCAGGGCGTCCAGGACGCGGTGGAGACGGGCCGCGTCGGTGCGCCATTTGCGGTCCACGACCTCGTCCGGGTACTCCCGCCAGTCCACGGGAGACCAGTCCGGGCCGGACCCGGCGGGACCGCCGTGGAAGAGGCGGGCGGCGAGCAGGGAGGCGGCCTCGTCGACCGTGCCGGGCTCTTCGAGAAGGTCGCAGGCGGGGCGCTCGCCGAGCCGCGAGGCGAAGCCCTCGGCCAGGCGGTCGCGCCGGGACAGTTCGGTGAGGGCGGCGACGACGCCCGCGTCCAGCCGGGACGGCCAGCGGCCCATCCGCCAGGCGGGCAGCGCCACGCGCGTGAGGAGACGGTCCCAGCCCGCGTACGCCAGCCCCACCTGCTCCTGGGCGACGATCCGCAGACCGTAGTCCACAGCCTGTGCACGCTCGGCGGCCGCCGCGGCCACTCCCCGCTCCATCTCCGCCGCATGGACCTGGCAGCCGCGCAGCAGCAGCCGCGCGACCCAGCCGATGCCCGCACAGACCAGACGCACGCCGGGACAGCGGCCGCGGTCGGCGGAGACGGCCAGCGCGGCGTCCAGCCCGCGCACGAAGCGCCGGGCCGCGGCTATGTCGGGGTGCGCCGAGGGTCCCGTACCGGCGACGACCGGCGCGAGGACGGCGCGCAGCTCGCCCACCCGCATCCACCACAGGAACGGGGAGCCTATGACCAGCACGGGCGCGGTCGGCGTACGGCGGTGGAGGGCCCGGCCCGGCCCGGCTATCTCGTCCGGGTCCCGGGGTGCGGGCGGGCCGTGGGCCGGATGGGCGCGGTCCTCCAGCCAGCTGTCGCAGTCGGGGGTGAGCGCTATCGCGGACGGCGCCGGGACGTCGAGCCGGTCGGCGAGGTCGCGCACCAGCCGGTACAGGTCGGGGGCCGCGCCCTCGGCGATCGCGACCGTGGGGCTGACGGCGGGGCGGGCCCGGGCGACCACCAGGGCGATGACGCCGGCGGCGACCAGCACGAGGAGCGCGAGCACGGACACGGCCCAGCGGGCGACGTCCCAGCCGGGACCCACCAGGTGCCCGGAGGAACCACCCGCCAGCAGGATCACGGCGGTCGCCGCGGGCAGCAGCGCGACCGCGAGCGCCCGGCTGCGGATGCGCAGCACGGCCAGCGCACGGGCCCGCGCGGCCTGCGCGCCCACCTCCATTCCCATACCGGTCACGTCCGGACCTCACCGCCTCCCCGCAGTGCTGGCTGTGTCGACTCTCCTGGTCTTGCTCACTCCCCCACTGTGGCACCCGCCGCTGACATCGCAATGCCGGTGGGCCAAGTGCCGGAACGCTTGCGCGGCACCCTAGTTGGCCCCTCGCCCCCCGTCAGCCGGATGGGGCAGCGCTCACTCGATGGAATGGCTTTGGGGAAAGGTGGATGACCGTGGGCAAGGGAAAGGCCCCGGATTCCATGGGTGATTCCCTGCTGGATCCGGGGCCTGGAAGGCGCCTGCAAGAGGCTTGGAGGGGGTTGGAGGCGGCTCGGGGGGGTTGCCCGCTGTGGGAGGTGCGGTGCCGTCGGGAGCGGGAACCAGGGGGCGCGCTACGCCCCCGCCGCCGCCTTCGCCGCGATGTCCGTACGGTGCTGGGAGCCGTCGAGACCGATGCGCGCGACCGAGCGGTACGCCCGCTCGCGGGCCTGCGTGAGGTCCTTGCCGGTCGCGGTGACGGAGAGGACCCGGCCGCCCGCGCTGACCACGGCGTCGCCGTCGCGCTTGGTGCCGGCGTGCAGGACGTAGGCGTGCGGGGCGTCCTCGGCGGCCACCTCGTCGAGGCCGGTGATCGGATCGCCGGTGCGCGGGGTGCCGGGGTAGTTGTGGGAGGCGACGACCACCGTGACGGCCGCCTCGTCGCTCCAGCGCAGGGGCGCGAGGTCGGCGAGGTTGCCGGTGGCGGCGGCCATCAGGACACCGGCGAGCGGGGTCTTCAGACGCGCCAGCACGACCTGGGTCTCGGGGTCGCCGAAGCGGGCGTTGAACTCGATGACGCGCACGCCCCGGCTGGTGATCGCGAGACCGGCGTAGAGCAGCCCCGAGAAGGGCGTGCCGCGGCGCTGCATCTCGTCGACGGTCGGCTGGAGCACCGTCTGCACGACCTCGTCGACCAGCTTCGGGTCGGCCCAGGGCAGCGGGGAGTACGCCCCCATGCCGCCGGTGTTCGGGCCCTCGTCGCCGTCGAGCGCGCGCTTGAAGTCCTGCGCGGGCTGGAGCGGGACGACCGTCTCGCCGTCGGTGATCGCGAAGAGGGAGACCTCCGGGCCGTCGAGGAACTCCTCGATGACGACGCGCTCGCAGCCCGCCGCGTGCGCCTTCGCGGCCTCGATGTCGCTGGTCACGACGACGCCCTTGCCGGCGGCCAGGCCGTCGTCCTTGACGACGTACGGGGCGCCGAAGGCGTCGAGGGCCACGGCCACCTCGTCGGGCGTGGTGCAGACGTAGGAGCGGGCGGTCGGGACGCCGGCCGCGGCCATCACGTCCTTGGCGAACGCCTTGGAACCCTCCAGCTGCGCGGCTTCCCCGGAGGGGCCGAAGACGGGGATGCCCGCCTCGCGCACGGCGTCGGCGACCCCCGCGACGAGGGGGGCCTCGGGACCCACGACCACGAGGTCGGCGCCGAGCTCCCTGGCCAGCGCGGTCACGGCCCCGCCGTCCAGGGCGTCGACCTGGTGCAGCTCGGCGACCTCGGCGATGCCGGCGTTGCCGGGAGCGCAGTGCAGCGCGGTGACGGCGGGGTCGAGGGACAGTGAGCGGCACAGGGCGTGTTCGCGGGCGCCGCTGCCGATGACGAGGACGTTCACGGGAGTCAGCCTAGCTGGCGTCGGCCGGAAGTCTTTGTGCGGGCTTCCGAAGGGTGGGGGTCGAGGTGTTCGTAGCTTTCTCCGAAGAGAGGTGGGGTACGCGGTGCCACCGCTCCTGGGGCCGGCGCGGGCTGGGCCTACTCGTTGGGCAGGCTGGGCCTACTCGTTGGTGAACTCCTCCACCACCGTCGCCCCCAGCTCCCGCACGATCAGTTCGCGACCGGAGAGAGCGGACTCGTTGAGGTCCGGGTCGTCGTCCTCGGGGATGTCGTCCTCGAGGGCCACGTGTTCCGGGGCCGACGATCGCTGGGCGGAGGCGGGGGCGGATGCCGCCGGGGGCGCGGATCGGCCCGGGGCCGGGCTGGGGGCGGCGGGAGCGGACGAGGTCGCGGGCTGGGAGGTCGTACCGCCACCGCCGTGACCACCGGTGCTGCCGTATCCACCGGAACTGCCGCCACCGGACGTGCCGTAACCGCCGGAGTTGCCGTAACCACCGCCAGGGGAGCCGCCTCCGCCGAAACCGGAGGGGGCGGAAGGACCGGGGGAGCCGCCGAAGCCGCCGGCCGGCGGGGGTGCCGAGCCGCCGGACGGATCGACGGTCGCGTCGATCTTCCACTGGACGTTGAACTGCTCGGCCAGCGCCTGTCGCAGCACGTCCTCGCTGCCGCTGCTCGCGAAGTTGTCACGGGCGCCGGCGTTGACGAAGCCGAGTTGGAGGGTTGTGCCGTCGAAGCCGGTGACCTGGGCGTTCTGGCTGAGCAGGATCCAGGTGAAGCGGCGGCGGTTCTTGACCGCCTCCAGGATGTTGGGCCAGAGCATGCGGGGGTCGAGGCCGCCGACGGGAGGCGCGTACGGGGCGGCCGGTCCGGTCGGTGCGGGGCCGGCCGGGGATGCGGCGGGCGGGGCCGCGGGGGTCGCCTGCGGAGACGACGCCGGAGACGACGCCGGGGGGCGGGCCCCGCCGCCCGCGGGCGTGGCCGTGGGCCAGCCGCCGGGTCGGCGTCCGCTGCCTGCGGCGGTGGCGGTGGGCCAGGCACCGGGGGCGGGGGCCGAGGGGGTTGAGGGGGTTGAGGGGGTTGAGGGGGTTGAGGGCACGGAGGGGGCCGAGGGGGCCGGGGCTGCGTCGGCCGGCGCCGAGGCCGCGGCCGGAGCGGGGGCAGGGGCAGGCGCAGTGGTGGCCGGGGGCTGTACGGGCGCGGGCGCCGGGGCCGGCGCCGGCGTCGCGGGCGCGGGAGGCGCAGCGGAGGCGCCCGAGGCTGCTGCCGGGGTTGCGGGTGTTGCCGGGGTTGCCGGGGTTGCCGGGCCCCGTACCGCCGCCCGGGCGGCTGCCGCGCCGCCTCCGGGTGGGAGCGGCGCGCCCGCGGCGGGAGCCACCGCCGCTCCCCCGTGTGCCTCGGGTCCGGGCACGTACCCCATGGGCGGCATGCCGGCGGCGGCGCCCGCGGAGAAGTTCACGCCGCGCTCGATGCGGTCGAGGCGGGCCATGACGGACCGCTCGTCGCCGTACGCGGCGGGCAGCAGGACGCGCGCGCAGATCAGCTCGAGCTGGAGGCGGGGCGAGGTGGCGCCGCGCATTTCGGTGAGGCCTTCGTTGACCAGGTCGGCGGCGCGGCTCAGCTCGGCGGCGCCGAAGACGGCGGCCTGGGCCTGCATCCGCTCGATGACGTCGGCGGGGGCGTCGATGAGCCCCTTCTCGGCCGCGTCGGGAACGGCGGCGAGGATCACCAGGTCCCGCAGCCGCTCCAGCAGGTCGGCGACGAAGCGTCGCGGATCGTTGCCGCCCTCGATGACGTGGTCCACGACCTCGAAGGCGGCGGCCCCGTCGCCGGTGGCGAAGGCCTCGACGACGGAGTCGAGCAGCGAGCCGTCCGTGTATCCGAGCAGGGAGGTGGCCATGGCGTATGTCACACCGTCCGCCCCGGCGCCGGCGAGCAGCTGGTCCATGACGGACATGGAGTCACGCACGGAGCCGCCACCGGCGCGCACGACGAGCGGCAGGACACCGTCCTCGACGGGGATGTCCTCCTTCTGGCACACCTGGCCGAGGTACTCCCGGAGGGTCCCCGGCGGCACCAGCCGGAACGGGTAGTGGTGGGTCCGCGACCGGATGGTCCCGATGACCTTCTCGGGCTCGGTGGTGGCGAAGATGAACTTCAGGTGCTCCGGCGGCTCCTCGACGACCTTGAGGAGCGCGTTGAAACCGGCCGACGTGACCATGTGGGCCTCGTCGATGATGTAGATCTTGTAGCGGCTGCGGGCGGGCCCGAAGAAGGCCTTTTCCCGCAGGTCACGGGCGTCGTCGACACCGCCGTGCGAGGCGGCGTCGATCTCGATGACGTCGATGGAACCCGGCCCGTTCCTGGCCAGGTCCCGGCACGAATAGCACTCCCCGCACGGGGTCGGCGTGGGCCCCTGCTCGCAGTTCAGGCACCTGGCCAGAATGCGCGCGCTGGTCGTCTTGCCACACCCACGCGGCCCGCTGAACAGGTACGCGTGATTGACCCGGTTGTTCCGCAGCGCCTGCTGCAGCGGGTCGGTGACATGCTCCTGCCCGATGACCTCGGCGAACGACTCCGGGCGATAGCGGCGGTACAGCGCGAGAGACGACACGCATACGAGGTTATAGGCGCCCGCTGACAACCGGCCCCGCCCGAGCCCGCCCGGCGAACCCACCCCGGGGCAGTCGTCCAGGGACAGCCACCCCAGGCCCACACCCTGCGTAAGCCCCCGGGAACGCAAGCGCCCCCCACGCACCCGCCAGAGCCGACCTACCCTTGCTGCCTTCCGGCCCTGGGGGAGTTCAGTCAGATAGCGCCGCGTGAGGGGCTGCGCCCAGGTTACCCGATGCCAGGGGCAGGGAACGAGTTCGCGAGCACTCCTCTCGGTCATGTAATGTTTCCGGCGGAGGATTCGCCTAGAGGCCTAGGGCGCACGCTTGGAAAGCGTGTTGGGGGCAACCCCTCACGAGTTCGAATCTCGTATCCTCCGCCAGTGCCTCACCGGGCACGATGTCGAAGGGCCCCACCGTTCGCGGTGGGGCCCTTCGTCGTTGTCCGTCTCGCTTGTCCGTCTCGGTTGCCCGTCTCCGTTTCCCTCTCGGGTGGCTGGGTCGCGACGGTGTGGCGAGCGTCATGGAGGGGATGCCGCCGCTGAAGAGCAACAGGCCCGTCTGCTGGGGCAACGGCAGGACGGCTTACTTGCCCTACGCCTGCTTCCACCGGGCCCGGTGGCGGGAGTCGCCCTGTCCCTGACCGTTCACCGCGCTCAGGGACAGCAGGGAGGTCCCGTTGTTCCACAGCCCGAGGTGATCGCGGTGCACGGCGAGGATTCCGTGCCGCAGCGCGAAGTTCTCGGAGGGGCGGCTGAACCGCGTGGTCGTCACGAACACGGCCAGGTCGGCGTCGAAGTGCACCTTGGCGCCCAGCAGATCGCGCAGCTCACGGCTCGCGATCGTGCTGGTCGGGGCGTAGCGCTTGCACTGGATCACCATGCTCCGGCCGTCCGGGAGGCGGCCGACGACGTCGGCGCCGTTGTCGTTCGCACCGCCCACCCGCCGGACGTCGGTGCACCCGTCCCGTCGGCAGAGACCCGCGACCAGTTCCTCGAACTCGGTGCCGGTCATCGCGTCCACCTCGGCGAGTGTCCGGTGACCGGCCTTCACCGCCTCTTCGTGCCGCCACATGCGGTCCCGGCCGCGCAGGAACCGGTCCGTCCGCCACAGCCACCACCCTGCCGCCGCGACACCGCCGAGGAGCATGGCCGCCGTGAGGTACGGCCATACGACCGACCAGAACACCACCAGCAGGACCAGCACCAGGCCACCGCCGACGGCCACCGCCCTCAGCCGCGCCACCCGCCGCCGGCGAGCGGCCGCACCCCGTCCACGTCCACGTCCAGCCACGCTCGAAGCCCCTCCCCCGACAGTCCGTGTACGGCAGTCTGAGCAGCCCTGGGCAGTGCGAGAAGGGCGCGAGTCGGCCATGGCCGGTTTCGGATCGGATCGCATCGCATGGCGTCGGATCGCGTCGTATCACCGGATTCGGATCCCATCCCATCCCATCCCATCGGATCAGCGGTCGGCGGGTCGGCGGGCGGCGAAGAACTCGTTCCAGGTGGTGAGTGACCGGGGTTCGGTGAGAGGGGTTCGGTGTCGGCCGTGCCGTACGGGCTCAGTGGGTGAAGGCCGTACCGGCCAGGGCCGCGTGGACGGGCCTGCCGCCCAGGATGCTCAGGAGCGCGTTGTGGCGCCAAGGCGCAGGCCGCCACCCCGAAGGCGCCGTCGGACGCGGTGCTCAGGACCCGTCCGGCTGGCACCCTGGGCACCACACCGTGCTGCGGCCCGACATGCGGGACCGGCGTAGCGGGCCGCCGCAGCGCGGGCAGGTCGGGGCCGGGTCGTCGCGGTGGCCGGTCAGCCAGGAGTCGCGCGGCGGGACGCAGCCGGCGGTGACCGCGGAGCGCAGTGTGCGGCGCATGTGGGTGTAGAGGCGACGGCGTTCGGCCTCGGTGAGATCGCTCGCCCGGTCGGCGGGGCGCAGCTTGGCGCGCCACAGGATCTCGTCGGCGAGCAGGTTGCCGAGTCCGGCCAGGACGGACTGGTCGGTGAGGACGGTCTTGACCCTGCCGCGGTGTGAGGAGAGCGCGGCCTCGAACTCCGCGCGGTCCACCGCCATCGCGTCGGGGCCCTGGTCGGCCAGCAGCCGTGCGACGTCGGAGTCGTCGGCGGCCAGCCAAAGACCCTGGAGCTTGCGCTGGTCCCGGTAGCGGAGCTGGCGGTCGCCGCCCACGGTGAACAGGACGCGGTCGTGGGCCTCGACGGCGTCGTCGGGGCGTGCGCAGACCAGTCGACCGGTCATGCCGAAGTGCAGCATGAGGGTCGGGCCGTCGCCGGTACGGGCCAGCAGCCACTTCCCGTGCCGCTCCGGCTCGGTGAAGCGCCGGCCTTCCAACGCGTCCCGCAGCCGCCGCCCGCTCACCCCGTGCAGGACACCCGTGTCCCGCACGTCGACACGCTGGATGACCCTGCCCTCGGCGCAGGATTCGAGCACCTTCCGGAACCCCTCGACGTCCGGCAGCTCAGGCATGGCGAACGCCCCTCGGCGCGCCGCGGGGGCGGCCGTCGGCGCCGTTCACGACGGGAACGGTCAGGTCCATGAGGCCTCCTCCCGACGGATGCCACGCGGTGCGCGGTGCGCCGCGTGCGGTTCGGTGCGATTCCGCGGCGAATGCGATGCCTGGTGAGCGATGCCCGCGGTGCGCATTCATACGGTGAGATGCGTTTCGTGCGGTGAGACGCGTTTCGTGCGGTGAGAGCGTGCCTCTTCACTCCACTGATCTCATGCATTCCCCGTCCCCGCACTCCGAGCCCGCCGCGTGGGCGGGGCGTCACTACGATCGCCGGTCATGGACTGGCTGGAGCGCGTCACCAAGCTGAGGCAGTGGACCGGGAACGGGGTGCGCGCTCCCCACAAGCCCCTTCTGCTCCTGTACGCCCTCGGACGGTTCCAGGAGGACGCCGACGGCGAGTTGCGGTACACCGCGGTGGAGGAGGACCTGAAGCGGTTGCTGGCCGAGTACGGGCCCGCCAACAGGACCTCACCCGCCTACCCCTTCCACCACCTGGTCAGCGACGGGGTGTGGGAGGTGCGTACCGACCGCGGGCCCGGCAGTCCCGGCACCGGGATACTGCGGCTGCGCGCGGCGGGCGCTGCGGGACGGCTCGCACCGGAGCTGCGCGCCGCGCTGCGGCGTGATCCCTCGCTGCTCGGCAGGATGGCGCGCGCCCTGCTCGACCTGCATTTCCCACCGTCGCTCCACGGCGAACTCTGCGAAGCCGTGGGGCTCGAGCTGGAGCTCGCGGAGACCGCGCCGGTGGCGGCCGGCCGGCGGCAGCGGGACCGGCGGATGCGGGAGCTGGTGCTGACCGCCTACGAGTACCAGTGCGCGTTCTGCGGCTACGACGGGAGAGTCGGCGCGATGCCGGTCGGGCTGGAGGCCGCGCACGTGCGCTGGTGGGCCTTCGACGGACCCGACGCCGTGGACAACGGGCTCTGCCTGTGCGCACTGCACCACAAGCTGTTCGACAAGGGTGTCCTGGGCGTCGGCGACGGTCACCGCATCCTGGTCTCCCAGCGCTTCGTCGGGCGGAGCGCGGCCGCCCGTGAGCACGTGACCTCCCTGGCGGGCCGTCGGCTGCTCGGCCCTCAGCCGGGTACGCCGCCGGTCGCGGCCGCCCACCGGGCCTGGCACACCCGGCAGGTCTTCCACGGCATCCCTCGGCCCGCCGCCGTCACCTGAAACCGCCGCCCTCAGCGCACGATCGGCACCGTCGCCGTCTCGCTCACCTGGTCGATCTCCGTCGTCCGGACCGTGACCTTCATCTCCCAGTCGCCGGGGATGGGCAGGTTGACGGAGGTCGCGCTCCAGTAGCCGCCGCGATCGGTGACCTTGGCGTCGAGCGGGCCGATGTCCTGGCTCGGCAGGGTGAAGGACAGACGCAGCTCGGGGATGCTGATGAAGCCGCCGTCGGGGCCGTAGACCACGGCCTGGACGGAGTTGGCGCCGACGCGGCCGGGGTCGAGGGTGATCTGGACCTTGCCGCGGATGCCGGGGGTGCCGGGGACGCCGGTGTCGAAGGGGACGGTGGTGACGGAGGCGACGGGCAGGCCGGTCGCCTGTTCGGCGATCGCCGCCTCGGCCTCCGCGCGGGCCGGCAGGGTGCCGGTCAGGACGGTCGTGAGGCCCAGCACCACCACCGAGACGACGACCTCGGCCAGGACGGAACGGCGCAGGGCGCGGCGGTGGGCGTCCTCGGCCGGCGTGAGCGGCGGGTCGGCGGCCGGGGGTTCGTCCGGCAGCGCGGGGCCGCCCACCGGCTGCGGGACGCGCTGCCGTACCGGTGCCCGGTTCTTCATGCCTGCGTCCACGGTCGCCTTCGCCTTCGCCTTCTCCGTCTCCACCGCCGTCATGGTTCCCTCCCTCGTCGTTCCTTCCGCCGTCGTTCCTTCCGTCCTGCCTTCTGCTGCCGTCCGTTGCGCCGTGGTGCCTTCCGTCCTGCTTTCTGCCGCCGTCCGTTGCGCCGTCGTGCCTTCCGCCTCCGCTCTCGCCAGTCGTCCGGTCCAGCGGCGGGACTGCGCCCCCGCCGCCAGCAGCAGCGTCACCACGGCCAGCTTGGCGAGCAGGAGCCGGCCGTACGTCGTGTCGGTCAGCGCGTCGAGGGAGCCGAGCCCGCGCCAGGACTGGTAGACGCCGGTCACCGCCAGGACGGCCACCGAGGCGGCGGCCAGCCGGGAGAAGCGGGCGGCCACGCTCGCCGGGAGGGCGCCCCGGTGGAGGAGGGTCAGCAGGGCCGTCAGGCCGCCGAGCCACGCCGCCGTCGCCAGCAGGTGCAGCACCGAGGACGTCATCGCGGCCGGGACCTGGATGCCGGCCGACGCGTGCTCGGCCGCGGCCCAGGTCAGGGCCAGGCCCACCGCGAGGACGGCGCCGACGGCGAGGGTCGGGCGGGAGACCCGCTCGCGCCCGCGCTGTCGTACGAGGAGGACGGCGGCCACCGCCAGCAGGGCCAGCCGCACCACCAGGGCGAGGCCGGGGCGGCCGGACAGGGTGCTGGTCAGGCCCGACGGGTCGAGGGCCTGCGACGGGCCCGTCCCCGTCTCGTAGGGGGCGCGGAGCAGGAGCAGGAGGACGGTCGAACCGGTGAAGACCGACCAGCCCACCACCAGCGGCCTGCGCAGGGGACGCACGTCCGTCGGCCGGCAGACGGCGACGAAGACCGCCGTGCCGATGAGCAGGGCCGCCGCGCCGTACGCCAGATAGCGGCCGATCTTGTAGAGGCTGGCGGTGGCCGGGTCCTCGACGGAGCCGGTGGGCAGGGGAGCGCGGGTCGCGGACGGTTCGCCCACGGAGAAGGTGAAGGCACCGGCGATCGGGTGGCCGTCCTCGGACACCACCCGCCAGGCCACCGTGAAGGTGCCGGTGCCGAGCTTCTCGGGCAGGGTGGCCCGCGCGGTGTCCGCCCGGCCGTCCGCGTGCCGCGCCCTGCCCGTGTCGACCCGTCGGTTGTCGGGGTCGAGGACGCGGAAGGAGTCGTCGAGCAGGCCGACGGACTCGGTGAACGTCAGGGTGATGCTGCGGGGAGCGGTGCCGACGACGGATCCATCGGCGGGGTCGGCACCGCGGAGGGCGGCATGGGCCGACGCCCGGCCCGCGCCTGTGAAGAGGAACAGGACCAGCAGGGTGCCCAGCAGCACCAGCCCTTGAAGTCGCCGGCCACCGCGTCGTGCGGGACCTGCGGCGCCGGCGATCCCTGAGGCAGCTGCGGTCCCTGAGGTCGCTGTGCTCTTCGTGGCCCGGATTCCCCCTGAGGTACCGCCTCGTCGTCCGTCATCGCGCCCCTCGCTCACGTCACCGCTCCGTACCTCGGACTCGTGTGCTCGGGAGTACGTACGGACAGGGGCCCGGTCCTGCTCACCACGTCGTCCGCGCGGACACCCCGCCGTCCACCACGAGGTCGTGACCGGTGATCCAGGAGGCGAGCGGTGAGGCGAGGAAGACGCAGGCGTCGCCGACGTCCTCCGGGCGGCCCAGCCGACCGACCGCGACCGCCTCCCGCCACCGCCGCACCCCGTCGGGCCAGGCCTCGGCCAGACCCTCCCGTTCGATCAGGCCGGGCGAGACGGTGTTGACGCGGATGCCCCACGCCCCGTACTCCCGTGCCGCCGCGCGGGCGTGCGCCACGACCGCCGCCTTCGAGGCGGAGTAGTGGGCGTGCCCCTCGGCGGGCATCCCGGCCTCGACCGAGGCGATGTGAATGACGGCGCCGCCCCGCCCGACGCCCTGGCCGGTGCCTGGCCCGACGCCCGGCCCGACACCCTGGCCGCCGCCCGGTCCACCGCCCGGCCCAACACCCGACTCCACGCCCTGGCCGCCGCCCGGTCGGATTCCCGGCCCACGGCCCGGTCCACCACCGGATCCCATGCCCTGGCCGCCGCCCGATCGGACTTCCGGCCCAAGGCCCGGTCCACCGCCCGACCCCACGCCCTGGCCGCCGCCCAGCCCGCCGCCCGGCCCGACTCTCAGCCCGCCACCCCGCACGGCGCCCGACGCACCGCCCGACCCGCCCCCCACCTCTCCGCCCCCGCCCCGCATCACCTCGGCGGCCGCCTGTGTGCAGGCGAAGACGCTGGTCAGGTTGGTGTCCACGACCGTCCGCCAGTCCTCCGCCGTCATCGCCTCCAGTCGCTGCACGGGCTGCACGCCCGCGTTGTTGACCAGGGTCGTCAGCCGCCCTCCGCCCCACTCGGCGGCCTCCCGCACGAGCCGTCGGCACTCGTCCGGGCGGGACAGGTCGGCCCGCAGGACCACCGCCCGGCTCCCGGACTCGGCGACCCGTCGGGCGAGTTCACGCGCCGCCTCCACCCCCGTACGGCAGTGGAGCGCCACCTGGGCGCCCTCCTGCGCGAACCGCAGCGCGATCCCGCGGCCGACTCCGCCGCTCGCTCCCGTGATGAGGGCCACCTGGCCCGCCAGCAACGTCATGGACGGCAGAGTTCCCTGATCAGCGCGGCCCGGTCCGGGTGACGCGCCGTGAGGTCGGCCGCGTCGCCGTGTTCGTAGTCCCCGTAGGTGAAACCGGGGGCCATGGTGCAGCCGAAGAAGGTCCACGCGCCGCCCGCGGTCACCCGCGCGCCCATCCAGGTGCGCGCGGGGACGGTGAGCTGCGGCTGCTGCCCGCCGAGGACGTCCGGGCCCAGCACCGCCGTCCGTGAGGTGCCGTCGGGGGCGAGGAGAAGCAGTTCCAGCGGGTCGCCGAGGTAGAAGTGCCAGACCTCGTCGGTGGGCAGCCGGTGCAGGGCCGAGAAGTCGTCCGCGGTGAGCAGGGCGACGATCGCCGAGCCCTCCGGGCGTCCGTCGGCCCGCTCGGGACCCGCCCAGGTACGGCGGAACAGTCCCCCCTCACGGGGGATCGGCTCCATCCCGTAGTGGGCGACGAGGGCTTCGGGGGTCACCGGACCTTGGGCAGTCACCCGGGGAAGGCTACCTCCCGCCGCAGGAACGCCAGTTGGGCCTTCTTCTCCGGCAGGTACACGTCCGGCAGGTCGATCTCCGGCAGCGTGACGACCGGCCCGGCCTCGAAGCCGTGCCGGAGGAAACGCGCGACCGCCTTCTCGTTGCGCACGTCCGGATCCACCACGATCCGCCGCCGGCCCAGCCCCACCAGCACGTACGACGTGAAGGCGCCCAGCAACGCGGCCGACCAGCCCGTCCGCGCGCCCTCCGCGCCGGCCGGCGCGAGGAGGACGTGCACGCCGATGTCGCCGGGCTCGACCTCGTAGCACTCGCCGACCCGGTCCTCCGTCGGCTCGTACGTCTGGAGCAGGGCGACCGGGGTGCCGTCCAGTTCGGCCAGGAAGGCGTGGTGGGTGTCGAGGCCGGCCATATGGGCGTAGATCTCGGCGACCTGGTCCCTCGTCAGGCCGTTCATGCCCCAGAACGCGGCCCGTTCCTCGCTCACCCACCCGTGGACGACGTCCGCGTCGCCCTCGGCGTCGAGGGGCCGGATGCCGACGGTGCCGAAGCCGTCGAGCACCTGTTCGTACACGTGCGGGTCAGACATCGCTCTCCTTCTCCAGGTGCGCCCAGTCCGTGACGACCGGGGCCAGCTCGCCCCTGAGCCAGAGGGGGAGCTGGTCGTGGTGGTGGGGGCTGTCGGGGTGGCCCGAGGCGCCATGGGGGACGACCCAGCGGCTGTTCTCGCGGCGGGCCAGGTCCCACACGTAGCGGGCGGCCGGGCCGCGGGCGGCGAGGTCGGTCCGGCCGGGCACGGCCGTGGTGCACAGTACGCAGTCGTGGTCGCCGGAGACGGCCGGGGCCTCCTGCGCGGGGTCGGGCAGGGCCCGCCAGGGAACCAGGCGGTGGGTGTCGCCCCAGCGGGCGGCCGGCTGCCCGGCGACCTCCTCCACGGCCTCCCGGACCAGGGCGGACCGGTCGATGCCGTACAGCTCCTCGGCGCGCAGCAGGTGTTCGAGGGCGAAGCCGACGCGGGTGACCAGGTCCAGCCAGGGCAGGAGGACCTCGGGGTAGGCGGGCGGGGTGGTCAGCGCGGCGAAGGCCGGCTGGGCGGCGAGGCGGCGGACGAGCGCGCCGCGCAGGGCCGCGAACCGCGCGGCCTCCCGGCTGTCGGCGTCCATGTGGCGGTTCCAGCGCAGGAGGCGGTCACGCAGCTCGGCCGCCGGGCCGGTCAGGTCGTCGAGGGCGGCGAGGTGGTCCAGCAGGGGGGCGGCGGACGCGAGACGGGTGTCCGTGTGGATGGCGGGCATGTCGTCGGCGGACCACTCCCGGCGTTCCGCCAGCAGTTCCCGGATGCGGTCGGCGCGGTGCGGCGGGGCGAACTCGACGCCGAGCGGGGCGGCCGGGCCGCGCTGGTTGGCCATGACCGCGATGCCGTCGGTCAGTCCGGCGCGGGGCATCTCGTGCCAGCCGGTCCACTCGTGGCCGGGCTCCCAGGCGGGGACGAGCCGGATGCGGTTGGCCTCGGCGCGGACCGGGACCCGGCCCGCGACCCGGTGCAGCAGGCCGCCCTCGGTGTCGGCGGCCTGGACGACGTTGACCGGCTCGGTCCACACGTCGAAGGCACGGTCGACGTCGGCCACCCGGCGGGCGCGCAGCAGCGGGAGCAGGGCGCTGAAGCCCAGGTCGCCCGTGACGCGGGGCGGGTAGCGCAGGGCGAGGGCGAGGGGGGTGCCGTCGTCGAGGCCCTCGGGCCCGCCGGCGATCACCGGTCCGCGCTCGGTCTCCAGCACCTCGACCTCCACCGTCTCCTCTCCCGCCACGCGGACGAGTTCGGTGTGCCGGGCGACCCGCCGCCAGGTGCCGTCCGGTCCGAGGGCCTCGACACCGGCGCCGGTGCGGCGCAGCCGTTCGCGGTAGAGGTCCTGGTAGTCGGCCATGGCGTTGGTGATGGCCCAGGCGACCGTGCCGGTGTGGCCGAAGTGGGCGATGCCGGGGACACCGGGCACGGCGAGCCCGACGACGTCGAACTCCTCGCAGGCCAGCCGGATCTGCTGGTAGACGCCGGGGTCCTCGATGAAGCGGTGGGGGTCACCGGCGATGACGGCCTGCCCGGTGCCGGTGCGCTCGCCGCCGACCAGCCAGCCGTTGCTGCCGGAGGTGCCGGGTCCGTCGGTGGCGAAGAGGCCGACGGCCTCGGGGCCGAGGTGGCGGACGGCCTCCTCGCGCCACAGCTTGGCGGGGAAGCCGGCGAAGAGGATGTGGGTGGAGAGCCAGACGGCGAGCGGGGTCCACGGCTCCCACCGGCCCGGGGCGAGCCCGACGCGGAGGAACTCCGGGGCGGGGCCGCCCTGCGGACCTGCCGGGACGCCACGGACGGCCCGCTGCGCCTCCGGGGAACCACCGCCCACGGCCCCGCACGGATCCGGGGAACCACCGCCCACGGCCCCGCGCGGATCCGGGAGAACGCTGCCGACGGTCCCGCCCGTGCCCTCGCCGTCGGTCCCGCCGACGTCCTCGTTCACGGTCCGGCCCGTGTGGACGTTGACGGTCCGGCCCGTGTGGGCGTTGACGGCGCCGGCGGTCCCCGCCAGACCCTCGTTGACGCCGTCGACGTACGCTCGCACCCAGTCGGCGGTCTCCGGGTCGCGCTCCTCCAGCGTGGCGAAGCAGCGTCGGGCCGTGTCGTCGAGGCGGACGCGGCGGGCGAAGCGGTCCCAGGGGAGGGCCTCGGGGCCGAGGAAGGACGCCGACGTGCCGCGGGCGCGGTGCCGTTCGACCTCCAGTTGCCAGGCCCGGTCGCGGGCGGTGACCAGCCCTTGGAGGCGGGCGAGTTCGAGGGCGCTGCCGGCGCGCAGGTGCGGGATGCCCCAGGTGTCCCGGAAGACACCGTCAGGTCTGTCGGTCTCGCTCGTCACCCCTGTGACCCTTCTATTCTTTAGGTTAGCCTTACCTAATCAATCGGTCCAGGAATCGTACGCGAGAGGTGAACAGGCCATGGCGCAGGGGCGGGGCTGGGAGGGCGCGGTCCTCAGGTTGATGCGGGCGAAGGACTTCACCCTCACCGTCACCGGCGGCGAGGACGTCACCCCGCACTACCGCCGGCTGCACCTCACCGACGGCGGCCTGCTCGCCGCGACCGGCGTCCACCCGACGATGTGGGTCCGGCTGTGGTTCACCGACGCCGACAGGCCGCACCAGCGGGCGTATACGCTGGTCGACCCCGATCCGGCGGCCGGCACCTTCTCCCTGGAGTTCGCCCTGCACGAGGGCACCGCCAGCGACTGGGCGCGGGCGGCCAAGCCCGGCGACACCATCGAGGCGACCGTCCAGGGGACCGGCTTCGAACGGCCCCGGCCCGAGCCCTCGCACGTCTTCGCGATCGTCGACCCCGCGTCGCTGCCCGCGCTCAACTCCCTGCTCGAGGAGTTCCGTTCCTCGCCGGTGACGGTCTGGTACGAGGGCTCCCCCGACGGCCTGCCGTTCCGCACGGCCCCGGCCCTGCACGAGGTGCGCCACGTGCCCCGGCGGGACTCCGGCGCGCACCTCGTCGCGGAGGTGCGCAGGGAACTCCCGGAACTGCTGAGGGCCACCCCGGACCCGTACGTCTGGATCACCGGCGACACGGCCACCACCCGCGCCCTCGCGTCGTACGTCCGCAAGGACCTGGGCGTTCCCCGGCAGCGGGTGCACGCGCTGGGGTACTGGCGGGCGGCCTGACGCCGCACGCGGCATGATCGGAGTCATGGACGTCACCCTTCACCTCGCCCAGGATCCCGAGGCCGACGCGCTCCTCGGGCGCTCCCCGCTCGCCGCGCTGGTCGGGATGCTGCTGGACCAGCAAGTGCCCATGGAGTGGGCGTTCAAGGGACCCCGGACGATCGCCGACCGGCTCGGCGCGGACGACCTCGACGCGCACGAGATCGCCGCGCAGGACCCGGAGGCCTTCGCCACCCTGCTCTCGGAGAAGCCGGCCGTGCACCGCTACCCGGGCTCCATGGCCAAGCGCATCCAGCAGCTGTGCCAGTACCTCGTCGAGCACTACGACGGTGACGCGAGCGCCGTCTGGGACGGCGTCGGCACCGGCCGCGAACTGCTCGAGCGACTGGAGGAACTGCCCGGCTTCGGCAAGCAGAAGGCCCAGATCTTCCTCGCCCTGCTCGGCAAGCAGCTCGGCGTGCAGCCCAAGGGCTGGCGGGAGGCGGCCGGTGCCTACGGCGAGCAGAAGTCCTTCCGCTCCGTCGCCGACATCACCGGCCCGGAGTCACTGGCGAAGGTCCGGGCCCACAAGCAGGAGATGAAGGCGGCGGCCAAGGCCAAGAAGCAGACCTCAGCCGGTTGACCCGTCCCGGGTGGCGGGTGGCTCGGGCCCGGTCCGAGCATGGATCATGACCGAGCCACCGACCGGCTCCCCCTGGGGTCCGGAGTACGACGACCGCAAGGTCCACGCCCACCACTCCCCGGCCACGGCCCCGGCCGCCGCCCCGCCGCACGGCCATGAACCCGAGCCGCCCATCGAGGGCCCTTTGCACGCCCTGTCCCGCGCGGCCTGGCAGATCCTCCTGGCCACCGGGATCGCCTCGCTGGCCCTCGGCATCCTGGTCCTCGCCTGGCCGGGCGCCTCGCTGTTGACGGCCGGTGTCCTCTTCGGCGTCTATCTCGTCATCAGCGGCGTCTTCCAGCTCGGGGCGGCCTTCGGCACCCACAGGACGACCTCGCTGCGCGTCCTGGCCTTCGTCAGCGGCGCCCTGTCACTGCTGCTGGGCCTGTTCTGCTTCCGCGGCCCGATGCGGTCGGTCCTGCTGCTGGCCCTGTGGATCGGCATCGGCTGGCTGATCCGCGGCATCACCCAGACCCTGGCCGCCGTCTCCGACCGGGGCATGCCCGCGCGCGGCTGGCAGATCCTCCTCGGGGTCGTCACCTTCGTCGGCGGGGTCGTGCTGATCGACTCGCCGTTCGAGTCGGTCGCGGTGCTCACCCTCGTCGGCGGGATCTGGCTGGCGTTGGTCGGCGTCGCCGAGATCGTCACCGCGGTCCGCATCCGCGGCCGGGCCCGGCAGGTCCCCCGCACCCTGTGAGCCGAACGGGCGATTCTCGCGCCCACCGTGCTGAACGCCCAGCGTGTCGCGGGGAAATGACCTCCTATGAGCAGCACACGAAACCTCCCGCTCGGCCACGCCTGGCTACGGGTCGTGGTGCTGCTGCTCGCCGTCCTCGTGCCGGTCGTCCCCGCCGGGCCGGCCCCGACGCCGTCCGTGGCCGCCGAGATCATCGAGTACGACACCCTGGACACGGCCCTGCGGCCCGCCCCCGGCACCTCCCACCGCGCCGTCGCACCGCCCCCGCGCTCCACGCCCCGCCCGCAGCCGCCACCCGGCCTCCCCCCGGGGCGTCCCCTCCCGACGCCGCCCGGGCCGCCGTACGCCCTGGACGCCCTGCGCACCGTCGTCCTGCGCTGCTGACCGCCCCTCGCGAAGAGGCCGGCCAGTACAACGCAACGAACACGCGAAGGAACATGCGAGGGAACCAGCCATGCCCACCGATCCATACGCCGTCCTGCGCGCCCTGCTGCGCGCGGAGGCCGTGCGCAACGCGCCGAAATCGCAGATGAAGGCCACCGACGAGGAGAAGCCGCAGCCGGTCCGGAAGAGCGACCGGGGCCGCTGACACGCCGGCGGAGGCGACGCCACCGCCTCCGCCTCGCGGCAACGAGAGGCGACTCGCCCCGTGTCCACAGCCTGTGTACGGCGCCTGCCGGACGGAAGGGCACCGCCGACAGCCCGCCCGGGCAGCCCCTCGTTCCCGTTTCGCCCCGTTCATTACATCTTTTCCAACGTCACACTCGGTCGCCATGGCTGCGCCCGGAACGTCTGGACCGGTAGGCTTTCCGTGTGATCTTCAAGCGCATCGGAAACGGCCGGCCGTACCCCGACCACGGCCGGGAAAGCACCCGGCAGTGGGCGGACGTCGCGCCGCGCCCGGTCCGCCTCGATCAGCTGGTGACCACCAAGCAGCAGCTCGACCTGGAAACACTCCTCGCCGAGGACTCCACGTTCTACGGCGACCTCTTCGCCCACGTCGTGAAGTGGCAGGGCGACCTCTACCTGGAGGACGGCCTCCACCGCGCGGTACGAGCCGCGCTCCAGCAGCGACAGGTACTGCACGCGCGCGTCCTGGAACTGGACTGAGGGACGGCAGGGCCGGGCGACGGCAGGGCCGGGCGACGGCTGGGCCGGGGGAACCGCGCGGCCGAGCGGCGACTGCTCCTGCGCCGTGCCGCTCGACCGGTTTCCTGCGCTGATCCCCGAACCGACCGGTCCGACCTCAGCGCGGCCTCCTTCACCGGCACCGACACCACCGACCCGGACACGGGTTGACCCTTTCGGGTGCTACTGAGGGGTGTCGAATGATCATCTAGTAGGCATGTTCGCCCGGGCGCACTACGCTGCGTTCATGAGCATGCTGACTCCCCCCGGCATGGGCGGCAAGTACCGGATCACAGGGGACAAGTACCCCCGGATGCGCCCGTCCCGGCGGCGTGGCCGGCTGGTGGTCGTGGTCGTCGCCTGTGGTGCCGTCCTCGGTGTGGCCGGCTGGGGGACGCTTCAGCTCATCGACGTCTTCACCGGCGGCGGGGGCACGGCCTCGGCGGCCGGATCGAAGACCTGCTCGGTCAAGGCGAGCCCCGCGGCCACCGTCCCACCGGCGGCGCTGCCCAAGCCCGCGCAGATCACCGTGAACGTCTTCAACGCCACCACCCGCAGCGGCCTCGCCAAGACCACCGCGGACGAACTCCGCAAGCGCGGCTTCAAGATCGGCGAGGTGGGCAACGCGAGCGCGCAGTACGACAAGAAGGTCCCCGGCACCGGCGTTCTGCTGGGTCCCGCGTCCTCGCTCAACACGTCGCTGCCCGTCCTCGCCACCCAGCTCTCCACCGCCGAGCGCCGCACCGACGCCGCCCGCACGGGCACCGCGATCGACCTGATCCTCGGCAACGGCTTCCAGGCGCTGACCAGCCAGGCGGACGCCACCAGGGCACTGACCGCCCTGACCGCGCCGCGGCCCGAGGCGACCACGAAGAAGGACTGCTGAGAGAGAGCCGCCGGCGCTTCGGCGGCAGCGTCTACTCGGCCGCCCCGTACAGCCGGTCGCCCGCGTCGCCCAGGCCGGGGACGATGTAGCCGTGCTCGTTGAGATGGTCGTCGACGGCCGCCGTGACGACGGTGACCGGGGTGCCGGCCAGCTCGCGCTCCATGATCTCGACGCCCTCCGGGGCGGCCAGCAGCACCACCGCGGTGACGTCGTCGGCGCCGCGCTTGATCAGCTCACGGATCGCCGCGACCAGCGTGCCGCCGGTGGCCAGCATCGGGTCCAGGACGTACACCTGGCGGGCGGAGAGATCCTCCGGCATGCGCGTGGCGTACGTGGAGGCCTCCAGCGTCTCCTCGTTGCGGATCATGCCCAGGAAGCCCACCTCGGCGGTCGGCAGCAGCCGGACCATGCCGTCCAGCATGCCCAGGCCGGCCCGCAGGATCGGCACCACCAGCGGGCGCGGGTGGGAGAGCTTGACGCCGGTCGTCGAGGCGACCGGGGTCCGGATGTCGACCGCCTCGGTGCGCACGTCACGCGTGGCCTCGTAGGCGAGCAGGGTGACCAGCTCGTCGGCGAGACGGCGGAAGGTCGCGGAGTCCGTGCGCTGGTCGCGCAGCGCGGTGAGCTTGTGGGCGACCAGGGGGTGGTCGACGACGTGGAGACGCATGCCCACAACAGTAACCGGGCCGAACCCGCCCGGTGTCCGCACACACGGTGATCCTCTCCCCCTCGATCGGGTTGGGCCGTTCGCTGGCATCAAACCGCCCGACGGAGGGAAGGTGGGGAGGACGGACCGGGGTGGTGGACCAATGCCTGACCTGCCAGACCGCGCGACGTCGAAGGCGGACGAGACGCCGGAGACGGACGCCGAGCGCCGTCGGCGACGCGCCCAGTTCCTGCGCGAACTCGCCGAGGCCCGCGAGCTGCGCGACCGCGTCCAGCCGCGCCGGGCGAAGACCGCCCGCCTGCGGCACGCGATGCGCATGCGAACGTTCCGCTGGTAGCCCCCCGCCCGTGACCCGGACGGGGAAGATCGCCGACGTCGCGGGCGTTGCGAGGGGTGGGCGTGCGTGGACGGACCGGAAAGCCGCGTACGATCCCGCTCGTGGCGGCAACGAGTGCGCTGGTGAGTTGCTTGTGGACCTCCGTACCGACCCGCGATCAAAACAGCCGGACACAGGGAGCCGAAGACGTCCCCTGAACGCCTTGTTTCTGCCACGATTCCGAGTGGGTGGGGCTCGGAGCACAGCTCTCTCCACCCGTAACCTCCGCCGGGGGGACCCCCAACCGGCACGCCTATGACCAGTGGGAGAGTCACGGTGTACTTCGCCGCACTGCTCGCGCGCACCGAAGACGGGTGGGAAGCGAGCGACACAGAGCTCGACGATGTGGAGACCCTGTCGGATCTGGCCGACCTGGCCCGGGAAGCCTCTCCCGACGAGGACACGGTGCTCGTGCTGATCGAGCAGGAGGACTCGTGGTTCGGCGTGGTCCGCGTCGACGGCGAGGAAGACCCTCGCATCTTCGTGTCCGACGCCGCCGCTGCCGCCCGCAGCTCGTACGGGGAGATCCTGCTCACCGACGAACTGCTCGGCCGGGACGGGGACGCCGGTGACGACCTCGACGCCCTCGACCTCGACGGCACCGAGGACGGCGAGGACGACGACGACGCCGCCGACGCCGACGTCGACGCCGGTTCCGCCGCCGAGGCCGTACCGCACGGCCCGGTCGGTGACGCCGCCATCCTCGACGACCTCGGCGTCAGCGAGAAGGAGCTGAAGTCGCTGACGGAGGACGCGCTCACCGAGATCGCCGAGGCCCTGGGCGCCTCGGAGGTCCTGGAGACCGTCCGCTGACCGCACCCGAGCCGGGTCGGACGCCCGAGGCCGCCGAGACGACCTCCGTGGCCCCCGACCCCGTACGTGACCGCTGGCGGGCCGCGATGCGGCTCGCCCTGGAAGAGGCCGTCCGGGCCGCCCGTGGCGGGGACGTCCCCGTCGGGGCCGTCGTGCTCGCCGCCGACGGCACGACCGTCCTCGCGACCGGCCACAACGAACGCGAGGCCGGCGGTGACCCGACGGCCCACGCGGAGGTCCTCGCGCTGCGGCGGGCCGCCGCGAAGGTCGGCGAGTGGCGGCTGACCGGCTGCACGCTCGTCGTCACGCTGGAACCCTGCACGATGTGTGCGGGTGCCCTCGTCCAGTCCCGTGTGGACCGGGTCGTCTACGGCGCCCGCGACGACAAGGCGGGTGCGGCCGGCTCCCTCTGGGACGTCGTCCGCGACCGCCGGCTCAACCACCGGCCCGAGGTGATCGAGGGCGTCCTCGCGGACACGTGCGCGGCACTGCTCACCGAGTTCTTCCGCTCCCGCTGAGTTGCTCCCCTCCCGCTGAATACCGATTTCAAAGCAGGGCCCCCCGTGCTGTAAGGTCTCCCTCGGTAGCGTGTCCGAGCGGCCGAAGGAGCTCGCCTCGAAAGCGAGTGTGGCGCAAGTCACCGAGGGTTCAAATCCCTCCGCTACCGCAGGTAGAAGGGGCGCCCGACTGATCCAGTCGGGCGCCCCTTCGGCGTCCCGTCTCACTTCCCGTCTCAGTCACTCCGCACAGAGGCCTCACATCGCCTTTCCGCGGAGCTGTCTGGCCGTGTTTGGCAAACCGGCCCACACCCGATCCACGCGCCCCATAGGCTGCCGCTGGGATGGCCGTACGCCATGTCCATCAGCCCCCAGATCACGTCCCGTGCCCGTCACGGACGGGCCCCGATCCGGAGGTGACCGATGGAAGGCAAGAAAGACGGACAGCCCCCCTCCGAGCCGACTCGGAAAACCGAGGACGAGAAGGAGGAACGAAAGAAGGGCCCAAGCTGGGCCGCGGGCTCGTTCGCGCTCAACCTGTGGCGCACTTGGCGCGACTGGTGGAACAACGGTGAGTAACCGCAACCTCAGCTCAGGCCCTCTTCCCAGAAGGACTGCGTAAGCAGTCCAGTCCTGCCGTAAGGCAGGCCGACGCGTCACAGCCCGACGCGTCGGAGGAGGCCGCACGCCGAATGGCGCTGCGGCCTCCGTCTTTGGGGAACAGCGTCTAAGTGAAGTAAGACACCGGCTTGGTGGCGGGTCCAATGCCGGGCTGCGCGGGTGTTCCTCTGTTCGGGTCCTCTCTGGTGCTCTCCAGAGATCTACTGCAACCAGTGTCCTGGCGGGAGACACGAAGTTTGCATCGTCAGAGTAGCGGTCCTTCCTCCCTTGCGAGGGAGGAAGGACTCACAAAGTTGCCTCCCGGGCCGCGCTCCCGCGACTCATCCGTGAGTCAAAATGCGGCTCTGACCTTTAGGAATAGGGGGGTCCGTGAGTCGTTTCACGCACCCCTGGGTAAGTCGCGAGCTGCCCCACAGTGTCAGCGTCCAGTGCTCTCGTCTGCCGACCAGATGAGGCCGTCGACCTGCCGGGCGACATCGCTACGGACGGAGTCGACCATGTGCTGGTACCGCGCCGCCATGGCGGTGGTCGACCAGCCCATGAGCCCCATGACGGCGCGCTCGGAGACTCCAAGGATCAGCAGGACCGTGGCGGCGGTGTGCCGAGCATCGTGCAACCGGCCGTCTCGGACCTTGGCGTCGTCAAGCAGTTCCTTCCAGTCGTCGTAGTCCGTCCGGGGGGATGTGCCCCGTCCGGTCGGCGTAGCGAAGAGCCATCCTTCGTCCGCCCAGGCTGCGCCGGCCGCCGTCCGTTCGGCCTGTTGCTTGGCCTGGTGGATGCGCAGCAGGTCTACGAGTTGTGAGGGAAGCCCCACGGCCCGCCGTCCGGCGCGAGATTTCGTGTCGGCCGTCTCCGGATTCGTCCGCTGACGCTGCGGGCAGTACCCGGCCTTCCTGCCGCAGGTGTCCCCGCACCCGTGGGCGTAGCGCGGTCGGCGGCGACTCCGACGGACCATCAGGACGCCTCGGGCCAGGTCCACATCCGCCCACTTGAGTCCGAGGGCTTCGCCCTGGCGAAGTCCGAGGGCGAGCGCGACGGCCCACCGTGCGGAGTTCCGGCGGTCGTCCGCCGCGCGCAACAGCCGCTGCACCTCTTCGACCGTGTACGGCTCGATCTCCTCTTCGCTGACGCGCGGGGCCTTGGCGAGCTGGACGGGGTTCCGGGCGAGGTGGCCGCGCCGTACCGCTTCGTTCAGCGCGGTGCGGAATGTGCGGTGAATCTGGTGGATCGTCCCGGCCTTACGGCCGTCGGCCACCATGCGCCCGTAGAAGTTCTCGATGTACTCGGGCTTCAGCTTGTCCAGCCGGTGAGCACCGAGGGCGGGGATCAGGTGCTTCCGTACGGCGACGCCGTACCCGACCATCGTGTTCTCGTTGACGGCGAGCGGGGCGATGTTCTCGATCCAGTGGGTAAGCCACGTCTTGACGGTCCAGGGGCGGCCCGCCTTCCGGATGGTCTTTGCGTCGCGCTGCTGCTCCAATTCCCGGACGGCGGCGGTCACCTCCGCGCGGGTCTTGCGTTCGACGTGGCGGCGGTCGGGCTTGCCGTCATCGCGGACGCCGACGGTCACGCGGCCGTGCCACTTGCCGTCACTGCCCTGGTAGATGGAACTGCGGCCATTGGGCTGTCGGGTGCGCTTCTTGTCTTCCGCCACTGGCGGACTCCCTTGGGGTTGAGGCGAGCGAAAACGACCGGAGCGCCACCCCGCGTGGGCGGCGCTCCGGTGAGAGGGATCGGTCAGGCCGCCTGCTGCTCAGCGCGACGGCGGGCGAGGTAGGCGGCCGGGGCGTCGGCGGGGACGCGCCTCAGTCCGCCGACCATCAGGGATTCCAGCTCCCCGGTGCGGATGAGGGAGAAGCAGGTGGTCCGGCCTATCCGGAGGCAGCGGGCGGCTTCTTCGACGGTCAGGAGAACGGGGGGCGTGCCGTTGACCTCAGCGAGAGGCGCGGTGTCCACGATGGCGATGCTCACGTGGGGTCTCCTCTGGGTTGGTCCTTCGGGGGTACCTCTGAGGGCCGCTACTTCCGCTACCGCCGCTACCTCGCAGGTCAGAGGCCTGTTCGAGGTAGCGGGAAGGGGTAGCGGTAGCGGATAGGCAGCGGCGGGGTAGCGGCAGATTCCGGTGCTTGCCGCTACCCCATAACCGCTGGTCAGGCGGCGTTTTCCATGCCGGGTAGCGGAGGTAGCGGACTTTCCGGGGGAGGGGGGCAGTAGCGGGCCCACGCGTCCCAGAGATCGGCGGCGTAGTAGCCCTTGAGGACACTCCCGGCGGCCTTGATGTTGCGGGAGGCGATGGGCTCGTTGTCGGCCGTCATGTACTCGGCGAGCATCTTCGACAGGCGCCGGTTGTCGAGCGGCTTGCCGTTGAGGTCGGCCCATGGGGCGTCGTCCATGGCGTTGAGCCGGTCCAGAATGGCGACGGTGGGCAGGCGGTCGATGCCGACCATGACGTGGTCGCGCAGGTCGGTCAGCAACCGGACGCCCAGGCTGCCCTTGTCGTTGGCGCGGGAGGCTTTGACCAGGGTCAGGCAGGCTTCGCGGGCCCGGTCGGGCCAGGCTCCGCCGGCCGCGTCGGCGATGGCGAGCAGCGGTTCCCACACGTCTGCCGGCCGGTCGGCGACTCCGTCCGGCATGTCGGGCCATGCCCCCATGACGAACCCTCGCGCCTGCTCCGCCCATTGGGCGAGCCGGTCACGGAGCTTGTGCCCCTCCGCCTCGTGGATGCGGGCCCGGAAGGGCTCCACCTTCTCGTTCCTGGCCCGACGCCGCATGCGGATGATGACGGAGCGGGTCAGGATCGTGTCGGGCAGCGAACCGAGACCGGCGACCGCGACTGCGCAGTACGAGGGGAACGCCTGCACGGTCTGGTTGCCGCCGTCGCCGATGCACCGGTACGTGACCCCGGTGCGGCGGTGGCCGGCGTTGAGGAATCCGCGCAGTTCCTCGTTGTCCCCGGCTTTCGGGCCGAAGACGGTGTCGATCTCGTCGAACAGGATCGTGGGCTTGCCGTTGACTCCGGAGACGGACCGGAAGAGGGCGGCGGCGGAGGCGTTGACGGCCGTCATGGGCTGCGGCACGAGGGTTTCCACGATTTCCAGCGCCCGGGTCTTGCCCGACCCCGGCTCCGGGGACAGGAAGGCGATGCGGGGGGTGGAGTCGAAGCAGTCGAGCAGGTGAGCGTGCGCGTCCCACAGGGCGACCGCGACGAACGCGGCGTCGGTGGGGAAGACGTTGAAGCGACGGTGGAAGGCTTCCACCTCGTCCAGCAGCGCGGCGCCGTCGATGGCGGTGATCATGCGGCGGCCCTCCCTTCGGTGGGGGCGGCGGGCGTTCCGGTGCAGGTGGATTGGTGGTAGTCGTAGTCGGCGACCAGCGCGGCCATGTCCTCGGGGCCGGTGGCGGTGCCGGTTTCTCCGCAGGCGCAGGCGTAGGCGGCGGTGGGGGTGCTGCCGTATCGCTTGGACCAGCGGGCGCCGTCCCAGTGGTGGCGGTAGACCGGCGGGGCGGAGATCCGGATGCCGGGCCGGTCCGGCGTCGGGAAGGTGTCCGTGTGCTGGTTCGAGCGAAGAGCAGTCACGACGCCCTTACGGGCGGCGCCCCTCGGGGCGCCCTCGGCCCGTCGGGGTGCGGCCGGTACGGCGCCCGTCGGGCCGTCCGGGGTGGGGGTGACGCTCTTCAGGGAGGGGCGGGGAGGGGTGCTCATGCTGTCCTCCGCCGCTGGTTGTGGGCGATGGACCAGTTCAGGGCGCTGCGGAGGGTTGAGCGGCACTCGGCGACGGTGAGGCCGGCCGCCTCCCCCGCCTCCTGAAGAGCCTGCTCCACCCTGTGCCGGGGGAGGTCGCCCCACGCGACGAACCGCCCCAGGGCGCGCGCGGCCCGGAACAACGCGGCCTCGCGCCCGCCATGGGCGGCGCGCGCCACGTTCTGAGCCTCACGGGTGAGTGCTACGTCAGCATATCGGCGGGATTGCCCCATTATGGCCGCTGACGGTGCCTCAGACGGCCTGGGGGCCGGACGGAGGATGCTCAGCAGCCATCCGGGCACGGTGGCCGCCTCAGGGCCGCACAGAGCCTCGTAGTCTCCCGCCGGGGTGGTGCTGCCGGCGGCGACGACGTAGCCGCCCCATGCGCGGGTATCGACTGAAGCGGCCACGGTGCGGGCGGTGTTGGACAGCCGGACCCCGGGCGGTGCGGTGAAGTACAGGTGCTCACCGCCGCTCGCGGTCCGGGTGCGGTAGGTGGCGGGAACGGCGTGCCCGGCGCGCTCGCAGAGCGCTGCAAAGGTCGTCATGCCGTCAGACGTGTCCGAACTGCTCTTGTCCTTGGGCACGTCTAGGTCGACCACCAGCAGCCCGGAAGGGCCGGTGGCGATACCGACGTTGAACGGCGCCCGCGCCCACGTCGCACGGATACGGTCCGGGTCGGTCGTGGCCCGCTGCTCCCACTTCCGGTGCCCGTCGGAGCAGGGACCGGTGCCGGGGCAGCGCTGCTCTCCGTGGAGGGCGGGGCGCTTGGTGCCGGGACGGAGCGGGAAGACGTGCCAGCCGCGTTCGGCGGCGTCCAGCGCGGCACGCATCAGTCGCTCGGAGTCGGTCATGCGGCGGCACTCCCTTCGAGGGCGAGGAACTGGGCGGCGATCCACTGGGAGTAGGCCGGGGGGACGGCCTTGCGGGCTTCCAGGTTGGTCATCCAGGTGCAGCCCATGGCGTTGGCGTAGGCGCGCTCGCCCTTGTGCTCGAACGACATGAGCTTGTTGCGGCCCTTGGGGTGCCAGCAGGGCGGGACCAGGTCCCCGCCGCCGCCCCACGAGGTCTCGAAGACGCGGTGGCGGCGGACGTTCAGCCCGAGCTGGGAGCCGCACAAGATGTAGTCCGGGCGCAGCACGCCTGCGGCTGCCGTTTCGGGGACGTTCTCGATGACCCACGGCCGGCCGGTGGCCTGCATGGCATCTCGCCCCGGGCCGATCAGGTCCGGGTGCGACTCCGGGTTGCCGCGCCACTTGGTGACAGTGGCGTAGCGCTCGCAGGGCCAGGAGCCGTGGACCAGGTCGAAGGCGTGGCCGTACTGGGCGGCGTAGTCCAGGCCGTCGGCCTGGACGAAGGTGAAGGGGTAGTTGGGCTGCGGGCGGACGTCCACGCCCACCACGTCGAATCCGGCGAGGTAGTAGCCCATGGACAGCCCGCCCGCTCCGCAGCACAGGTCCAGCAGGCGCAGGCCGTTCGGGCGCCGCAGCGGCAGCACGCGCGCGCTCATGCCGCCACCTCCAGCCGGTCGGCGGACAGCAGGGCGAGTGCGGCGGCGCCGATGTGCTGGGTGTAGGCCGGGGGGATGCACTCGCGGATGCCGTCGCGGTTCATCCACGGCACCCCGAGCACGCGGCGGGCCAGGTCGACGCCGGAGAAGTTGCCGACGAACTGGCCGTAGTGGCCGGGCGGGACGGGGCGGCCCATCTTGGCCTGCGGGACCAGGTGCGCCGGGTGGTCCGGCAGGGTGAGGTGGAAGTCGCCGCCGGTCTCGAAGTACCGGTGCCGGTAGTTGTCCAGGCCGAACATCTGCCCGCACAGCATCACCGGTGCACGCAGCTTGGGCACCGCGCCCCGCACGTTCTCGATCACCCAGGGGCGGCCGGTGGCTTCCAGAGCGGTGCGGGTGGGACCGATCAGGTCGGGATGGGCGTTGCCCTGGAGGCGCTGGCATTCGGTGTCGTGCTGGCAGGGCGGGGAGGCGTGGATGAAGTCGAACGCGGCGCCGTGCGCGCGCACGAACGCGATGGCATCGGCCTGGACGAACCGGAACGGGTAGCGGGGCTGCGGGTCCTTGTCGACGCCGGTCACGTCGAACCCGGCGTCGGCGTAGCCCTTGGCCGCGCCGCCCTGGCAGCAGAACAGATCCAGCAGCGTCGGCCGTCGGCTGCGCACTCGCCGGATGGTGGCGGGTTGCGTCATGCTGGGAGACCTCCACAGGTCAGGTGATGGCAGGTGGACAAGAGCGGCCCCGACTTCTTGGCGGAATGGGGGGCCGCTCTTGGCGTAGCTAGCCGTGGAAGTGGTTGCGCTTGATCACGGCCTTGCGGATGTTGACGGTGGTTCCGCCCCGGTGGCCGCTCGCGCTGAACACCTGCACGGCGATCCATCCGCCGAAGACGACGGCGGCCAGGGTGATGAGCTGGGTGATGAACGCGGTGAGGGCGGCGATGAACGAGGTGAGCAGCAGCAGCCCGCCGCACACCGCGAGAAACCCGACGCCTCCGAGGGCGACGTTCACCGCCGCGCGGGAGACGGCCGGCTTCGCGGCCACCGGCTCCGGGCGGGCATGGTCGATGGCGTAGCCGGTGACGACACGGCCGTCCGGCAGGACGACGCTCGCGACCGCCGGAACCGTGCCCGGCTGGACGGGAACGACCGGCGCCGGGTACGCGGCGGCGGGGGTGATCGGCGTGGGCTGGTGGACTTCCACGGCCCGCTGAACGGGCGCGTGGTTCGTGTGGCCGGGGTACATACGGAATCCCTTCCGGTGCTTGGCCGGGGAGGCAAAGGCACCCCCTTCGGGGTGCCGTGTGGAGGGGTGTTTCGGGGGTCTGAGCAGGGAGACTCCCCGCCTCCCCGAAACGGTGTTTTCGCTGATCAACGCGGGGGAGGTGGTCCGGGGAGGGGGTTGGGGAGTTCTCCCCGCCTCCCCGGGCCGGACGGCCGTGCCTCCCCGCTACTCGGCGGCGGAAGCGGAACCCTCGGCGTCGCGGTTGACGAGCGCCCGCAGAACGTGATCGCGGTGAATGACCATGACCCCGTGCGACTTCTTCGGCTCCTCGCCGTGCTCCTCCAGCAGCCGCTTCAGTCGGTCGTTGGTCCACTGGTCGCCGTAGGTGCCCGGGTCCAGCGCGTGCAGCCGCTTCAGGACCTCGTTGGTCCGCAGGCGCGGGGCGTCGCCGAGGACGTCGGCGACGTCGGCGAGCGCGTCGCGCTCCTCGCCATGATCGACCACGCGCAGGGTGGCGACGCCGTCGCGCAGGGCCTTGGCCCGGTCGGCGACCTCGGCGGCCGGCTCGTCGTCGATGAAGTGGGTCCGCACCGTGATGGACGCCTGCCCGGCCGGAATGGCGATGCCGTCGGAGGCAACCACGAGGGTTCCCTTGTCCAGGCCCTGGCGCAGCAGGTGCGGAGCGGCTCCGCCGTCCACGGCCTTGTCCCCCAGCGCCATCCGGGCCTGCGACTCCGTGCCCAGCACGAGGGAGGCACGGGTGTGGGCACCCTCGCGCACGAGCTTGGGAAGGTTCTGGTCGGTGGGGTCCTGCGTGCCCTGCCACATCAGCACGTCGACCGCACGGCCCTGGTTGTGAATCTTGCGGACCGCCATGAAGTACCGGGACGTGGCCTTGGACCCGCCGTAGGGCCGCTTGTCGTCGCCGACGACCGGGCACATGAACGCCAACTGTGCTTCGTCCACCAGCACGATCAGCGGCGTGAACACGATGCTCGGGTCACGGCGGCGTGCCTCGATCCGCCGGTTCATCTCCTCCACCGCGTCCTCGACCATCTCGGTCGCCTGGATGACGTGGTCGTCGGACGGTCCCTCGATCAGCACCTGCGCGATGCCGTCGAACATGGCCCAGTCACCGATGCCCTTCAGGTCGGCGATCCAGAACTGCACCGACTTGTCCAGCGCCAGCCACAGGGCCAGCGCGCGCAGGGCGGCGGTCTTGCCCTGGTTGGACAGGCCCGTGACCAGCAGGTGCCGCTGATACAGGCTGATCGCGGCGGCGTCGCCGCGCAGGTCCTGCCCCCAAGGAGCCCTGCCCGTCTTGTAGTTCGCGGTCAGGGTCTCGTCGGTGACCAGCGGAGACGGGCCGATCGGCTCGTCCAGCGCCCCGGAATCGGCGATCCACAGCCGGACCGTGCGGGCCGCCTCGGGGATCGTGATGAACACCTCGTGCTCGTGCCGGGTCAGGTTCTCGGCGAGCTTCCGGCGCTTGTTCTGCACCTCGTTCGTCGCCACCCCGGAGGGCAGGGTGACGTCCACCTCCACGCCGCATCCGGCGATTCGGATCGGTCCCAGCATGGAGGCGCCGGCGTCGCCCATCTCCTTGATGGCCTTGGCCAGGGCGGGCACGCCGAGGTCACGCAGGGCCTTGACCACGATGGAGGGAGTGATCGGCTCACCCTCACCCGACCGGACGTTGGCCGGGAGGGCCCAGGCGGGTGCGGCGTGCTGCTTGCGGCCGACCGCCCACAGGGCGAGCAGCGCGAGGAACGGGCCGATCGTGAGCGCCGGTCCCCAGACGATCTGAACGATCCGGATCAGCAGGGCGATGAAGTCGATGGTCGCGGACAGAGGGGTGACCACGTCCCGCACCTCGCCCGTGTTGATCGCCATGACAACGCCGAGGGCGACCAGCAGGCCGATGCTCATACCGGCGCCGACCGCGACGCCCTTGGCGGCGTCCACGGGCGAGTGGAGCAGGTCCATGCGGCGGTGGTGGCGGGCCGCACGGAAGCGCGTCAGGCGCTCCTCCCACTCTTCCGCCGCTTCCAGGTTTCCCGCGGCTTCGGCGGCGCGGATCATGCGTTCGTAGCGGGCGCCGGTCTTGCCGTCCCAGGTGCGGCGGGCCACGATCCGCCCGCCGTTGAACGTGTAGGACGAGTGCCGGGCGACCGCCCGGACCGTCGCCCTGGTCGTCTCGTGCGTGACGGCCGTCTTCACCGCGCGCCCGGAGCGCACCCACAGGGGCACGGGCGGCGTCGGCGGGGCGTCGGGCACGACGGTGAGCACCGTGGGCGCCGTGTCGTCGGCCGGGGGGTCGGTGGGCTTGTGGAGGTGAACGACGTTCTCAGACATGCTGGAACTGCTCCTGACTGCCCCATCGGGGCGGGAGTGAGGGAGTGCAGGTGCCGGGGTGGCCGGGTCCGTGGAAAGAGCGGCCACCCCGGCGTGCGGGGGTTGGGCTGGTCACCACCAGCCGGACGACTTCTTGGCGGCCTTGGCGCGGGCCGCCTCCGTGATGAGCCGCTGCCGCTCGCCGTGCAGCGCGGTCAACTCGGCGTTCAGCCGCATCTCGGCGGCCGTGCCGGTGGTGTCCATGCGCTGCTCGGAGCGGGCGGCGCTGCGGCCCCGGGTGATCTGGTAGGCGCCGGCGGCCAGGGCGCGGGCCATGGCGCGGCGCTCGCTGCCGTTCAGCGGCCACCACTCACCCCGGCGGACCGCTTCCAGCTTCTTCACGGTCTTCTCGATCTCGCGGTCCAGGCGGCGGATCTCGGAGTTGCCCATCAGATGTTCCCTTCGGACCTGTCCGGGTCGGGGTAGGCGCAGGGCACGCAGGTGCCGAGCGACGTGGGGATGACGTATCCGGCATCGCGCCGGCAGGCGGGGCAGGTGCGGCGGGCCCGGTTCGCTGCGGCGAGCGCCGCCCGCCGAGCCGGCGTCATCGGCCGGACCGGCAGGGCGAGGTCGATGCGGTAGAGGTAGGCGACCAGCGGCCCCCGGCGCCGCCGGGGGCGTTCGAGCTGCGCGGCCACGCACTGCCCGCCGGGCCGCAGCCCGCGTTCGCGGAGTTGGCGGCGGGTGGCGTAGCCGTCCGGGGCGAGGTGCCACCGGTAGACCGGCAGCGCACCCATCAGGCGGCCGGGGCGGCGGCCCGCTCAGCGAGCAGGGCGTCACGCAGCTTGCGGGCGTTCACCGGCGACGTATGGACGGCGCGGCGGATGCCCTCGGCGGTCACCTTCTCGTCGGGCAGACCAGCGGTCGCCGACCGTGCCTCGTTCAGCAACTGTTCCGGAGTGCGCTTGGGGCGGGTCGACTTCGCGGCGGCCGGGACGCGGCCCGTCGCGCGTCGCGGTCGGGTCGACTCCGCCGCCACCGCCCGCCGCTCGATCGGGGCGACCGGCGCGGGGGCGATCTGTGGGATCGGCTTGAGGGCGAGTCCCGGTTTGCGGTGGTCGACCGGCGACCGGTCGGGCACCCGCACCACCGTGGCGGTGACCTGCGGCGGGGTCGATTCCACGAGGTCAGCCGTAGACCGTTTCCTCTCGGTCTCGGTGGATTCCTCCGCATTCGCGGCCGTGACCGGGATCGGGGCGGGGCGGTGGTGCAGCACCTTGGCGACGAGGTCGGAACCGAAGTAGATCGACCCGACCGGCAGCGAGGTGGCCAGCAGGACCAGGGCCCAGTTCGCCGGGTCCCAGTCGGCCAGCCGTCCCCAGTCGACCGTACGGCCGTGCAGCTCCGGGACCAGCCCGTGCACGTAGTTCAGTACGAGGGAGGCGATCGTGTAGGCGCCGAGAACGCGCAGGGCGAAGCGGCGGGCGTCGCCGGCGAGCACGAGGGTGGCGACCAGAGCGAGCGCCATCAGTCCGTCGACCACGAACGGGTACAGCGTCGCGGCCGTGTCGTCGGCGCCGACCGCGTTCGCGATGTCCCGCAGCGCGTTCCAGGACACCCGGAACGCCATGCCGACCACGGCGACCAGCGCCAGCACCAGGGCGGCGCGCCCCTTGCGGTTCAGGCTCACGCGGCATCCCCGGGAACGCTCGTGCCGGCCGTGCGGTTGAGCAGCGCGACACGGGCGGCGAGCGCCCTGCGGCGGGCCCGGCGGATGCGGCGGACGTCCAGCTCGGTCGGGGTGCGGTCCAGGGTGACGATGTGCGCGTCCAACAGGTCGACGTCCGCCAGGATCACGGGCATCTCCTGCTCGATCGCGTCCAGCTCGGCGTTCGTCGGCTCCATGAAGTCGGCGAACGCGGTAACAGCATCCTGAACAGTGACGATGTGGCTCATTGGGTCGTGGTTCCTTCCAGAGAGGAGCGGCCCGAACAGCGCCCCTGGAGTGCCAGCTCCAGGGGCGCGCGCCGTTGAGAGGGAAAGAGCCGCACCTGAGCGGTGCGGCGGGCCGCGTGCGCGGCCAGTGCCCCGGGCCGGATTCGATCCGGCGCCCTTCACGGCGGAATACCGGGGCGGTGAACGTGTCTCCTTCGGGGGTGCAGCGCCCGTATCAGGTAGCGCGGCATGACCCCGTTGTAGGCGTATGGAGACGTGACCTTTCGGTCTAAGCCCTCCCGAATGACCAGGGTCGGGTGCGCCCTCGGCCCGCTCTGTCCCGGGCCCCTTGACCCCGAACGGCCCCTGACTCAGAGCGCATTGAGGTCCTGCACCCCCGATCGGGCGAACCGACCGGCGGGCACATCCCTAAGGTTCCCTAGGGTTCCCTGCGGTGTCAAGCGGTAAGCTAGGGAACCTCAGGGAAGTGACGACAAGGAGCGGACGACATGGCAGGCCAGGCCGACAATCGGGCGCCGTACGCGAAGATCGCCGCCCATTACACGCAGCTGATTACGTCTGGTCAGCTACAGCCAGGGACCCTCTTGCCGAGCATCAAGAACCTCTCGGAAGAGTGGAAGGTGAGTACGGCGACAGCCGAGAAAGCCCTTCGCAAGCTGCGCAACGAAGGGCTTGTTCGTGGCATCCACGGCATCGGTACCGAAGTGCTGGACCAGCCGACTCCGATGTCATCCGGGGCGCAGCGGCAGGACCGGGGACGCCGTACCGGGTCTAGCTGGGGAGCAGGCGAGCGATCCGACTCACACCAGGCGGCCGTGGTGCCCGCCCCCGAGGAAGTGGCACAAGCGCTGGACATTCAGCCCGGCTCCGACGTAGTGCGCCGTAGCCGCGTGTACCGGGACCGGCACGGCATCGTCGCTCACAGCACGTCGTGGATTCCCGCCCGATACGGGAAGCTGATCCCTCAGCTAGCAGTGAGCGAGCGCCTGACGGGAGGAACGTCGCTCCAGCTCATCGCCCAGGCGACCGGTCACCCGATCAGCCACCGCATCGACACCGCTTCCGCGCGCCTACTGACGCCGGAGTACGCCCGGCTCCTGGAACTGGACCCTGACAACCCGCCGACGGACCCGGTGGTCGTGATGACAGCCAAGTTCGTGGACAGCGAGGGCAACATCGTGGAATACGGCGTGGACCTCGGGGGTCCCGGCCGGACATGGCGCACAGAATCGGAGGTCTCCCCGTGACGGTCGTGGACGACACGCTCGTGCGCGTGCTCGAAGACCGCCTAGAAGCACTGCTTACGGCCCGCAGGGCTGGCACAATCACGCCCGAAGCTGAAGCGGAGGTGGCCGCCATCTCCCGAACCATGACGAGACCGATGCCCCCACGCCCGCCGTTCTGTGTCCTGATGGCCGGACTCCCCGGCTCCGGCAAGACGACGCTTTCCCGCGCCCTCACCGACCGTGGGTTCGTCCGACTGTGCCCGGACGAGGAGATGTTCCGCCGGCATGGCGTCTATGGAGTGGACTTTCCTAGGGGCGTCTTCCCTACCCTTGAGCGACCGGTCCTGGAAGACGTGGCGGTCGACCTCAGGGAGCAGCTCAAAGCCGGGCACGATGTCGTCGTTGACCACGGCTTTTGGACCCCGGAGGACCGGGCTAAATGGCGAGCGATCGCCACAGACTCCGGCGCCACCCCAGTAGTCGTCTACCTCGAGGCAAGCCATGACGAACTGTGGGCGAGGATCAGCAAGCGGAACGAATTCCACGCGGACGATCCCAACTCGATCTACTTCTCCGAGAGCGACCTCCAGCGGTATCGAACCCGTTTCATCCCTCCTCAGGCAGACGAACCGCACCTGTTGTATGAGGGTGACCCGACGGCCGTGATAGCAGCCCTCGAAGCCTCTCGCCTCTAACGTAGTGATCCCCCTGACCAAGGTCAGGGGGATCACTACGTTCAACTATGCCGTTGAGGAGTTTCGCCGACCGAGCAGGAAGTACACCAGCGGCAGCAGCGTGGCCAGAAGGACCAGGCCAGCCTCTAGCTGCCACGGCATACCCGCGTGCACCAAGTTCAGAGCGCGCGCCATGAGGTACGGCCCGAGGGCCGAACCTCCAATCCCCGTGGCGACCCCGAGAGCCCTCATCAACAAGTGAGACTGTTCCGCCGGGACCCCAACAGCAATTGAGGGACCTTCAGGAGTAGTCGTGAAGGTGACGTGGGCAGCCGGAGTCGGCTGTTCGTCGGACGACGAGATCATGCGGCCGTGCATAGTAAACCTCTCGGCGGGTTTGCTGCTGCTGGCTGCTGGTGCTGCTACTCGACGCCCCAACGCGGGAGCGAACATCACTCCCGCGGTGGACCAGAACTCCGGCTGCTCAATCACGCATGGAACCCGAGACAGCCGTACTCGAAACAGAAGGCCATAGACAGCGCGACTAAGGCCACCAGGGCTGGTCACGATAGCCCCGGCTCCGGAACTCTAGCAGGAGTGGTGCATAGACGCACCAATCTGGTGCGGCTACGATGCACAGGCCAGTACACAGGAGGAAGCGCATGTCTCAGTCCGCCAACCGCTCGCGTAGTACGGCGAACGAGCGCTACTCGGTGACGTTCGTTCCGCCCGCAGTGGACGCCATCGCCGACCTGACTGCAAGCACCGGCTTGTCAAAAGCTGATGTCATCAATCGCGCTGTACAGATCTACGCGTACCTAGAGGCTCAAACACAAGACGGGGCAGACTTGCTGCTTCGCCCGCCGGGCGGTTCACCCGAGAAGCTACACATCATTTGAACAGCCCTGATGCTGCGGCCGCCCGTCTCAGTTCCCGTCTCATTCAGCCTCGTACGGCATCGTCCACAGCCGTTCAACGAGTGGTCGAGGATGCGAGAACGAACGAGGTCGAACCGTCCTGAACGACCGCCTGACCAGCACGAACAGACCTCGAAAGCGAGTGTGGCGCAAGTCACCGAGGGTTCAAATCCCTCCGCTACCGCTGACAACACCCCCCGACCGCGGGAACGCGGTCGGGGGGTGTTCTGCGTTCGGGACCTCGTCCGCCTCGTCCGCCTCGTCCGCGTCGTCCGCGAGGCATTCGCGTGGCGTTCGGGAGACGGTCGGGAGATGTTCGGGACGTTCGGGAGAGACGTTCGATCGTCGAGCCGCTGGTCGTACATGATGATCTGAGGGTTACACTCGCCGCCGGCAATAGGGGGCCCTAGGGTCAGCACTCACAGGGAGGCCGCGGTGGCGGTGAACGCCAAGAAGATCGCCGTCTACGTACTCGTGGTCTTCGTGCTGTACGTGATCATCACGGACCCGGCCAAGGCCGCGGACTACGTCCAGATAGGGTTCCAGGGCATATCGGACGCCGCGCAGGCCATCGGCGACTTCTTCACCTGGCTCGCCGACGGGGCGCAGTAACGGCGAAGGAGCCGGGGCCGCCGACCACGCTGGGAGTTTCCATGATCCGCCACCTGGTCCTCTTCAAGCTCAACGAGGGCGTCGAGCGCGACGACCCCCGGGTCGTGGAGGGCGAGGCGGCCTTCCGGTCCCTGGGCGACCGGATCGAGGAGCTGCGCTTCTGGGAGCTGGGCTGGAACATCAGCGAGCGCCCCATCGCCTACGACTTCGCCATCAATTCGGCGGTCGAGGACGCGGCCGCCCTCAAGCGGTACCTCGAGCACCCGGCCCATCAGGCGGGCGTCGCCCTGTGGCGTGAGTTCGCCACCTGGGTGGTCGCGGACTACGAGTTCTAGGCCGCGTACCAAGCCGCGCCCCTTCGGACGTACCGAGCCCTCCGCCTGAACGACGGGGGGCTTTCGCATGCGACCGGCCCTCAACTTGTCCCTCAACACGGCGTTATGGGGTGCTTGCACACAATGGACTGTCTTGTGATGCTATGACCGCTTTTGACGGATGAGTGGACCGATGAAGTTCCGATGAAGCCCGACAAAGACCGATGAAGAGGTGGCGTTGACCGTGTCGGCCAGTACTGCGCCGCCCCAGGAGGAAGCATCCGCGCCCGCCCCCGGTCCGGAGAAGCGCCGCGGCGCCGACACCCGGGCACTGACCCAGGTGCTCTTCGGCCAGCTCAAGGAGTTGCAACCGGGCACACCGGAGCACCACCGGGTGCGCGGGGCGCTCATCGAGGCCAACCTCCCGCTCGTGCGCTACGCCGCCTCCCGCTTCCGCTCCCGCAACGAGCCGATGGAGGACGTCGTCCAGGTCGGCACCATCGGTCTGATCAACGCCATCGACCGCTTCGACCCGGACCGGGGCGTGCAGTTCCCGACGTTCGCGATGCCGACGGTCGTCGGCGAGATCAAGCGGTACTTCCGCGACAACGTCCGCACGGTCCACGTACCGCGCCGGCTGCACGAGCTGTGGGTGCAGGTCACCAGCGCGACCGAGGACCTGACCACCTGTTTCGGCCGCACGCCGACCACGGCCGAGATCGCCGAGCGGCTGCGGATCAGCGAGGAGGAGGTGCTCTCGTGCATCGAGGCGGGCCGCTCGTACCACGCGACGTCCCTGGAGGCCGCGCAGGAGGGCGACGGGCTGCCCGGCCTGCTGGACCGCCTCGGCTACGAGGACCCGGCACTGGACGGCGTGGAGCACCGCGACCTGGTCCGCCACCTCCTGGTCCAACTCCCCGAACGGGAACAGCGGATCCTGTTGCTGCGCTACTACAGCAACCTCACCCAGTCCCAGATCAGCGCGGAACTCGGCGTCTCCCAGATGCACGTCTCTCGGCTACTGGCGCGTAGCTTCCAGCGGCTGCGCTCGGCGAACAGGATCGACGCGTAGTCCGTCCGAGGGATCGGCCGTAACCGAATGCGGGAGCGAGTGGTCACCGTTGCGAGCGAATCGCTCACCAGGGAGGATCCCGACAGAACTGCGCTGAAACACCGTCACACCCCCTTTTTCCAGGGCCGATTCGTTACCCAGATGTCGACATGTCACTACAGCGTGTTGCCGACATGTGACATTCTGCGGGAAGCGCGTTTGCCGAGGCTTCGGCTCCGGTATTCAGGTGAAGGCTGACCTTCCTCTCCGGGAGAGTCCGCCGCGACCGTCCCGCGACCCAAAGGGGGTGGCATGTCCGCAGACCAGGGCAGCTCGAAGGTGCTCACGCTCACCAAGAGCGAATCCGCGCCCACCGAGCCCGTCACGCCCGTCGAGCCCGACCTGCTCGACGACGTCACGGCCCTCGAGGCCGCGCCCACCCCGGCTCTGCCGGCCACGGGCGCCATCGACACCCGCACCCTGTCCCGCTCCCTGTTCCTGCGGCTGGCCGCACTCGACGAGAACAGCCCCGAGCGTGCCTACGTCCGGGACACGCTCATCGAACTCAACCTCCCGCTCGTGCGCTACGCCGCGGCCCGCTTCCGCTCGCGCAACGAGCCGATGGAGGACATCGTCCAGGTCGGCACCATCGGCCTGATCAAGGCGATCGACCGCTTCGACTGTGAACGCGGCGTGGAGTTCCCCACGTTCGCGATGCCGACGGTCGTCGGCGAGATCAAGCGCTTCTTCCGCGACACGTCGTGGTCGGTGCGGGTGCCTCGCCGCCTCCAGGAACTGCGTCTGGCCCTGACGAAGGCCAGCGACGAGCTCTCCCAGAAACTGGACCGCTCCCCGACGGTCGCCGAACTGGCGGCGGTCCTGGGCGTGTCCGAGGAGGACGTGGTCGACGGCCTGGCCGTCGGCAACGCCTACACGGCCTCCTCCCTCGACTCCCCGGCCCCCGAGGACGACGGCGGCGAGGGCTCCCTGGCCGACCGCCTCGGCTACGAGGACACCGCGCTGGAGGGCGTCGAGTACCGCGAGTCGCTGAAGCCGCTCCTGGCCAAGCTGCCGCCCCGTGAGCGCCGCATCATCATGCTGCGCTTCTTCGCCAACATGACCCAGTCGCAGATCGGCGAGGAGGTCGGCATCTCCCAGATGCACGTCTCCCGGCTGCTGACCCGCACGCTGGCCCAGCTCCGCGACGGCCTGATCTCCGACTAGAACGGCGCCGACACGGGCTTCCCTCCTGACGGACCGTCAGCCACACTGGCGCGATGCGCCGACCTCCATGGACACATGGCCGCCGGGGCGCCCTGCTGGGCGCGTCGGCGGCCGTTGTCGTGTGCGCGGGAGCGGTAGTGGCCGTGGGCCGGGATGGCGGGGGCGAGGGGTACGTGGCGGTGGGGGCGGCGCCGGGGGCGTCGGGCGCCGCGGCCTCGCCGACGGGGGAAGTGAGGCTGGTGCCGCTGGAGGGCGGTGCCGACTCCCCTGCGGACACCGGCCGTCCGGCGCCCGCACCGGGGAGCACCGCGGCCTCGTCACATGAGGGGGGTGCCGTCGGCCCGGCGCCCGGGCCGCGCTCCCAGTCGCCTCGGGCGTCGACACGTTCACCCTCGCCGACGGCCACGGTCCCGCGTACGGATCCCTCCACGCCCTCCGGTCCTTCCGCGCCCTCCACCGGGCCCTCGGGGACTCCCGGCCCGGCCGTCCTGAGCGTGGGCGAACCCGTGCGGACGGCCACGGACCGGCGGTGGTGCGAGCAGGTGACGCTGGAGTTCCACAACTCCGGGGGCACCGCCGTCCGTTCGGGCACCGTGACCTTCGGGACGCACATCATCGACGCCCTGGGCACCGACTGGTCCACGGTCGAGTCGACCGGGCCCGTGCCGGCGCCGGTCTCCCCCGGCGCACGCGAGCAGGGCACCTGGACGGTCTGCGTCGACGCCTGGCGCGTGCCGCTGGGCATGCGGGTGGAGACGCGGGTGGTGTCGGTGCGCTGGGAGTGAGAGCGGGGCGCGCGACAGCTGCTGAAGCCGCCTCAGCCCGGCGGCCTCGTGAGCCACGGGAACGGCGCGAACTGCACGCCGCGGGCCGCAGGAGCGGGTCGGGCTACTTGAGCGCCAGCCAGGCCACCGCCGCCACGATCGCCACCGCGACGACCACGCCCACGATCAGGCCGATGCGGGGGCCGGCCGGCGCGGGGGCCTGGCGGGAGGACTGAGGGGCGCCCTCGTCGACGAACGCGCGGAACATCTGGGTGCTGCCTGCGGGGTCCTGGTTGCCCTGGGGGCCCTGGGTGTTAGCCATGGGCCGAGACACTAGCGAAAGCGGGCGGGGCAGCCCAAGTGGGGGTCGTCACGCCCCCTCGGACCCTTTCCCTCACCTCTACAAGGTCCGCCGGTACACGCTCCGCCGGAGGGCGTCCTCCCGCTCCGCCGGGCTCATCAGCACGTTTACTCCCCAATACTTGCCTTTGCCAAGTTTTTGTCGGCCACCCCGACGTTTTATTTGCCTGTAACAACCAAGCGCTTCTATGGTTGCCCTAAGCAACGAAACGGGAGGTGTGATGGCCGGGCAGGCGCAGTACGAGCAGTACGAGGAGCTGGCGCGTCAGCTCAGTGCCCTCGGGGCCGTGAAGCGGGACCTCGGGCGGATCCTGCCGCCCGACTGCTCGGCGGGCTCGGCGGGGGTCCTGGCGCTGCTCGACCGCCACGGCGACCTGCGCATGAGCGCCCTCTCCGAGCTGCTCGCCGTCGACATGTCGGTGACCAGCCGGTACGCCGCGCACCTCGCCGAGCGGGGCTGGCTCGAGCGCTCACCCGACCCGGCGGACAAGCGCTCCCGCATCCTGCGCCTCACCCCCGAGGGCGAGGCGATTCTCCTCGAACTGTCCCGCCGGAGCACCGACCTGCTGGCGGAGCGCCTGAGCGACTGGACCGAGGACGAGGTCGGGCAGCTCATCCGGCTGATGGCCCGGCTGCGCGCCGGCTTCGGCGACTGCCGGTCCGCCCCGCACCGGCCACCGCCCGCACCGCCCGTTCCCGTACGCGAACCGTCCACCCGTACACCCGCACAAGCGACGTAAGAGAAGGAAGCCCATGGCAACGACCACACCAGCCGGTGTGCGGGCTCACGCCAAGCACGGGGGAGGCTCCGCCGGGCGCTCCGGCGACGCGCCGATGACCCACCGGCAGATCATGGAGGCCCTGTCCGGGCTGCTGCTCGGGATGTTCGTGGCGATCCTGTCGTCCACGATCGTCTCGAACGCCCTCCCGGAGATCATCGGCGACCTCGGCGGTGGCCAGTCCGCCTACACCTGGGTCGTCACCGCCACCCTGCTGTCCATGACGGCCGCCACTCCCCTGTGGGGCAAGCTCGCCGACCTGTACAGCAAGAAGGCGCTCGTCCAGCTGGCGCTCGTCATCTATGTGCTCGCCTCCGCGGCCGCCGGTCTGTCGCAGAACGCCGGCATGCTGATCGCCTGCCGTGTGGTGCAGGGCATCGGCGTCGGCGGGCTCTCCGCCCTCGCGCAGATCGTGATGGCGGCGATGATCTCCCCGCGTGAGCGCGGTCGTTACTCCGGCTACCTCGGCGCGACCTTCGCCGTCGCCACCGTCGGCGGTCCGCTGCTCGGCGGTGTCATCACCGACACCAGCTGGCTCGGCTGGCGCTGGTGCTTCTACGTCGGCGTGCCCTTCGCCGTCATCGCCCTGATCGTGCTCCAGAAGACCCTGCACCTGCCGGTCGTGAAGCGGGACGTGAAGGTCGACTGGGCCGGCGCGTTCTTCGTCTCGGCCTCGGTCTCGCTGCTGCTGGTCTGGGTCACCTTCGCCGGTGACAAGTACGACTGGCTGTCCTGGCAGACGTACGCGATGGTCGCCGGCTCGGTCGTCCTCGCGCTGGTCTTCGTGCTCGTGGAGTCCCGGGCCACGGAGCCGATCATCCCGTTGCGGCTGTTCCGCAACCGCACCATCACCCTGTCGTCGATCGCCTCGATGTTCGTGGGCGTCGCGATGTTCTCCGGCACGGTCTTCTTCGCGCAGTACTTCCAGCTGGCCCGCGACAAGTCGCCGACCATGTCGGGTGTCATGACGATCCCGATGATCGGCGGGCTCTTCGTCTCCTCCACCGTCTCCGGGCAGTTCATCACCCGCACCGGCAGGTGGAAGGCCTGGCTGGTCAGCGGCGGTGTGCTCATCACGGCCGGTCTGGGGCTGCTGGGCACGATCCGCTACGACACCGAGTACTGGAAGACCGCGGTCTTCATGGCGCTGCTCGGGCTCGGCGTCGGCATGATGATGCAGAACCTGGTGCTCGCCACGCAGAACCAGGTGGACCCGGGCGACCTCGGTTCGGCCAGCTCGACCGTCACCTTCTTCCGCTCCCTCGGCGGTGCGATGGGCGTCTCGGCGCTCGGCGCGGTCATGGCGAACCGGATCACCGACTACGCCCAGGACGGCATCGCCGGCCTCGGCCCCGAGTACGCCTCGCAGGCTTCCGGTTCCAGCTCCACCGGCGAGATCCCCGACATGGACAAGCTGCCCGTCCCCCTGCGCACGGTCATGGAGAGCGCGTACGGCCACGGCATCGCCGACGTCTTCCTCATCGCGGCGGTCATGGCGCTGCTCGCCCTCCTCATCACGCTGTTCATCAAGGAGGTCCCGCTGAAGACCAAGGGCGCGCTGGCGCAGACGGCCGCGGTGGCCGAGGAGTCCCCGGCGGAGGCCTCGGCGCAAACCCCGGCGGACGTCCCGGCTCGGGCCGCGGCTTCCGCCGAGCAGCCGCGGGAGAGGGTCCCGAGCTGGGCCGTCGCCGCCTCCACCACCGAGGCGAACCCCGACGGCACGCGGCGGCACGCGGCCGTGGCCACCGTCGACGCCCCCACGGCGTCCTCCGGCAACGGCGGCGTCCCCGTCCGCGGCTTCGTCCGCGGCGCGGAGAGCGCGCCCGTCCCGCAGGCCGCCGTCACCCTGATCTCCCTCGCGGGCCGGCAGCTCGGCCGGTCGGTCGCCCAGGCCGACGGCTCCTACACGCTGGACGCGCCCGGCACGGGTTCGTACGTGCTGATCGCCTCCGCCGACGGGTTCCAGCCGCAGGCGTCCACGGTCGTGGTGAACGGCGAGCCGGTCGCGTACGACATCCTGCTCAGCGGGACCAGTGGGCTCGGCGGTGTCGTACGGGCGGCCGGGTCGGGGGAGCCCGTCAAGGACGCGATGGTGATCGTCACCGATGTGCGCGGGGACCTGCTGGCCACCGGAACCACCGGCGACCAGGGCGAGTTCTCCTTCGCGGAGCTGGTGCCGGGTGCCGTGACCGTCGCGGTGAACGCCGCCGGGTTCCGGCCCCGCGCGCTGCCCGTCGAGATCGGCACGACCGGCGTGACCCGCGTCGAGGCCGTCCTCGAGGCGGGGGCGCAGGTCCAGGGCGTCGTCCGGGCGCCGCACGGCCCGCTGGCCGACGCGCGGGTGACGCTGGTGGACGCGGCGGGCAACGTGGTCGCCACGGCCACGACCGGCGCGGACGGGGCGTACGCCTTCACCGACCTCGACGGCGGCGAGTACACCGTCATCGCGACCGGCTACCCGCCGGTGGCCACCGCGCTGACCGTCGGCGGTACCGGCGTCGACGGCCACGACATCGAACTCGCCCACCCCGGCGAGTAGGACGACACGGCACCGGCCCGTGGCGGGGTGCGCCTCGCCACGGGCCGGTGCCCTCCGAGGAGTTACCTGAGATGGCACTGACCGCCAGGATCCGCACCCGGGACGGGTGGGCCGTGTCGCACGCGGTCGTCACGGTCACCGACACGACGGGCACGCAGGTGCTGCGCGCCGAGGCCGACGCGGAGGGCGTCGTCCGGGACCCGACGGCGCTGGCGCCGGGGGCGTACACCGTGATCGTCACGGCCGTCGGGTACGCGCCGACCGCCTCCAGCGCGATCGTCACCGCCGGGGGCACCTCCCGCTCGAGCGAAGCCGGGAGTGCGGGAGGGTCGGTCCGGGTCGGCACGGTCACGCTGGCCCGGCAGGGCGGCACCGAACTGCCCCCGCCCGGCCCGTGGACCGTCGACCCGGCCCACTCCACGGTCGGCGCGGTCGCCCGGCACCTGGGCATCTCCAGCGTGCGCGGCCGGTTCACGGAGTTCTCGGCGAGCGTCGAGATCGCCCCGGACGACGTCACCAGGTCCCGCGTGGAGGCGGTGATCCGCGCCGCGTCCATCGACACCGGCAACAGCACGCGCGACACCCACCTGCGTTCCGCGGACTTCCTGGACGTCGAGACGTACCCGGAGATCACCTACCGCTCCACCGGCCTGACGGCCGCGGGCCCGGACCGGTGGACGGTCCACGGCGACCTGAGCCTGCGCGGGGTCGTCCGCCCCGTCGACCTCGACCTCGCCCATCTCGGCACCGGCGCCGACCCGTGGGGCGGCACCCGCGCGGCCTTCCGCGCGACGGCCGAACTCCACCGCGAGGACTTCGCCATGAACTACAACCAGGTCGTCCAGGCGGGCATCGCCGCCATCGGCACGACGCTGAAGGTGGAGCTGGACGTCCAGGCGGTGCGGGGGGAGTCCCTGCCCCGGGCGTGACACCGGCGGGGTCGGCCGCGGTGGACGCCGCTGCGCCTACGCTGACCCCATGGCACCGAACATCGCGACCAACACCTCCGTCAGCCTCGACGAGCTGCTGGACTTCGTACGCCCCCGCCACCGCGCGATCCTGCTCACCCGGCGGGCCGACGGCGGCCCCCAGGGGTCGCCGCTGACCTGCGGGGTCGACGACTCGGGCCGGATCGTGGTGTCCACGTACCCGGAGCGGGCCAAGACGCGCAACGCCAGGCGGGACGAACGGGTCAGCCTGATCGTCCTGAGCGACGACTGGAACGGACCATGGGTCCAGATCGACGGCACGGCCGAGGTGATCGACGCCCCCGACTCCGTCGAGCCGCTGGTGGAGTACTACCGCAACATCGCGGGCGAGCACCCGGACTGGGACGAGTACCGGGAGGCGATGGTCAAGCAGGGCAAGTCGATCATCCGGATCACCCCGGAGCGGTGGGGGCCGGTGGCGACCGGAGGCTTCCCGGCCCGGCTCGCGCCCCAGGAGTAGGCCGGGGAGCGGCTCGCGCCGCAGGAGTAACCCGGGGAGCGGCTCAGGAGTGGCCGGCCGGGGGGCCGGTCAGCCTCGTTCCACCATCGCCTCGATGCCCGCCACCAGCAGGTCCAGGGCGAAGGTGAAGTCCCGGTCGAGCATCTCGGTGACCGTGTCGCCGCCGCGGGCCGCCATGATGTCCTTGGACTCCTCGACGACCGAGGCGATCTGCGGGGCCTCGGTCACCGTGTTCATGGAGTGCTGGAAGTACTCGTCCGGCGTCATGCCCGCGTCCGCGACCCGGCCGAAGAAGTGGCCCTCGATCGTGCCGTAGCCGTACACGAACTGGAAGACGGCCGAGATGGCGCTCGTGACGCGGTGTGCGGGCAGGCCGCTGCGGCGGATGACCTGCTGGATCGTGCGGGAGAACGCCAGGGAGTGCGGGCCGATGTTGAGGTACCGGCCGGCGAGCGGCGACAGCCAGAGGTGGCGCACCAGCAGCGTGCGGTACGCCGTGGCCAGGGCGCGGAGCTGGTCGCGCCAGTCCGCGCCCCCGGCCTCCGGATCGGGCAGCTCCAGTTCGCCGAAGGCGGCGTCCAGGGCGAGTTCGAGGAGGTCGTCCTTGGTGTCGACGTACCAGTAGACGGACATCGCCGTCACGTTCAGCTCGGCCGCCAGCCGCCGCATGGAGAACTTGTCCAGCCCCTCCTCGTCCAGCAGCCGTACGGTGACCTCGGTGATCCGCTCCCGGTCGAGCCCCGACGGCTGACCACCGCCCCGACCCCGGCGCGCCTTGCCGTCCAGCCACACGCTGGACCGTGCGGCCTTGCCAGCAGCCTTCACCATGGCGCACCTTCCTGGGGTTCCGGGCACTGATGACGATGCTAGGCCGTGTCCTTCGGATCATCCCGGGGCCGGGGGGCCTGGCACGCGGCTCATGAGGCGCCCACCGCCTCCGCGTCCTTCTTCTCCGCCCTGCGCAGCAGCCCCGCCGCCACCACACCCCCGAGGAACACGGCCGCCGCCCCCACCAGTTGGCTGGTCTCCAGCCCCGAGGAGAACGCGTCGACCACCCGCTTCCGCTCCGCCGCCGTGTGCGCCGCCGCCAAGGCCACCGGCAGGGACACCGCCGCGAACCGCGAGCTGAGCACGGCCCCGAGAACGGCCACGCCCAGTCCGGTGCCGAACTCCGCGAGCGTGCCGTTGATTCCGGCCCCGACCCCCGCCTTCGCGGGCGGTATCGAGCTCATGATCGCGTGGGCCATCGCCGGGCCGGCGATCGCGGTGCCCGTACCGATGAGCAGCAGCCCCAGAAGCGTGCCCGCGTAACCGCCGGAGGCCGTCGTGGCGACGGAGACCAGCCCCCCGGACATCAGCGTCATCCCGAGCAGGATGGAGAGGGGACCGCCCAGCCTCGCCATCCACTTCGCCGCCACCCCCGTGAAGTTGAGGGCCACGACCGTCAGCGCCAGCGGCGCGGTCCGCAGGCCCGCCTCCAGGGGGCCGTAGCCGAGGACGAACTGAAGGTGCTGGGTGAGCAGGAACAGCGCGCCGCCCATGCCGAAGGTGACCAGGACCGCGCCGGACACCGCGCCCGTGAACCGGCGGTCGCGGAAGAAGTGCGGGTCGAGCATGGGATACGGGATCCTGCTCTCCCAGTGGGCGAACAGGGCGAGGACGAGCACCGCCACGGCCGCGCTCACCAGCACCCGCCCCGACGTCCAGCCGTGCGACGGGCCGGAGATGATCGCGAAGACGAGCGAGCTCATGCCGATCGTGGAGAGCAGCGCGCCGAGCAGGTCGGGGCGGTCGCCCCGGGGACTCCTGGACTCGGGGACCAGGGTGACGACCGCCACCAGGCCCAGCGCGACGACCGGCAGGTTGACCAGGAAGATCGCGCCCCACCAGAAGTGGTTGAGCATGAAGCCGCCGATGAGCGGGCCGGCCGCGAAGCCCAGCGAGTTCACCGCGGCCCAGATGCCGATCGCCTTCGGCTGTTCCGCGGGCGCGAAGATCTGCATCGCGACCGCGAGGGTGGTGGTGATCAGCAGCGCCCCGCCGATGCCCATCCCGGCGCGCGCGGCGATCAGCTGGCCGGAGGTCTCGGCGAGGCCGGCCCCCAGCGAGCCGATGCCGAACAGCGCCAGGCCGGCGGTCAGCATCTTCTTGCGGCCGTAGCGGTCGGCGGCGCTGCCGGCGCTGAGCAGCAGTCCGGACTGGACCAGCGAGTAGGCGTTGATCATCCACTGGATGTCTGCGGTGGCCGCGTCCATCTCGCGGGTCAGCGACGGGATCGCCACGTTCAGGACGGTGTTGTCGAGCACCACGGTGAGCTGCGCGAGGCAGATCACGCCGAGGATCAGCCAGCGCTGGGGGTGGCCTTCGGGGGACGGGTGTGCGGAGGGCGCGGCGGAGGTGGAGGGCGCGGACATGTTGTACACCGTAGAACAGTTCCCATACGGCGTACAACAGCCTTTCCGGCCGTACGGGAAAGGCGGTGGCCCGGGGCTGGAAGCTCCCCGGGCCACCGCCCGTCGTCGGCGAACCGTCGTCCCGCGGGTCAGCCGCTCGCCTTCTGCGTGAGGTCGTAGAAGGTGGCCGAACCCACGGTGATCTGCTGGAAGTTGGCCTCGACCCACTCGGTGATCTGCGCGGACGTGCCGTCGCCGCTGCCGCCCATGCCACCGCCGGATCCGCCGCTGACGAAGTAGTGGATCCTGCCGTCGGCCACGTACTCCTTGAACTGCGCGAGCGTCGGGGACGGGTCGGTGCCGTTGAAGCCGCCGATCGCCATCACCGGGTCGCCGGTGGCCAGCTGGTAGCTCGCCGCGTTCTGGGCGCCGATGGCCGCCGCGACCCACGTGTACTGGTCGGAGTCGGTCTCCAGCAGCTTCTGGGCCTCGGAGGTGACGCTGGCGCCGTTCAGCAGGCCGCCCATGCCGCCACCGCCGCCGCCCATTCGGCCGCCGTCGCCGGTCTGGCCGCCGGGGAAGCCGTTGCCCTGGTTCTGCGTGGTGCCGTTGCCGTTCTGCTGGTTCTGGCCGGGCATCCCGCCGCCCATGCCACCCGGGAACCCGTTGCCCTGGTTCTGCGTGGTGCCGTTGCCGTTCTGCTGGTTCTGGCCGGGCATCCCGCCGCCCATGCCACCGCCGCCGCCCGGCCCGCCACCGCCGCCCAGACCGCCCCGGCCGCCCGAGACCGCCGGGCCGGCGGTGACGATCGAACCGCTGTGGCCCTCGCTCAGCGTGGTGAGGGTGTACGCCGTCGGGCCGGCCAGCGCCGCGGCCAGGCCCAGCCCCGCCGCACCGAGGGCCAGCCGGCGCCCCAGCCGGGCCACGAGGACCAGGCCCAGCGCGGCGGCGAGGCCGCCCACCAGGACCAGCCACTTCAGCCACGGCAGGTAGTCGGAGGAGCGGTTGAGGAGGACGTACCCCCAGACCGCGGTGGCCGTCGTCGCGGCCGCCAGGGTCAGCGACGCCCACGCCTTGTCGCGCTCCTGCCACAGCTGGGCCGCGCCCATGCCGATCAGCGGCGCGATGTAGGGGGCGAGGGCCACGGTGTAGTACTCGTGGAAGATACCCTGCATGTAGCTGAAGACCACCATGGTGATCAGCAGCGCGCCGCCCCAGACCAGGAAGGATCCGCGCGTCACCGATGTGCGCGGGGCCCTGCGGGTGGCCACCAGGCCCGCGGCCAGCAGGATCAGCGCGGCCGGGATCAGCCAGGAGATCTGTCCGCCGATGCCGGAGCCGAACAGACGGTCCCAGCCGGTCTCACCCCAGCTGCCGCCGCCGTTGCCGCCACCACCGACGCTGCCGGTCTCCTCGCCGTTGAGACGGCCGAGACCGTTGTAGCCGAAGGTCAGCTCCAGGAAGGAGTTGTTCTGCGAGCCGCCGATGTACGGGCGGGAGGTGGCCGGCCACAGCTCGACGATCGCGACCCACCAGCCGCCGGAGACGACCAGGGCGACCGTCGCCAGGGCCAGCTGCCCGAAACGCCTCTTCAGGCTCACCGGCGCGCAGACCGCGTACACGATCGCCAGCGGCGGCAGGATCAGGAAGGCCTGGAGGGTCTTGGCGAGGAAGGCGAAGCCGATCGCGACACCCACCCACACCAGCCACTTCGTGCGGCCGTCCTCCAGGGCGCGGATCACGAGGTAGCAGGCCACCGCCATCAGCAGCGCCAGCATCGCGTCCGGGTTGTTGAACCGGAACATCAGCGCGGCGACCGGGGTGAGCGCGAGGACCGCGCCCGCGATCAGAGCGGCGCCCGCGCTGAAGCGGCGGCGCACGGCCGCATGGACGACGGCGACCGTGCCGACGCCCATCAGCACCTCGGGGACGAGGATCGCCCAGGAGCTCAGGCCGAAGATCTTGACCGACAGGGCCATCGGCCACAGTGAGGCCGGGGGCTTGTCGACGGTGATGGCGTTGGCCGCGTCCAGCGAGCCGAAGAAGAAGGCCTTCCAGGACTGGCTGCCGGCCTGCACGGCCGCGGAGTAGAAGGAGTTCGCGTAGCCGGAGGCGCTGAGGTCGTACAGGTAGAGGAGGCAGGTGACGAGCAGCAGGCCGAGGAAGGCCGGGCGCGCCCAGCGCGGGTCCTCGGGGCGGCCGCGCCACAGTCTGCGGACGAAGGGCTGCTTCGGCTCACCCGGCCCGGGGGCCGGGACGGCCGGTTCCCGGCGCACGGCAGGTGCTGTCTCCGGCGGGCCCCAGGTGGCCGTCCGGTCGAGGTCGGTGGTCATCGGGCGTCCCCCGGGTCTGTGTCGTGGGGGCGCACCGGCTGCAACCGCGTGGTGGCGTCCCTCCAGGTGCCGTCCGCGGCTTCACCGACGCGGAACTGGGTGGTGTCGTACGGGTCGGCAGTGGTGTTCCGGCGCTGCCCGAGCGGCGCCTGCGACGCGGTGGTGGAGTACGTCGACGAGGCCGGGCCGGGCGATGCCGTCGCGGGCCGGTCCTCGCTCTCCCGCCGGTCGGGGAAGACCCACACCCGGAAGAGCAGGAAGCGCAGCACCGTCGCCGCGAGGTTGGCGGCGACGAGGACGGCCAGCTCGGTGGAGTGCGCGGGGTCCGACGTCGCCGCGTTGAGGGCGACGAGCGAGCCGCTGGTCAGCGAGAGGCCGATGCCGAAGACGACCAGGCCCTGCGCCTGGTGGCGGACGGCGCCGGAGCGGCCGCGCACCCCGAAGGTGAGCCGGCGGTTGGCGGCGGTGTTGGCGATGGCGGAGACGAGCAGCGCCAGCGCGTTGGCCACCTGGGAGCCGGAGAACTGCCGGAAGCCGCTGTACAGCAGCAGGTAGAAGAGGGTGGACAGGCCACCGACGAAGCAGAAGCCGACGAGCTGGCGGGCCAGGCCCTTGGGTACGTCCATGATCTCGCGGTCGCGGGGGTCGTCGCCGAACGGCCTGGTCAGCCGGTCCAGCGAAAGCGAACCGGTGGCCAGGGCCTTCCCTACGCGCCACACCCCCTTCAGGTCCTCGGTCGCCGTCCTCACGATGTGCACCGTGGAGTTCGGGTCGTCGACCCAGTCGACCGGCACCTCGTGGATACGGAGACCGGCACGCTCGGCGAGCACCAGCATCTCAGTGTCGAAGAACCAGCCGGTGTCTTCCACCAGGGGGAGCAGAATCTGTGCGACGTCACGGCGGATCGCCTTGAATCCGCACTGGGCGTCCGAGAAGCGGGCCTGGAGCGAGCCGCGCAGGATCAGGTTGTAGGAGCGGGAGATGAACTCCCGCTTGGCGCCGCGCACCACGCGGGAGCTGCGGGCCAGGCGGGAGCCGATCGCCAGGTCGGAGTGGCCGGAGATCAGCGGCGCCACCAGCGGCAGCAGCGCGTTGAGGTCGGTGGACAGGTCCACGTCCATGTAGGCGAGGATCGGGGCGTCCGAGGCCGCCCAGACGGCCCGCAGCGCACGCCCGCGGCCCTTCTGCTCCAGCCGGAAGGACGTCACCTCCGGGATCCGCGTCTCCAGCAGCTGCGACACGTCAGGGGTGGCGTCCGTCGACGCGTTGTCCGCGATCGTGATGCGGAACGGGTACGGAAACGTCCGGGTGAGGTGGTCGTGCAGTCTGCGGACGCACGGCTGGAGGTCCTTCTCCTCGTTGTAGACGGGGATCACTACGTCCAGGACAGGCGTACCGGCTGTGGCGGCCGGGAGGTGCTCCCGCGCCGGCAGGGTGCCGGAAGAAGAGTCGGTTCGCATGTCGACGACTTTCGTCAAGCGCCCTGTTGCACCCATGTGCCGGCCCTGTGCTGGCCCTGTGAGTCCAGTTGCCAGTTCGTTTCGGGCGCGGGCCGGGGGACGGCGGGCGCGAGCGCGGGCAGGTGCACGGTGAAAACGGTCCGTCCGGGCACGCTGTCGACGGTCACGGCGCCACCGTGCGCGGTCGCGACGGCCTGCACGATGGCGAGGCCGAGGCCGGTCGAACCGGTGGAGCGGGAGCGCGCGGAGTCGCCGCGGGCGAACCGTTCGAAGACGTGCGGGAGCAGGTCCGACGGGATGCCCTGGCCGTTGTCCTGCACGTCCACGCACAGCCACGGGCCGCGCCGCTGGACGCGTGCGGTGACGGTCGTGCCGGGCGGGGTGTGCGTACGGGCGTTGCCCAGCAGATTGACGAGCACCTGTTGCAGGCGCGCCGCGTCCGCCGAGACGAGCGCGGGCTCGTCGGGCAGCTCCAGCCGCCAGACGTGGTCCGGTCCGGCGGCCCGCGCGTCGCTGATCGTGTCGACGACCAGCGGTACGAGGTCGGTCTGGTCGAACTGCAACGGCCGGCCCGCGTCCAGGCGGGCGAGCAGCAGCAGGTCCTCGACGAGGAGGGTCATCCGCCCCGCCTCGGACTCGATACGGCCCAGGGCGTGCCGGGTGTCGGGGCCGACCTGTTCCCGGCCGCGCCGGGTGAGCTCGGCGTACCCGCGGATGGAGGCGAGGGGGGTGCGCAGCTCGTGGCTGGCGTCCGCGACGAACTGCCGGACCCGCGTCTCGCTCTGCTGGCGGGCGTGCAGGGCGCCGTGGACGTGGTCCAGCATCCGGTTGAGCGCGGCGCCGACCTGGCCGACCTCGGTGTGCGGGTCGGTCTCGGACTCCGGGACACGCTCGCTGAGGTTGACCTCGCCGGTGTGCAGGGGGAGTTCGGAGACGCGGGTGGCGGTGGCGGCGACCTTGCGCAGGGGGCGGGTGGCGACGCCGACCAGCACGTATCCCGCGATGCCGGCCGCGATGAGACCGGCGGCGGTGACGCTGACCTCGACGAGGATGAGGGTGTTGATGGTGGCGCTGACGGAGTCGGTGGGCAGGGCGACGTAGAAGGCGCCGCGGTCGCTGTAGGTGTCGACGTACTTGACGCGGTACTCGCCCTTGCCGGGGATCTCCACCGTGTGGGTGCCGTCGTCCCTCGGCACCTTCGCCAGCGCGGCCTCGACGGCGGCGGAGAGCGCCTTGGCGGTCATGCCCGTGCCGGTGCTGTTCTCGGTGGCGATGACCGCCGTGCCGACCGTGCTGCCGCTCACGGTGGCGACGATCGTGTTCGGTTGGGTCGGGCCCTTGGTGACGAACTCCAGCTTGTCGCCCGTCGACAAGGTCGACGCCGAGGACGTGGAGGAGCCGTCCGACGACGTGCTCGTGTCCGGGACCACCGGGCCGCCGGGGGCGCCGCCGCCCGGCTTCGGGCCGCCGGCCCGCCGGGCGACCTCCTGGACCTGGCCGTCCAACTGCTTGTAGAGGTGCTGCTGGAGGGCGATCGTCGTCACCGTGCCGATCACGGCGCAGACCACGGCGATCAGCGTGACCGCGGAGACGACCAGCCGCGACCGCAGGGACCGCGGGGTGCGCTGCCTCTTCTGCTTCTGCTTCTGGCGCTGTCTTCTCTGCCTGCTCATCACGCTTCCCTCGCTCCTCCCGGCGCCGCGTGCACCGCACGGCGGGCGGTGGGCATCAGTGCCGACCGCCCCACCGGTTGCCGCCCGGTCCGCCTCAGCCGGCCGGCTTGATCAGGTAACCGGCACCGCGCCGGGTGTGGATCATGGGCTCGCGCCCGGCGTCGATCTTGCGCCGCAGGTACGAGATGTACAGCTCGACGACGTTGGCCTGACCGCCGAAGTCGTACGACCAGACGCGGTCCAGGATCTGCGCCTTGCTGAGGACACGCCGGGGATTGCGCATGAGGAAGCGCAGCAGCTCGAACTCGGTGGCGGTGAGGTGGATGTTCTCCCCGGCCCGCGACACCTCGTGGCTGTCCTCGTCCAGGGTGAGATCGCCGACGACCAGCACGGAGTCGGACCGCCGGTCGGCGGCGCCGGAACGCCGGATGAGCCCGCGCAGCCGGGCGACGACCTCTTCCAGGCTGAACGGCTTGGTGACGTAGTCGTCACCGCCGGCGGTCAGACCCGCGATCCGGTCCTCGACCGCGTCCTTGGCGGTCAGGAAGAGCACCGGCACGTCGGGCAGCTCCCGCCGCAGCCGCCCCAGGACGGTCAGCCCGTCCATGTCGGGCAGCATCATGTCGAGGACGACGGCGTCGGGCCGGAACTCACGAGCGGTCTGAACGGCACCCGTGCCGTCCCCCGCACTCCGGATCTGCCATCCCTCGTAGCGCAGGGCCATGGACAGCAGCTCGGTGATCGACAGTTCGTCGTCCACCACAAGCACTCGGACGGGGCTCCCGTCCGGCCTCAGCAGTTCGGTGCGCCCCTGGGGCGAGGTCGTGGTCATGGCAGACACCATGTCGGGGCCCTCTGAGAGAGCCCTTTCCGTTGTCTGTGATTTCCCTGAGAAACACACAGGAAGCTCTCAGGGAAGCCCTCAGCAGCGGGAGGAATGCGCACCTACGCGCCGTTTCCCCGCCCTGGATGATCACCCGGAGGCACTGACTCCCCGATGCGGGACCTTTGGGAAGGCTGTCAGGAACCGGCCGTCCTTCCCCCTGCCACCGCCGGCCACCGCCGGCCGCCGCGCTCCGCCACCCACCGCCGCTCGCCGCATCACAGCGGGTCAGAACAGCCCCTCCTGAAGAGGCGCGTCCCCACCCCCCTGCCCCTCGAACTCCCTCACGGGGACGGTGACGTCCCCCACCGCGGTCGGCACGATCTCCCAGCCGGTCATCAACCGGGTGTCGAGTACGAGGACCCCCGCCCCCGTCGCCAGATGCAGATCCGGCCCGGCCGCCGCGACCAGCTCCCCGCTCACCGCGCCCCCGGCGACCAGCTCACTCACCGCGCCGAGGGCGGCCGGCGCCCCCGCGAGCCCGAATGCCCGCACATGGTCGACGGCCCGGAACGGCTCCCGCGTCAACGACTCGGGCCAGCCGCCCAGTTCGACGGCCCGCGCGTGCAGTTCCCCCATCTCACGAGCCCGTTCCTCCTCTCCTACGGGCAACCGGCCCCGTACCGCCCGCTTCTCGGCGTACGGAATCCGGTCGGGCACGCGCAGGGCGGCCCGCAGCAGCTCCTCCGTACGCCGGGCGGCCATCAGCGGGCCGACACCCAGCCAGCTGAAGCAGACCGCCCCCTGCTCCAGCAGCCGTGCCGTCCCCCGCTCGACCGCCGTGATCCCGACCTTGACCAGGCCCGGCCCGAACCACGCCAGATAGACGCGGTACGGCCGCGGGTCGTCGGCGACCCCGTCGGCGGCGACGGAGTGCGCCCGGTCCAGCCGCGCACACTCCTCGCACCGACCACCCGGGCTCCTCCCCGGCACGACAGCCCGCACCGGACACGGATTCCCCCGAGCCCCCACACACCCGCGCACACCCCCTTCCAGGACCCCGAAGGCCACCCGCTTCCCCCACGACAGCGGGCTACGCCGCCCCCCGTCCCACACCAGCACGGGCCCCTGCGCCGACCACCGCAGCCCCGCGCACTTCCACGCCTGTGCCATCACCCACCACGGTAGGCCCCACCACTGACAACGCCCCTCGCTCCACCGCCCCCGCCGACGAGCCGCCACAACGCCCGGGTGGACGCGCGGCTTGGCAGGATGCCGCCCATGGGGAACACACACGCGTGGCCGGTCCTGCACACCACGGACCTGAACGAGGCCTGGAACCTCGCGACCGCACTCCTGAAGGCCGCGTCCTGGTACCGCCCGGACGCCTGCTACCTGAACGCCTGGGCCACCACGGACGACGAGCTGCGCCGCCTGACGGAGACACACCCCACGGCCCTCGTCACGCCGTACGGCCCGGACGGAGCCACCCTCCCCGCGAGCCTGGAACTCGCCGCCGACGACTCCGAGCAGGCTCGCGAGAACCTCCGGTCCTGGGCGGCCATCACCAGCTGCCACATCCTCTGGCACGACCTGAAGTGGCCCCCCGTCCCCGGCCTCGGGCTGGACGAGGAGTACAAGTACGCCGAGCTGGAGATCGCCTGTCACAGCCACGACATCCACTGCGAGGAATGGACACCGGACCACACCGTCTTCATCCACGCCCGCCCCGGACACGACGACCGAGCGGCATGGCTGGCGCAGCAGGTCGGCACGGAAGTCATGGGCCCACCGGAGTTCGGCTGGTAACGCCGCGCGTCCATCTCTCGGCCGGAGCCCAGGGCATCCCGCTCACGGTGTCCCGACTCCGTCTCCTGGGGCCGCGGACGAGGGGCCGTCCGGCCCGGATCGGCGGTAGGCGACCTCCGTCGGCCTCGCCTTCCGCAACCCCGCCCGTCCATCTCCTGGCTTCGTCTCCTGACTCCACGGCTTCCGCCGGCAGCGCGTCCGCCGGGAACGACGCGACGACATCCACGAAGCCTTCCTCGGCCTCGGCACCTGCCTGATCACCCACCGCCACGTCCGACGCCTTCGTCGGGACCTCTCAAGGGAGCGTGAGGGGCCCCCGCGAGGTGGCCTGTCACCGGCAAGAGCTATTGTCCGGCCTGCTTGTCTCACTCTTTTCACAGGAGCTTCATGCGCCTCAAGCAGGTCTCGCTCGCCGCGGCCCTCTCCCTCGTCGCCGGGCTGACCACCGCCACCGTCGGCCTGGCCGGCTCGGCCGCCTTCGCCGACGGCACCGCGGTGCTGCCGCTGTCCGGTTACGCGGACATGCTGGTCGACACCGCTCACCAGCGCGTCTTCTTCAGCCAGGGCGCCGGCTCGACCGGCATCGTGGTCACCGACCTGTCCGGCGCCCCCGTCGCCACCATCCCGGGCGAGCAGGGCGCCACCGGACTGGCGCTGTCGTCCGACGGCGGCACGCTGTACGCGGCCCTGGCGGACGGCGACGCGATCGCCGCCATCGACGCGGCGACGCTCACCGAGACCGGCCGCTGGTCCACCGGGACCGGCAGCGCCCCGGTCTCCGTCGCCGTGGCCGGCGGCCGGGTCTGGTACGGATACACGGCCGACGGCAAGGGCGGCATCGGATCGGTCGACCCGTCCGCCGCCGCCCCGGCGGCGACCCCGCAGCCCGCCATGTCGCACTGGTCGGTCGCACCGCTGCTCACGACGGGCGGCGACGTACTCGCGGCGGAGGAGCCGCAGCAGAACCTCAGCCACGTGGCCACCTTCGACGTCTCCTCCGGCACCCCGTCGGCCAAGGCCGACACCCTTGTCCACGGCGGCACGGCGACGGGGTTCGAGGTCACCGGCGACGGCACGAAGGTGCTGCTCGCCGCCCCGCAGCAGCTCGCTCTGAAGGCGTACCGCAGCTCGGACCTGGCCGGCGCCGACCCCGCCGGGTACTTCACCGGCGGCGCGAACTCCGCCCCGAACGCGGTCGCGGCCGACACCGACGGCACGATCGCCGTCGCCGGCACTTCCGGCGTCTACCTCTACGCCGGCTCCAACACCCTCGCCGAGAACCGCGTCACCTTCCCGTCCGGCACCACCGTCGCCCCCGACGGCCTGGAATGGGGAACCGACGGCACGACGCTCTACGCCGTCACGCGGGACTCCTCGGGTGCTCACACCCTCAACGTGCTGAGCACCGCCAAGCTGACGGACACCCAACTCTCCCTGGAACACCCGAAGTACGCGGTCCCCACCCAGCAGTACACGATCACCGGCTCGCTGAGCACCCGCGGCTTCCTGCCGGCCGGCGCAGCCCTCCAGGTCACCCGCGACGGCACGGCCCTGCCCGACACCACGGTCGGCGAGGACGGGACGTTCGCCCTCAGCGACACCCAGCAGGACGAGGGAACGTACACCTACCAGGTGTCGTACGCCGGTGACGCGACGCACCGGGCCGCGACGGCCTCCCTGACGGTGCACGTGGCGAAGCTGCCGACCACCCTCACGGGCCCGGACCTCACCTCGGCGAGCCCCGGCTCGGTCGTCTTCACCGGCTCGCTCCTGACCCAACTGGGCCTCGGCAGCCTCCCCGAGGGCACCACCGTCCAGGTGGACAGGAGGAACGACGCCACACAGGAGACGGTGCAGCTCCCGTCCGTCCCGGTCGACCCGGCCACCACCCGGTTCACGGTCACCGACGCGCCGGGCAGCGCCGGACAGTTCACCTACATCCTGTCGTACGCGGGTGACGCCACCCACCAGCCGACATCCGCCGGCATGAGCGTGATGGTCTCCCCGTACGCCCCGGCCCTGACCCTCAAGGCCCCGGCGACCGCGACACGCGGGGCCGCCCTGTCCTTCGGCGGCGGGCTGAGCGACGCCCCCTACGGCAGCGGCCAGACGGTCACCGTCTCCCGCACGGACGCCGCCCACACCACGACGCCGGTGAAGTGGACCGTGCCCGTGGGCGCCGACGGCACGATCACCGTGAAGGACACGCCGTCCATCGGCGGCGCCAACACCTACACGGTGAGCTACCCGGGCGACGCCTCCCACCGGGCGGCCACCGCGTCCGCCATCGTCCAGGTGTCCCGCGCGGCGACGGCCGTGTCCGTCACCACCAACGCGTCCTCGTACGCGTACGGCGCGACGGCCACCGTCACCGCGCACCTCGGCACCACGTACAACAGCCGTACGGTCTCGCTCTACGCCACGCCCTACGGCGGCACCAAGACGCTGGTCAAGACGGGGACCGTGGACGCCCAGGGCAACCTGACGGCCGCCTACAAGCTCACCCGCAACACGACGTTCACGGCGTACTTCGCGGGCGACTACCGCTACGCGCCGGCGACGGTCACCCGCGCGGCCAACACCTATGTGAAGGTCGCGACAACGCTCGGCGGCTACTACACGAGCACCACGTACAGCGGCATCACCTACCGCGTCTACCACCGCACGGTGAAGCCCACGGTGACCGCGACCGTGACGCCGAACAAGGCGGGTCAGTGCCAGCGCTTCCAGGTCCAGCAGTACTCCAGCGGAGCCTGGCGCACGCTCACCACGTCGGGCTGCTTCACCCTGACCGCGAACAGCACCGCGAAGACCCAGCTGAGCCTCACCAACGCGCTGAACCAGAAGTTCCGGGTCCGCTCCCAGTACGAGCGCAGCACGAAGGACAACACCAACCTGAGCACGTGGGGCACCTGGCTCTACCTCACGGTCAGGGCCTGAGGCCCACGCAGGAGGCCCCCGCCGGGAGGCGGCGGGGGTCCCCGCAGCCGTCTAGAGCCGCTTCAGGTTCCGGTCCAGGATCACCCGGAGCCGCTCCACGTCCGCAGGGTCCTGAGCGCCCCGCTTGGGAAGCAGCGCGACTCCGGCCGCACGCTCACCGCCGAGGAGCACGAACAGTCCAGGCGTCTCCAGATACTCCCGGAACACCGTCCAGTCCATGCTGAAGGAAGCCCGCTCGCCGGTGGAGACCGCACCGCGGTCGTCGGCCACCGTGCGGCACTGCCCGTACGGCTCCACCATGCTGAACATCCGGCGGGCCATGGTGCGCAGCCCTCGTACAGTGCCCCAGAACGCGACTGGCACGGCGATGACCAGCGAGACGATCCACACGGGCAGCGGGGCACCGCTGAAAGCCGAGAATACGACTACGCTGGTTGCCGCCATCAGCGGCGCCATGAGCGCCTGGGCCCGCCCCGCCGGTGACCGACGGGCCCTCGCCCGGAGCGCCTCCTCGAAGTCCGCGGCCGTCGGCCGGTACACGAACTCCACGGCCGTACCGAAGTCCGTGTTCTGATGTGAGGAAGCCCCGCCCCTGGTGTCCATGGGCGGCGATCCTAGCGACGGGGTGTCAGCCGGATTCGGCCAGCTGGGTCTGATTTCCAGTGACGCCCTTGTCCCCTCCGGTCAGCTGTCGGTCCTGGCCGGTGCCTTGCCGTGCTGGTCGACGACCGTGCGCCGCATGATGGCGTCGGTCCCGAACAGTGTGTCGGAAGTGACCCCCTTGGACTCATCCCTGGTGATGTACGAGCGCGAGCCGAGGAACGCGAGGGTGTTCTTGTCGAAGATCCATTCGTCGCGCGTGGCGGAGGAGGCGTCTTCCCGCGTGACGGCGATGCCGTGACGGCCGGCGGCGTCGACGGCGTCGGGGATCTCCTGCACTCCGGGGATCTTCGCGGCTGCCTTGTAGAAGGCGGAGGCGTTCGCGGGCGGCATGATCGTCTCGCCCACCAACTGGCCGATCCTGGAGAAGACGACCTGCTCCTTCGACTGGCCGTCGTCCACCCTGGTCTGCTTGTAGAGCAGTTCGAGCAGCGCGTCGGGGTCGGTGGGAAGCGAGGCCAGCCACTTGTAGGTGGGGTGGTCGATGCCCGCCCGGACGGCGTCGGAGGAGTCGATGGGAATGGTCTGACCGGGCATCACGGCACCCTTGCCAGATTCACGGATCCACCCGGTCCTGGTGACGGGGCCGGAGTCCTGCGACATCCAGACCTCCCGCTCGTGCAGGGCACCGAGCCGCACGGGACCGCCGAAGGTGCCCTCGTTCGAACGGGTCAGGCTCTCGACATACACGTACTGCCCGTCCTTCACCGGCGTCGCATCGGTTGCCATGGCTGCGACGGCGATCCGGTTGAGGGTGGCGGAGGCACTGTTGGCCTGGTCGGCCCGGGTCATCGGGACGGAGGTGTCGTCAGCGCCGGAGAGCGTGACGATCAACGCCCCGGCCAGTGCCATCGACGCGAGGGGCAACAGCACGACTGCACGCGTCAGCCGACGGTGTGGTGTCGGGCGAGCCTGGGTGGAGGGGGTGCGGTCGTGGTCGATGTGCTGCATCAGTACGTCCTTGTAGTGGAGGTGTCTGCTCGGCGGGAGGTCCCATTCGGCCGGAGCCGACAGCAACTCCTCGACCTCACGCCCGGTGGGAGCGGCGTACGGCGGATTGCTGTTGTTCATCCGGTTTCCTCCTGCAGAAACATGGCCGCGAACGCGGCTTCACTCTCCTTCTCTCCGCGAGGGCCCCGCGGTTCCGCCCCGGTGCGGTCGAGTTCACCGGAGCTGATCCGGGCGAGCCGCGCCCGGGCGCGCGACAGCCGCGACCTCACGGTGCCGACCGGGACGCCGAGCGCCTCGGCGGCCTGCTGGTAGTCCAGTCCGGCCGAGACACAGAGGGCGAACACCTCCCGGTCCTGGCGGCGCAGGTGGTGCAGCGCCTCGTGAACCACCACGAGCCGGCGGGCGTCGTCGATCCGGCCTACCGTCTCATCCGCGAAGTCCTCGACGGGACGGGGTGCCGGACTGCGCGCCAGGAAGACGAGCCGACGGCGCAACCCACGGTTGGCGTTGTGCGCCTTGTGCGTGGCGATGCCGAGCAGCCACGGCTTGAGTGAACCACCCTCCGGCTCCACCTTGTCCCGGGTACGCCAGGCGGCGAGGAAGGTCTCGGACATGGCTTCCTCGGCCTCCGACCAGTTGCCGGTCAGGCGCAGGGCATGGTTGTAGACCGCCCGCGCGTGTTCGTCGTACAGGTCGGCGAACGCCGCACGGTCCCCCGCCCGTATGCGAGCACGCATCGACCCCGATGGTTCTGTTTGCCTCACACCCGTTACTCTCCGCGGCTCCGGCGGGGTTCCTATGGCATGCGCCACACCAGGACTGCTTGGACCAGGACTACGTGGCCTGTGTGGGAAGGACTTCCTGCAGCAGGAGCGACAGCCCCAGGAGGCCGAGCGGTGGGCACGCTCCGGAAGCGGATCTGATCTCCCGGCCCGCCGTCTACGCCATCGAGCGACAGATGATCGACGCGATCCCGCAGCGGCGCCTGGCCGCCCTCCTCGCCGACCTCGACCGCATGACGGCGGCGCTCGGCGGATGGTCCGGGAAGACCGAGGCGGGTCGAGTCCCGACATGCCGCGATCCAGGACGTTGCCCGCGCGGCCGCCTTCAAACGGCCGCGAAGCGCGCCTTCGGGCGCGGCGCGAGCCGCACCCGAACGCCGGCGGATGGCCTACGCCACGGCCAGGGCTGAACGGCCGACGCGTATCTTCGACTGGCCGTGCGGGCGCTCCTCCCAGTCCTCCATGAAGCGTGCGTGCAGACCGTGCTGGCGCGCCAGGGCCAGGAGGGTCTCGGTGCGGTAGTAGAAGTCCTCGCGCAGCACCTGGTGTTCAGTGCCCTCGGTGCGGTCGAAGGTGAAGTCGAAGAACCCGGTGTCGGTCAGCACGCGGCCGACGTGCGCGAGGCATTCGTCGATGACCTCCAGCGGCGAGTGGGAGAAGACGCTGTGCGCGTGAACGACGTCGAAATGGTTGCTGGGCAGGAAGTCCAGTGTGAGGTCGCCGGTGATGGTCAGGTGCGGCAGCTTGTCCTGGAGGCGGCGCTCGCTGAGGGTCTTCTTGGCGGCCATCAGGATGTCGGGCGAGATGTCGATCCCGTAGTAGTTGCCACTGTCGAGGTGGCTGATGAAGCGCCAGCCGCCGCGCAGGTTGCCGCAGCCGATGTCGAGCATGCGGTGTTCGGGACGCAGCCCGTGCTCGACGAGGTAGTCGAACTGCATCTGCCCGAGCGCGAGCCAGCGGTCGTGGGTCCGGCTGCCGACCGCGGCCTCCGGGTTGCGGCGGGTGTCCGAGGCCATCACGGCCCGGTAGTAGCCGACGTGGTCGCGGTGTTTCAGGCTGAGCCAGGCGTCCCGGCCGGCCCGGCCGAGGTACGGGACGACGCGGCCGGGGTGGCGCAGCGCGTAGCCGATCTTGTGGGTGAGGGCGGCGCGGTTGTTCCGCAGCTTCCTGGGTGACGTGGCGTCGGCAGGCATGGCGAAGCGACCTCCGTGCGAGAGGGATCCCGGAGATGGGGACCGGTGACAAGGTGACAAGGGGGCCGGGACAAGGGGGCCCGGTGGTGGAGCAGGTCCGGTGGTGCGGCCCGGTCAGACGCGGCGGCGCAGGAGCAGCACGGTGACGGCCGTGAGCAGGAGGGCGAGACCGCCGAGGAGGGCGGTGTCGGTCCACTGGAATACCCAGTAGTCGCCAGCCGGGTTGGCCTCGTAGAAGCGGGCGACGTACCCGTGCTGGGTCATGCACTCCCGGAGCTCGGCACTGGACGGGAAGGGGCACTTGAGCACGTCGTCACGGTTGCCGGAGGCGGTGACGAGGCCGTAGTTGCCGGTAGACCACTTCTCGCCCATGGGCGGCTTGGGGGTGCTGCCGGCGCTCGTGTAGGTGTGCGGCGGGACCAGCAGGCGCGTCCGGTGCGTCCACTCCAGCAGGAGCGTCACCGCCCCGGTCACCAGGAGGGTCAGACCCATGGCGGCCAGGACCCGGCGGGCCAGCAGCCCCAGCAGCGTGCCGGCTGCCAGGCCGAACAGGGCGGCGGCCACGACGCGCGGGCCGGAGCCGCTCAGGGCCGTGTTCTCGTACCAGAACACGCCGTAGCTCCGGTCCGCGGCCGGTCGCCACCACCACGCGAACACCACAGCGAGCACGCCGGAGAGGACCACCGTGCTCACCGCGGCGAGCGCCAGCCGGGAGGCGAACCACTGGCCCCGGCTCACGCCCTGGGCGAGGACCATGCGGTGCGTGCCCAGTTCCCGGTCACGGCCCAGCAAGGGGGCGCCCCAGAAGACGCCGATGATGACGGGCAGGACGATGTTCAGCGCGCCGAGGTATTTCAGCGGCTCGACATCGAGCAGCAGGGGCAGACCGGTGTCGGACCGCGTGCACGACAGCGGCCCGGGATCGCAGTGGTCGAACAGCCCGCTGCGCAGGGCGTCCAGCATGCCCGAGCGGGAGTACGCGGCGATCGCCGCGGTGACGGCCATTACGGCCGCGCCGAGGCCGACCAGCACCCGCTGCTGACGCCAGGCGAGCCAGATGGAGCCGTTCCAGAGGGAGCCTTTCACGCCGCCGCCTCCGTCCGCTCGGAGCCAGCCGGACGCACCGCGTCGTCGGCCTGGAGGTAGCCGCCCAGGATGTCCTCCAGTCTGGGCCGCTCGACGTGCCAGTCGCCGCGCAGGGGTCCGCGCTGTCGTATCAGGGCAGTCATCTGGCGGCCGCCTACCCGGCGGTGTACGACGGTGTGCGGTCCGGTCAGGGCGTCGTCCTGGTCGGCGTGTCCGGTCACCACGGCGTGGCTCTCGCGCAGCGCGTCGGAGTCCTCACTCAGCTCGACGCTGCCGTTCCGCAGCACCAGCACCCAGTCACAGGTCTGCTCCAGTTCGGACAGGACGTGGGAGGACAGCACGATGCTCGTGCCACGCTCGGCGGCCTCGGCCATCAGCGCCGCCGTGATCTCGCCCCGTGCGACGGGGTCGAGGTCGGCCATCGGCTCGTCGAGCAGCAGCAGTTCGGGCCGCTTGCCGAGTGCCAGGGCGAGCGCGACGCGGGTGTGGTGTCCGGGGGACAGTTCGCCGACGCGGGCGGCAAGCGGGATGCCACCCTCGCGGACGATCTGCTCGGCGGCGGCCCGGTCCCACGTGGAGTTCAGTTTCTCGCCCATCCGCAGGGTGTCCGCCACGGTGAAGCGGGGGTAGAGCGGCTTGTCCTGGGTGAGCAGGGAGACCCGGGCACGCGCCTCGCGGGTTCCCGGTACGGCGTCCAGTACGCGCAGGTCCCCCACGTCGGCGTGCAGCAGGCCGCCGGCCAGGTGCAGCAGGGTGCTCTTGCCGGCGCCGTTGCGTCCGACGAGTGCGGTGATACGGCCGCTCGGCACGGTGAACCCGCAGTCACGCAGGGTCCAGCCGCCCCGCGCCCGGTACCGGAACCCGAGTCCCGTGGCGCGCAGCGCGGCCGGCGCGTCAGGCCCGGTCATGCGTCCTCCTCTTCCGGCTCCCGGTCTCCCGGGGAGCGCTGGTGTTGCTTGGCTTGCTCGGATTGCCGTCCTGCTCGCCGCCTTCGTCGTCCAGGGCGGCTGTGACCAGGGCCAAGATGTCGGCCCGTTCCAGACCCGCGGCCCGTGCGCGTGCCGTCCAGGCGGTGAGTTCCGCGCGCAGGGGTGAGTCGTCCTCCGCGCCGGGCCGGACGAGCGACCGCGTGACGAAGGTGCCCAGCCCGCGGCGCAGTTCGACCAGGCCGGCCTGCTCCATGTCGCGGTAGGCCCGCAGCACGGTGTTGGGGTTGATGGCGGTCGCCGCCACCACCTCCTTGGCCGTGGGCAGCTTGTCCCCGACCTTCAACGTGCCCATCCGGAGCGCTCGTTCGGTCTGCTCGACGATCTGCACGTAGGCCGGTACGCCGCTGCCCCGGTCGATCCGGTAGTCGACCACGTCACCTTCCACCCGCCTCAGTGTGCTTCCATTAATGAATTAGCACAATCATGATGGAGGCGTCGCAGGGATGTCAATCAGAAGCACTACCCGAGCGGCCCTCGTCATCGCCGTCGCGCTGACCCTCGTCGCGGCGGGCCAGCAGCTCCTGCTGATCGCCGGCCTGGGCGGTCTGCTGCCCGGCTGGCAGCCATGGCCCTTCCTGCTGGGCGCGGCCCCGGCCTGGTGGCTCGCGCGCCCCCGGTGGCGGCGGGCGGACCCACACCGCTGGCTGATACGGGCGATACGCGGGCTGCGCCGCATACCCGGCCCCGTGTATCTGGTGGCCGTGCTGGCGCTGACGGCCGGAATCTGGGCCACGCTCCAGGACCACGAGCCGTACATGGCCCACGAGGAGGCCGTGTACGCCAACAAGGCCCGCTCCTGGGCCGACGGCACCCCCGACGCCGGCTGGGGCAGCTACCGTCCCCCCGGCCTCCCGGCGCTGGGACGCCTGGCGCTCGCCGTCCACGACGACGTGGGCAGCCTGCGCGCGGTGGCCCTGCTGCTCACCCTCTTCACCCTGACCACGACCTACCTCGTCACGGCCCGCTGGACCACGCCCCGCCGCGCGGTCGTGGTCGTCCTTCTGCTGCTCTCCGGCCTCGGATTCCTGCGCCGTGTACCGGAGTTCCTCAACGACATCGGCGCCACCGGCCTGTTGCTGATCGTCGTCCTCCTCGTCACACGCGCCCAGGAAGTACGGCGCTCGTACGCCCTGCCCATGGCGGCCGCCGTGGCGGTGGGCGCCTTCTACCTGCGCTACGGCAGCGTGGGTAACCTCCTGGCGATAGCCTTGGCCGCCCTGTTCGCCTACGGCCCGCGCGCCTGGCTCGCCCAGGGCCGCCGCCTCGCCACCGCGCTGGCCGTCCTCGCCCTCGGCCTGCTGCCGCACTTCGTGCACGCCACGCTGATCACCGGATCACCGCTGGGCCTGATTCTCTCGGCCGGTTCCCAGGCCAACCGCGCATACGTGGGCGACGGACTCGTCTACTACCTCGCGATCTTCCCCTACCGCCTGGCCGGAGACCTCGGAGCCGTGGTGATGACCGGCGGGCTGCTGCTGGCGGTACGGGCCCTGCGCGGCCAGGACCGCGGGGCGCACGCCGCCCGCCGTGTGTTCCTGGGCTCGACGTCCGTCCTCGTCTTCGTGGTCCTCGGCCTGGTGACGGACGGAGAACCGCGGTTCGTCTACCTCGCGGTCATCCTGCTCACCATCCTGGGGGTCGAAGCCCTGGCGGAACTGACCGGCCGCAGGAACAGGGGCCTGCTCGCCGCCGTCGCCGGACTGGCCGGTCTGACCACCGTCGGCACGGCCCAAGTGGTGGCCCACGGAGCGATGCCCGGCCCCGACCGCCTCAGCCGCTCCACCGTCCCGGTCGCCGAGCGGCTCGCGGCGGACGGCCCGTGCCTCCTGGTCACCGGGTACGAACCGGAGATGGGCTGGTATTCGGGCTGCGACGCGGTCACCTACGCCCAGTACCGCCACACGACCCCGCCTCCAGGAACCCGGGTGACGCTGGTCCTCTTCCAACACGGCCGCCTGCAACCGGACGACACCGCCCTGGCCCGCCTCATCGGTGACCGCGACACCACCGTGCGGACCATCCCCGCCGGCGGCGCGCTGGGCACGGCAACCGCGGTCACGCTTACTTCGGTGTGACGGGGCGGGCGTATCCGCGACCAGCGCAAGGCCATGGTCAGCGACATCACCCACGAGCTGCGGACCCCGCTGACCAATATCCGCGGGTGGCTGGAGGTCACCCCGCGACGGGCTGCTCGAACCGGATCCGGACCTCATCGCCTCCCTACACGACGAGGCGCTGCTCCTGCAGCACATCGTCGACGATCTACGGGACGTCGCAGCCGCCGATGCGGGCACCCTGGCACTGCACCGCGAACCCGTACCCGCGGAAGACCTCGTCAACCGGACGGTGTCGGCCCACGGCACCCAGGCCGAGTCCTCGGGCGTCCGGCTGTGCGCCCGCACCGACCCCGGGATCGTTCTGGACGCCGACCCGGTGAGGATGCGTCAGGTCCTGGGCAACCTGACGTCCAACGCGCTCCGGCACACCCCGGCGGGCGGCACGGTCACCCTCACCGCCCGTCGAGCCGGAAACGTGACCGTCCTGTCTGTCCAGGACACGGACAGCGGCATCGCTGCGAAGACCTCCCGCACGTTCTCGAGCGCTTCTGGCGAGCCGAGAAGTCTTGCCGCAGACGTACCGGCGGCGGCCTGGGCCTGTCCATCGTCCGCCAGTTCGTCGAGGCGCACGGGGGAAAGGTCACCGTCGAGAGCGAGCCCGGCAAGGGCTGCGTGTTCACGATCACGCTCCCCCAGGTCCGGCACACGGACCCCCGAACCCCGTGACGTGCGCCGAGTGAGGCACGGCCGTCGTGTGCGCTCGCTGCGGATCTGTGGACGAGAGGCCGGAGATGCCGACGCGGTCTGTACCGGCCCCCACCGGAGGCCCTCGCTGGTCCGAGGCCGCGTGCCCACGACGTGCCCTTCCGTGCGGACGCCGCGTTCAGCAGCGGTACGAGCCTCCCTGCCGCGATCGCTTCCGCGAGTGTTCCCGAGACCGGTCCACGCCCCGTGCGGGCATGTGCGCCGAGCGCCGTCTCGCAGTCCCTCACGTTCTGTGGTGGCGAGCCGCGTGGAGACGGTGCATGTGCCCGTATGACGGAAGGCGGTGCATCGACAATCCGCCGTCCACAGTCGATGTGCCGCTTGTGGCACGGCTGTGCCGTGGCGGCGTCCTCGAAGGAGGACGGACGTGGTGAAGGCGGGATGGCGGCCGCTCTACGCATCCGCATCGACGCCGTCGACCTGCCCGGCCTCACCTGCCGCGCCCCTGCCGACGGCAAAGTGCTCCTCCCCCCGGCACTGCGGAGGAACTCGGCACGCTGCGCGATGACCAGGCCGAGGTGTGCGCCGCCAGACATGTGACGGGGATCACGCGATAGGGAAAACCGACGGTCCGGGCCCGGCGTCTAGCGGGTGTGAGATCAGTCAGGAAGGCACCAGGCGAGCTGGACGAGGAGCGTCTTGTCCGGCTGGTGGCCACGGGTGACCGCGCGGCGTTCGAGGAGTTGTACCGGCGCACCGCGCCATGGATGGCGGTGCGGCTGCGCCGCCGCTGTGCCGACGAGCAGATCGTCGCCGAGGTCATGCAGGAGACGTATCTGGCCGTGTGGCGCGCGGCGGGTGCGTTCACGGGGGGCTCGGTGGGCGGGACGGCCGTCGGATGGCTGTGGACGATCGCGGCGCGCCGCCTCGTCGACGCCTTCCGGCGCAGGGCCCACCATGCCGAACCGCCGCCGGCCGCCGCTCTCGCCGACGCGGCGCCCGCCGCCGAGGAGGAGGCGCTCGCGGTGACTGTCGGCGGGGACCTCGGTGACGCGCTGCGGCGTCTGGCACCGGAACTCAGGCAGGTGCTGCAGGCCATGGTCCTCGACGGGCTGTCCGTCCGGGAGACCGCCGTCCTGCTCAGGATTCCCGAGGGCACGGTCAAGACCCGTGCCCGCCGGGCTCGGATCGCGATGCGGAAGGCGCTGACATGAGCGTGGAGCACGCGTCGATGCGGATCATCGACGGTTACGCGCGCGGCGGCACGGACCTCGCCGCCGACGAGGTGTGGGCCATGGAGGCCCACCTGGAGGCGTGCGGACTGTGCCGTGACCGGCTGTCGGCCGCCGTCACTGCCGCGGCGCCCGCCGTGACATCGCTGGTCGAGACCGTGTGGGCCGACCTGGAGCCCCAACTGGCCGCCACAGCCTCCATGCCACCCCGCAGGCGCTGGTTGGCACGGTTGTCGCTGTGGCTGACGCCGGTGATGGTGCCGTGGCTGGCCATGGTCGCGACCGTGACGCTGCTCGCGCTTGTGCTGGACCTGGTCGGCCCCGGCTCCGGCGAGGTGTCGCTGGTGCTGCTGCTCGCCCCGGTCCTGCCCGTGCTCGGCGTCGCTGCGTCCTGGTCGCGCGGCTTGGACCCGGTCTACGAGCTGACGGCCTCGGTACCCAGGGCCGGGCTCCACCTGGTGCTGCGGCGCACCGCGTCCGTGCTCGCCCTGGTCGTCCCCGCGCTTGTGGTGGGCGGCTTGGCGACGGGGGTGATGGTCGCCCAGTGGCTGCTGCCCTGTCTGGCCTTCACCTCGACGACCCTGGCGCTCGGCGGTGTCGTCGGTGTGACCCGTGCCGCCGGCGCGCTGGTGGCCGTGTGGGCCGCCGTGATCGTGACGCCGACCCTGGCCGCCGGCCGTATCACCTTCGCCCTGCGGACGGACGGTCTGCCTGTGTGGGGACTGATCCTCGCGCTCGGCATCGGTGGCCTGATCGCCCGCAGGGGCGCGTACTCCGTGCTGGGAGCCCATCGATGACCATCGGGAAGGACCATCACATGACGTCCGCAGTGAGCGCGGCCGACATCGCACCGACAACCTACGCCTGGCAGATCCGGGCCTCCGGGCTGAAGGTCAGGGTCGGCAGGAAACGGATGGCCGTCGACGGGCTCGATCTGTCGCTGGGCACCGGGGTACACGGTCTGCTCGGACCCAACGGGGCGGGCAAGACCACCCTCATCCGGACGCTGGCCACCGTGCTGCGCCCCACCGAGGGCGCCCTGGAGCTGCTCGGCGAGTCCGCGGGCGGCAGGGGCGAGCATCGTGCGCTGCGCCGCCGGATCGGCTACCTGCCGCAGGAGTTCGGCTACTACAGGCGTTTCACCGTGCGCGAGTTCGTCGAGTACATGGCGTGGCTGAAGGAGGTGCCCAAGGCGGACATCCCCGCGGCGGTGCAGCGCGCCGTGGAGCGGGTGGGTCTGGCGGACCGCGCCGACGACAAGATGAAGGCCCTGTCGGGCGGCATGGTGCGGAGGGTCGGCATCGCTCAGGCCATCGTCAACGATCCGTCGATCCTGCTGCTGGACGAGCCGACGGCCGGCCTCGACCCGGCGCAGCGGCTGCGCTTCCGCGAGCTGCTGCAGGAGTTGGGTACGGACACCTGCGTGGTCGTCTCGACCCATCTGGTGGAGGATGTCGCCGCCGCCTGCACCGACGTGGTGCTCTTCGCCGAGGGCCGGCTGGTCTTCCAGGGCCCGCCGGACGAACTGGCCTCGGTGGGCGGCCCGGAGCACGAGGGTGACAGCCCGCTGGAGCGCGGCTATTCGGCCACGCTGCTCAACCCCAAGCGGCAAAGGGGCACTTGGTGAACATCCGTGTCCTGCGCATCGAGCTGAGGCGCTCCGTCGCCCCGTGGGCCGGCGCCGTGGTCCTGACGGGCGCGCTGGCGTTCCTGTACCTGCTGAACGGCGCGTGGTGGAGCGGCACCACGGCGTGGACGGCCCAGTGGACGTCCCTGGCCCTGTGGACCCGCTCCCTGCTGTTCTACCTGTGGCCGCTCGCCGTGGGGCTCGGGGCGCTGCAGGGCCTGCGCGACCACCGCTCGAGGATGTCCGAGCTGCTGACCAGCACACCGAGGCCCGCCCGGCACCGCGCGGCCACGCTGGCGGGCACGACGGCGACCACGCTGGCCTCGGCCTTCGCGCTCCTCGTCCTCGTGGGTGGGGTCCAGGTACTCGCCCACACCGAGTACACGCACCTCGGATGGCTGCCGATCTCGCTGGTGGGGGCATTCTTCCTCGTCGCGGGTGCCGTGCTGGGCATGGGCGCCGGGCGGGCCCTGCCGTCCGTGCTCACCCCGCCCGCCCTGGCCATGGTCGCCTTCGTGTTCACGGCCCTCATGCACATGTCGTTGGGCCGGACGGAGACGACCACGGCGACGGGGATCCCGAGCACGGAGCCGAACCGGGTCTCGCTGCTGTCACCGGGGGTGCAGGAGGTGCGCGACGCGCTCGTCACACTCTCCGCCTCCGTGCACGTCGGGCAGACGATCTGGCTGCTCGGTATGGCCGCGACCGGGTTCGCGCTGCTGGTCGCCGCGACCCCGCGCGCCCGGCTGATCGCCCTGACGCCTGTCCTGGCGGGCGCGGCGCTCGCCCTGCTCGTCCTCCCCTCCGACCCGCGCCGGATGTATGTCGTCGACGAGGCCGCCGCGGAGCCGGTGTGCGACGGCCCGGTGTGCGTGGCCAGGACGCACCGGGCGCGACTCGCCGACCTGGCGGGTCCCGGTAAGGAGGCGCTGCGCCTGCTGCACGGTGCCCTGGGCAGTCAGGCTCCGGTCTCGGTCCGGGAGAACACCGCCGTACTGCCGGAGGGCTCCACGCCGCGGTGGTCCCGCGAGACCGTGCTCTTCGACTTCGACGACGACATCATCGCCGCCGCGAAGGGCGAGGAGCTGACCTGGGCCCTGATCGCCAAAGGCATGGTGCCAGGGTGCACCCCCGTCGGCTGGAGCGGCTTCGGGGGAGATGAATTCGCGCAGACCGTCGCGGTGGGCTGGGTCCTCGGGGACCTCAGGCCGCTTCCCGGCACCCTGTCGGCAAGTCTGCGCCGCGAGGTCGACGCCGAGACCCGCCCGGTGTGGAAGGAACTCAGGGCACTGCCACGGGCCGAGCAGCTTTCGCGGATCAACGCGATGCGCGCCGCCGCGCTCTCCTGCAAGGGCGACGCGTTCGACGCGCTGAAGGGCGGTGCGTCCCGGTGAGATGGCTGACGCTGTACGCGCGCTCGCGTCACATACCCGCGTCGCTCACCGCGGTGGTGATCAGCGCGGTGGCGGTGTGGGCACTCGCCCGGGACGGGGGCGAGGGGCCCGGTGACCTGCGGCTGCCTGTGCTCGTCCTCGCCGCGGGGGCGATGGCAGCCTCGATAGGGCTCAGCGGACAGGATGTCGCGCTGGACCGGACGGGCGCGATCCGCTGGGTGCCCCGCAGAGCGGCGCACGTGCTGCTCGCCGGCGCGGTCGTCGGCGCGGTGCTGTTGAGCGTGCAGACCATGGGCGAGGACATGGCCACCACCGCGTTCGTCGTCCGGGACAGCGCGGGCCTGATGGGACTGGTCGCCCTGGGCGCGGCGCTCTCGGGCGGACAGTACGCATGGACGCTGCCGTTCGTCTGGCTCTCGTTCTCGTTCTTCGCCCCGCCCGCCACGAGTACGCCGACGCGGGTGGCGACCTGGATGCTGCTGCCACCCGGCACGGCAGCGGGCACCTGGACGGCCGTGGTCCTCACGGTCGCCGGCACCACGGCCTACGCCTTCGCAGGACCGAGGCGGTAGACATCGAACCAGAGGCATTCCGGGTGGCGGTCCACTACCTCATCCACCGAACCTCATCGAAGGCCCCTCACTCCCCTTCAGGGGAACACGTCTTGCCAGGTGGAAACGCATGACGGTCAGCGGTGTCGACCGATTCGGCTTACGTTGGGGCGCCTCCCGGATTTCAATGCACCGTCTTCGCGCCCACTGCGTCTCACGCCTGGCCGGCGGCGACTTCCGTGCACAAGGTATCGAAGACATGCGCCTGCTCTTCGGCTGGGTGCCGGTCGACGACCGCGCCTACGACCGCGCCTGGCAGGTCCAGGAGCTCCTCACCCAACACGGACAGCACCGCAGCGCCGGAGCCGTCGACCTCGTGGTGGCCGCCACGGCCGAGTTGCGGGGATTGACCCTCCTGCACCGCGACCGGGGCTTCGAATGCATCGCCGCCGTCACCGGCCAGGCCCTCCAGTGGTACGGCCCGGAAGCCGGCAAATGAGCCAAGGGGCCGGGCGTCGGCTGTTCCGAGTAAGTCGCGGCCATCGGCCTCGCGACGGAAAACGGGCATCCCTCGAAGGTCTGTGCCCACTCGAAGACGCATCCCGACCGGACCTCCGACGAGCCCAACCGAGCACAGCGCCGTTCGTGCACGTGCTCTGCACACCGGTCATGGCGACCCGTGCCCACAGCGTGCCCGTAGGAGCGGACAACCACGGTTAGCAGCGGTGCGATCCACCCCTCACGACCAACCAAGCACAAGAGAGCGGGCTTGCGTAGGCGGGGGGATCCGACGGTGGCCTTTTGCTGTGCACCCGGCAGGATTCGAACCTGCAACCTTTTGATCCGTAGCTCTGCAGGGATCGGTCATTGGATGTCATGCAGGCTGCAGGGAGAACCATGGGGGCCGGTGTTGGGTGCTGCCGGTCGCTGGGGTTGCTGCACTTCGTTGCTGTACAGCAACGGCTACCAGTCCCGCCAGTCGTCCGTGATCTCGGTGCGGCTGATGCCTCGCCCCCCTGCCGGAGCAGGGACGTCGATGTCGTGCTCCGTCAAGGCTTGATCGATCGACTTGAGACCGGTGAGCTGTACGTGGACCACCAGATCCAGCGGGCGGGCCGTCAGATCCTCCACCGGGAGACCAAGACCGAGGAGTCCGACGGCTTCCTTCGCCTCCCAGCGTTCTGCCTGAAGGCGCCCCGCATGCGCCGCGCCCAGCAGACCGGCGACCGGAACGTGGCCGGGGAGCTCCGGCAGGACACCCGCGGCCTGGTCTTCACCACGAAGCACGGGACGCCCATCGAGCCGGGGAAGCTCACCCGCATGTTCGCCCTGCGCGCCCACCGCCGCCGGCCTCCGCGTGATCCCACTCCGGACCACCCGGCACACGTGCAGCTCGCTCCTCGTAGCTCTCAAGGTCCACCCGAAGGTGGCACAGCGCATCCCCCGGCACTCACGGATCGGATCGCCATGACGATGGAGCTCTACGCGGAGGCGAGCGAGGAGGAGGTGCGTGCCGCGCTCGGGAAGCTGTCGGCAGCGATGGGCGGCAGCGAAGCAGGCTGACGTCAAGGTCTGACATCAACCGTTGCTGTACTTCGCTGCTGTACGCCCCGAAACGCCAAAGGCCCCGGATCTCTCCGGGGCCTTTGACCTGTGTGCACTCGGCAGGATTCGAACCTGCAACCTTCTGATCCGTAGTCAGATGCTCTATCCGTTAAGCTACGAGTGCTTGTCTATCTTCTGTTTTTTGTCTTTCGCTCCCGGCCCTTCCGGCCCGCTCGCGGCGACAGGAAGAACATTACATGACTGCCGCCGTCATGTGAAATCCGATTCGTAAACCCCTTGTGACCTGCGGAAACGTCCAGAACGGGGTCCGGAGGGACACAACGGCGAAGCCCCGGTCGCGGGGACCGGGGCTTCGTCATGGAGCGGAGGCGGAGGGATTTGAACCCTCGATGGGCTTTAAGGCCCAAACCGCATTAGCAGTGCGGCGCCATAGACCGGACTAGGCGACGCCTCCAGCACAACCGCTCGCGTGCGTGCGAGTGGTGCGTGCAGATGATGACACAGTCGAGCGTCGTGTCACCAATCGGCCTCCACGGTACTAGGCGGGTGGGCCGCAGGGCAAAGGCCTTGTGGGGCGCAACGCCGCCGGGGGCGGGGCGTTGGTCAGGCCATGTTCCCCGTGGTGTTCCGAGTCGCGCCCCGGCCCCCGTCCCCCGGCCCCCGTCCCAGGTCACTCGGGTCCGGCGGGCCGGTCTCGCCGTATCCGCCGTGTCCCTCTCCTTCGTCGGCTCCCTCATCGGCTCCCTCGTCCGCCCCTGATCGGCTCGCTGGTCGCCGGGACCGGTCGGCCGCGGCGCTCGCCTCCGCGGGCGTCGGTGGTCGACTCACCGGGACCGTCAGGGGTGCGGGGGAAGGGGTGGACGGGACGTTCGGGGTGTACTGCCGTCCGACGGGCGGGAGTCACCCGGACGTGGCAGGGGCCTGTCGGGCGGTGGACCGGAACACGCGGTGGGGGAGGGACCAGCGCGCCGGTGCCGGACGGCGGCATGCGCACCATGCGGTACGGCGGGCCGGCCACCGCGCGTGTCACCGGACGGTGGGCCGGGCGGGCCGTCGACGCGACGTACGCCCCGGGCGACGGGTGTGAGATCGAGCGGTGGGACCGGTTCGTGCCGCTGCTGCCGGAGGTGGGATCGGTGGGGCGGTGACGACGGGGAGGGCCGCGAGGGCGGTTGCCCGGGTTCCGCTCCGGCGGGAGGGCCCGCGCGCACGGCTTCCCCATGGCAAAAGCACCCGTCCCGTAAACGTCAAGCGAAGGTCTCGCGAAGCAGGAGCACGTGGTCACATGTTCTGTGTCACTTCGTCGTGCGAGCTCCCTCTCATCCGGCGCCACCGGCGCCGCCCCAGCCCTTAGACTCCCTCGCGTGACACGCTGCGGGACGGTTGGCAAGATGGCCCGAGCGGTCGGCAAGGTGCGGTAACAGGGAGGAAGCGACTCGTGAGCAGCAGGCCATCCCGAGGCGCTGCTCGCCTCGCAGCCATACTCGACGCCCTTCCCGACGCGTTGGTGCTGGTCAACGCCAACGGGACCGTCGTCAACGCGAACACCATCGCCCTCGAGGCCTTCGAGGCGCCGGGGACGGCGCTCGTGGGGCGCGGGCTGTTGGACCTGTTGCCGCAGTTCGACTCCAGGCTCATCCCCGGGTCCATGCGCCGGCCGGACCACATGGATCCGCGCGGGCGGACCAAGCCGACGCGGATGATCGCCCGGCGCACCGACGGGTCGGAGTTCCCCGTCGAGGTCACCAGCGCCAACCTCGAGAACGGTCAGCAGGCCTACGACAGCTACGGCTATGCCAGCGACGAGCTGCTCATGCTCGTCGTACGCGACCTGTCGGGAACCGTCGACACCGAGGCCGAGCTGGCGCGTTCGCAGCGGCAGACCGAGATGATCCTGCGGGCCGCGTCCGAGGGCGTCGTGGGCACCGACACCGACGGGCGGATCGTGCTCGTCAATCCGGCCGCCGCCCAGATCCTGGGGTACCGGGCGAGTGATCTCGGCGGCAAGGAGCTGCACACGCTGGTGCTGCACTCACGCGCCGACGGCTCCCCCTTCCCGTACGACGAGTCGCCGCTCGCCGACACCCTGCGCTCCGGGCGCAAGCACCGGGTACGCGGTCAGGTGCTGTGGTCGAAGAGCGGGGACAAGGTCTCCGTCGACCTGACGACCGCCCCCGTCCGGGACGGCGACCAGCTCGTCGGGGCCGTGATGACCTTCACCGACCGGCGGCCCTTCGACACCCTCGCCGACGAGAAGGGCTCCCTCGAGAAGAAGCATGCGGAGGAGCTGGAACGGCTCTCCGAGGAGCACGCCTCCGACCTCACCGCCCTGCGCCAGCAGCACGTCACCGAGCTGGAGGAGCTGCGCGAGCAGCACGCGGAGGAGCTCGCGGCCGGCGAGGAGCGCTACGCCGCGCTCGGCGAGCGGGAGAAGGACCGGTACGAGGCCCTCGCCGCCCGGCACGAGCAACTGCTGACGCTGCTCGGGCGGTCGCTGCGCGGGCCGCTCGACGAGCTGCGCCGCGAGTTGTCCGCGCTCGCCGCGGACGACGCCGGGCAGCTGTGGCCCGAGGCCAACCAGGTGCTGCACCACCTGTCGGCGGGGTACGCGCGCATCACCACCCTCATCGACAACGTCCTCGGCTACCAGCGCCTCGACACCGGCGGCGAGGAGATCAGCCGTACGAAGGTGATGCTGGACGCCGTCGTCGCCGCCGGTGTCGACGGGGCCGTGGAGCTCGTCGGGCCGGGGCGCGTGCAGTTCGCGGTGCACGCGCCGCCCATCGAGGCCGAGGTCGACGCGCGGCTCCTGGCGACCGCGCTGGCGCACCTGGTGGCCGACGTGGCCGGCGTCGACGCCACCGGAAACGCGCCCGTCTCGGCGGGCGGCTACATGGACAACACCGTCGTCGTGGCCGCCGCCCAGCGCGGTGAGGTCGTCCGCATCGAGGTGCGCGGGCCGTACGCCGGGGGCGACCCGGTGCACGAGCCGATCGTGCGCGGGATCGTACGGGCGCACGGTGGGGTGCTGCAGACGCACGAGGTGCCGGGGATGAGCGGCAACGCGTACGTCCTCGAGGTGCCGTTGGGCGGTGGTGCGGGAGCCGTCGCCACCGCACCGGCCGGCGCGGCCGCCGGTTCCGCGGTCGCCCTGCCGGCGGGGACGGAGGGGCAGCCCCCGGCCCCGGCCCACGACTTGGCCGGGGCGGCCGGGACCGGGGACGGTGCGGCGGAGGGTGCCTCGGCCGAGCAGGGCCCCGGTGGGGGTCGGCGGCGGGCCCGGCGGGCCTCCGTGGACGCATTCCTGGAGAGTGACGTCCCGGGCGCCGGCGCGGCCGGTGGTGCCGAGGTGGAGGCCGTGGCTCCGACCGGACGGCGCCGTCGGCGTGGCCCGGCCGCCGAGGAGACGCCGGTCGCGGCGTCGGCGGACGACCCGGAGGCCCCCGGCGGAACCGGTGGCAACGGCGGGACCGGGCGGCGGCGCGGGCGGTCGGCCGAGCCGGCCGCGGGTCCGGCGTCCGGCGCGGGCGCCGAGGCCGGGGTGGCCGAAGGAGCCGTCATGACGGCGGCCGAACACGCGGCGGGCACCGCCGCGTCGGGTACGGGACTCGGCGGCACCGTTCCGCCGCAGGGTGTGCCCGCGCCCGGCGGACGGCGGGCCCGGCGTCCCGACGACGAACCGCAGGCCCTGCCGGCCGCGCTGCCCGCGGTCGCGGGGGGCGAGGCGGGGGTTCCCGCGGAGGGCGCGCAGCCGACGGGACGTCGTCGGCGGGCGCTGGCGGCGGCGACGGAACGTGCCGCCGCGCAGGAGGCGGGGCCTCGTACGGTGTTCGCCCTGCCGCCGGCGGAGGCGGACCGGGCGTCCGACGAGGCGGACGGGGTCGCCGAGGCGCAGGCGGGGGGCCAGGTGCCGGCTCCGGGTCAGGTGCCGGCCGCTGGGGCTGTTCCGCCTGCGGTGCCGGTTCCCGGGCAGCCGGTGCCCGTGCCTGGGCAGCCGGTTCCGGTTCCGGTTCCCGGGCAGATGCCCGCGCCGGGGCAGGTCCCGGTTCCCCCGCAGGCGCAGGTGCCCGTTCAGGGCACGCCCGAGGACGCGCCGATCGACCACGGCCGCCACGACGCCGTCCCGCAGGACCAGGCCGACGACCACACGCCGCCGCAGCCGCATCCGACGAACGCACCCACGGGCCGTCGGCGGCGGGCGGTGGCCCAGCCGGCGGCGGAGACGGCGGAGGCGGCGGCTGGAGTGGCCCCACCGGTTCCTCCGGGGGCGGTTCCCGTTCCGGCTCAGGCTCAGGCTCAGGTTCCGGCCCAGGCTCAGGCTCCGATTCCGGCTCAGGCTGCGGACAGTGCCGGGCAGCCGGTCGCTCAGCCGGTCGCGCAGGCTCAGCCGGGGGCGGCCGTGCAGCAGCCCGGTGGTGTGGCGCCCGCGCAGGGTGGCGCAGGACAGGGGGTTACGGCTCCCGGTGGACAGGCCGCACCCGCACAGCCCGTCCCGGGCCAGCCGCTTCCGGCCCAGCCCATGCCCGGACAGCCCATGCCCGGACAGCCGATGCCGGGCCAGCCGTTGCCCGCGCAGCCGCTCCCCGATCAGCCGTCCGCCGGTCACCCGGTCCCCGGGCAGCCCGCGCTCGTGCAGCCCGTCCCTGTACAACCGGCCCCGGGTCAGCCGGCCGCCCCCGCACCCGTCCCCGGTCAGCCGGCCTCGGCCGCTCCCCTGCCGAACGCCTCCGGGCAAGTCGGCGTGCCCACCCAGGCACCCGCCACCCAGGCACCCGCCACTCAGACCCCCACCCCGCACACCCCCACCGCCCAGCCCGCCCCGGTTCAGCCGCTGCCCGCCGAAGCGACCCCCGCCCCCGCACCCGCTCCCGCCGCCGAGGCCCCCGCGACGCCCACCCCGGGCACGGGCACCCCGCTGCCGCCCGAAGCCGCAGCGCAGCCGCAGCGGGCGGCGCAGCCGCTGCCCGCCGCCGCGCCCATGGACCCCAACTCCACGCAGGGCCGGGCGATCAGCGTGCGGACCCTCGGCCAGGGGGTGCCCTTCACCCGCCAGGCCGCCCAGGTCCAGCAGGCGCAGCAGATCCAGCAGGTGGCGCAGGCCCAGGCGCCCCAGTCCACCGGAACCCCCGCCCCGCACGCCCCCGGCGGTTCCGGGCGGCGGCGCAAGCTGGGTACGCCGCCCGACCCGGCCGGGCGCCCGGAGCAGACGGCCCGTCCGCACCCGCAGGCCGAGCAGCCGGTCGTACCGCAGGCCCCGGCGGCCCCCGCCGCCCCGCAACCGGCTGTCTCCCAGCCTTCGCTCGCGGGGCAGCCGCTCCCCGGGCAGTCGTCGGCCGGGCAGACGCGGCTCGCGCCCGGGACCGAGGGAGTCGGGCGGTCGTACGCCATAGGCGCGCCGGACGAGAACGCCGCCGAGGGGCCCGAGCCGCTCGACGGGCCGGGCGGTGCCGTGGAGGTGGCGGATCCCCCGCGGCCGCAGCCGATGGACGACGAACTGCCGCCGGAGCCGCTGGACAACCCGCGTCGGCTGCTGGTGTGGCCGGCTCCGGACGTCAGTACGCAGCAGGCGCTCAGCGACCGCGGGTACCGCCCGGTGATCGTGCACTCGCGGGAGGAGGTCGACGCGCAGATCGCCGCCTTCCCGGCCGCGCTGTTCGTGGACCCGCTGACCGGGCCGATCACCCGGACCGCGTTGCAGTCGCTGCGGCAGGCGGCGGTGGCCGCCGAGGTGCCGGTGCTGGTCACGGCCGGACTCGGACAGGCCTCGCGCGACGCGGCGTACGGCGCCGATCCCGCCGTTCTGCTGAAGGCGCTCGCCCCGCGTGACAGTGAGCAGCATCCGCCGCGGGTGCTGCTGATCGAGGAGCACGCGGAGATCGCGCTGGCGCTGACCGCGACGCTGGAGCGGCGCGGGATGCAGGTGGCGCGGGCCGCGAGCGACGCGGACGCGGTCACGCTGGCCTCGCAGTTGCGGCCGAACCTGGTCGTGATGGACCTGATGCAGGTGCACCGGGGCCGGGCCGGGATCATCGACTGGCTGCGGGCCAACCAGCAGCTCAACCGCACTCCGCTGGTCGTCTACACCGCCGCCGTCGACCAGGCCGACCTGCCGCGGCTGGCCTCCGGCGAGACGGTGCTGTTCCTCGCGGAGCGGTCCACCAGTGCGGAGGTCCAGTCCCGGATCGTGGAACTGCTCGCCCGGATCGGGACCAACTGACCGGGCCGGCTAACGCGCGAACAGCCTGCGCGCCGCCTCTTTCACGGAGGCGCGCAGGCGCGCGCGGTCGTCGTCCCCGGCGCCGACCAGGATGCGGCTCATCTGCGGTACGACGGTGGCCCAGTTCGCCAGGGCGACCAGCAGGAACAGCAGGTCGGGGGCCGGGATGGCGTCGCTGATCACCCCGCGGTCCTGGGCGTCCCGGACGGCGGCGACCTTGCGGGCGTAGTGCTCCTGCCGTTCCGCCTCGTCGGGCAGCTCGGCGGTGCCGTACTCGATGCCCTCCCAGTAGAGGAGGCGCAGCAGTTCGGGGTGGGCGGCGTGGTAGTCCATCAGCCGGTCCACCCAGCCCTCGACGTCGTCCGGGTCGACGGGGACGGCGGCGGCGAGGTCGACCATGCAGCGGCCGAGGACCCGGGTGAACAGCTCCGCCTTGTTGCCGAAGTAGGCGTAGATGAGCTGTTTGTTGGCCTTGGCCTCGGCGGCGATGCGGTCGACGCGGGCGCCCGCGATGCCGTACCGCGCGAACTCGGCGACCGCCGCGTCGAAGATCCGCGCCTTGGTGGCCCCGGGGTCGCGGGGGGTCGTACCGGGCCTGCTGGTTGCCATGGGGACATGGTAGCGGCAGGTAACCAACTGGTTGGTTGACAGGGAATGCGGAGCGGTTCCAGACTGTTCCCTCCCCTGTTCCAACCAACTGGTTAGTTGTTGAAGTCGGCTCGAAGGAGCATCTCCGCCATGCCGTCCGCAGTCAGCACCCGGCAGCCCACCGAACACGGCCGACGGACCCCGGCCGCCGGCCGCCTGTTCCTCCCCCTCATCGCTCTCTGCACCGCCGTCACGGCCGCCAACATCTACGTCGCGGCCCCGCTGCTCCCCCTCATCGCCCGCGACTTCGGCTCCGCGCCCTCGGCCGTGGCCTGGATCGCCTCGGTCGCGCAGTTCGGCTACGCGGCCGGCCTGCTCTTCTTCGCGCCGCTCGGCGACCGGCTGAACCGGCGCCCGCTGGTCGCCGCGCTCTCCCTGGTCACCACGGCGGCGCTGGCCGCCGGGGCCGTGGCCGCCGGGACCGCCGCGCTCGCGGCCGCCGTGCTCGTCGCCTCGGCCGCGACCGTCGTTCCGCAGCTGCTCGTGCCGCTGGTCGCCGAACGCGCGCCCGCCGACCGCCGCGCCCGGCACGTCGCCGCCGTCATCTCCGGCCTGTTCACCGGCGTCGTCGCGGCCCGCGTCCTGGGCGGACTCGCCGGACAGGCCTTCGGCTGGCGGGCGGTGTTCGCCGGCGCGGCCGTCCTCACCGCGGCCCTCGGCCTGCTGACCGCCGCCGCCCTGCCCGCCGAACGCCGTCGGCCTCGTGAGGGCGGGCTCTTCGCGGGCCTGCGCGCGATGCCCGGTCTGGTCCGCCACTCGCCCGACCTGTGGCGGGCGTGCCTGCGCCAGGCCGGGATGTACGGCGCGTGGAGCGCCCTGTGGACCTCGCTGGCCCTGCTGTTGACGGGCCGGCCGTACGGCCTCTCCACGGCGACCGCCGGCCTCTTCGGCCTCTTCGGGCTGGCGGCCAGCGTCGTGGCACCCCTCGCCGGCGGGCTGGTCGACCGCTTCGGCGCCGCGAAGATCGTGCGCAACGCCTATCTGCTCGCCGCCGTGTCCGTCCCGCTGTTCTGGCTGGGCGGCCGGGTGATGCCGGCGCTGTTCGTGGCCGCGATCGCGATCCACGCGGCCCTCGTCGCCTCCCACGTCGCCAACCAGACCCTCGCCCTGACCACGACCGCCGCCCCGGCCACCGCCAACAGCGCGTACGTCGTCGCGGGCTTCACCGGCGGCGCCACCGCCTCGGCCCTGGCAGCCCTCGCCTTCACCCACTGGGACTGGGGCGGAGTCGTCGCGGTCGCCGGCGTGTGGCTGGCCCTGGGGTGGGGGACGACGGCGGGCCGGCGGTGAGTCGGCCGGACGGCACCGGAGGAAGCTGGTCTTGCGACCCGCCGCCCGCCGCCCCGAGGTGCACGCAAGCCGGGCGGGCGCGCCGGGCCCTACGGCCGTGAAGTGGCCGTACGACGCAAGGCCCGCCGCTTCGGCAGGGGAACCGAAGTGCACGAACGCCCGGGCGGGCGTGCGGGCGTGCGGGCGTGCGGGGCCCACGGCCGTGAGGTGGTCGTACGGCCGCCGTCCAACGGCCTGCGCAGGACGTGCGACGGCCTGGGGCCGCGTGCGACTGCCGACGACTGCCTACATGCCGGCGACTGCCTACGTGCCCGCGACTGCCTGTGACAGTCGTGACAGACCGCACGCCGGGCAGGGGCCGCGAGGTGCCCTGCCCGGCGTGCGGGGGCGTCAGAGCTGGGTGACGTCCAGCTCTCCCTGGGCGTACTGCCTGCGCAGCACCTTCTTGTCGAACTTGCCCACGCTCGTCTTCGGGACCGACTCGATGATCGTCCAGCGCTCCGGGAGCTGCCACTTGGCGATGCCGGCCTCGTCGGCGAGGAACGCGCGCAGGGACGCGAACTCGGCGGTGGCGCCCTGCTTCAGGACGACCGTGGCGAGCGGGCGTTCGCCCCACTTGTCGTCGGGGACGGCGACGACGGCCGCCTCGGCGACGTCCGGGTGGGACATCAGGGCGTTCTCCAGCTCGACGGACGAGATCCACTCGCCGCCGGACTTGATGACGTCCTTGGCGCGGTCGGTGAGGGTGAGGAAGCCGTCGGGGGAGATCGTGCCGACGTCGCCCGTCTTCAGCCAGCCGTCCTCGCTGAACTTGTCGGCGGGGCGCAGGGATTCGGCGTCGGGGCCGTTGTAGTAGGCACCGGCGATCCAGGGGCCGCGGACCTCCAGCTCGCCCGCGGACTCGCCGTCCCAGGGGAGGCGTTCGCCGCCGGGGCCGGTGAGGCGGGCCTCGACGCCGGCCGGGAAGCGGCCCTGGGTGAGGCGGTAGGCGAATTCCTCGTCCGTGCCGACAGCATGGGCCGGCGGGCGGGCGATGGTGCCGAGCGGGGAGGTCTCCGTCATGCCCCAGGCGTGGCAGACCCGCATGCCGAGATTGTCGAAGGCCTCCATGAGGGAGGGCGGACAGGCCGAGCCGCCGATGGTGACCTGGGTGAGGGAGGAGACGTCGCGCGGCTTGGCGGTCAGCTCGGCCAGCAGGCCCTGCCAGATGGTGGGGACGGCGGCCGCGTGGGTCGGCTTCTCGCCCTCGATCATCTCGGCGAGCGGGGCCGGCTGGAGGAACCGGTCCGGCATCAGCAGGTTGACGCCGGTCATGAAGGTGGCGTGCGGCAGGCCCCAGGCGTTGACGTGGAACTGCGGGACCACGACCAGCGAGGTGTCCTGGTCGGTCAGGCCCATCGACTGGGCCATGTTGACCTGCATGGAGTGCAGGTAGATCGAACGGTGGCTGTAGACCACGCCCTTGGGGTCACCCGTGGTGCCGGAGGTGTAGCACATCGCGGCGGCCTGGCGTTCGTCCAGCTCGGGCCAGTCGTAGGCGGTGGGCTTTCCGGCGATCAGGTCCTCGTACTCGTGCACCTGGGCGCTCGCGCCCGCCAGCAGGGAACGGTCGCCGGGACCGGTGACGACCACGTGCTCGACCGTCTTCAGGTGCGGGAGCAGCGGCGCCAGCAGCGGCAGCAGCGAACCGTTGGCGATCACGACCCGGTCGGCCGCGTGGTTGACGATCCAGGCGAGCTGCTCGGGGGGCAGCCGCAGGTTGAGGGTGTGCAGGACCGCGCCCATGGAGGGGATCGCGAAGTACGCCTCGACGTGTTCGGCGTTGTTCCAGGCGAGCGTCGCCACCCGGTCGTCGCCCTCGACCCCGAGGTCCTCGCGCAGGGCGTGCGCCAGCTGCGCCGCGCGGGCGCCGATCTCGGCGTAGGAGCGGCGGTGCGGGGCGCCGTCGCCGGTCCAGGTGGTCACCTGCGATGTGCCGTGGATCGTGGACCCGTGGGTCAGGATCCTCGAGATCAGCAGCGGTACGTCCTGCATGGTGCTCAGCACGGCGTCCTCCCAGGTGCGGCGACATTGCCTACGCGGTGGTAACGGTTGCGCTGATTCTGCGCACATACCGCGTGGTATGTCACTAGGAGGCGATGATCGATCAGGTCACGTTGCCCTGAACACAGAACCGCACTTCCGCGCGCTATCGAACAACGCCCAGCTCAGGGTCGTCCCGGAGCTTTCCGAGGGCCCGGGAGACCGCCGACTTCACCGTGCCCACCGAGACGCCGAGGACCTCCGCCGTCTGCACCTCGCTCAGGTCCTCGTAGTACCTGAGGACGACCATCGCCCGCTGCCGGGCGGGCAGCTTCATGATCGCCCGCCACATCGCGTCGTGCAGCGCCTGCCGCTCGGCCGGATCGTCGTCGCCGGGCTGCGGCTCCGGCTCCGGCAGGTCGTCGCAGGCGAACTCGTCGACCTTGCGCTTGCGCCACTGCGAGGTGCGCGTGTTCAGCAGGGCCCGTCGGACGTAGCCGTCGAGCGCCCGGTGGTCCTCGATCCGCTCCCACGCGACGTACGTCTTGGTGAGCGCGGTCTGCAACAGGTCCTCGGCGTCGCTCGGGTTCGCGGTCAGCGACCGGGCGGTGCGCAGCAGCACCGGCTGACGGGCTCTGACGTACGACGCGAAGGACGGGTACGGAGAAGGCCGCGTCATGCCGTTCGAAGCGCGGGTGCAGACGGGTGTGGTCATGGCTCCACGCTAGGAGCGGACCCCCGTGCGGCGGATCGGCCGCAGGTGCCGAAGCAGAGTCCGCCTCAGGTTGTAGGGGTGGTGCCGGGTCCACCTCCTGAAGGTGGACGAGCGGGCGACGGCTACTGCGGGATCACCCCTGCGGGTCGGCTGTGGGCAGCAGTGCGAACCTGCGGGTCTGTGGGCGACAAGGGCCTGCGAGTCGGCTGCGGGCAGGAAAGACATGCGGGCCGGAAGGAGATGCGGGCAGTAAGGGCATGAGGGGCGGTAAGGCATGGGGGGCGCCTAAGGGCACGGGGCGGTAAGGCATGCGTCGGCCGTGGGCGGTGAGGCCCGCGCGGGCGAGCACCGGTCCGGTGATCGTGCGTGGCCCCCCGGGGAGGAAGCGCGGCCCGGCTCAGCCGTCGGCCTCCAGCACCAGCCCCGAGGTCGGCACCCCGGTGCCCGCCGTCACCAGGGTCCGGGCCGCCCCCGGCACCTGGTTCACGGACGTGCCGCGCAGTTGCCGTACGGCCTCCGCGATGCCGTTCATGCCGTGGAGGTAGGCCTCGCCGAGCTGGCCGCCGTGCGTGTTGAGGGGGAGGCGGTCCTCGGTCACGTAGGCGGCAGCCTCGCCGGGTGGGCAGAAGCCGAACTCCTCCAGTTGCATCAGCACGAACGGGGTGAAGTGGTCGTACAGGATGCCCACGTCGATGTCGGCGGGCGCGAGGCCCGAGGTCCGCCACAGCTGGCGGGCGACCACGCCCATCTCCGGCAGGCCGGTCAGGTCGTCGCGGTAGAAGCCGGTCATCTGCTCCTGGGCCCGCCCGGCGCCCTGCGCCGCCGCGGCGACGACGGCGGGCGGATGCGGCAGGTCGCGGGCGCGCTCCACGGAGGTGACGACCAGCGCCTGGCCGCCGTCGGTCTCCTGGCAGCAGTCCAGCAGCCGCAGCGGCTCGGCGATCCACCGCGAGGCCGCGTGGTCGGCGAGGGTGATCGGCCGGCCGTGGAAGTACGCCGCCGGGTTGGCCGCCGCGTGCCGGCGCGCCGTGACGGCCACCGGCCCGAACGCCTCCGGGGTCAGCCCGTAGGCGTACAGGTAGCGCTGCGCCGCCATCGCCACCCAGGAGGCCGGGGTGAGCAGCCCGAACGGCAGCGTCCAGCCGAGCGCCGTGCCCTCCGCCGACGGCTCCCGGTGCCGTACGCCCGCGCCGAAGCGGCGGCCCGAGCGCTCGTTGAAGGCGCGGTAGCAGACGACGACCTCGGCCACCCCGGTGGCGACGGCGAGCGCCGCCTGCTGGACGGTCGCGCAGGCCGCGCCGCCCCCGTAGTGGACGCGGGAGAAGAAGGACAGCTCGCCCATGCCGCAGGCCTGGGCCACGGTGATCTCCGGGCTGGTGTCCATGGTGAACGTCACCAGACCGTCCACGTCGGCCGGGGTGAGCCCCGCGTCGTCCAGCGCCGCCCGCACCGCCTCCGCCGCCAGCCGCAGCTCGCTGCGCCCCGAGTCCTTGGAGAACTCCGTCGCCCCGATCCCGGCGATCGCCGCCCGCCCGCCGAGGGCGTCCCGGGTCCGGACGCTCATGCCGCGCCTCCCGGCGGGACGGGGGCGCGGCGGGGGACGGTGACGGTGACCGTGCCGGTGACGTGCCGTCCGATGCCGTTCTCCCCGGTGACGCGCACCACCGCCGTGTCCCCGTCGACCTCCTCGACCGTGCCCCGCAGGACCATCGTGTCGCCCGGATGGTTGGGGGCGCCGAGCCGGATGGCGACCCTGCGGAGCACCGCCGTCGGGCCGAAGTGGTCGGTGATGTAGCGGCCGACCAGGCCGTTGGTGGTGAGGATGTTCATGAAGACGTCCGGCGAGCCCTTCGCGCGGGCGGCCTCCGGGTCGTGGTGCACGTCCTGGTAGTCGCGGGAGGCGACCGCACCGGCCACGATCAGGGTGCGGGTCACCGGGATCTCCAGCGGCCTCAGCTCGTCCCCGGGCCGCACGCCGCCACCCCCTGGAAGACCGGCAGCACCAGCTCCTCGTCGTAGCGCCGGAAGTCGAGCCGCACCGGCATACCGACCCGGACCTCGTCGTACGGCACGCCGACCACGTTGCTGACGATGCGGACGCCCTCGGCGAGCTGGACCAGGGCGACCGCGTAGGGCGGGTCGAAGGCCGGGAAGGGCGGGTGGTGCATCACGACGTACGAGAAGACCGTGCCCTCGCCGCCCGCCTCGACGGTGTCCCAGTCCGGGGAACCGCAGGCGTGGCAGCCGGGCAGCCACGGGAGGCGGAGGGTGGCGCAGGCGGCGCAGCGCTGGATGAGGAGGCGGTGGCGGCTGACGCCCTCCCAGAAGCCGGCGTTGTCACGGTTGACCACCGGGCGGGGGCGGCGCTCCTTCGGTTTCCGGTGCGCGGGCGCGTACTTGAGGATGCGGAAGCGGTGGGTGCCGGCGAGTTCGCCGTCCACGCGCACGTCGGTGCGGGTGGTGACGAAGTGGCCGGTGCCCAGCTTGGTGGTCTTGCGCTCCGACACCGACTCGATCACCGTGTCGAAGGTGACCTCGTCGTCCGGCCGCAGGGGACGGACGTACTCCTGCTCGCAGTCGGTGGCGACGACCGACGTGCAGCCCGCCCGGTCGAGGAGGGCGAGGAGTTCCTCGTAGGGCCGGGCGCGCCCCGCGTGGCCGCCGAGGCCGCCCATGGTCCACGCCTGGAGCATGGTGGGCGGGGCGATCGCGTCGGGCCCGGTGTAGGCGGGGTTCCGGTCGCCCATCGCCTCGCACCAGTGCCGGATCATGGGCGCGTTGACGGGGTCCCGGCCGGTACCGGCGACGGCGGCGGGCCGCCCCTCGTAGGCCTTCAGCCGTGCGTGGAGCTCGTCGTCACCCACGACCGCACTCCTCCCGGGACCCGTACGGAACGGTTTCCTGACTGTCCGTCAGATACCGACTCCTGTCAAGGTCACCCGGCCCCGCCCGCGCACGGCGGCACCGAAGCACCTCCGCGCGAGCGTTCCGCTCGCACCTCCCGCCGGTCCGCCCGCCCGCACCCACCCCGGCGACAACCCCTTCCCTTTTTCGAACACACATACGAACATGGAGCCATGGCCACCACCGACCGGTACCCCCGGCAGGCCACCACGCTGGCCCTCGCCCACGCCCTGTCGGCCGCCGAACGCGGTCTGGCCGTCCTCCCCCTGTCCCGGACGAAGCTCCCCGCGCTGCGCTCCCCCCACCGCGACGACCCGACCGCCCCGCCCTGCCACGGCGAGTGCGGCCGCCCCGGCCACGGTGTGTACGACGCCACCACCGACCCGGTCCGCATCCGCGCCCTCTTCGCCGCCGCCCCCTGGGCCACCGGCTACGGCATCGCCTGCGGCCTGCCCCCGCACCATCTGATCGGCGTCGACCTCGACACCAAGTCCGGCGCGGACTCCTCGGCCGCCCTGCGCGAACTGGCCCTGCGGCACCTGTTCACGATCCCGCCCACGGTCGTCGTCCTCACCCCCTCCGGCGGCCGCCACCTCTGGCTCACCGGCCCGCCCGACGTCGTCGTCCCCAACTCGGCCGGCCGCCTCGCCCCCGGCATCGACATCCGGGGCGCCGGCGGCTACCTGGTCGGCCCCGGCTCCCGCACCGCACACGGCGTGTACGCCACCGCCCCCGGCACCGCACACCTCGCTCCCGCGCCCTGCCCGCGCGCCCTCCTGCGCCTCCTGCTCCCCCCGCCCCGCACGCACCACCCCGCGCCCCCTGCGGCGGGCGGCGCGCACGGCCGCGGCCTGGTCCAGTTCGTCCTCGCCGCGCACGAGGGGCAGCGCAACACCCGGCTGTTCTGGGCGGCCTGCCGGGCGTACGAGGACGGCATCGGACCGGAGCTGTCCGACGCCCTCGTCGCCGCCGCCGTACACACCGGCCTGACCGAACGCGAGGCCCGCGCGACGGTCACCTCGGCGGAGCGCCTGACGATCCACCGCTCGTGAGCACCGGGGGACCGGGCTCCGCTCTCTCCAGGACGTATGTGCTGCGCGAGTCCGGGTCGCCGAAGAAGAAGTAGAGCGTGAGCGCCTCCTTGTCGTCGCGCTCCAACTCGAACGTCCATGTGTAGGTCCTGGGCGCCTCGGAGCGGTCCGCAGGCGGGTCGAGAGGCTCGCCGGGCTCGGGCGCGCGAGTCGCCACCGCGGTGCGTGAGGTGAGAGTCAGCTGCACGTGCCGACCGTCGCTCCACCCGGTCCGCCGGTCGGTCACCTTCCAGCTCCCCGTACCCGACAGGCGCCACCTGTCATGGAAGTCCCACTCCTGTCCGTCCAGGAGACGGATGTCGGCCTTCCCGTCGGGCCGGAAGACGACGTTCGTCCGGTCGTAGCCGATCCACGACCCCGATACTTCGGCCGGCTTCGCGTCATGCAGGGCGGGCACTGCGTCGTACGTGTGCGGACCGCATCCCGCGAGCGCGAGCAGACAGACGACGAACACCGCGCGCCACCCTCGGCCTCGGGCAGGACCGGATGAGCAGGCCGGCACGACCATCCCCTCCCCGTAGGAGGCAGCACCGACGGCGACCACGAGTCGACCGTTCGACGATGACGACCGCCATGTTGACAGCTCTTTTGAACATGTTCAACTGCTGGGCTGGGGGGCGCGTGGGAAGCCACGGGGGCGCAGTGCCGAGCGGGGTCCGTGTCCGATCGAGATCAGAGGTGCCCGCGCAGGGCACGGCGGCGCGGGGCGGGCGTCGGCGCCCACAGGGGGGCGAACACGAACACCAGGCCAGGGCTGGGCTGGACTGGACTGGGAAGGCAGAGGTCGGATCAGAACCCGTCGTGGCCGGGGCGGTCGGACGCCGTGTCCGCCGTGCCGTCCTGAGTGTCGGGAAACATCAGCCGGGCGGAGAAGACGATCACTCCCAGGGACCCCAGTGCCAGGCCGTGACGCAACCACCTCATGCCGCCCTCCCAGTCCCGGGGAGGACCGAGGACCAGCCAGACCGCAACGGCGACGCCGACCAGCGCGCCGGCCGCACCAGCCGTGCGACGTAATCCAGGACTCATGCCCCAATGATCTCCGCCGGCCTCCGGCCCCACAATCGAAAAGGCGGCGAGTGCCGTACCCGTCCGCGACGGCCACGGGGGCGGCGAGCCCGAGGCCCTCGGATCGCGTGCCCCCTCCGTGCCCGCCGGCGGTGACCCACGCGGAACGGCGGTCGTCGGCCGGCAGCCGTCAGCAAGACGGCCCCTGACCGTCTTACCTGGTCAGAGGCCGTTCATCCTGCGGTGGGTGTGGGATTTGAACCCACGGTGACATCGCTGCCACGACGGTTTTCAAGACCGTTGCGCTGTCGCTAGGGATCCGCTCCCTGACCTGCGTCAACCCTCTGCGGGAGACGGTCCGGCCTACCGTTGGCCCACACATGGCCCATACCTGGCCAACGCCAGGCGGTGCTCAGCCCCTCAGGGGCCCGAGAGCCCGAGGTCCTTCGCCAGACCCTGGATAGCGCTGGCGTCCGCCAGCGAGATGTTGGGGTGTACTCCAATGGACAGTGATACGTCGGGGCTGTCAAGAGACGAAATCATCACACCCACACCCCGGAACGGAGTCGACTCGGGTAGCTGGGAAGCCAATCGTGTTGCCCAGGTCTGCTGCGGCCTCATCCAGGCAAGTCCGGTCTGCGACGCTTCCACCAGCAAGATCGTCGGAATGGACATAGCCTGCTGCCGCTTCTGGTCCTCGTTCAGGACTTCCAGAACCTTCTTCTCCAGGTCCTGGAAGTGGCCGCTCAGTGTGCCACCGGTGCTGGTCACCACTCGCCGACCGGTCGGTGGAGCCGCCGTCTCTATGATCTGTACGGCGATCAGGAGCCGCTTCCGAGCGGTCCAAGGTTGTTGCACCGAGACCTCTACCGTGCCGTGCTCCCCGCGAAGCACGCGTTGGATGGTCTGCTCTACCAGCCGTGCCCGATCCGCAGCCTTTATTTCGAGCGGCCGTTCGTCACAAATGACGTGCACTACGACCGGCGCATGGATGTCGGCCAACGCGGCCTCTAGCTCCCCGTACAGGTCCCCGAGCCCGTCCAGCCGACGCGTCTTCACTTCGATGGCGAGATTCCGCTGACACAGGATCAGATCAGGTTGGGGTGCTCCATTGCGTCGGCCAAACTCGAAGGTCACGGCCGCCCGCGCTAGCTTTGCACCCGCCACGAGCTCGGCCCGGACGATCCGTAGATCCCCGTGAGTCTGCGCCTTCTGAAACTCGGTCCGTTCGCCATCGAGACGGAGCGGTTGTGCCGCCTCCAGTGTCTCGATGACGCTGTCGTAGGCCATGAGGACCGCCCGGGTGTTGCTGTCTGAACCGCCACTCTGGGTGTCTGCCTTGATCATTTCGATGAGCGGGTGACTGGGCTTCGTCTTCTTCATCCAGAGGCTGAGGAAGGGGTAAGGACTCTGCTGGCTCATGGGTTGCCCTTCGCGGTAGCCGACCCGGATGTCACGATTAGCAGCCCGGCCAAGCTACCGCCCTGCGAAGTCTGACCGCTCGGCAATTCGTGCCCGTCTGTGAACGGCCCGCAGAGCGTCGCGCCGACTGCGCCCACGCGTCCCGTAACCTGCTCGAACGTACGTCTCCAGGCACATCGACGTAGCTCGGCAAGACATCCACACGCCACATTGCACGTGGACGCGCTCACGCACCGGCCAACACCTCCGTAAAGGTGTGTCGCCCGCGGAGCGCCCGTGCTGCAATGTCGTGATGAGTGAGACAACGCGCGATCTGCCTGCTGACGAACGAGCTGCCTGCCTGATCGCGGAACGGGTCCTTGGAGCCACAGCGATCCCTTGGGACGTCGACGGACGCCAAGGGGCCGTCGACGCCATGCTGATCCTGCCTTCCGGTAAAAGAGCTGCTTTTGAGGTAACCAAACTTGCCGCCGACGGTGCCCTACAAATTGACTCCATCTTGGGCAGAGACAACCATGCCTGGCCTGCTCCCGGTCGCTGGTGGTGGTCGATCGAGATAGGTTCCCCGTACGACATCCCCCGACTCCGAAAATGCTATGCACGTCTTGCACTACTCTGCGAGCAATACAATGTAAATAGCCCCTATGCCCTTTGGCGCGCGAACTACGAGGATCCGGATCTTTCCTGGCTAATCGAAGATTCCACATCGGATATGCACGGCTACCCGTCGGTTCCGGCCGTTGAAGGGAATTTGAAGAGAGACGTAATGGTCGTTCCGAGCGGTCGAGGTGGAGGCGTTGACCGTTCGCTAAATGGGCTCCGGTCGGCGCTCGATGAGGCGTTTCTGCGCCCACACATGAATAAACATCTCGACAAAATCGCGAGAGCGGAGGCAGATGAACGTCATTTGTTCGTGCCGCTACACTTTACCGCTCTGCCGTTTAATGTGGCATACGGCTTGATGGAGGGAGATGCATTGCCAACCACCCCTCCTCCTCTGCCAATATCGGTTACGCACCTCTGGCTAGCACCCCAGTTCGCGCAACGAGTACTCCTCTGGACGCCTGACGGCTGGCAACAGCATTACCCATATGACAACCCACACGACAGAGATGAGTAGTGCAAATGTCCAAGAGGAGCAAAGTTAGATTCGCCTTCACTATTCAGCACGGCGAAAATCGTGGCCTGACAAGCGGATCGCTTCGCGTATGGACCAGCAAAGAAGACACCTACATGACCTCCGTTGCACTCAATGGCACATGGAAGGTTTCGCTGCATGGAGAAGTTGCATGGCGAATCGCCGTGACAGCCGAGCATCTGCGGAGCGAAAATCCAGTTTGGCCCGTAACGGAGGATCGCGCACCGTGGAAATTCGCCCCCACGGAGTTCGTAGATGGCCGTCGTCTCGCGTTCGTCGTGGCTGCTTCAAGGGGGGCACTTATACCTGGTCCGCTCGACGCCAATGACACTCATATAGCCGTAGAAGATCGCTGGGATCAGATCACAATGGCACAGATCTGGATGACGGAGCCTGATGTCGACCTGCCTGATGGCATCCGGCTGATCGGAGGCCCCTTGCCGCTTGCGAGTGGCAGAAGCGTATGGGTGACCGCAGATGTTCAGGAGGTGCCCGGAGAAAGGGAAAGCATGGTAGCTAGCGGCATCATGGCGCAACCCTTGATGCCCGACACTCATGACGTGTCCGCTCCTGGCATTCTTTTGAGAGGCGTTCACGTTGCATAGGTACAGCCTTCGGAAGCGGGGAAGAACCGGCGACTTTCCCTTTGCCGGCCTGTATCTGCAAGGGTCACTGCCTAATTGAGCAATTGACAAGTAACCGATCAGTTTCAGTTCCGCAGGCCTGCACCACCCGCACTCTCCAGGAGGGCAGTCACAGTTTCTGTGGTCCAGTGACCAGCGGCCCCGGGACGGTTTGCCAAGTACTCGGCAATCCGCTCGCATGACCACCCGTGAGACTCACCCAGACCGGAGCCAAGATTCCGGAGGTAGTTAGCGGCCGGCGAGTTCCACTCGACGTCGCCCATGCACCAGGGAGCCGTGAAGGTCAGGACCGGGTGCCCGTCGAGATACCCAGGACAGACCAGCGTCTCGTACCGTCCGGGACCCATCACAGCGCGCCCCGACTCCAGCACCTTGGCAAGGTCGAGATTCTCCCCCGGCTTTCGGTACATCTCTTGAGCGGCGATATCCGAGAACTGCTCTGCCGTGAGCAGGTAGGCCCGGGCGGCCATCTGGCCGTCAACGTCCGGATCGTAGAAGCCCATACCTCCAGTCCACGCCTGGGATTCAAGGGCGAAGTACAACGCGCCTGGGAGCATCACGGGCACCGTGCGTTCCGGCGGGCTGCCGTCACGACATCCGGGGTATGTACGACGGCCCCCAGGCGGGCGTCCGCCCACGAGGTAGTAAGTGAGCCGTGCCAAGTGCATGTTGGAGCCGAAGGCTGCGTACCAAACCTGCCGAGGGTGGACCGACTCGGAGGACTGCGGCGCAAACCGGTCCAGTTGCCTAGGAATGATCAAGGGGTTACTCCGCCGAAACGTCGTAGCGGATGATGTGGCGGTCCCCGGGCAAGACACTGATCATGACGCGTAGTGCGCGTCCGTCCTTGTCGTAGCCAGTGCGCCGGTGCACAGCGACTGGGGTCCCGGCCGGCAGGCCGAGCTTCTCGGACTCCGCGCGAGTCGGCATCCGCACAGTGATCTCATCCTGGTAGCGCTCCGTGATAAGGCCACTGGCTGCGAGCACACCACCGGGTGCGGACACGTCCTCGGGCAACATCAACGGCGTCCCCCTGACGAGTTCTTCAGGGAAGTAGGAATCCGCGATGGCGTAGGGCTCCTGGTCCACGTACCTCACCCTTTCCCGGACAACGGTCAAGGCGGTCTCAGGGTCGAGACCCAACTGTTCGGCCACGTCGGGCGGTGGGCGCCTGATGGAGACGTTGACCTCTTGGCGGGGTTTCCTACCGCTCTCCTCCACCACGGTTGACCACTGATCGCCGTTGCTATGTGCCGAGTTGTGTCGTGATCGCGACTCGAGCACTGACCAGTCCCAGACGGCGGCCGGGTGCTTCTTCCGCACGAAGCTGCCGCGCCCCTGACCAGCAACCAGCAATCCCTCGTCCGTGAGCCGCCTGAGAGCGAGCCGGATGGTGTTGCGACTCGCCGAGTACTGGCCCATCAGCTGGTGTTCGGTGGGCAGTTGCTGGCCAGGCTTCAGCTCGCCCGTGTCGATGAGATGCCGCAGCTCATCGGCGATGCGGTGGTAACGGGGCGTCTGCTCACCCACGTTGACTCTCCTAGATCTTTGACGGACTTGTTCCAACAACATACGCCGATTCGCTTGCGCACCCCAAGCGAGACATGCAAACTCATGACCCATCAGGTTGTTGGAACAAGTCCAACTGCTCGGTCAGCACCATCTTCTGACGGCCTGTAGGCACCCTGAGTGCTGATTGCTTGAGAACTGAACAGTGATCGTGCGGGGCTGACGCGGAGGCGGCGGTCGCGGCAGGTGCCTAGGGCGAGGGTCCGGGGGCAAACCGTCGTGATGAACGTCGCCTCTCCCCTACGCGCTTGGCAGGCGCCACCCGGTCTCCGGGTGTGGAGAAGTACAGCGGGGCCCCAACGCACGTGGCGGCAAGAGTGAGACCGCCCCCGCGGCGACCGGGTGATGTCGTCGGCGGCACGCCAACCTGCACCTGCTTCGTGCAAGCCGCCCTGCTGGCGTCAGAGCAGTGACGATGACGCACCCGACTCTTCCGGCTCGGGACCGGTGCTCCGCGGCAACGGCGAACCGGTGAAGCCGTGTCCCTGCGATCTGCGGGAGGTCGGTCATGAACCGACGACATACCTAGGGCACCGTCCGTGCCGGACCGACACAGACGGCATCGCCCACTGAGTCTCTACAGCCCCTCCCGTGTGCGGGGTGCCCCGGTTCTGACCGGTGGTCTCGTGCCGCGTACGGGGGTCATGCCGCAGCGTCGCCGGCGCTGCGGCCGGTTGCCTCCCCCGCCCGTCCGGCTCGCCCCTCGTGCGGCGGCCGTACGGGCGGGGTGCGGGGAGCCGTCGGCTCCAACGGCGCGCGGCTCCCGGGGTGCCTCCCGGGAGCCGCTTTCGGGCCGTTCCACGTGAAGGAGAGACGACCCATGAAGTGCATCGTTGCTGGTCATGAAGCCGTTACGGCGGCCGAGTTCGCGGAGTTGGCGTTCGGTCTCGACCGGGAGCTGTTCGCCGGTCCCGCCGTGGCGGAGTCCGAGGAGGAGCGGGCGGCCCGTCTGGACGTGGCGCGCGAGGTGCTCGCGGAGCTGCGCGAGACGGACCCGCAGGCCGCCGCGTACGCGGCCACGCTGCTGCGCACGAGCCCGCTCAAGGCGCGGCCGAACGTGCGCCGTGCGCGTGGGAGCTCCCGGCGTCAGCGCACCGTGCGCTGCACCACCGTTTCGGGGGTGGCGGCGTGAGCGTGCAGAACCTGGCCGCGCAGGCGGCCACCATCACGTGCCTGGCCGGTCTCGCCGTCGCTCACCCCCACCTGCCCGGCGCCTACATCACTGTCAGCCAGCACTCACCGCGTGCGCTGAGTGTTCAGCTCGACAGCCCCGCCGCGCTGGAGGCGTGGCGGGAGGCGTTGGGTGTCGACGCCGGCCTGGTCGTCGCCGACCGGATCGGCGACCGGCCGTCGCTGGAGTTCGAGGCGACCGTCTACGGCGTCGACTTCCGCGTCTACGCCGTGTACACGGCGGCGACCGCTTCGGCGGGGGGTGCGGCGTGAACCGTTCCGGTAAGACGCTGCTGGTCCTGGCGCTGGTCGCCGTGGTGGCCATGGCGTTCCGGGTTTCGTGGAACGCGCTACGGGACGTGGCCCGGGTGGTCGGCGCGGATGCGACCGCGGCGACGCTGTACCCGTTTGTGGTGGACGGTCTGATGGCGCTGGCTCTGGTGGCCACGCTCGTGCTGACCGAGGAACGCGACAAGCGGTTCGCGCTGCGGGTGCTGGCCACCTACACCCTCGCGTCGCTGGTGCTGAACTACGTGCACGGGCTCGTCCCCGCCGCGCACGGCGCCGGCCGAGTGCGGCTGGCCGAGTGGGACATGGCGCACTGGGTGCTCGTCCTGCTCGCCACGTCCCTTCCGGTCGGTTCCATCTACTTCGGCTCCGACCTAGTGGCCAAGGTGCTGCACCAGCGCGGCCCCGCCGCACAGGAGCAGGTGTGCGGGCCGGACGGAGAGGAATCCGCACCCCGCCCGCACGCCCCCGCACCCGTCGGCCAGAGCGCCCCGGTCCCGCTGGCCGCTGCTCCGATTCCTGCGGCGTCTGTGCTGGTTGCGGCCCGTGCGGATGACGGACGGGAGGGTGATCCGCACACCCCGCACACCGCCAGCACGCCCGAGGCTGAGAGCGCCGATGACGCGCTGCGCCAGGCACAGTTCGAGGAGGCGGAGTTGGAGCGGATGCGGCAGGACGCCCGCCGTGCGTATGCCGAGTCCGCACAGGCGGGCCGCCCACTCAGCGCCCGTGCGCTGGGTGAGGCATTCGGCATGAGCGAGTCGTGGGGACGCAAGCAGATCCTCGCGGTCCGCGACGACGAGCAGCCGGCCCGGCCGGTCCTGCGGCCAGTCGACACAGCGGGCGTCTGATGCCCGCCGTTCCGGTCTACCGGTGGCGCCTCGCCCCGGACGGATTGGCTACGCGCCGCCAACTGCGCGCGCTCGGGCTGCGGCCCGGCGGGCAGGACGTGGCCGCGCAGCTCGAACGCCCCCGCCGACGGCGAGAACCGCTGGTCGCCTACCTCTACCTCATCGAGCAGGCCAAGCCCGTGAGGCCGATGACGCCCGCGAAGTGGGCGGCCCTGGGCAAGGCCAACGCCGCCCGGCGGATCTGCCCGAAGTGCGGGCGGGATGCCGGATACGTCGTCCCGCCCTCGCTCGGCATGTGCACCCCGTGTGCCTACCCCGAGGAACAGCGCGCTGCATAAGCCCTGTTGGCAGGCCCGGCCACACGCCTCCTACAGCACCGGCCGGGCCCTACTCCCCTGAAGGAGTGCTCACAGCATGACGGAACTCAGCGCCGAGCCGGTAGCCATCCCGGCTCCCGCACCGCCCCCGCCCCCGCCCGCACCCGCGCCGGTCGAGCAGGCCCCGGCCGATACGGGTGTGGAACACACGCCCGGCGGGTGGCCGGTGGTCCCGCTCGCTCTGGCCGGGGCGAACAGCACCGTGGGCATGGTCGCCACCGCGGCCCTGGCCGGCGGCCCGATCGCCGCCATGGTCGCCGCGACCGGCGCCGTCGTCCTCGGCACCGTGGCAGGCTCCCGCAGCCGAAAGACCAACCCGCGCAAGGAAGCCCGCCGCACCGCCGCCCGCACGGCCGGCCGGTCCGCCGCCCGCAGCGCGGGCCTGCGCCGCACCGGAGCAGGCACCGTCGGCAGCAGCCCAGCCGGGGGCAACCGTTCGGCGGGTTCTCGCGCTGGCCGCTCCGGTAGCAAGTCGGCCAACGGTTCCGGCCAGCACCGCCGCGGAGCAGGCACGACCGCCCGCCACAGCGACACCGCAACCGGCATGACCGGGAAGACCCGCAGCAAGACCGGCCCGGGCACGTCCAAGCGTGCGGCCGGGACCCTTGCGAACGCTGCGGGCAAGATGGGGCAGGTCAAGGCCCTGCGGTCCGCGCAGCAGGCCGCGGCTGGCTCTCGGGCCGGTCAGCGGGCACAGACCACCGCTGCCCGCCGAGCGGTCGCGGACGCCCGCCGCAACGCCAAGGCCCGCACCACCGCTCGCGGCACCAGGGGAATCACCTCCCGCGCCGGTCGCCGGGGCGGTCTGGGTGGCCGGATGCTCGGCAGTGCAGCCCGCAAGGCCCGCGTCGCGCGGGACGCGGCGATCGCCAAGAACCGAGCCCAGCGCGACGCCAAGACCGCTGGCACGGTCGCCACCAAGCGCAGCGCGGTCCGTAAGGCGCCCGCTCGGCGGGCGGCGCGGCAGGCGTTGCGCCGGTCTGCGGCCCGATTCCACGGCCGGCGCCTGCTCGCCGCCCTGCTCGCCCTGCCGCTCGGTCTGCTCGGTCTGGTCACCAGCCCGATCGGCCGGAAGCTCGGACTGCCTTGGCTCGTCCACCCCGGACGGCGCCTGTTCCGCCGTCTGGTCGGCGTCGCTGCCGAGCAGCGGGCCGCGCGGGATGAGGCGATCCGGCAGGAGCAGGCCGAGCAGGAAGCCGCCGCCGACGCGGAGGCCGCCAAGGACGGCGCCGACGGCATCGCCGACAGCGTCGAGCGACCCGCATCCACCGTTCCCACCAGCACGAACGACCCGTCGATCGAGGGAGAGCACGTGTCCGGTTTCCGGTTCGAAGAGGCCGCCGCCGAAATGGAGCAGGCCGCCACCCAGTACGACCCCGAGAACGCCATGGAGATCCTCGCCATGGTCGAGGGCTTGCCCGCCGCGCTCACGAGCGTGGCGAACGTGATGAAGATCCTCGCCGAGCGCTCCGACAGTGAGTTCCCGTTGGAGAAGGAAGTCGCGGACGGCTTCAACGACATCTTCGGCGCCCTGATGAGCGCCGTCGCGGTCGCGGAAGACATGGGACCGCTGTTCCGGCAGGCCCACGAGCAGGACATCGCCCGCCACGAGGACCCCCGCAACGGCACCGAGGCTGAGAAGGGCTGGAACGTCTGATCATGGCCACCACCGCCACCGCCAAGCAGAACGCGAGCAGTGGCCCGGTGCTGGACTGGGCGGCCGGTCACGGACCCGTGACCGGCGCCCTGTCCGCCACCACCGGAGCCTTCGCCGTCGCCACCACCGGCGCCGCCACCGCCATGCCGCCCGGCTGGGCCCTGGCCGTCGGCGCGGCTGGCGCCCTCGGCCACACCATCGTCGGCCTGCGCGTCCGCAACGCCGGCCGCACCCTGGCCACCCGCGCCGCCTCCTGGCTGGTCGGCGCCGGATGGACCACTTGGGCCATGACCACCGGGCCTCTCACCTGGACCGCCCTCGGCTCCCTCGCCACCATGGGCGTCGGCATCGGCGCCGCCGCCCGATCCTCCGCCCTGTTCGAGGAGGCACGCGAGGAGGAGGCCATCGCCGCGGAGCGGCGCCAGGTCGCCGCCGAGCTGTCCGCAGACCGGCGAGCGATCGCTGCGGAATGGGTCAACCGCATCCAGCGAGTGTGCTCGATCACCGTGCGCGTGGTCGGCGTCGAGCAGTGGGCCACCGGCGCCGGCTACTCCATCGACGCGGAGCTCCCGGCCGGCGGCGCCACCTGGAACAAGATCGCCGCGGAGTCTGCGCGGCTGTCGGCGGATGCGCGGTTGCCGCACGGCTGCACCGCCACCGCCTCCCCCGGCATCCACCAGGGCCGCGTCATCATCGACGTGACCACGGTCAACGTGCTGGAGCAGGAGCGCACCTACCCGTCCGACTACGGGCCGCTCTCCGTCCACACCGGCATCCCGTGGGGGTATCGGACCAACGCGGAACAGATCCTGGCCTACCTGCGCGAGCAGTGCGCCCTGATCGTCGGCCCGACTGGATCGGGCAAGACCAACATGGTCCACTCGATCCTCGCCGGGTTCGCCCGCGCCGACGACATCCTGACCTGGGTCATCGACCTCAACGCCGGATCGGCCGGCCTCCCGTGGGTGCTTCCCGCCCTCAACGGCGAGATCAACGCCCCGGACGGCAAGGCGGTCCGGCCCGGCATCGACTGGCTCGCCGGCACGTACGACGAGGCCATGACCATGCTCGATGTGGCCGTGCGCGTGGCCAAGCAGCGAAAGATGGGCTACCAGGACGTCCTGTCCCGCGCGAACACAGACCTGCTGCCCATCAGCGCGAAGATTCCCCAGATCATGCTGGTCATCGATGAGGGCGCGGAGATCCTGGCCAGCCCGGACCGGCAGGTCCGCAAGCTCGGCGAGAAGATCCTGGAAGTGATCCGGATCGCCCGCGCCATGGGCATCCGCACCGTCCTCACCGCCCTCGGGGCCACCGGCAGCGTGCTGAGCAACCTCATGATCCGCCGGGAAGCCAAGGTCCGCGTCGCCCTGACCGGCGGCGAGACGGAGGGCATGGACCTGTCGAAGATGTTCCCCGGCTCCCGCGGGCTGCGCGTCGACCAGGCCCCGCACAAGGGCGCCGGGTTCATGGGCACCCCGGAGTCGCCGGCCGCGCTGTTTAAGGCATGGCGCATCCTGCCCAACCAGATCCGGGAGATCATCGCTGCCACCTCCGATCGGCACCCCACCCTGGACGCAGTGTCGGCCAAGGCCGCCGGGCCCGCTTACGCCCGCCGCTGGGACTCGGACCGCACCACATGGATGCGCGACCAGGCCACCACCGACGACGCGAGCGTCACCGGCACGGCGGGAACGGGGCTGAAGCTGTCCGCGCTCAGCAGTCCGGAGCAGGCGCAGGTGTCGCCGGAAGACGAGATGCTGCGCAAGTTCCGCGAGCAGATCGACGCCCAGTTCGGCACCGCCCCCGAACCGCAGGCACCCGCGAATGACGGGCCGCCGGCCGCGGGCGGGCTGAACCTGTCGGCGCTGCGGGGCGAGCAGGACAGCCCCGCGCAACAGGCGGCCCTGGCGCTGCTGCTCGCCGCCGGCCGGGAGGGCACCGGGGCTTCCGCTATCGCCCGTGCGCTCTCCGCGGAGCACGGTACGTCCCGTCAGACGGTCGTGGGCTGGCTGCGGGACTGGGTGAAGGACGGCACCGCCGTCCGCGTCGGAGAGGGCACCAAGGCCCGCTACGTCCACCGCCAGCACGCCCCCGAGCAGCCACCCGAGGGCTGATCACTTGTCGCTTGTCGCCCACGCCAGAAGACATGCCGTCCGGCTGCGTCTGAGGGCGCGGAAACGGCTTGTGACCTGCAAGGCGACAAGCGACAAGACAAGACAAGCGACAAGCCACACGACAAGCACGCGACAAGGAAGACGACAAGCCACGCGACAAGCACAGCCACCCATCCGCGCGGGCCCGCACCACCTGGTGGTGCGGGCCCGCGGCTCACCCAAGGAGCCCGAAATGGACCACCGCACCCCGCCGGGGAACATCGCCCCGCACATACCTGCCGACGCCTACCGCCGCGCGCAGGCCACCGGACAGCCGGTCGTCATCGTCGTCCACGACACCCACCCGGCCGGCATTCCCTGGCGCCGCGCTCTGATCCCGTTCGCGATCGCCGGGGCCGCCGTCGCCGGCGGCTGGGGACTGGTCGCCTGCCTGTGCCTGCTGCTCGACGCCGCGGCCCACACCGCCACCGTCATCGCGGGCGCCGCTGGGCCCATCGGCATCGGCGGTATCACCCTCAAGCTCGCCCGCGGCAAGACCACCTAGATACGCCCGGGGCGACCGCCCCTCTCGCCAAAGATGCGCGGTCGCCCCGGCCAACCAGCCCACTACAGACCCGTTGGAGGTCTCCCAGCATGACGCAACCCGCCACCTTCCGGCGAGTGCGCGGCCGACGCCCGCGCTTACTGGACCTGTACTGCTGCCAGGGCGGCGCAGGCAAGGGCTACGACGACGCCGGGTTCGACGTGACCGGCGTCGACAAGGACCCGCAGCCCCGCTACCCGTTCCGGTTCGTCCAAGCCGACGCGATCGCGTTCGTCCTCGAACACGGCGCCGCGTTCGACTTCATCCATGCCTCGCCCCCGTGCCAGCACGACAGCGAGTGCCAGCGCATCCAGTCCAACGACCACCCCGACCTGATCGCCCCCACCCGCACGGCTCTTGAAGCGACAGGGCGGCCGTGGGCGATGGAGAACGTGCGCGGTGCGGTACCCAAGCTCCGTGCTCCGGTGATGTTGTGCGGGCAGATGTTCCGGCTGGCCAACTACCGGCACCGGTACTTCGAGACCGGCGGCGGCTTCACCCTCGCTCAGCCCGACCACCCCGCGCATTTGGTTCCACAGGCCAAGATGGGGCGCCCGGTCCCGCCCGGCCACTACGGGCAGTTCGTCGGCAACTTCTCCGGTGTCGCCCTCGCCCGTGAGGCGCTGGGTGTGCCGTGGATGAACCGCGACGGCATCCGCGAGTGCATCCCCCCGGCCTACGCCGAACACATCGGCCGCGCCGCCCTCACCATGCTCGCCCCGGTGCTGGGGGTGGCGGCATGAGCGGCATCCTGACCGTCGATCTGGCCTGCCTGCCCCTGCTCGCCTCCGCACTGTCGTCGGCAGAGCGCGGCTGGCCCGTCATTCCCCTGCACCCGAGGGCCAAGCGGCCCGCCGGGCACGCCGAACGCGTCTGCCGCGGCACCGGCCGGTGCGCGGGCGGGCACCGCAAGCCCGAGCAACGCGCCACCACCAGCCCCGACCTCATCCACGCCACCTGGGCGGCGCGCCCCTACAACGTGGGGATCGCGACCGGTCCGGCGGGGCTGCTAGTGGTCGATCTGGACGTGTGCAAGCCCGAAGAGCCGAAAGGAGCGCCTGACGGCGCCACTTCGTTGCAAGCGCTCTGCGAGCGCGCCGGCCAGGCCATCCCCGCGACCTACCGGGTGCGGACCGCGCGCGGCGGGGAGCACCTGTACTTCACCGCCCCGGCCGGTGTGCGGCTGAAGTGCAGCGCGAACCGTCTCGGACCGCACCTCGACACCCGCGCGTGGGGCGGCTACGTCGTCGCCCCGGGCAGCACCACCCCGGACGGCGCGTACGAGGTGGTCGACGACGCTCCGGTGGCACCGCTGCCCGGATGGCTGGCCGAACGGCTCACCGAGCCGGCCAGGCCCGCCGTCGTCGCTCTGGCGCCGCTGAGGGACGGCACGCGGGCCGCTCGCGTGGCACTGGAGCGGGAATGCGCGGTCATCGCCGCCGCGGCCGAGGGCGGACCCGGCGGACGCAACAACACCCTGCACAAGAGCGCCTGCAAGGTCGCCCGGTTCGTCGCATGGGGCGACCTCCCCCGAGACGTGGCGGAGCAGGCAATCCAGGGGGCGGGGGAGTCCACGGGCCTGCCGTCGGCCGAGTGCCGCACGACAATCCGCAGCGCCATGGACTGGGTCATCACCCACGCCACCCCACGGCAGGCAGCCTCATGACCGCCCCCGTCTCCCCCCGCCTGGATTGCCCCACCGGCCCGACCGCTGGCCCGCGCGCCGCTCCACAGCCTGTGGACACAGCGGGCGTAGGCGAGCCGAAAGGCGCCGCCCGTAAGGGCGTCATCACTGCTCTTCGCTCGAACCGGTCCCCGGCCCGTCCGGGAGACGACCCCACACCGGACGCCCCCGGCATCAGGGTCTTTGCCCCGCCCGTCTACCGGCACCACTACGACGGCGCCCGCTGGTCCACCAAGCCCGGCGCCCTGCCCACCGCCGCCTACGCCTGCTCCTGCGGGCAGACCGGCACCGCCACCGGCACCGAGAACGTGGCCGCACTGGTCGCCGAGTACGACGCCCACAAGTCCGCCTGCACCGGGGCGCCCCCCGCGCCCGCCGAAGGGAGGAACGCCGCATGACCGCCCCGAACGCCATCGACGGCGCCGCGCTGCTCGATGAGGTGGAAGCCTTCCACCGCCGCTTCAACGTCTTCCCCACCGAAGCCGCCTACGTCGCGGTCGCCCTGTGGGACGCGCACGCCCACCTCATCGACTGCTTCGAGACCACCCCGCGGATCGCGTTCCTGTCCCCGGAGCCGGGGTCGGGGAAGTCCCGGGCGCTGGAGATCGTGGAACTGCTCACGCCCCGCCCGGTCGCCACGGTGTCCGCGTCCGCCAATGCCCTCTACCGGCTGGTCGACTCCGCCGAGGGCCTGCCCACGGTGCTGTTCGACGAGGTGGACACCATCTTCGGCCCGAAGGCCGGCGCCGACGAGGCACTGCGTGGCTTCCTGAACGCTGGCTACCGCCGCATCGGCGGCGCCCTGCGCTGTGTCGGGGAAGGCTCCAACCAGAACGCGCAGGTTTTCAACTCCTACTGCGCGGTCGCCATGGCCGGACTCGGTTCGCTGCCCGACACCGTTCTGACCAGGTCGGTCATCGTCCGCATGCGCAAGCGCGCCCCGAACGAGAAGGTCGAGCCCTACCGCCAGCGCATCCACGAGAAGCAAGGGCACGCCCTGCGCGACCGGCTCGCCAAGTGGGCCGACACCGTCCGCGACCAGGTCGCCCAAGCCTGGCCGGCCATGCCCGACGGAGTCTCCGACCGGCCCGCCGACGTGTGGGAACCCCTGCTTGCCGTCGCGGACGCGATCGGAGGCGACTGGCCCGGCCGGGCCCGCGCCGCCTGCCTGGAACTGATCAGCGCCGCCCACGACAACGACGAAGCCTCACTCGGGGTGCGGCTGCTGACCGACCTGCGCGACAAGGTGTTCTGCGGCGCCGACCGGATGCCGACAGCCGCCATCATCGAATGCCTGCTGCGCATGGACGACGCCCCTTGGGGTGACCTGGACGACAAGCCGATCAACTCCCGGACCCTGGCCCGGCTGCTGGGTCAGTACGTCACCCCGGCCAACAAGCCGATCAAGCCGCGCGGTATCCGCACCCCCTCGGGCTTCCCCAAGGGCTACTACGCGGACGACCTCACGGACGCCTGGACGCGGTACTGCCCTCCGTCCCCGGAGGAATCCGCCACGTCCGCCACGTCCGCCACACCGCAGGTCAACAGGGATGAATGCGTGGCGGATACCGCCACAGCCATCCGCCACACGCCCGCGGAAACCGCCACACAGCCCACCCTCGCCCACTGACCGAGCAAGCGCCCTGGTGCCGCCCCATACCCCGCGGGGTGTGGCGGCACCTATCCGCCACAAGACCGCGATCCGCCACACGATCAAGGCTCTGACCTGCGATGTGGCGGCGTGGCGGACGTGGCGGATTCCCCAGAAGGAAGACGGAGACAAGGAGTCGCACTTTGGCCCACACCCAGATGCTCAAGCTCCCCGAAGTCCTTCAAGAGATCGGCATGAGCCGCGCTGCCTTCTACCGCATGCGAGCCCGCGGGCAGGCGCCCCGCCTCCGCAAGCTCCCCAACGGGCAACTGCGCGTGAGTCGGGCCGATTTGGACGCCTGGTGGCAGCGGTGCGGAGAGAACGCTGCATAACTTCACTCACCTACCAGAGGGGCCCGTATACGCGGGCCCCTCGCCCATTGGAGATCGATGCTCACGTACGACGTTGATATTTGGTCCATCCGCAAGCGCACCGGTCGCCAGAAACCGTACGAACTGCGCTGGCGAGTCGGATCCCGCCCCCACTCCAAAAGCTTCAAGTTAAAGCCGCAGGCAGACGGCCGCCGCGCGGAACTGATGACCGCGCTGCGCGAGCGCGAGCAGTTCGACGAGGACACCGGCCTGCCGGCGCGTGAACTCGCCGCACTCAACTCCCCCACCTGGTTCGAGCACGCCACGGCGTACGCGCTCATGAAGTGGCCGCGAGCTGCGGCCAAGCACCGCGCGGGAATCGCTGAGGCTCTCTCGGTCATCACGCCCACCCTGGTCACGACGACGCGCGGAGCGCCGGATCCGAAGACGCTGCGCAAGGCGCTCTACCAGTGGGCGTTCCGCGCGGTAGAGGGCCCGGAAGGCAAGCTGGTCGCGCGCCACGAGGCCGAGGAGCCGCCGCAGGAGATCACGGCGGCTTTATCTTGGCTCTCTGCGCACTCCATGAAGGTCAAGTCCCTGGAAAACCCCACGCTCTTGCGGCCGACGCTCGACGCTCTGTCGCGGCGCATGGACGGGAAGAAGGCTGCCGAAAACACCGCCCGGCGGAAACGCATGGTCCTCAGCAACCTTCTTCGGTACACCGTGGAGGAAAAAGGGCTGCTCTCCGCCAATCCTCTTCCCCGAGTCGACTGGACGCCTGCCGAGACGGACGACGAGATCGACTTCCGGTATGTGCCCGGACCAGCGCAGGCCCGTGCACTGATCAAGGCTGTGAGCGAGTCGGGGGAGCGGGGGCGGCACCTGGCAGCGTTCTTTGGGTGCCTGTACTACGCCGCCATGCGGCCAGCGGAGATCGCATCGCTGAAGGCTGCCGACTGCACGCTGCCGCCGGACACCCCCGAAGCGGCGGAACACTGGGGAGAGTTGCTGCTCGCCGAAAGCCGCCCAGAGGTGGGCGGAGGCTGGACGGACGACGGAGCATCGTACGAAACCAGAGGTCTCAAACGCCGGGCTCGCAAGGCAACGCGCCCAGTCCCGATTCCGCCCATCCTCGTCCGCATGCTGCGCGACCACATGGCGGCCTACGGGACGGCCCCTGACGGTCGCCTGTTCCGCGCTGCCAGGGGCGGGCGGGTGCGCTCCACCGAGTACTGCGACCTGTGGGATGCCGCACGGGCGCAGGCCCTCAGCGAAGAAGACGCGGCCTCGCCCCTCGCCGCAGTGCCGTACTCGCTCCGGCACGCAGGAGTGTCCCTGTGGATCAAGTCTGGGGTGGACCCGGTGGAGGTTGCCCGCCGGGCCGGCCACAGCATCGCCGTGCTCTTCCGCTTCTACGCCAAGATCCTCCAGGGCGGGCAGGCACGGTCCAATCAGCTCATCGCGCAGGAGCTGAACAAGGGCGGGTGATCGCCCCACGCTGGCCCACAGATGGCCCATACGCACTGGTCAAACCCGGGATACAGGCGAGCCAGGGTGAGACAGGGTGAACGCAGAAGGGGTGCCCCTCCGGAGAGTGGCACCCCTTCTGACCTGCAAGCTTCTGACCTGCTGCGGTGGGTGTGGGATTTGAACCCACGGTGACATCGCTGCCACGACGGTTTTCAAGACCGTTCCCTTAGGCCGCTCGGGCAACCCACCCCGCGCCGTCCGATCAAGGGCGGCGCGGGGACAAGAGTAACGGGTGGGCACGCGCGTGTGTGGGTCGGTTGTGGCTGAACCGGGGAGGTACGCGCGCGTGGGTCAGCTGTCGCCCTTGCGGGAGCCGAGGGTGAGTTCGACGGTGTGGGACTTGCCGTCGCGCTCGTAGGTGATCGTGACCTTGTCGCCGGGCTGGTGGGTCCAGATCTCGCCGATGAGGGTCGGGCCGCTGTCGATCACCGTGTCGTCGAGCTTGGTGATGACGTCGCCGGGCTTGAGGCCCGCCTTGTCCGCGGGGCCGCCCGTCTCGACCGCGGCGGCACCGCCCGCGCCCTGGTCGCTGATCTTCGCGCCACCCGTGGACTCCTCCAGGGAGACGGACGCGCCGATCTTGGCGTACACCGGCTCACCCGTCTTGATCAGCTGCTGGGCGACGTACTTGGCCTGGTTGATCGGGATGGCGAAGCCGAGGCCGATCGAACCGGACTGGGTGGTGCCGCCCAGACCGCCGCTGCCGGTGGACTGGATCGCGGAGTTGATGCCGATGACGTTGCCCTGCGCGTCCAGCAGCGGGCCGCCGGAGTTGCCGGGGTTGATCGAGGCGTCCGTCTGCAGGGCGCTCATGTAGGAGGAGCTGCTGCCGGTGCCGTCGGACGAGGCCACCGGGCGGTTCTTCGCGCTGATGATGCCCGTCGTCACCGTGTTGGACAGGCCGAAGGGCGCGCCGATCGCGATGGTGGAGTCGCCGACGGCGACCTTGTCGGAGTCGCCCAGTGTCAGCGGCTTCAGGTCCGAGGGGGCGTTCTTGAGCTTGATGACCGCCACGTCGTAGCCCTCGGCGTGGCCGACGACCTCGGCGTCGTACTTCTTGCCGCTCGGGAAGGTGGCCGTGACCTTGCCCCCGCCGACGGCGTCCGCGACGACGTGGTTGTTGGTGACGATGTGGCCCTGGGTGTCGAACACGAAGCCGGTGCCTGTGCCGCCCTCGCCGCTGCTGGACTCGGCCTCGATGGTCACGGTGCTGGGCAGCGCCTTGGCGGCCACCCCGGCGACCGTGCCGGGGTCGCGCTTGACGGAGCCGCCGCTGTCGGAGGCGGAGACGGTGGTGGAGCCGGTGTCCTCGTTCTTGGCGAGGGTGTAGCCGAGACCGCCGCCCAGGCCGCCGGCGGCCAGCGCGGCCACCAGGAGCGCGGCGACGAGTCCGCCGCGACCGCGGCGGGCCTTGGGGGGCGTGGGCTGCTGGTAGGCCGCGCCCCAGACGGGCTCGCCCCCCGAGTGCCCGCCGAAGCCGTCGGCGTACGACGGGGTGTTCGGCGGCGGGGGCGGCGGCCAGGCACCCTCGGGCGTGGCGGAACCGTGCGGGACGGCGCCCTGCGGGGCGGCGCCCTGCGGCACGGTGGGCGGCGGCCAGTCACCCTGGGGCGCGCCGGCCGTGCTGTACGCCGCGCTCGGGGGCGTCACGGGGAGCGGGGTGGTGGGCGCGGCGGCGTCGGGCGCCGGCGGCTGGGCCTGCGGCGCCTGGGCGGGCTGCACCTGTGCCTGCTGTGCCTGTGTCTGTGTCTGGGCCGGCGTCTGCGGGGAGGCCGAGGGAGATTCCACCGGCACGGGGGGTGCGGACGGGGCCGGGGGAACCGCGGTGCCCTCGCTGGTGCCCTCGTTCTCGGTGCTCACAGCTCTTCTCCTCGATCCACGGCTGTTGTCCTCGGTCGCACTGGGTCACGCTCGTTCACGCTCGTCGTCGACCCGGCGCGCTGCAGCTGTGCATGTGCCTTTTTGTATCGCTCAGCTTTTCCCACGGGCCGTCAGAGCACCATAAGCGGTGGCTGTGGGTCCATGGCCATTCTTTATATGGGGCTTTTTCTATAATCCGGACACTTCGCCGGAACATCTCAGAGGGTTCTCAGACAGCCGGTCCCCGGCACCCTGGTTTGCCTCCGGCCGGACGCGTACCCCGCGCCGGTGGCACCATGACGCGGTGACCCACGCACGGCAGCAGCACCCGATTCAGGTCGTCGCCCACCGCGGAGCCTCCGAGGAGGCCCCCGAGCACACCCTGGCCGCGTACAAGAAGGCGATCGAGGACGGTGCGGACGCCCTCGAGTGCGATGTACGGCTGACCGCGGACGGGCATCTCGTCTGTGTGCACGACCGCCGCGTCAACCGTACGTCCAACGGCCGCGGAGCCGTCTCCGCCCTGGAGCTCGCGGACCTCGCGGCGCTCGACTTCGGCTCGTGGAAGGCGCGGGAGGCCGCCAGGGAGGCCCGGGAGGTGAGAGAGGCCCGGGAGAGGCCGCGGACCCGTGCGACGCGGAAGACCTGGAGCACGCGCGAGGAGCCCGACTGGGAGGTCCACCCCGAGGACCGCGAGAACACCTCCGTGCTGACGCTGGAGCGGCTGCTGGAACTGGTCGCCGACGCCGGGCGCCGGGTGGAACTGGCCGTCGAGACCAAGCACCCGACGCGCTGGGCGGGGCAGGTGGAGGAGCGGCTGCTGGCGCTCCTGAAGCGGTTCGGCCTGGACGCGCCGGCCACACCGGCCGAGTCCCCGGTGCGGGTCATGAGCTTCTCGGCGCGCTCGCTGCATCGCGTGCGTGCGGCGGCGCCGACGCTGCCGACGGTCTACCTGATGCAGTTCGTCTCGCCCCGGCTGCGCGACGGACGGCTGCCGGCGGGCGTCGGGATCGCGGGTCCCTCGATCCGGATCGTGCGCAGCCACCCCACCTACGTGGAGCGGCTGAAGCGGGCCGGCCACCAGGTCCACGTGTGGACCGTGAACGAGCCGGAGGACATCGACCTCTGTGTCGAGCTGGGCGTCGACGCCATCATCACCAACCGCCCGCGCGCGGTGCTGCGCCGACTGGGCCGCTGAGCCCGTCTCGTCCGCCCCCGACACGCCGAGGCCGGGCCGGCATGCCGTAGGAAATCACAGAAGTCCCACAAGCCCCATCCACACCTCTTGACCACAGAGGCCCACTGAAGCATCCTCCGTTCTCAGCCATACCGAAGAAATCAAGCCACACAGGGACCGTCCCCTCACGGGGAGTGCTCCGGCGCGTTCGGTCCGTGTTCGATCGTCGCGAGTGCGTCACGGCACAGGGACTGGCCGGTTTCCGGTACAGGCCAATGGGGCATCCACACCGTGGCGTGGGGCGAAGGAGGTCTCGGGGGTGGCGTTGGTGGTGGCACAGGAGGTGCCCGCGTCGTCGAGCATGGCCGTACCCCATGGCCCTGCGGGCGTGGGGAAGGCGAGACACCGCATGCGCGACCAGCTGCGCAGCGGCGGGGTCTCGGAATCGGTCATCGACGATGCCGTACTGATCCTGTCGGAACTTCTGAGCAACGCGTGCAAGCACGGTCGGCCCCTGGGCGACGCTCTCGCCGGGGACGGCGACGTGCGGGCCGCGTGGCGGGTGGACCCCGGTGGCCGGCTCGTGGTCGAGGTGACCGACGGCGGCGGCCCGACCCGCCCGGCCCCGGCGACCCCCTCGGTCACCGCGCACGGCGGCCGCGGACTCAACATCATCACGGCGCTGGCCGACGACTGGGGCGTCCGGGACGACACACGGGGCGAGGTCACCGTCTGGGTCGTCGTCCACGCGGACGTGTACGACCCCGACGCCGGAGGCCGACGCGACGACTTCGCCTCCCGGATCACGGCGCCCTCGGTGTCGTCGATGCCGGACCTGGACTTCGGGGACGCGTTCGACGGCCTCGACTGAGCCCCGCGACCCCGGCTTGATCCGAAAGACGCGGCCCGGTGTCCCGGGGTCAGAGGTCACCCGGGCGACCGGGGAGTGACACGGTTGTCCACAGGGTCGTCGGTTTGTCCACAAGCCCGTCCGATGTCCACAACCCGTCCGTTGTCCACAGGTTCCCGTGACTCCCGGTACGAACGGCTAGGCTCCCGCCGTACCAGACGAGCCGTACCCGGGAGACACCCAGATGGCCAAGAAGCGACCCCAGACGAAGGCCAAGCGGCCGCAGCTCAGTGACGGCGCCCGCGCCGGAGGCGCTGATGGAGACGTCCCGGTCGTCGGTGCCCGGGAGCCCTGCCCCTGCGGCAGCGGCCGCCGCTACAAGGCCTGTCACGGCCGGGCCGCCGCGCACGCCGTGACCGAGCTGGTGCAGCGTCCGTTCGAGGGCCTGCCCTCCGAGTGCGACTGGGTGGCGCTGCGCGAGCTGGTCCCGGCGGCCACGGTCGAGCTGACGCTCAAGGACGGCCTGCCCGAGGGCGTCCCGTCGGTCACGCTCGCCACGGTCCTGCCGATGGCCTGGCCGGCCCTGCGCCGCGACGACGGCTCGGTCCTGCTCGGCCTGCAGAACGACACGGCGTCGGGCGACATCAGCCGCGACCTCGCCGACACCCTGCGGCGCGCCCTGGAGGCGCAGCCGGGCACGCCCGTGCAGGGCCGCCGCGCCCCGGCCGACGGCCCGCGGATGCAGGACCTGCTCGACCCCGAAGGCGTCTTCGAGCCAGTTGTGCACACCGGTTTCGAGTTCTGGGTGCCGGACCCGGAGAACGCGACTCCGGAGGTGGCCGCCTCCCTGGAGCGGGCCAACGCGGCGGCGATCCCGACCGTGAAGCTGACCGGTGTGGACGCCGCGTACTGGTGCGAGACGCCGGAGAAGAACCACCTGCGCTGGGTCATGCCGTACCCGGAGGAGCAGCTTCTGGACGCCCTCGCGCGGCTGCACGCGGCGGGCCGTTCGAACCTGGGCGAGGGCACCCGGCTGGTGGGCTCCTTCCGGGCGCACGGCCTGACGGTGCCGGTCTGGGACCTGCCGAGCGGGGTGTCCGCGGACGACGTGGAGAAGCCGGCCGCCGAGTTCGCCGAGCGCCTCGCCACCGCCCTGGCCTCGGACGCACCGCTCACCGGGGACGAGCGACGCGCGCGCGGCGGCCTGACCAACCGCCAGGTGACGCTCAGCTGACGCACCGGCCGGCCCCCGGCCCGGCCGGCCGGCCGATCGGCACCCGGGCGCCGACGGGAGGCGTGACTCCGCTCACAACTCCCGTCGGCGCAAGGTGAGTCGGCGCCAGAAGCGGTCATGTGCCGGTGTCCGGAAAGCCGATGAAATCAGGAGATCGAATTTGCTTGGAGCCGATCTCTTGTTACCGTTCCCGTAGCCCGGTTGCTGGTGCATCCCCCGTCGCCAGCAACCGGGTCTTTCCATGCCCGGCCGCGCTCATCCAGCGATCGCCGGACGTCAACTGCCGCTGCCGCGCGGTGAGTTGCTGCCGGAACGCAGCAGCAGCGACCCGTCGCCGCCCGCTTCGGCGAACTCCGCGACCGCCGTGCAGGCCGCCGGCTCCCCCTGGCTGCGCTCACGGGGCGTCTCACAGGTCCCCGGCTCGTCGTCGGCGCCCACGACGCAGCGCATCCGCACCGTGTGCCCCTTGGGCCCCATGAAGCTCAGGACGGCGTCCACGGCCCGGCCGGTGGCGTTGCGGTAGTAGGTGCGCGCCCAGGTCTCCTCGCCCTGGACCAGCACACAGGTCTGCGCCTCGACGCCGTCGGGAGAGGTGAGTTCGGGACCGCAGCGCGCGGCGGTGGCCAGACCCAGGCCGAGCAACAGGGGAGAACGGGACGGATTCGCAGCGGGCGCCTTGGCATCCGTACCCCGATCGGCGTCCGTCCGGCTCTCGGTGTCCGTCCTGCTCTTTACGCCCGTACGGCTCTCGACGCCCGCGCCGGGATCGGCCGGTGCGGGCGCCCGCACCGCGGGTCTTCCTGCGTCACCCACGGACCCCGCGGACGCCATGGCCCAGGGAAGGGCGATCGCGCACGCCACGGCGCCCCCGAGGGCGAGGAGACGGACCCATCGGGGGCCTGGGGGTGGGCCCCCAGAATGTCGCTGCATAAGGCGGAAGATAACGAGCGAACGCGGGCGTCCCCGGCGCGCGCGCCGGACACCCTCACAACTCGGGCGCGCTCACACCCGTACGAGTGAGGACGTCGACGACCGCGTCCACCACGGCCTCCACGTCGGGCACCCAGGGCGAGGCCGAACCGGGCAGCGGCGCGCGCTCCCAGCGGATCTCCCCCTGGCCGGTCTCGGACGGGGGAAGGGCGATGTAGCCGCCCTCGCCGTGGAAGCGCAGGGAGCCCGGCACGAAGTCCTTCGCGTAGAGCAGCTCGCCCAACTGCTCCATGGAGTACGGCCGGACGAGGATCGCCCAACGGGTGGGCGAGGCGACGACCGGGCCGAGGCGCATGCCCTGCCGGTCGAGCGCGACGAGCGCGCGGGAGGCCGCGAGGGCGGGCAGGCTGACCGCGCAGGGCGCCTTGCCCCCGGTGGCCAGGACGATCGGCGCCGTCGGCCGGTTGGCCCACCACCAGCGCACCATGCGCGCGTCGGTGGTGGCCGCGAGGAGGCCGGGGTCGAAGGGATGAGCGCCGGGCACCGAACACTCCGGATCGGGGCAGCCGCAGCGGGAACGCCCCTCGGGGTCCGCCGTCACGCCCGGGAGTACGGGCCACTGCCATTCCGTCGCGAAGGTAAGGGCCGCGTCGATCAATTCAGGCCCCCCGTCGCTGCGCTGGGACAGGAGCCTGCGTCGCCTTCCGAGGATCTCGCGCATCAGCGCTCGTTCCTTTCCGTTGCACCGCTGGCAACACCGTGGGCCACATCACACCATGTGTCGATCAGTTCACTGGGCGTACCTGTTGGCGCATCACACCCCTGTCGCAGACAAGGGGAACCCCTGGGGTTCGATCGTTGGCTGCTTCCGCGGCCACTCCGTCCATACTGCGCCCACCTCGAGCATGGGCATGGCGTGGGGTGGCGAAGTCTGGCGTTTTGCCGTGCGCGTATTTCTCTCCGCCGCCGCCACGGGAGGATGGGGCACGGTCGTCGGTGGCTAAGACGCCCGGGTCGGTCACCAGGTTCCGGGTGGCTCCCAACGACCCCTGGTTCTCACCGAGTACGTACCCATCACGACCGCTGTGACGCTCCGTGGAGCAAGCCCAGTCGACCGCAATCACCCGTTACCCGAGTCAGTTTTAAGCCAACTTTGCTATTTCGCAAGGGAGCCGGAGCAGCGTGCCCGACAATCCCACTGGCCCCACGGACACCAGCAATACCCGCAGGACAATGCTGGACATCTCCTCACGAGTGCGTGTACATGTGGAGACACTGCTAGCGGCGCAGAACGACATGGGGGTTTGCGATGCTTTCGCGCAATACGCACCGGTCCGAGAGCCGGACACCATGAACGCCCCTCACCCTCCGAAAGTGGCCGGAATCGATTCAACGGTTCCCTCGCCCGCACACACTGTCGCGCCCGCGCCCGCCACCTCGGCCGCCCCACCGGTTCCTCCCGGCGCGGGAGCCCTCCTCCAGGACCGTCTCGCCGGCTGGGTCTCCGACCTCACCACGCTCCACGAACTCACCGAACGACTGGCCCGTACGGACACTCTGTCCGACGCCCTCCAGGAACTGCTGCGCGCCGGCGCCGCCCTCGTGGGCGCCCGGCGCGGTCTCGTCGTCCTGGAACCCGCCGACGGACTCGGCCCGGACACCACGATCGGCCTCGGTCTCGGCCGCGCCGATCTCGGCCACATCGAGACCGTGCCGCGCAGCGCCCTGTCCTTCGGCCGGATCCTCGACGGACTGCCCGGCGGCGAGGGCGAGATCTCCGAGCCCGACCTGTTCGCCGAGGACGGCCTCGACCCCCGCCACCGTGAGGTCGCCGCCCGCCTCGGCTACGCCGCCAGCTACGCCCTGCCCCTCACCGGCGAGGGCGCGGGGCGCCTGGGCGCCGCCGTCTGGCTGTACGACGAGCCCGCCGAACCGGTCGAGCGCCGGCGCCACCTGGTCGGCCTGTACGTCCGCCACGCCGCCGAGCACCTCGCCCGGATCGTCGAAGTCGAACGCACGCGCGCGTGCCTGGCGACGATGGCGGAGGAACTGCTGCCCTCGCGGCTGCCGAGGGTGGCCGGCGTCCAGCTCGCCGCCCGGCACCGCACCGGCCCGCACGCGGGCGGCGACTGGTACGACGCGCTGCCGCTGCCGGACGCGGCCCTGGGCCTCGCCGTCGGCTCCGTCACCGGGTCCGGGCCGAGCGCGGTCGCCGCGATGGGCCGGCTGCGCGCCTCCCTGCGGGCGTACGCCGTGATGGAGGGCGAGGACCCGGTCGCCGTCCTGTCCGACCTGGAGCTGCTGCTGCGGCTGACCGAGCCCGCCCGCTCCGCCACCGCCCTGTTCGCCTACTGCGAGCCCGCGCTGCGCAAGATCACCCTGGCCGGCGCCGGCCACTGCCCGCCGCTGCTGGTCGGCGCGCGGCGCACGGAGTTCGTCGAGACCTCCGTCTCCGCGCCGCTGGGCATGCTCGCCTGCTGGGAGGCGCCGAGCGTGGAACTGGAGACGGAGCCCGGCGAGACCCTCCTGCTCTACACCGACGGACTGCTGCACCGCACCGGCGACCCCGTCGACCGCGCCTTCGCCCGGCTGCACGCGGCCGCCGCCGGCGTCCCCAGGGCGCTGAGGCACGACCCGGGCGCCATCGCCGACCACGTGCTGCGGACGATGCTGCCGCAGGAGCAGGACGCCACGGGCGGCACGGAGGACGTGGTGCTGCTGGCGGCGCGTTTCGAGTAGGACGCGAACGCGGGGCGAGCAGGCCGGGCTGAGCCGAGGTAAGAGGTCCTCGGGCCCTGAGCCCCCTTCCGGGCGACCGTACGATGGAGGGGGTCCAGCGCCGTACCGAGGAGGATGACCGTGGCCGAAGAGCTCAACCCGGAGACCCCGGAAGAGACCGAAGAGCCGATCAAGCAGCGCAAGAACGGCCTGTACCCGGGCGTGTCCGACGAGCTCGCCGAGAACATGACGTCCGGCTGGGCCGACACGGAGCTGCGTGACCTGGAGCCGATCGCCCAGGCAGCCGAGACCGCCGCCCGCCGGGCCGCGCTCTCCGCGCGCTTCCCGGGCGAGCGCCTGGTGATCCCCGCGGGCAACCTGAAGACCCGCTCGAACGACACGGAGTACCCCTTCCGCGCCTCCGTCGAGTACGCGTACCTCACCGGCAACCAGACCGAGGACGGCGTCCTGGTCCTGGAGCCCAAGGGGGACGGCCACGTCGCGACGATCTACCTCCTGCCGCGCTCCGACCGCGGGAACGGCGAGTTCTGGCTGTCCGGCCAGGGCGAGCTGTGGGTCGGCCGCCGCCACTCCCTCACCGAGGCGGAGAAGCTGTACGGCATCCCCGCCTCCGACGTGCGCGAGCTGGCCGAGACGCTGCGCGAGGCCACCGGCCCGGTGCGCGTGGTCCGCGGTCACGACGCCGGCATCGAGGCCGCGCTGACCGACAAGGTCACGGCCGAACGCGACGAGGAGCTGCGCGTCTTCCTCTCCGAGGCCCGCCTCGTCAAGGACGACTTCGAGATCGGCGAGCTGCAGAAGGCCGTCGACTCGACGGTCCGCGGCTTCGAGGACGTGGTCCGCGTCCTGGACAAGGCCGAGGCGACCTCCGAGCGCTACATCGAGGGCACGTTCTTCCTCCGCGCGCGCGTGGAGGGCAACGACGTCGGCTACGGCACCATCGCCGCGGCCGGGCCGCACGCCTGCACCCTGCACTGGGTGCGCAACGACGGGCCCGTGCGCTCGGGCGAACTGCTGCTGCTCGACGCCGGCGTCGAGACGCACACGTACTACACCGCCGACGTCACGCGCACCCTGCCGGTCAACGGGCGGTTCAGCGAGCTCCAGAAAAAGATCTACGACGCCGTGTACGACGCCCAGGAGGCCGGGATCGCGGCGGTGAGGCCGGGCGCGAAGTTCCGGGACTTCCACGACGCCGCCCAGCGGGTGCTGGCCGAGCGGCTCGTCCAGTGGGGGCTCGTCGAGGGGCCCGTGGAGCGGGTGCTGGAGCTCGGTCTCCAGCGGCGCTGGACGCTGCACGGCACCGGGCACATGCTCGGCATGGACGTGCACGACTGCGCCGCCGCGCGGACCGAGTCGTACGTGGACGGCGTGCTGGAGCCCGGCATGGTGCTGACGGTCGAGCCGGGACTGTACTTCCAGGCCGATGACCTGACCGTCCCCGAGGAGTACCGGGGGATCGGTGTCCGGATCGAGGACGACATCCTGGTGACGGAGGACGGGAACCGGAACCTGTCGGCGGGGCTGCCGAGGCGGTCCGACGAGGTCGAGGCCTGGATGGCGTCCCTGACGGGCTGAGGTGGGGTTCATGGCCGGGTACCGCGTGGTGCCCGGCCATTTGTCCGCGGTCCGCGGGTAGTGGGTGGTTGGCCGCGCCCACGCGGCCCAGCCGCACATGGACGCGAGCCTCGCGCCCCTCGGGGGCGCGGTGGTCACGAGGGGGGATCGTGAACGAGTTCCTGGCCGGGGTGGATCTGCATCTCGAGGCCGACGCGGGCGAAGGACGGCGGGCCGGGCTCGAGCGGGCGTTGCGCGACGCCGTGCGGGACGGGCGACTGGCGCCCGGGACGCGGCTGCCGGCCACCCGGCGGCTCGCGGCCGAGACCGGGATATCGCGCAACACCGTGAAGGCCGCGTACGACCAGCTCGTCGCCGAGGGTTATCTGACGGCTCGGCAGGGGTCGGGCACCCGGGTCGCCGCGCTGCCGTCCGTCGCCACCGAACCGCCGGGCGCCCACGCACGCGCGCGTGAGCCGCGTTTCGATCTGCGGCCCGGCAGTCCGGACGTCGGGGCGTTCCCGGCGGCGGCCTGGCTGCGGGCGCTGCGCCGCGCCATCGCGACGGCGCCCTCACTGGCGTACGACTACGGGGATCCGCGGGGGCGCATAGAGCTGCGCACGGCGCTGTCCGGGTATCTGGGGCGGGCGCGGGGGGTCGTCGCGCCGCCCGAGCGGATCGTGGTCACCTCCGGGTACGTGCAGGGGCTGGCGCTGCTCGCGCGCGTGCTGGAGGGCGCGCGGGTGGGCATGGAGGACCCCGGGCTGCCGTTCCACCGGGAGGTCGTGCGGCGCAACGGCGCGGACGTGGTGCCGGTACGGGTCGACGAGCGGGGGGTGTGCGCCCGTGAGCTGGGGGACCTCGGGGCCGTGGTGGTCACGCCCGCGCACCAGTACCCGACCGGTGTGACCCTGCATCCGGAGCGGCGGCGGGCGCTGACGGACTGGGCACGCGCGCGCGGGGGGCTGATCATCGAGGACGACTACGACGGGGAGTTCCGCTACGACCGCCAGCCCGTCGGCGCGCTCCAGGGGATGGCGCCGGGGGAGGTCGTCTACCTGGGCACCGCCTCCAAGACCCTCGGGCCCGCGCTGCGGCTCGGCTGGATGGTGCTTCCGCCGCACCTGGTCGACGCGGTGGCCGACGTCAAACTGCACAGTGACCACCACACCGAGTCCATCGGCCAGCTGGCGCTCACCGAACTGATCGACAGCCACGCCTACGACCGCCATGTGCGCGCGTGCCGGCTGCGCTACCGGCGCCGCCGGGACCTGCTCCTGGACCGGCTGGGCGCGCGCCGGGGCGTACGCGGGATCGCGGCCGGGCTGCACGCGCTGGTGGAGGTCGACGACGAGGAGGCGGTGCTGGCGCGCGCGGAGGCGGAGGGCCTTGCGGTCGGGCGGCTCGGCGAGCACTGGCACGCGCACCCGCCCTCGCGCGAGGGCGGTGAGAGACGGCCGCAGGGCCTGGTGGTCGGTTACGGGACGCCCCGGGAGCGGGTGTATCCGGAGGCGTTGGATGTGCTGGCTAAGGTGCTGGACGGGGGCTGAGCACGGCCTGATGTGCGGCGTCGCCGCGGGCTCGGTGCGGCTTCAGGCTGTCGAAGGGTCAGGGGCACCAGCAGTCCCAGGGGCTCCAGGGCTCCAGGGGCTCCGGGCGTCGTTGGCGGGCTGATTGGGCCACTGATACGGCAGGCCATTGGTGCTGTCGGAAGATCCACTGGGCCTCTAGCTTCGTGGGCATGACCAAGGCTGCCCCGCAACGGCTTCTCGCCCTGGCCCAGTTGAGCAACTCGGTCGGGGACGGCGCGTACTACACCACGTCCGCCCTGTACTTCACCCAGATCGCCGGTCTCTCCCCCGCGCGCGTGGGGCTCGGGCTGACCGTCGGATGGGCGGCCGGGTCGCTGGCCGGGGTGCCGCTGGGACGGCTGGCCGACCGGCGCGGACCGCGCGGCACGGCGGTGGTGCTGGCGCTGGCGACCGGGCTCGCGGTGGCGTCGTTCACGCTCGTGCGCGGGTTCGTGCCGTTCGTGCTGGTCTCCTGCGGGTACGCGGCCGCGCAGTCGGGGCTCGCGGCGGCCCGGCAGGCGCTGCTGGCGGGGCTGGTGCCCGCCGGGGAGCGGACCGGGCTGCTGGCGCGGTTGCAGGCGACGCTCAACGCCGGTCTGGCGGTGGGGGCCGGGCTCGGCGGGCTCGCGCTGCACACCGGGACGCGGACGGCGTACCTCGCCGTGTTCGTGGTCGACGCGGTGAGCTTCCTGGTGTGCGCGCTGCTGCTGCTCGGACTGCCCCGGGTGGCGCCGGTCCCGGTGCGCCCGCGTGGCGGCGGCCTCGGTGTGCTGCGCGACCGGCCGTACGCGCTCGTCGCGCTCCTCAACACCGTGCTGCTGCTGCGGCTGCCGCTGCTCAGTCTCGTCCTGCCGCTGTGGATCACCTCACGGACGGGGGCGCCGGCGTGGCTGGTCTCGGCGCTGTTCGTGCTCAACACCGCCGCGGTGACCGTCTTCCAGGTGCGGGCGGCGCGCGGCGTCACCGGCCTGGACAGCGCCACGCGCACGGTGCGGCGCTCGGGGTGGGTGATGTGCGCCGCGTGCGCGGTGTTCGCGCTGTCGGCGGGCGCCTCTCCCGGGGTGGCGGCGGGCGTGCTGGTGCTGGGGGCGGTGCTTCAGGTGGCGGCGGAGATGGGGCAGTCGGCCGGTTCCTGGCAACTGTCGTTCGATCTGGCGCCGGCCGATCGCGTCGGCGAGTACCAGGGCTTCTTCGGCACGGGCGTCACCGTCGCCCGCACCACGGGCCCGCTGGTGCTGACCTGGCTGCTGGTGGAGTGGGGCACCCCGGGCTGGCTTCTGCTGGGCGGGGTGACGCTGGCAGCGTCGTACGCGATGGGGCCGGCGGCGCGCCGGGCGGCCGCCGTCCGGGGGAACGGCGAGGTCAGGCGGCCCGTGCCGGTCGGTTGACCGGCAGCGAGTTGCTGCCGCGTCGTGGCGGAGCATCTGCAGCGTTTGTTGCGGAGAACCTGCCGCGTCATGACGGGGAATCTGCCGCGTCATGGCGGGGAACCCGCCGCGTGGTTGAGGAGTTCCCGCGGGGCGTCGACCGGCGGATCGCGTACGCGCGCGTGCACGACACGGCCTCGCGGCCGGCCTTCTCGTCGGCGTACCGCCCGCGACCGGGAATGTGCCCGGCGCGGGCGGCGGGCCACCCGACAGCCCCGGCTCCGGACGAGATCACGCACCCGGTACGAGGTGAGGCAGCCCGTACGAGATGACGCAGCCCGTACGGGGTGACGCAGCCCGTACGGGGTGATGCAGCCCGCACCACCTCAGGCAGCCCGCATCACCGCGCTGACCGGCAGCGAGTCCACGAACAGCGCCCCCGCCAGCAGGCCGGCACTCCCCCGAGGGCTCCACGCGCGCGCGTGCAGGTCCGCGTCGAGGGCGGAGAGGGCCTCGCGGCCCGCCTCCGTCGACGTACCGCCCGCTTCCAGGACCGTGCGGGCACCCGCCTGGACGTGGCGCAGGCCCGCCGGCCCCGCGGTGTGGAGGAGTTCGGTGTCCTGGAGCGTGGACATCACGGTGAGGAGGGCGTCGAGGCGGGCCTGTGCCTCGGTGGCTCCGGCACAGCGGGTCCGGGCGAGCGTGTCCAGGGCGCGGCGGACGTGCGGGAAGCCGGCCCGGGCCTCGCCGCGGGCGCCGGCCGCGCCGTACTTCGCCGAGACCGTGGACCCCCGGGACGGGCGTCGTGGGGCGTTTCGGTCGGTGTGTGCGGCGATCCGTTTGGCGGTGGCGGCGACGTCGGCGCCCCGCGCGCGGGGGTCGAGCGCGGCCGCCGCGACCAGCAGGCCGAGCGTCCAGAGCGCGCCTCGGTGCCCGCCGCCGGCCAGGCCCACCGAGTGTTCGGTGGACCGCCCGATCGCGCCCAGTTCCGCGCGGAGCCGGGGCGAGGGTTCGCCGGTGCGGCGGGCGGCGGCGGCCATCGCCGCGAGGCCGGGTGCGAGCGCCTTGGCCGACCAGCGCAGGGCACGGTGGTCCACGCGGGTGGCGCGAGCGGCAAGATCACGCGGGTCGGGCAGCCCGGGCTTGGGGGCCAGGGCCAGCTGCCCGGTCAGCGCGGCCACGGCGGCCTGCGCGAGCGCCTCTTCCTCACGGCTCGTCATGGCCGTACCTCAGGAGGACGCCGAGGCCGACGGGGTCTCGCTCGGCGGGGCGCCGGTCGGGGCGTCGCCCGGCGGCGTGCCGCCCTCGCCGCCACCGCCGCCGCCCGCGCCGGTGTTCTCCGCGTCCGGGTCGACGCCGATGGTCAGGAAGCCCTTGTAGCCCTTGGACGGGTCGGCCTTCTTGACCGGCTGGAGGGTGAGCAGACCGCTGGAGGCGCCGCCGCCGTCGTAGACCATGTCGTCGTCGAGCCTCGTGTAGCTGCCGGAGTGCCGCGCGTACGGCTCCAGCGTGAAGATCTCCTCGGCGATGTCGTCGGCGAAGAACAGCTGGCCGGTGTAGTTGACCTTGCCGCCCTCGTAGGTGCCGTCCTCCTTCTGACCGCCGGTGTGCACCTTGAGGTGGATGTGGCAGGTACGCGGTGTGTACCAGCCGGGGAAGATCGTCTCGAACTTGACGACCCCGTTGGCGTTGGCGATCTGGTAACCGCGCAGATAGGTGCTGTCGTTGGCGGTGGAGCCGTCCTCGCTCTCGGCGGGGGCCGAGCCGCCGGGGTTGGCGGTGGTGTAGCCGGAGTAGTAGCCCCAGGCGTCGCAGTGCCAGATCTCCACGGCCGCGCCGGGGACCGGGGTGCAGCCGTCGGTGGCGTCGACGACGGTCAGCCGCAGGGTGAGCGGGACGCCGCTCTTGCCCTCGGTGATGTCCTTGCGCACCAAGGCACCATCGAGGTAGTACGGCCCCTCCGTGACGCTCGACATCAGCGTCATGCAGCTGCTGCCGGTCGAGGCCGACGCGGTCGCCTCCGCCTCCGTCACCGTGTCGGCGAACGCCGACTGGTACCCGGCGACGGCGATCCCGCCGGCCGCGACCGTGCCGCCGGTCACCGCGAGGGCGCGGCGCCGGGTGATGGTCCTGTTCTTGTGGTTTCCCGTCATGGACACGGAATGTAGAAACGCCACCCGTCAGGTACATGAGCCAAGGCTGAGAACCGGCTGTGAATGGCGTGGGACGGCCGGGCGTGGGTGGCGTGGGACGGCCGGCTGTGGGTGACGAGGGACGGCCGGGCGCGGGTGACGAGTGACGACCGACTGTTGGGTGGCGTGGAACGGCCGACTGTTGGGTGAGGTGGGCGGCCGGCGCGGGTGACAAGTGACGGCCCCGGCGTCATGGCGAGCACGCTGCTCCCCTGACTGCCCGTCACACGGCGATCAGCGGGGCCCCCTTGCGCCACTTCAGGATCTTGTCGAAGCTCACCACCGCCCCGGTGCGTCCCGGCTTGTTGCCGATGTGGACGTGGTCGGCGAGCTCCTCGATGAGGTGCAGGCCGCGGCCCGCCTCGGCTTCGGTGTCGGTGTGGGTGTGGGTGTGGGCCCGGGCCGGACGGACCGTGCGCTCGGTGCTGAAACCCGGTCCGGAGTCGGCGACCTCGATGCGGCACTTCTCGCCGTCGAGGTAAGCGGTGACGCGGTACGCCTCCGAACAGCCGCCGTGCGCCGTGTCCCCGCCGTGCTCGACGGCGTTGGCGCAGGCCTCACTCAGGGCGACGGAGAGGTCGTAGGAGACGTCTGGGTCGACACCCGCCGTCTCCATCGTGCCGAGCAACAGGCGCCGGGCGAGCGGCACGCTCGCGGCCTCGCGCCGCAAATGGAGTGACCACCAGATGCTCATGCTCCAGCCTCCTGGCTGCGGCTCGACATACCGTTACGTATTGCCGCCCCACCCCGCAAGTAAGCGCGAATTCCGCGTGAGGCCGCCCATATGGGGGATGCGCGACGAGACGAAATCGGTGTATGTGGGGCTCAGGAGCACCAGTCGTACCAGTCCTCACCAGAAGGTGATCTTCCCTGCACCCGGGAGGTTGTGGACCTGCTGTATGGGCGTCGTAAGGCCAGTGCGATGATGAGCCCGCCATGACTGACCCCCACCAGCGCACGGCGCGCTCCGGAGGTGCTCTCCGGCTGCTGCGGGCCGCGGTGTTCGCCGCGGTCTGCGTCGTGCTGGCCGGGGCCGGTCACACGATGGCCTCCTGCGCCACGGTTCCGCTGTGGACACTGGGCGCCGGGTTCCTCGGGGCCCTCGCGGTCGTGGCGCCGCTCGCCGGACGCGAGCGGTCGCTGCCGGGCATCGCCGCGCTGCTCGCCGTCGGCCAGACCGCCCTGCACACGCTGTTCGGACTCGGACAGCACGGCACGGCGGCCGTGGCGTCGACGGCGACGACCGTCTCCGACGCCGCGCTGGTCGAACGGGCCGCACGGCTGCTGTGCGGGACCACGGCGGCGGCGATCAGCCCCGCCCAGGCGCAGCGGATCCTCATCGAGGCGCGGGTCTACGGGAACGGCAGCGGCACCGGCAGTGTCAACGACACGGCCACGGGTTCCCTGCACCATCCCGGGGACGCCCTGGCCACGGCCGGCTCGTCGGCGTCGCTGCTGCCGTCCCTGCCGATGCTGCTCGGCCACGTCCTCGCGGCAGTCGCCGCCGGCTGGCTGCTGCGGCGCGGCGACGCCGCCCTGCTGCGACTGATGGACCTGTCGGCGCACGGCGTCGCGCAGGGCGCGCTCATACGATCCCTGCGCGGGGCGCTCGCACTGGCCCGCGCCCTGCTCGCGGGGCTGCCCGCCGCGCCTGAGTGGGGCCCGCGCGCCCCGCGCGCCGCGCTGCCCACACCCCCCGAACCGCCTGCCGACGCACTCCAGCACACGGTGATCAGGCGCGGCCCGCCGGCCGCCGCCGCACTCGTCCTCGCTGCCTGACACGACGCGACCAGCACTCCACCACACACGGGGGGGGAGCGGCCGCCGTCGTGCGGCACGCGCGCGTGCGCACGTCTTCCGTGCCCCCGCCTCTCCTCACCGTCAGACCTCACTCAGAGTGGAGTGCTTTCGCCGTCATGAAGGTCTCTCGTCTCGCCGCCGCCGCTGCGGTCGCCGGCTCCGCCGTCCTCGTCCTGTCCTCGCCCGCCTTCGCGCACGTCACCGTGCAGCCGGAGGGCACGGCCGCCAAGGGCGGCTACGCCGTCGTGAACTTCCGCGTCCCCAACGAGCGCGACAACGCCTCGACCACCAAGCTCGAGATCAACTTCCCGACCGACCACCCGCTCTCCTCGGTGCTGCCGCAGGCGATCGACGGCTGGAAGATCGCGGTCACCAAGAGCAAGCTCGCCAAGCCGCTGGAGGTGCACGGACGGCAGATCACCGAGGCGGTCTCCAAGGTCACCTGGACCGCCGAGGACAAGGGCATCGAGCCGGGCTTCATCCAGCAGTTCCCGGTCTCCGTGGGCGTGCTGCCCGAGGACGCCGACGAGGTCGTCTTCAAGGCGATCCAGACGTACTCCAACAAGGAGGTCGTGCGCTGGATCGAGGTCCAGGAGAAGGGCGCCGAGGAGCCCGAGAACCCGGCTCCGGTGCTGACCCTGTCCGACGCGGCCGACGGCCACTCCCACGGTTCGTCCGCCGAGGACGCCTCCGACGGGTCCGACTCCGATGACGCCGAGGCCGCCGCCGCCACGACCGAGGCGTCCGACTCCTCCGGCGGCAGCGACACCACCGCCCGCGTCCTCGGCACCGTCGGCATCGTCGTCGGCGCCGCCGGCGTGGCGTACGGCGTGCTCGCCGGCCGCCGCCGGACCGAGACCGGCGACGCCTCCTGACTCAGGCCGTCCGCGGTGGGTGCCGGGGGCCTCTCCGCCCCGGCACCCACCGACCTTCACCACACCGGGACACATCTCCATGCGCAAGAAGACGTTCGCCGCGGCCGCGCTGCTCGCCGCGGCCACCCTCACCCTCTCCGCCTGCGGCAGTGGCGACAGCGGCTCCAGCAGCCCCGTCGCCGCCGTCTCCGAGGACGGCTCGCAGCAGGCCGCGACCGTGCTCGACCAGCCCTTCACCAAGCCGAACCTGGTGCTGACCGACACCCAGGGCAAGCAGTACGACCTCCGCAAGGAGACCGCCGGTCACCCGACGCTGCTGTACTTCGGCTACACCCACTGCCCGGACGTCTGTCCGCTGACGATGAGCAACATCGCCGTGGCGAAGAAGCAGCTGCCCAAGGCCGAGCAGGACGACCTGCGCGTCGTGTTCGTCACCACCGACCCGGACCGTGACACCCCGGCCGCGCTCGGCACCTGGCTCAAGGGCATCGACCCGCAGGCGGTCGGTCTGACCGGCGACTTCACCACCATCCAGACCGCCGCGCGCACCCTCGGCATCTCCATCGAGCCGCCGCACAAGGACAAGAACGGCAAGTTGGTCTCCACCCACGGCACCCAGGTCATCGCCTTCTCCCCGAAGACGAACGGCGGCTACCTCCTCTACGGCGAGGACGCCACGGTCGACGACTACACCAAGGACCTGCCCAAGATCGTCAAGGGACAGAAGCCGTGAGGCGGTTCGCCGCCTGCGCCGCCGCCGTACTGACCGGATCCCTCGTCCTCGCGGGCTGCGGATCCGATGCCCCCGACGACACCGCCGCCGACCTGTCCGTGAACGCCGCCTACATGCCGCAGCCGGTCTCCGGCTCCATGGCGGCCGGCTTCCTGACGATCACCAACGACGGCGGTACGAAGGACCGGCTGACCTCCGTCACCAGCGACGTCGCGGGCAGCGTCACCGTCCACAAGACCGTCGGCGGAACCATGGAGGAGGCCGACTCCCTCGATGTCCCCGCCCACGGCCGGCTCGTGCTCGCCAGCGGAGGTAACCACCTGATGTTCGAGAAGCTGAAGCGCAAGCCGAAGCAGGGCGAGAAGGTGACCGTGGAACTGCACTTCGCCGAGTCCGGAACCGTCGAGGTCGAGATGCCGGTGGAATCCGCCACCTACATCCCGAAGACCGGGCACTGAGGGAGGGACCGCCTTGACCCAGACCACCGCCCCGAGACTCCGCCTGCGGGCCCTCGCTCCCCGGGCCCGGACGGGGACCCTCGTGCCCCCGGTCCGGACGCGGGCTCTCGTGCCCCCGGTCCGGACGCGGGTCCTCGTGCCCCGGGTCCGGACGCGGGTCCTCGTGTCCCCGGTCCGGACGCGGGTCCTCGTGCCCCCGGTCCGGACGCGGGTCCTCGTGCCCCGGGTCCGGACGCGGGTCCTCGTGCCCCGGGTCCGGATGCTGGTGCTGCTGTTCGTCGCCGTCACCGGCGCGCTCCTCGCCGGCGCCGGGCCGGCCTCCGCGCATGCCGCGCTGACCGGCAGCGACCCCGCGCAGGGGGCGGTGGTCGACAAGGCGCCCACGCGGGTGTCGCTGACCTTCTCCGAGCAGGTCGCGATGGGCGGCGACTCGCTGCGCGTCCTCGACCCCAAGGGCAACCGCGTCGACACCGGCAAGCCGTCCAGCGTCAGCGGTACGACCTACGCCGTGCGACTGCACTCGGGGCTGCCCGACGGCACGTACACGGTGACCTACCAGGTGGTGTCCGCCGACAGCCACCCCGTCGCCGGTGCCTACACCTTCTCCATCGGCTCCCCCTCCAAGACCAGCGTCTCTGTCGCCGGCCAGGAAGCCGGCGGGGGTGTCGTCGGCGGGCTGTACGGGTTCGGGCGGTACCTGTCGTACGCGGGGTTCATCGTCATGGTCGGCGGGGCCGCCTTCGTGCTGGCCTGCTGGCCGCGTGGCACCGCGGTGCGGGCCGTGCAGCGGCTCGTGGTCTCCGGCTGGCTGGCGCTCACCGCGGCCACCCTGTTCCTGCTGCTCCTGCGCGGCTCCTACACCGGCTCGGGGAAGGTGGGTGACGTCTTCGACCTCGACCTGCTCGGGCAGGTGCTGCAGACCAAGACGGGCGCCGCGCTGGTCTCCCGGCTGCTGCTGCTCGCCGCCGCCGCGCTGTTCATCGCCGTGCTCTTCGGCGCGTACGACAAGCGGGAGGACGAGGAGAAGCGGGACCTGACCTTCGGGCTCGCCATCGGCGGTACGGTCGTCGCCGCCGGGCTCGCGGCGAGCTGGGCGATGGCCGAGCACGCCTCCACCGGACTGCAGCCGGGTATCGCGATGCCGGTGGACGTCCTCCACCTGCTGGCCGTCGCCGCCTGGCTGGGCGGGCTGTGCGCGCTCCTGGTGACGCTGTACCGGTCGCAGACGCCGGTCGAGGCCGTGGCCGTCCGCCGGTTCTCACGGGTCGCCTTCGGCAGCGTCCTCACCCTGGTCGCGACGGGCATCTACCAGTCGTGGCGTCAGCTCGGCTCCTGGTCGGCCTTCACCGACACCCGCTACGGACAGCTCCTGCTCGTCAAGATCGGCCTGGTGACGCTGCTCGTCGGCATGGCCTGGATCTCGCGCCGGTGGACGGCGCGGCTGACGGAGACGGTGGTGACCTCCCAGCAGGAAGGCCCGCGTGAGGAGAAGCGGGAGAAGGAGGGCCAGGAGGAAGAAGAGGGGCAGGAGAAAGAGGGGCAGGAGAAGGGAAAGGCGGCGAAGACGGACGCCGAGGTCTCCGGGATTTCCGAGGTCTCCGGGATTTCCGAGGCATCCGGGATTTCCGAGGCATCCGGAGTTGCCGGGGCATCCGTTGCCGAGGCATCCGGGACCTCCGAGGTCTCCGGGATCTCCGAGGTCTCCGGGATCTCCGAGGTCTCCGGGATCTCCGAGGTGAAGGAGCCCGCCGCCGCGAAGGCCTTGTCCGGGGAGACGGCGACCGGCACGACGTCCTCCAGCGAGACCGTGACCGGCACGACGTCCTCCAGCAAGACCGCGACGGCACAGGCGGGCGCCGACCCGGCAGACGTCGGCCAGGCCGCGGCCGGTTCCGGCTCCGGGGGCGCCGCGCGGGCCGCGCAGCTCGCCCGGCAGCGGGCCGCCGTGGAGACCGCGCGGCAGAAGCGGCTGCGCGACGCCGACCCGAACCGCTTCGGCCTGCGCCGCTCGGTGCTCGCCGAGGCCGGTGTCGCCGTCGTGCTGCTCGCCGTCACCACCGCGCTGACGTCCACCGAGCCCGGCCGTACCGAGCAGGACGCCAAGGCGGCCACGGCGGCCTCGTCGTCGTCCTCGTCGGCCGCCTCCGGGGCCCTGACCCTCGACATGTCCTTCGACACCGGGGGCACCGACGGCAAGGGCGTCGTCAGCGTGGACCTCGACCCCGCGCGGACCGGCGCCAACGAGATGCACGTCTACGTCACCCGTCCCAACGGCCGCGCCTTCGACGTCCCCGAAGTGAAGATCGCCTTCACCCTCGAGGCCAAGAACATCGGGCCGCTGCCCGTCGTCCCCGACCACATCACCACCGGTCACTGGTCGGCGAACGGAGTGCAGCTCCCCATGGCCGGCGAGTGGAAGATCGCCGTGACCGTGCGGACCTCCGACATCGACCAGGTGACCGTCTCCAAGAACGCGCAGATCGGCTGAACCGCACATGCCTGACCAGTCCATTCCGACGGTCCGTCCCTCCGAGGCCGCCCCTGAGGCCGCCTCCGGGGAGTCCTCCCCTCCCGGGGGTCTGACCCGGCGCAAACTGCTCGGCACCGCCGGCGCCACCGGGCTCGTGCTCGGCGCCGCGGGCGGGGCCGCCGGGTATGCCGCCGCGCCCGCGCAGGCGACCCCGCTGTCCTCGATCGGATCCGGGCGGGTGATGTTCCACGTGAAACATCAGCCCGGCATCACCCAGGGCCTCCAGGCCCGCGGCCACCTCGTCGCCTTCGACCTCGCGGCCGGCGCGGGCCGCAAGGAGGCCGCCGCGCTGCTGCGCCGCTGGTCGGAGACGGCCCGGCGGCTGATGGCGGGCGAGGCGGCACCGCACGACGACACGGACGTGGCCCGGGACGCGGGCCCGTCCTCGCTGACGATCACCTTCGGCTTCGGCCACAGCTTCTTCTCCCGCACCGGCCTGGAGAAGCAGCGCCCGGTCGCCCTGGATCCGCTGCCCGACTTCTCCTCCGACCAGCTCGACAAGTCCCGCAGCAACGGCGACCTGTGGGTGCAGATCGGCGCGAACGACGCCCTCGTCGCCTTCCACGCCCTGCGCGCGATCCAGAAGGACGCGGGGAGCGCCGCCAAGGTCCGCTGGCAGATGAACGGCTTCAACCGCACGCCGGGCGCCACCGCCCACCCCATGACCGCCCGCAACCTCATGGGCCAGATGGACGGCACCCGCAACCCCAAGCCGACCGACGCCGACTTCGAGAAGCGGATCTTCGTGCCGGCGTCCGGTGCACCCGACCCGGCTTGGATGGCCCACGGCTCCTATGCCGTCGTACGCCGTATCCGCATGCTCCTCGACGACTGGGAACAACTGTCGGTCAAGGCCCAGGAGCAGGTCATCGGGCGCCGGAAGTCCGACGGGGCGCCGCTGTCCGGGGGCACCGAGACGACCGAGATGGACTTGGAGAAGACCGACGCCAACGGCGATCTCGTCGTCCCGCTCAACGCCCACGCCCGGATCACGCGCCCCGACCAGAACGGGGGCGCGGCGATGCTGCGCCGGCCGTTCTCCTACCACGACGGCATCGACGCGAACGGGGTGCCGGACGCGGGGCTGTTGTTCATCTGCTGGCAGGCGGACCCGCTGCGCGGCTTTGTCACGGTGCAGCGCAAGCTGGACCGGGGGGACGCGCTGTCGAAGTACATCCGCCACGAGGCGAGCGGGCTGTTCGCGGTGCCGGGCGGAGCGGCGGAGGGGGAGTACGTGGGGCAGCGGTTGCTGGAGGGATGAGACACGCCGGGTTCGGGTCACGCGGATTCACTCGCGTGAGCGGCTGGCCGTGAAACGCGTGCGCTCCCGTTCCACAAGGGCCGTTAGGGTGAGGTCATGCCAGCGAGCTATGCGTACCTCGGCCCCGAGGGCACCTTCACGGAGGTCGCCCTGCGCACGCTGCCCGAAACGGCCACCCGGCAGCTGATTCCCTACGTCTCCGTGCAGTCCGCCCTGGACGCGGTGCGCACCGGCGAGACCGAGGCCGCGTTCGTGCCGATCGAGAACTCCGTCGAGGGCGGGATCACCACCACCCTCGACGAGCTGGTCGCGGGCACACCGCTGATGATCTACCGCGAGGTGCTGCTGTCGATCACCTTCGCGCTGCTGGTCCGGCCCGGCACCAAGCTGTCGGACATCAAGACGGTCACCGCCCACCCCGCCGCGCAGCCGCAGGTGCGCAACTGGCTGAGGGCGAACCTCCCGGACGCGGTCTGGGAGTCGGCCGCCTCGAACGCCGACGGCGCCCGCCTGGTGCAGGAGGGCCGCTACGACGCCGCCTTCGCGGGTGAGTTCGCGGCCGCCCGGTACGGCCTGGAGGCCCTGGAGACCGAGATCCACGACGCGGAGAACGCGCAGACGCGCTTCGTGCTGGTCGGCCGTCCGGCCCGGCCCCCGGCGCCGACCGGGGCCGACAAGACGTCCGTCGTGCTGTGGCAGCGCGACGACCATCCGGGCGCCCTGCGCGACCTGCTGGGCGAGTTCGCGACCCGCGGCATCAACCTCATGGTGCTGCAGTCCCGGCCGACCGGCGCCGGCATCGGCAACTACTGCTTCTGCATCGACGCCGCCGGCCACATCACCGACCGCCGCATGGCCGAGGCGCTCACGGGGCTCAAGCGGATCTGCCGCGACGTGCGATTCCTCGGGTCGTACCCGCGCGCGCAGGTGACCGCGGCAGACATACTGGCTCCGCTGCCGGGGACCTCGGACGAGGAGTTCGTGGCGGCGGCGGACTGGGTGGCGCGCTGCCAGGACGGCCGTTTCTAGCCAGTCCTACCTGCATATCTTCGTTATCCACAGAAGTTATCCACAGGGCGGGTTCTCGACCTGGGGACAAGTCGACAACGAAGCACCATCCAGTCGACAAATCGCCCTACAGCGCTCAAGTGCGGCTCCGGTCCGACAGATCACCCTTCGTCCACCCGTTTCCTTCGATCAATCCTTTGGGGCTACCCATTTCCACCCGAAAGTGGGCACGGGAAGGGTTTGACCAAGGAATTACCCGTCCAGTGAGCGCCTCTCGGAATGATCAATTCCGATGTCCACAGATCTTTCGCACAGCCTGTGGATAACTTTCCTCGAGGGCGGATTCCTGTGGACAACGGGCCCCTCAAATCCCGCTCGCCGCAAGGAAATCGGGTCAACCCGGCGCCCCGCGCCCGCCCCGTTCCAGCGAGTGAGACACCTTTTCCTTGACCCGACGGATCGCGTATGGGCCGCAGGAACACACAGGGCAATTAACCCATAACGGAAGGCAAGGCGTGTTCGGCAATAGTGAGTCGTGAGTCGCAACCCCGCACCGGTAGCCTTGAGCACGTGATTGACCTTCGCCTGCTCCGTGAGGACCCCGACCGTGTGCGCGCGTCCCAGCGCGCCCGTGGAGAGGACGTCGCGCTCGTCGACGCTCTCCTGTCTGCCGACGAGCGGCGCAGGTCGTCCGGCGTCCGCTTCGACGAGCTGCGCGCCGAGCAGAAGCAGCTCGGCAGGCTCATCCCCAAGGCCTCCGCGGACGAGAAGGCCGAGCTGCTCAAGCGCGCCGAGCAGCTCAAGGCCGACGTCAAGGCGGCCGACGCCGAGCGCGACGCGGCCGACAACGAGACCCAGGAGCTGCTCCTCCAGCTCGGCAACCTCGTCCACCCCGACGTACCCGTCGGCGGCGAGGAGGACTTCGTCACGCTGGAGACGCACGGCGACATCCGCGACTTCGCCGCCGAGGGCTTCGCCCCCAAGGACCACCTGGAACTCGGCCAGCTCCTCGGCGCGATCGACGTCGAGCGCGGCGCCAAGGTCTCCGGCTCCCGCTTCTACTTCCTCACCGGCGTCGGCGCGCTCCTGGAGCTCGCGCTGGTGAACGCGGCGATCGCGCAGGCCACCGCCGCGGGCTTCACGCCGATGCTCACCCCGGCGCTGGTGCGCCCCCAGTCCATGGCGGGCACGGGCTTCCTCGGCCAGGCGGCCCAGGACGTCTACCACCTCGACAAGGACGACCTCTACCTCGTCGGCACCTCCGAGGTCGCCCTCGCCGCGTACCACATGGACGAGATCATCGACGCCGATCGCCTGCCGCTGCGCTACGCGGGCTTCTCGCCCTGCTTCCGCCGTGAGGCCGGCTCGCACGGCAAGGACACGCGGGGCATCTTCCGCGTACACCAGTTCGACAAGGTCGAGATGTTCACGTACGTCACTCCCGAGGACTCCCAGGCCGAGCACCAGCGCCTGCTGGAGTGGGAGAAGCAGTGGCTGACCTCGCTCGAACTGCCGTTCCGCGTGATCGACGTCGCCTCCGCCGACCTGGGCTCCTCGGCCTCCCGCAAGTTCGACTGCGAGGCGTGGATCCCGACCCAGGGCAAGTACCGCGAGCTGACCTCGACCTCGGACTGCACCGAGTTCCAGTCCCGCCGTCTGCAGATCCGTGTCCGCGAGGGCAAGCAGGTTCGCCCGCTGGCCACGCTCAACGGCACCCTGTGCGCCGTACCGCGCACCATCGTGGCGATCCTGGAGAACCACCAGCAGGCCGACGGCTCCGTGCGCGTGCCCGAGGTGCTGCGCCCGTACCTCGGCGGCCGGGAGGTCCTGGAGCCGGTGGCCAAGTGAGCCGGGCCGAGGAAAAGGCCGCTGCCCCGCGCTTCCCCTACCGGCTGATCGCGACCGACCTCGACGGGACGCTGCTGCGCTCCGACGAGTCGATCTCACAGCGCACCCGTGACGCCCTCGCCGCGGCCACCGCGGCGGGGGCGGCCCACATCGTCGTGACCGGCCGCGCCGTCCCCTGGACCCGGCACATCCTCGACGACCTGGGCTACGACGGTCTGGCGGTCTGCGGCCAGGGCGCCCAGGTCTACCACGCCGGCACGCACCGCCTGCTGACCTCGGTGACCCTGGACCGGCAGCTGGCCGGCGTGGCGCTCGCCAAGATCGAGGCGGAGGTCGGCCCGCTGTACCTGGCGGCGAGCCGGGACGGGCTGGAGGGGGAGGTGCTGGTCGGCCCCGGATACGCGGTCACCGGCAGGCTTCCGGCGACGCCGTTCACGGACGCCTCGGACCTGTGGTCCGCCCCGCTGAACAAGATCTACATACAGCATCCCGAGCTGTCGGACGACGAGCTGGCCGAGGCGGCCCGCCAGGCCGCGGGCGGTTTCGTCACCGTCGCCATGGCCGGCGCGGGCATCGTCGAACTGCTCCCCCTCGGCCTCTCCAAGGCCACGGGCCTGTCCCTCGCCGCCCGCCGCCTGGGTCTGAAGGCCGCCGACACGATCGCCTTCGGCGACATGCCCAACGACATCCCGATGTTCGCCTGGGCCGCCAGGAGCGTAGCCATGTCCAACGCCCACCCGGAACTCCAGGCCGTGGCCGACGAGGTGACGTCCTCGAACGAGGAGGACGGAATCGCGGTGGTCCTGGAGAGGCTGCTGAGCTAGAGCTGCGGGCCGGGGGCCACCTGGGCTGTGGTCTGGGAGGCTGTTGTCCGGAAGTGGTGTGGTCTGGGGGTCGTGGCACGCGGGGGTTGTGACCTGCGGGGGTCAAAGCCTGCGGGGGCTGGCCTGTGGGGTTGTGGTCTGCGGTGATTAAGGCCTGCGAGGGCCGGCCTGTGAGGGTTGCGGCCGACGGGTTACCCGTGCCAGCCGGTCCAGGAGCGACGCGATCTGCGTCTACGGGCAATGCGGGCTGCGGTCGGCGGGACCAGGCGAGCCACTCACCCACAGGCAATGCGGGCTGCGGGCTGCGGGCTGCGGGCTGCGGGCTGCGGGCTGCGGGCTGCGGGCTGCGGGCTGCGGGCTGCGGGCTGCGGGGCCCAACGATCGCCGCAGGCGATCGGGGGCGCGGGGAACTGCGCGACCAGCCACGACGCTCCCGCACCCACACGGCTGAGCGACCCCGGCAGCCCGGCCCACCCCGGGCCCTTCTCGCCTTACCCCGGGCCAAGAACCCGGCCCGGTCCCAGTGACAACGTCTCGCGGAGGATGCACGAATCGAACGTGCGCGGGCTTTTCAGACCCGACCACGGCTTAGCAAGCCGGTGCCTTACCACTCGGCCAATCCTCCGGGTGGGCGGCCTCACGCGAGAGCGACATCGCGTGCTCGAAGCGGCCGCCCCGGGCAGCTCCCCGTGCGGGGCGAGCTCCAAGGAGGGGTAACTACTCCGGAGCCCGCCGCGGGCTGCCCTGACGGGAGCAGAACGAACTGCCGTGCATGGACATCGTCCCGCTCCTCTCCCAGTACCTGACGCCGGTTCCGTCCCGGCGCTGCGGACACAACGACTCTGCCCGCCGAACGAGTTGGACGCCACCGAATAAAACGGCCGTACGAAGAAGGGGACTTCATGGCGGGCGGAGCCGGTGTGGAAGGCGGGGCCAAGGGCGCCGTACGGCACCTACCGGCGCCGCCACCGTCGCCGGCGGGCCTTGCTGAAGAACCAGCCCGCAGGCGGTTCGTCGGAGCGCCACGGCTGCGGCTCGGGCTCCTCGGTGCGCCACCGGGCGGTGAGCATCCGGGCGCGGGCGGACGGCTCGGACGTCTCGGCGGCGCGTATGAAGTCCTCGTCGAGCACGAGGTCGTCCCACGTCCCGTCCGGGGACCGGTCCATGCGGCCGTCCCCGTCCCCGGACCGCCCGCGGCCGCCCTCGCGCTCCCGGCCGTCGTACTGCGCCGCCTCGTCCGCCATCTCCGCCCTCCCAGGCGTCCCTTCCCGTCGTATCCCCTTTGCCCAGTGTGCCCGGACAGAGGTGAAGCCGCCGTCAAGAAGTCCGTGGGCGCCTACTCCTCGCCCGCCAGCGTCAGCGCCCGCAGCTTCTGTCCCGCGTACCAGGTGGCCAGCACGGTCACCGCGACCAGCAGGACCGTCGCCGTCGTCAACCCCACGTCGGAGGTGACGAGGTCTCCGCCGGCGACCTTGTCGGCGACGGCCAGCGACCACTGCTGGACGCTGAGCGTGCGCGCGCCCGGCACCAGGGAGCCGAACAGGGCCTCCCAGACGAGGGCGTAGACGAGTCCGAAGACCACCGCGTGCCGGGACACCGTGCCCAGCAGCAGGAACAGCGCGGCGTAGGCGATGGACGCGACCAGCGCGGCCACCGTGTAGGCGACGGCGATCTGCTGGCCGTTGCCGTTGAGGATGAACCCGGCGATCAGCGTGGGCAGCGCGGAGAACACCATGGTCACCGCTATAGCGACGATGAGCTTGGTGAAGATGATCGTCGGCCGCTTGAGCGGCTTGGACAGCAGGTACACCACGGAGCCGTCGTCGATCTCCGGGCCGATCGCGCCGGTGCCCGCGATGACGCCGATGATCGGCACCATGGTGGCGAGCGCGAGCCCGCCCAGCAGGTCGGACGCCGTCTGGTCGTCGGCGCCGGCCAGAGCGCGCACTACCACGGAGATCACGATGAGCAGCAGCGGCAGTGCGCCGAGGATGAGGGCTCGGCGGCGGCCGAGCAGGGCACGGTAGGTGAGCCGGGCGACAGTGGGGTCGTACATCTTCGGCCTCCTACGCCGCGACGAGATACGAGAAGACGGACTCGAGGGACTCGTCGGACGGCGAGACCGTGAGCAGGCGAATGCCGTGGTCGCGCGCCACCTTCGGCAGCAGGACCGTGAAGCGGCCGAAGTCGACGGCCTGGATGCGCAACGCGCCCTCGGCGAGGTCGACTTCGATGCCGGAGGTCGACGGGTCGGCGATCAGCGCGGCCGCGAGAGCGCGGTCGTCGCTGGAGCGCACCAGATAGCGGTGCGGGCGGTCGGTCATCAGGCGGCGGATCCTGCGGAAGTCACCGCTGGCCGCATGGCGTCCCGCGACGACGACCTCGATGTGCCAGGCGAGTTGCTCGACCTCTTCGAGGATGTGTGACGAGAACAGCACCGTGCGGCCCTCGTCGCCCATGCGTCGCAGCAACTCCATGAGCTGCATGCGCTGACGCGGGTCCATACCGTTGAAGGGCTCGTCGAGCAGCAGCAGCGACGGGTCGTGGACCAGGGCACTCGCCATCTTGACGCGTTGGCGCATGCCCTTGGAGTACGTGGCGATCTTGCGGTCCTGCGCGTACTCCATCTCGACCGTCGCCAGCGCCTTCTGGGCGGCCTTGGCGCCCAGGCCGTGCAACTCGGCGTTGGCGACGACGAATTCGCGGCCGGTGAGGAAGTCGTACATCGCCTCGCGCTCGGGGACGATGCCGATGTGCCGGTAGATCTGCTCGTTGCGCCAGACCTGCTGGCCGTCGAGGGTCACGGTGCCGGTGGACGGGGCGAGGAAGCCGCCCATCATGTTGATGAGGGTGGACTTCCCGGCGCCGTTGGGGCCGAGCAGGCCGGTGACGCCGGGGCCGATGGTCATGGTGATGTCGTTGACGGCGACCACGTTGCCGAACCAGCGGGAGACGTGGTCGAGGGAGAGCGTGGTCACATTCCCACCTTCCGGTAGCGGCGCATCAGGAGGCCGTAGCTGGCGGCGATCAGGCCCAGGGCGACGAGGACGTAGACCACGCCCTCCCCGTTCGAGGGGCCTATCCCGCCGGGGAACGCCGAGCTCGCGCCGAGGAAGGCGGACTGCACCCCGTCGATGAGCGTGATCGGCGAGAACAGGCCGATCCAGGGGGTCGCACCGGTGCTGCCCTGGGCGTCGGCGATGGCCTGCAGGGTGGAGACCGCGCCGTAGGAGATGGTCAGGACGGCGATGACGGCCGCGATGCCGAAGCCGCGGCGCGGAGTGACCGCGGCGACGACCAGGCCGAGCCCGGCGAAGAGCAGGGACAGCAGGGCCACCGAGACGAGTCCCTGGGCGAACCCCTTGGTCTGGTCGGCGAAGTCCAGCTTGGCCAGCAGCGCCCCCACGTAGAGCACCAGCAGCGGTGCGGCGGTGAGGATGAACAGCGCCGAGGCGAGCGCCGCGAACTTGGCGCGAACGTAGTCGGCGGTCTCGATCGGCCGCGAGAAGTACAGCGGCACGGTCTTGAAGCGCAGGTCGCGCGAGACGGACTGGGGGGCCTGCGAGGCGACGTACAGGCTGATGACGGCCTGCATGACGATCGCGTAGCGCGTGTAGTCCAGCGGCAGATCCTTGGCCTTCGTGGCGACCGCGACGGCGACCATGATGGCCGCGGGCACGCACATCACCACGAAGAGCAGCATGGGCAGCACCTTGGACTTCACCGAACGGCCGAGGCCGTAGGCGCCGCGCAGGGACTGCGAGTAGAGGGAGCGGCGGGCGTAGGAGCGGCCCAGGCGCGGGCCGTCGTAGCTGCGGTAACCGATGTTGTGGATGCGAGTCTGGTCCCCACCCGACGGGGTGGGGACGGAGTGCTCAACCGCCATGCCCGACGGCCTCCTTCCGCTGCGCGTCGCTGTCCTTGAAGACCTCGGAGATGTGGTGCCGGCGCTGCTCCATGCGCACCAGGCCGAGGCCGAGGTCGGCGACCACGTCCCGCACCAGGTCGTACGTCTCCTGGCCCCGCGCGGTCAGCAGCAGGATGTGGCCCGAGCCCGGCAGCCCGCTGTCGGCGTCCAGGACGTCGGCCCCGCGCGCGTGGAGAGCCTCGCGGACCGCGCGGGTGCCGTCGGGGTGCTCGTCGGTGTCGGTGACCTCGATCGCGAGGGTCGTCGTGGTCTGGGTGAAGTCGGTGGTGGAGCTGGAGCGCAGGAGTTTGCCGCCGTCGATGACGACGACGTGGTCGCAGGTGCGCTCCAGTTCGCCCAGGAGGTGGGAGGTGACCAGGACGGAGATGCCGAAGTCGGTGTGGATGCGGCGGATAAGGCCCAGCATGTCGTCGCGGCCGACCGGGTCGAGGCCGTTGGTCGGCTCGTCCAGGAAGACCAGCTGCGGGTCGTGGACGAGGGCCTGGGCGAGCTTGACGCGCTGCTTCATGCCGGTCGAGTAGCCGCCGATGGGTCGGTAGCGCTCCTCGTACAGGCCGACATGACGCAGGGTGTCCGCGGTGCGCTCGCGGGCGGCCGTCGGTGGCAGGCCGGACATGCGGGCCATGTGCACGACGAACTCGGTGGCCGAGACGTCGGGCGGCAGGCAGTCGTGCTCCGGCATGTAGCCGACGCGCTCACGGATGGCGGCGCCCTTGGTGGCGACGTCGAGGCCGAGCACCTCGGCGCGGCCCTCCGTGGCGGGGGAGAGACCCAGAAGGATCTTGATGAGCGTTGATTTGCCGGCTCCGTTGGCACCGACGAGTCCGGTCACACCCGGCCCGACGTCCACGGACAGCCGGTCGAGCGCGGTCACCCGGGGGAACCGCTTGCTCAGGCTTTCGGTCGCGATCACAGTCACGTATTCGAAAGTAGTGACGCACGCCACGGAAATCGTCAGACCTCAGAGCCGTCTTCGCGTCAGACCTCAGGTGTAGGGGCCCGTAAGGGATCCCCTGCTTGAGAGTTACGGGACGTGATCCAGGGCTCCGCGTCCCGCCCTATTGACGCCTTCTCTAACAAGTGCCAGATTCGGCCCGAGTCACGTTACGGACACGTACCGCAATCAGCACGGACCGGCCGGGGCGAGGTGGCATGACGACGGCAGAGGCATGCGAAAGGGCAGAGACATGCGAAGCCCGGCACGCCGCCACGAAGGCTGAAGCGAAGGCGGACGGGAAGGCGGACGGGAAGGTGGAGGTGAAGTGACGATGCTGGAGGGTGCGCGCGAGCGCCGGGTGCGGACCGGCGGGATCGACCTGTGCGTGGCCGAGCTGGGGGACCCCGAGCGGCCGACGGTCGTCCTGGTGCACGGCTACCCGGACAGCAAGGAAGTGTGGTCGGAGGTCGCGTTTCGGCTGGCCGGCCGCTTCCACGTGGTGATCTACGACGTCCGCGGCCACGGCCGTTCCACCGCGCCCAAGCCGTTGCGGGGCGGGTTCACCCTGGAGAAGCTGACCGACGACTTCCTGGCGGTCGTGGACGCGGTCAGCCCGGGCCGGCCGGTGCACCTGGTGGGCCATGACTGGGGCTCCGTCCAGGCCTGGGAGTTCGTCACGGTCGAGCGCACCCGGGGCAGGATCGCCTCCTTCACGTCGATGTCCGGCCCGTCCCTCGACCACTTCGGCCACTGGATCAACCAGCGTCTGCGGCGGCCCACTCCGCGCCGGGTCGGCCAACTCCTCGGCCAGGGCGCCAAGTCCTGGTACGTGTACCTGCTGCACACTCCCGCCCTGCCCGAACTCGCCTGGCGTGGCCCTCTCGGCAAGCGCTGGCCGGGCATCCTGCGGCGACTGGAGAAGGTCCCCCACGGCGACTATCCGACCCCCTCACTCCCCCACGATGCCGTCCACGGTGCCTGGTTGTACCGCGACAACGTGCGGTCCCGGCTGCGCCGCCCGCGCACCGACGCGCACGCGCACGCGCCCGTGCAGCTCATCACGCCTCTGGGAGATGCGTACCTGTCACCGCGGCTGTACGACGAACTGGAGCAATGGGTTCCGCGGTTGACGCGACGGACGCTCGCGGCGAAGCACTGGGTGCCGCGTACCCGACCCGATCAGCTGTCGTCCTGGATCGCGGAGTTCGTCACGTCGGTGGACGCCGAAGGGCGCGCCGGGGACGGCGGCGAGGCCCGTGACGTGCCGACCGCCGGCAGGCGCGGGGCCACCAGTCCCTACGCCGAACGCTTCGGCGGGCAACTCGTGTTGGTCACCGGCGCGGCCAGCGGGATCGGGCGGGCCACGGCGTTCGCCTTCGCCGAGGCCGGCGCGCGCGTGATCGCCGTCGACCGGGACGCGGAGGGCGCGACCCGCACCGCCGAGATGTCCCGCGGCATCGGCGCGCCGGAGGCCTGGGCGGAGGAAGTGGACGTCTCCGACGAGCAGGCGATGGAGAAGCTGGCGGCCAAGGTCCTCGTGGAACACGGCGTGTTGGACGTGCTGGTGAACAACGCGGGCATAGGGCTGTCGGGCTCCTTCTTCGACACGACGCCCGAGGACTGGCGCAAGGTCCTGGACGTCAACCTGTGGGGTGTCCTTCATGGTTGTCGTCTCTTCGGTCGGCAGATGGTCGAGCGCGGCCAGGGCGGCCACATCGTCAACACGGCCTCGGCAGCCGCGTTCCAGCCCACTGGGGCCCTGCCCGCCTACAGCGCCTCCAAGGCGGCGGTCCTGATGCTGGGCGAGTGCCTGCGGGCCGAACTGACCGGGAAGGACATCGGTGTTACGACGGTCTGTCCCGGCCTGGTGAACACCAACATCACGTCCACGGCGAGATTCGTCGGGGTGGACGCGGAGGAGGAGGCACGCCGCCGGAAGCGCTCCTCGCGCGTGTACGGGCTGCGCAACTACCCACCGGAGAAGGTCGCCGACGCGATTCTTCGAGCGGTCGTCCGTAATGAGGCGGTGGTTCCGGTGACACCGGAGGCGCGGGTCGCGTACGCGCTGTCTCGTTACGCTCCGGGGGTGTTGAGGAGGTTGGCGCGTGTGAAGCCGCCGTTGTAGGCCCGTTGGCGGTGGGTGGGTGTCAGTCGGTCCAACGGGTGCGTGCTGCCAGGTCTCTTGGGCGCCCGGCTACCAAGACCCATCGGAACAGTTGACGTTGGCCAACCACCGCTGAACGAAGGCTGCTTGTCCACAGAGACGCCAATTCCCTTGTGGATAACTACCGTTGGTTGTGGACCAAACATCGGACGCAAATCAAAATGCGTGATCCACGTCTCTCCCGTCATGCTGAGCGGATGGACGAACGACGCACCGTGAAGGTGTCGAAGTACCTCTCGAAACACCTGCGCCATCAGCCCGAACGTATCGGCCTCACCCTCGACGAGGGCGGCTGGGTCGAGATCGGCACGCTGATCACGGCCGCCGCGGCCCACGGCTTCCCCTTCACCAGGGAGGAACTGGACCACGTGGTGGCCGCCAACGACAAGAAGCGCTTCGCGATCGAGGGCAACCGCATCCGCGCCAGCCAGGGCCACAGCATCGAGGTGGACCTCGGCCTGTCCCCGGCGACCCCACCGCCGTACCTCTACCACGGGACCGTGGCCCGCTACCTGGAGGCGATCCGGGCCGAGGGGCTGCGGCCCATGAACCGGCACGACGTGCACCTCTCGCCCGACCGTGAGACCGCGACCCGGGTGGGTGCCCGTCGCGGCCGACCGGTGGTCCTCTCCGTGGACGCGGCGGCCATGCACCGCGACGGCCACGTCTTCCACGTCAGCGCGAACGGGGTGTGGCTGACGAAGACCGTCCCCCCGCAGTACCTGCGCTTTCCCGAGCCGCGCTGAGCCCTCGTGTGCGGCAACCGCACCAACTCCGGCTTCGACAGCCGCACCGGGTCCCGCTCGAGCAGCTCCATCGTGATCGGACTCGGGCAGCTCAATCCTGAGTGGGCTCATTCTGTGGCCGACCGGCCGCGTACGGTGACCGTTTCACGTGAAACACGGGCATCCCCCTACGCTCGACCTCATGAGTCTGCGACTGAGCACCGTGATCCTCCCGTACCGCCGCTGGAACGAGGGCGGCCGTTCGGCATGGACGCGTGCCGAGCAACTCGGCTTCCACACCGCGTACACCTACGACCACCTCTCCTGGCGCAGCTTCCGTGACGGCCCGTGGTTCGGTGCGATCCCGACGCTGACCGCCGCCGCGTCCGTCACCGACCAGCTGCGCCTGGGCACGCTGGTGACCTCGCCGAACTTCCGGCACCCGGTGACCCTCGCCAAGGAGCTGATCTCCCTGGACGACATCTCCGGCGGGCGCGTCACGCTGGGCATCGGCGCCGGCGGTACCGGCTTCGACGCGACCGCCCTTGGGCAGGAGCCATGGACTCCGCGTGAGCGCGCCAACCGCTTGGCCGAGTTCGTGCCCCTGCTCGACCGGCTGCTCACCGAGGCCTCGGTGTCGTACACGGGTGAGTTCTACGCGGCACACGAGGCGCGCAACATCCCCGGCTGCGTCCAGCGTCCGCGGCTGCCCTTCGCGGTCGCCGCGACCGGCCCGCGTGGGCTGAAGCTCGCGGCCCGCCACGGGCAGGCCTGGGTGACGACCGGAGACCCCAAGCTGTACGAGAACGGCACCCCGGAGCAGTCGGTGCAGGCCATCCGCGGCCAGGTCGAGAAACTCACGGACGCCTGCGTGGACCTCGGGCGGGATGTGCACGCGCTCGACAAGATCCTGCTCACCGGGTTCACCCCGGACCGCGGCCGCCCGCTGGAGTCCCTGGACGCCTTCGTCGACTTCGCCGGCCGGCACCAGGAGCTCGGCTTCACGGAGCTCGTGGTCCACTGGCCGATCCCGGATTCCGACTTCGCCGCCGACGAGAAGGTCTTCGAGCAGATCGTCATGGAAGCACCGGCGCAGCTGCGCTGACCTCGGCAGCAGACTGCTCCTCCCATCTGTCCGGCCTCGGCAACCGGCTGCCCTTCACAGCTGTCCGACCTCCGCGATCGACCGCCGTTCTCCTCCGCGCCCGCATCGGCGGTCGGTCGGCCGCGCCTCATCTGTGCGGGCTCCCGCACGGCCGTGCGGGCGGATACGGGAGAATGACCCGGTGACCTCAGCGACTCGACAGCCCGAGACCCCGGCCGCCACCCTCCCGCCCCGGCTGATCGCCACCGACCTCGACGGCACCCTGCTGCGGGACGACAAGTCGGTCTCCCCACGCACCGTCGCGGCCCTGGCGGCCGCAGAGGACGCGGGCATTGAGGTCTTCTTCGTCACCGGCCGCCCAGCCCGCTGGATGGACGTCGTCAGCGACCACGTCCACGGGCACGGCCTGGCCATCTGCGGCAACGGCGCCGCAGTGGTCGACCTGCACGGCGGCCCCGGCGCCCACCGGTTCGTGAAGGTGCGCGAGCTGGCCCGGGAGAACGCGCTGGACGCCGTACGGCTGCTGCGCGAGGCGGCGCCCGGCACGATGTACGCCGTCGAGCAGACCTACGGCTTCTACCAAGAGCCGGAGTATCCGAAGATGCACATGGAGATCCCGGACTTCCTCGCGCCGGCCGAGCAGTTGCTGGCACCGGATGCCCCCGGCGCCGGCGAACCGGTGCTGAAGATCCTCGCCTTCCACCCCACGCTCGACCCCGACGCCTTCCTCACCCTCGCACGGCTGGCCATCGGCGACCGGGCCAACGTCACCCGCTCCAGCCCGAGTGCCCTGCTGGAGATCAGCGGCCCCGAGGTCTCCAAGGCCAGCACGCTCGCCCTGTGCTGCGCCGAGCGCGGCATCTCGCACGAGGAGGTCGTCGCGTTCGGGGACATGCCGAACGACGTCGAGATGCTCACCTGGGCAGGTCGGTCGTACGCCATGGGCAACGCGCACCCGGACGTCGTCGCGGCGGCCTCCGGGCAGACGGTCGCCAACAACGACGACGGGGTCGCCGTCGTCATCGAGCAGCTGGTCGCCGAGCGGGTCCGGTCCTCGCACTAGGCCGGCGGACATGCCTGCCGGACCTGACCGACGGGCGTTTCGCGTGCCGCCGACCACGGCACCGGGTCCGCCGCCGACCCCGTCTCGGGTGTGACCCGCACCTCGATGTGCAGGTGCGGTCCGGGCGGCCGCCCGGCGCCCTGCCGTCGTCGGGCAGGACGACCTGTGCCTGGCGGTCCGTTCAGGTCATACGCCCGGGGGACGTGCCCCGGATGGTCCGGCCTTTCCCAACGGGTGTCATGCCGACGGCTGTCAGGACGACGCCCCCACGCCACCGCCGTTCCGCCACCGTCCTGCCGGGCCAGGGCGGGGCCGAAGCCGGGGCGGTGCGGCGGCGTCGGTCACCGCGCCCCCACCAGCTCCTCCGCCGCCGCCTCCCGCTCGACCATCCTCCGCAACGGCCCCTCAACGGCGGCCAGCTCCGCGTAGGCACCGCGCTGCACGACCCGTCCCTCGTCCAGCACGACCACCTCGTCCACCGCCTCCAGACCGGCCAGCCGGTGGGTGATGAGGAGCGTCGTCCGCCCTTCGGTGGCGGCCAGCAGGTCCGCGGTGAGCGCGTCGGCGGTCGCCAGGTCGAGATGCTCGGCGGGCTCGTCCAGCACCAGGACGGGGAAGTCGGCGAGGAGCGCGCGGGCCAGCGCGAGCCGCTGCCGCTGGCCGCCGGACAGCCGGGCACCGTGTTCACCGACGAGCGTGTCGAGTCCCTCGGGCAGACTGTCGGCCCATTCCAGCAGCCGGGCCCGCGCCAGCGCGTCCCGGAGTTCGTCCTGCGTGGCGTCCTTCTTCGCCAGCAGCAGGTTCTCGCGGACGGAACTGTCGAAGAGGTGCGCGTCCTGCGCGCACAACCCGACCAGCCGCCGTACGTCGTCGCCGTCCAGGGCGTACGCGTCGACCCCGCCGAGGGTGTACGAGCCCGCGCCAGCGTCCAGGAACCGCAGCAGCACCTGCGCGAGTGTCGTCTTGCCGGAACCGGAGGTCCCCACGACGGCGATCCGGCGCCCCTGCGCCACGGTGAGGTCGACGCCGGTGAGCGCGTCCCGGTCCTGGCCGGCGTGCCGGGCGGACAGCCCCTTGACGACGAGCGGGAACGGCGAGGCGGGCGCCTGCCGGGGCCGCTCCGGCTCACGCACCGGCTCGGGGGAGTCGAGTACCTCGTACACCCGCTCGGCGCTCCTGCGCACCCGCTGGCGGTACTGGACGGCCAGCGGCAACACGAGAACGGCCTCGAACGCGGCAAGCGGAGCAAGGACGACGACGGCCATCGTCACGCCGCCCAACCGGCCGTCGCCGACGGCCTGCGCCCCGACGAGGGCGGCGGCGGCGACGGTCAGCCCGGAGAGGAGCGCGGTCAGTCCGTCCCCGAGCGCGGTGGCGGTGGCGGCGCGCGAGGCGATCCGGGTGAGCACGGAGTCTGCCGCACGCACTTCGGCGGTACGGGCGGGCAGGGCACCGGCGACGGTCAGTTCGGCGGTGCCGGTGAGCAGGTCGGCGGTACGGGTGGCGAGCACTCCCCGGGCGGGGGCGAGCCGGCGCTCGGCCCGGCGCGCCACGGCACCGGTGATCAGCGGGACGCCCACTCCGGCCGCCAGCAGCCCCGCCGCGAGCACGGCCCCGGCCTCGGGCAGCAGCCATGCGGTGAACGCGACGGACCCGGCCGAGACGACGACGGCGGCACCGGCGGGCAGCAGCCAGCGCAGCCAGTAGTCCTGAAGGGCGTCCACGTCGGCGACGAGCCGCGTGAGCAGGTCGCCCCGGCGGGTCGTGCGCAGTCCGGCGGGCGCCAGGCGCTCCAGCCGCCGGTAGACGGCGACCCGGGTGTCGGCGAGCATGCGCAGCACGGCGTCGTGCGACACGAGCCGCTCGGCGTACCGGAACACGGCCCGCCCGATGCCGAAGGCCCTCGTCGCCGTCACGGCCACCATCAGGTACAGCACCGGCGGCTGCTGCGAGGCCCGGGAGATGAGCCACCCGGAGGTGGCCATGAGCCCAACGGCACTGCCCAGGGCGAGGCTGCCGAGCAGGAGGGCGAGGGCGAGCCGGCCGCGCCGGGCACCGGCCATGGCGCGGACCCGGGCGAGGACGCCGCCCTCGACCGCCTGGAACTGCGACTCGGGTTCCGACGCGGCGGAGACGGCCGCCTCCGCCACGGGGGCGGCAGCGTCCTCGGGCGCGACCTCGACGTGCCGGGGAGCCTCGGCTTCCGCCAGCCGCACCACCCGGTCCGCCACTGCCAGCAGCGCCGGCCGGTGCACCACCAGCAGAACCGTCCGCCCCGCCGCGAGCCGCCGCACGGCCGCCACGACCTCGGCCTCGGTCTCGCCGTCGAGAGCGGCCGTCGGTTCGTCCAGCAACAGCACCGGCCGGTCCGCGAGGAACGCCCGGGCCAGCGCGAGTCGCTGCCGCTGCCCGGCGGACAGCCCGGTTCCGTCCTCGCCGAGCACCGTCCGGTCCCCGTCGGGCAGCGCGTCCACGAACTCCAGCGCCCCCGCGTCCGCCAGCGCCCGGCGAACGGCAGCGTCATCGGCGTCGGGACACGCCAGCCGTACGTTCTCGGCGATCGTCCCGGCGTACAGATGCGGGTGCTGCGGCACCCAGGCGATCCTGGACCGCCACTGCTCCAGATCGAGGTCGGTGAGATCGACTCCCCCGACCCGGATCCGGCCCTCGGCGGGCCGCACGAATCCCAGGAGCGCGTTCAGCAGGGTCGACTTGCCCGCGCCGCTCGGGCCGACGAGCGCGACCGTCTCCCCGGGCTCGACGGTGAAGGACACGTCGGAGACGGCGTCGGCTGACCGGCCCGGATAGCGGACCGTCACGCCCTCGACGGCCACACCGCCCGCCGGTACCGCGCCCCTGCCCGACGCCGGCACCGGCGTCTCCAGCACGGCGAAGATCTCCTCGGCCGCCGCGAGCCCTTCGGCGGCCGCGTGGTACTGCGCCCCGACCTGCCGCAGCGGCAGATACGCCTCCGGTGCGAGCACGAGGATGACCAGGCCGATGTACAGGTCCATCTCGCCGTGGACGAGCCGCATGCCGATCGTCACGGCGACCAGGGCGACGGACAACGTCGACAGCAGCTCCAGCGCGAACGACGAGATGAACGCGATCCGCAGCGTCCGCATGGTCGCCTGGCGGTACTCACCGGTGATGCGTCGGATGGACTCGGCCTGCGCCTTGGCACGTCCGAACACCTTCAGAGTGGGCAGCCCCGCCACCACGTCGAGGAAGTGCCCCGACAGCCGGGACAGCAGCCGCCACTGACGATCCATCCGCGACTGCGTGGCCCAGCCGATCAGCACCATGAAGAGGGGGATCAGCGGCAGAGTGCCGACGATGATCGCGGCGGACACCCAGTCCTCGGTCACGATCCGCGCCAGCACCGCCACCGGCACGACCACCGCAAGCCCCAACTGCGGCAGATAGCGCGAGAAGTAGCCGTCGAGGGCGTCGACGCCGCGCGTGGCGAGGGCGACCAGCGAACCGGTCCGCTGCCCGCTCAGCCATCCCGGGCCGAGCTGCGTGGCCCGCTCCAGCAAGCGCCCCCGCAGCTCCGACTTCACGGCGGCGCTCGCACGGTGCGCGGAGAGTTCGGTGAGCCAGGAGACCAGAGCGCGACCGGTCGCCACAGCCACCAACAGCAGCAAGGGGGTGCGGAGTCCGGCGACCGACAGCCCGTGCTGGAAGGCACCGACCACCACCTCGGCGATCAGCATCGCCTGCGCGATGACCAGCGCCGCTCCGAGGACACCCAGTCCGACGACCGCCACCAGGAAGAGACGCGTGGCGCGGGCGTATCGGAGCAGACGCGGGTCGATCGGTTTCACGTGAAACACACCCTCTTCTCAAGGGGTGTGTTTCACGTGAAACACACCCCGATTCGGACTCAGTGCGCGGCCTCAGCGATGTGCTGCGTACCGATCCGCTTGCGGAACACCCAGTAGGTCCACCCCTGGTAGAGCATCACGACCGGCGCGGCGATCGCCGCACACCAAGTCATGATCTTCAAGGTGTACGGGCTCGACGAGGCGTTGGTCACCGTGAGGCTCCACTCGTCGTTGAGTGTCGACGGCATGACGTTCGGGAAGAGCGTCAGGAACAGCATCGCCACGGCGGCGACGATGGTGACGCCGGACAGTGCGAACGACCAGCCTTCCCGCCCCGCCTGGTTCGCCACGAGCGCCGCGACCAGGGCGGTGACCGCCACGACCAGCGCGACCAGGCTCTTGCCGTCACCGCCGTCGACCTGCGTCCACAGCAGGAAGACCAGCGCGAGGGCAGCGGTGGTCAGGCCGACCTTGAACGCCAGCTTCCGCGCCCGCTCCCGGATGTCGCCGACGGTCTTGAGGGCGGTGAACACCGCACCGTGGAAGGTGAACAGCGTCAGGGTCACCAGACCGCCGAGCAGCGCGTACGGGTTGAGCAGGTCCCCGAGGGTGCCGACGTACTCGAAGTTCTGGTCGATCTTCACGCCCCGCACGATGTTGCCGAAGGCCACGCCCCACAGGAACGCCGGGAGGAGCGAGGTCCAGAAGATCGCGTGCTCCCAGTTGCGCTGCCAGTTCTCCTCGGGCCGCTTCGCCCGGTACTCGAAGGCGACACCGCGCACGATGAGGCAGACCAGGATGAGCAGCAGCGGCAGGTAGAAGCCGGAGAAGAGCGTGGCGTACCACTCGGGGAAGGCGGCGAAGGTCGCGCCGCCCGCCGAGAGCAGCCACACCTCGTTGCCGTCCCAGACGGGCCCGATGGTGTTGATGAGCACCCGCCGCTCGGGCCGGTTGCGGGCGAGCAGCTTGGTGAGGACACCGACCCCGAAGTCGAAGCCTTCCAGGAAGAAGTAGCCCGTCCACAGGACGGCGATCAGGACGAACCAGACGTCGTGCAGTTCCATGGCTGTGCAGCTCCCTCGGCCTAGTAAGAGAAGGCCATCGGCTTGTCGGCGTCACGGGAGTCGCCGCCGATCTTCGTGGGCGGGTTGAGGTCGGCTTCGGTGAGCTCGGGCGGGCCGGCCTTGACGTACTTCACCAGCAGCTTCACCTCGACGACGGCGAGGATGGCGTACAGGGCCGTGAAGACGATCATCGAGGTGAGGACCTCGGCCTGGGAGACCCCGGGGGAGACCGCGTCGCGGGTCTGCAGGACGCCGTAGACGACCCACGGCTGGCGGCCCATCTCGGTGAAGATCCAGCCCCAGGAGTTGGCGATCAGCGGGAAGGCCAGGGTCCAGATCGCCGCGAGCCAGTACAGCTTGGTGAGCTTGGGGCTGAGGGCCTTCTTCCGGAAGAGGACCAGGTGCGGCACCTCGTCGTCGCCCACCCGCAGGTGCTGTGGCAGCAGGAACTTCTTGCGGGTCAGCCACAGGCCGGCCAGGCCGATGGTGAAGGACGTCATGCCGAAGCCGATCATCCAGCGGAAGCCCCAGTAGGCGACCGGGATGTTGGGCCGGTAGTCGCCGGGCCCGAACTTCTCCTGTTCGACCTTGTTCACGTCGTTGATGCCGGGGACGTGCGAGCTGAAATCGTCGTTGGCGAGGAAGGAGAGCAGGCCGGGGATCTCGATCGCGACCTTGTTGTGGCCCTTCTCGACGTCGCCGTAGGCGAAGACGGAGAAGGGTGCGGGCGCCTCGCCGTCCCACAGGGCCTCGGCCGCGGCCATCTTCATCGGCTGCTGCTCGAACATGATCTTGCCGAGGACGTCGCCGCTGGCCGCGGTGAGCAGACCGCCGACGGCGACGGTGACCAGGCCGAGCCGCAGCGAGGTCTTCATCTCACGGATGTGCCTCTTGCGCAGCAGGTGGAAGGCGGAGATGCCGACCATGAAGGCGCCGCCGGTGAGGAAGGCCGCGGAGAGGGTGTGGAAGGCCTGGGCGAGCGCGGTGTTCTGGGTCAGTACCAGCCAGAAGTCGGTGAGCTCGGCCCGCCCCTTCGCCTCGTTGATCCGGTAGCCGACCGGGTGCTGCATCCACGAGTTGGCCGCGAGGATGAAGTAGGCCGACAGGATGGTGCCGATCGAGACCATCCAGATACAGGCCAGGTGGATCTTCTTCGGCAGCTTGTCCCAGCCGAAGATCCACAGCCCGATGAAGGTGGACTCGAAGAAGAAGGCGATGAGGGCCTCGAAGGCGAGTGGGGCACCGAAGACGTCACCGACGAAGCGCGAGTAGTCCGACCAGTTCATGCCGAACTGGAACTCCTGCACGATGCCGGTGACCACGCCCATCGCGATGTTGATCAAAAAGAGCTTGCCCCAGAACTTCGTCGCCCTGAGGTACTTCTCCTTCTCCGTGCGCACCCAGGCGGTCTGCAGCCCGGCCGTGAGCGCGGCCAGGGAGATCGTCAGGGGGACGAACAGAAAGTGGTAGACGGTCGTGATGCCGAACTGCCATCGCGCCAGGGTCTCCGGCGCCAAAGCCAGGTCCACGTCGCCGCTCCTTACCTCACACGCTTGTGAAAGCGTTCACATTCACAAGCAATTATGCCGCATACCCGTTCGACGACCGCAGGGCGGGGGGTCCCTCATCGGGACAGGCCCTCCCACCTGGGGCGGAGCGGTGGAACCCGGGCATGGAGAGGGCGCCTCGGTTCCACGTGAAACCAAGGCGCCCAGCAGCAGCCGACCTGGGACAGGGAGGCCCTACAGCTCCTTCCGGAACCCTTCCGCCACCTTCAGGAAGATGTCGTTGGCCTCGGCCTCCCCGACCGTCACCCGCACGCCCTCACCGGGGAACGGCCGGATCACGACACCGGCCCGCTCACACGCCGCCGCGAAGGCGACCGTGTGCTCGCCCAGCCGCATCCACACGAAGTTCGCCTGCGTCTCCGGCACCGTCCAGCCCTGGTCCCGCAGCCCGTCGACCACGCGGTTGCGCTCGCAGACCAGCGAGCCGACCCGGCCGAACAACGCGTCCTCGGCCTGAAGCGAGGCGATCGCCGCCTCCTGTGCGAGTTGGCTCACACCGAACGGCACCGCCGTCTTGCGCAGCGCGGCCGCCACCGGCTCGTGGGCGATCGCGAAACCGACCCGCAGCCCGGCCAGGCCGTACGCCTTGGAGAAGGTTCGCAGCACACAGACGTTGGGCCGCTCCCGGTACAGCTCGACGCCGTCCGCCACCTCGGGGTCACGGATGAACTCCCGGTAGGCCTCGTCGAGTACGACCAGCACATCAGCGGGCACCCGATCCAGGAACCGCTCCAGCTCAGCCCGCTTCACGACCGTGCCCGTGGGGTTGTTGGGGTTGCAGACGAAGATCAGCCGGGTCCGCTCGGTGATCGCGTCGGCCATCGCGTCCAGGTCGTGCACATCCCCCGGCGTCAGCGGCACCTGCACCGAGGTCGCACCACTGATCTGCGTGATGATCGGGTACGCCTCGAAGGACCGCCAGGCGTAGATCACCTCGTCGCCGGGGCCCGCCGTCGACTGGATCAGCTGCTGGGCGACGCCGACCGAGCCGGTACCGGTGGCGAGGTGGGAGGCGGGCACGCCGAACCGCTCGGAGAGCTCTTCCACCAGGCCCGTGCACCCCATGTCCGGGTAACGGTTGAAGGACGCGGCGACGGCCGTGACCCGCTCCAGCACGCCCGGCAGCGGCGGATACGGGTTCTCGTTGGAGGACAGCTTGTAGGCCACGGGACCACCGGCCGCGGCCGGCTTGCCCGGCTTGTAGGTGGGGATCCCCTCCAGCTCGGCGCGCAGCTTGGGGCTCGTCTCGCTCACCGCAGTCCTCCTCGTGACCACCACCGGCTTGAATACTGCACACCTTATGAGGATTCGGCCCTGGTGCGAACAGCTGAGCACGAGCAGCCGGCCGCGGACCCGTCGCACCGCGCGTCCGCCCCCGTGCCACCGCCGTACACGCGCCGCTCGAGGCACCGACGGACGCCACCGAGATGGACATCGCGGCCGAGAAACTGATCACCGTGCTGGGTACGGACGCCGCCCAACCACCGTGCGGAGGCCGTCTCGCCTCCTACTGACCGCATCAGCGGCATCACCGCACGAAGGCGTACGAAACGGGGGGCGCGCCACACATATATCTACGCGCCGGTGGCTCACACCGTGGCGCGCATCCCCCGTGCAGGTGAGTTGAGACCTCTTCGAAACATCGGTGCCTTGGCAGGCTCATCCGTGCCCACACTGCACGTCTTGGCATGAAGCCCAGCAACTGACTTGTTTTCCAAGGCATTTGACCCCTCGGGGCCATGCAGAAACGTGCCTGTCAACGCGTGCATATGCGTCCGCCCTACCCCACCGAATGAGCCCTACTATCGGCTCGCCATGACAGCAGCAGGGAAGCACCAGGTGAGCCGCGCGGAAACCTCACGCAGGGGCAGCCGGCCGGGCAGAGCGGGCATCAGGGACGTGGCCGCCGCCGCCGGAGTCTCCATCACGACCGTCTCCGACGCCCTCAACGGCAAGGGCAGGCTCCCCGATGCCACCCGACGCCATGTCCGTGAAGTCGCCGACCGACTGGGCTACCGCCCCTCGGCCGCGGCCAGAACACTCCGCACCGGCAAGTCGGGCCTCATCGGTCTGACCGTGACGACGTACGGGGATGAACCTTTCACCTTCACCGAGTTCGCGTACTTCGCCGAGATGGCGCGCGCCGCGACCTCCGCGGCCCTGGCCCGCGGCTACGCGCTCGTCATCCTCCCCGCGACCTCGCGCCACGACGTGTGGTCGAACGTCGCCCTGGACGGCACGGTCGTCATCGACCCCTCCGACCAGGACCCCGTGGTCAGCGAACTCGTCCGGCAGGGTTTACCGGTCGTCTCCGACGGCCGCCCCGCCGGTGCGCTTCCCGTCACCGCCTGGGTCGACAACGATCACGAGGCCGCCGTCCTCGACATCCTGGACCACCTCGCCGACGCCGGCGCCCGTCGCATCGGCCTGCTCACGGGCACCACCACCGACACGTACACCCACCTGTCGACCAGCGCGTACCTGCACTGGTGCGAACGCGTCGGCCAGGACCCGGTCTACGAGGCCTACCCCGCCCACGACCCGTGCGCGGGTGCCGTCGCCGCCGACCGGCTGCTGGCCCGCCCCGACCGCCCCGACGCCGTCTACGGCCTGTTCGACCCCAACGGCACCGACCTGCTCGCCGCCGCCCGCCGCTACGGGCTGCGCGTCCCGGAGGACCTGCTGCTGGTGTGCTGCAGCGAGTCCACCGTGTACGCCAACACCGAACCCCCCATCACCACCCTTTCCCTGAAGCCGCGCCGCATCGGCACGGCGGTGATCCAGCTGCTCATCGACGCCATCGAGGGCGCCCAGTCGGACCGGCCCGTCGAACAGGTGATACCGACCGAACTGATCGTGCGTACCTCGTCCCAGCGACGTCCGCAGCGCACGACGGTGAGTCCGCCACGGGCGCCTGAGGAGACGTAAAGGCGGGCGGCGCGTGACCCCAGGGGCACGCGGCGGGACGGGGCCGGTCGTCACCCGGCCCCAAAGGGGGGCGTACGGACGCAGCGCACCGGCGCACTCCAGGTCGAGCGCCTCGCAGCGTCCGGCGCAGTCCTCCACGGGGCGGACGCCGGGCGGCCGCGCCGTTGCGGACGCCCTACGGCAGACCGCCACGGACCCGGTGAGGCTTGGGGGAGCGGCACCGGACGGAAGTCCATGGCGGGCGGTGCCCTCGCCGTCTCCCGCTGACGGCATCCGCCGGAAAGCCGTGTGGAGGCCGTGCCGGTGAGGCTCGGCGCCGGCCGGGAGCGGAACCCGTAACCTTCTCCAAGTCCCGGTGTGTGACAGCGGGGATGCGTGGGGCGAGGGTGTGGGCACGGTGTGCGCGGGGTGAGTGAAGGGCTGCCGAAGCCAGTCCAATCGGGGCGAATGCCGCGATGAACTGGAGGCTTGCTCCGATTCAGCACCCCTGGGTCATCACACGGAACGTTCCGCATTCCTATGATGGGCCCACGGCACCGCGGGCCGTCGCGACCAGGCAGTCCGAAGCGGTGCAGATGCGGCGCGATGGTGGAGGGGTCTGATGACTCAGGGGGCCGGTCAGGGACCCGAGGTGGAGCGTACGGCGACGGTGCGCGATTTCCGGGTGCCCGCGTACGTCCACGAGACCGGTCCGTACGCTCACAACACGCATCCCGGGAATGCGGCGCCGCCCCTCGAGGATCCGCTGGAGCAGCCCGAGGGCTACACACCCACCCAGCGCGACCTGCCCGTCATCAACCGGGGCGACACCCTTCAGGTCACCGTCGACCCCGCGGCCGTCCAGGCCCCGCAGCCCGCGACCGGCCCCGGCCCGCTGTTCGTCGTCGGCGACGTGCACGGCTACCTCGACGAGTTGGTCGCCGCCCTGCGGGAAAAGGGCCTGATCGACGCGGCCGGCCACTGGTGCGCGGGCACCGCCCGGCTGTGGTTCCTCGGAGACTTCACCGACCGCGGCCCGGACGGCATCGGCGTCATCGACCTCGTGATGCGGCTGTCCGCCGAGGCCGCCGCGGCCGGCGGCTACTGCAAGGCGCTCATGGGCAACCACGAACTGCTCCTGCTCGGCGCCAAGCGGTTCGGCGACACCCCCGTCAACTCCGGGGCCGGAACCGCCACCTTCCAGGCGGCCTGGCTGCTCAACGGCGGCCAGAAGTCCGACATGGACCGCCTCCAGGACCACCACCTGCAGTGGATGGCCCGCCTCGACGCCGTCGAGGAGGTCGACGGCCATCTGCTCGTGCACTCGGACACCACCGCCTACCTCGACTACGGCGACTCGATCGAGGCGGTCAACGACACCATCCGCGAGACGATCACCCGCAATGACGCGGACGAAGTGTGGGATCTCTTCCGCAAGTTCACCAAGCGCTTCTCCTTCCGCGACGAGGGCGGCGCCGACGCCGTCCGGTCACTGCTGGATACGTACGGCGGGACCCGCATCGTTCACGGCCACAGCCCGATCCCGTACCTGCTGGGCGAGGTCGGTTCCGAGGACGGCGAGGACACGGCCGGCCCCGTGGTCGAGGGACCGCACGTCTACGCCGACGGACTCGCCATCGCGATGGACGGCGGCGTGACGATGGCCGGAAAGCTGCTGGTCCAGCAACTGCCGCTCGCCGTCTGACCGTTCACGCGTCCGGCGACGGCCACGCCGGACGCGTTCGACGACGCCGCAGGCCAGGGGCCAATTTCGGCAAACCCCCTGTTACCTCATGCCGTCGCCGCTCTACCATCGGCTTATCCGTAGCAGGCTCCCCTCCGTTTCTGCCCGACGGCTCGTTGGCATGCGAGCCCCAAGCCCTACGGAGCATCGGGGGATGCACATGAACAGCGTTCCGCAGCACCTGCACAGCGAGGACCGCCAGGAGTACGAGCGGATCCTCGACGAGGCGCTGCGCTCCGCACCACACCACCCGGAACTGGCCGCTGTCGGCCAGCGGCTCAACGCCGAACAACTGCGCACCATGGCACTCAACGCCACCGCACTCATCACGGCGGCCGCGGCGACCGAGTACCAGCACTACGTGAAGGTCCGCGAGGAACTGCGCCACCCGGCGCCGTCCACCCCGTCGTCACCCACCCATGCGTCCGGCTCCGGTGAGCCGGGCGTGGGCGGGATGGGGCTCGCCGCCACCATGGGGGAGGCGGCCCAGGTCGCCGAGACCGCCGGAGCGGGCGCCGTCGCCGTCGCCGCCGTCCTCACCCCCGTTCTCGCCGGAACCGCCGCGGTGATCTTCCTGCTCGTCGGATACGTCCTCCGGATGCTCGACCCCGAGCAGTCGTTCGCCCAGGCCATGGTGACCGCCGGTTGGGCGTTCGGGGGCATCGCCGCGGCCGCGATCCTCGTCGCCACCGTCGGACTCCTGCTCACCGCCCTGCGTAACCGGCCCTCCCTGGAGGCCGGGCCGTACGGCGAACTGAGCGAGGAGGTCGCCCGCGCCAAGGAAGCCTGGCGGGAAGCCCTGCTGCGACGGGGCATCCTGCCGTTTCTGCGCGAGGCCCTCGCCGACCCCGGCACGGCCGCCGCACTGCACCCCGAACCGGCCCCGCCGGCGCCCACCGGCCGTCTGCCGAAGATCGGCTACGACCGTCCGGGCTTCACCAGCCCCGGCGACGGACGCTCGGCCGGCTCCCGCCCCAGCTTCAGCAGCCCGGACTACACCAGCCCGGACTTCGGAGGCCCGGAAAACCAGCCGGAATAGGCCTTCGGCTTGCGCCCCCGCCGAAGGGGAGCGCAAGCCGTACGCCCGGCTGAAATCGGGGAACTGCCGGTCTCGGCGACCGGCTCACCGCTCGCTGCCGGGAGCGACCTGGCGAGGTCAGAGGATGCCCGCTCGGCCGGCCGCCGTGATCCAGGACGGGAACTCGGACAGGAGCCGGTCGTACAGCTCCTGGTCCGGGACGGTGCTGATGTCGTCGACGGCGAAGAAGCCGACGTTGTCGACGCGGCGACCGGGGAGGGTGTCGAAGCGTTCCAGCACCCCGTAGTTGGACCGGCCGAGGCCCACGAACTGCCAGAAGATCGGCTCCTCCACCGCGGCACGCAGTTCCCGTTCGATCGCGGCGTCCCGGTAGACACCGCCGTCGGAGAAGAACAGCACCAGGGTCGGGGCGGCCGCCGGGTTCTCCCGTACATACTCTCTGACCTGGGCGATCGCCTTCTGCTCCTCGTTCTGGATACCGACCGTCCGCATGTCGACCTGCCCGGGTTCCAGGCCCCTCCTCGGCTTCTTGCCACGACGGAAGAGGTTGATCTCCCCCACCCGCACATGCAGCCGCAGCCACTCGGGGAGTTCACCCAGGCGCAGGTCGGGCAGGCGGGCAGCGTGGGAGGCGAACGTCCAGGCCTGCATCTCGCCGTCGTCGTCGAGCTGGGCCGCCACCGCCGCCATGCGTTCCACGACGTCCGCGACCACGCCCCGGGAGTAGAGGAAGGCCATGGATCCGGAGGCGTCGAGCACGAGCACGACCCTCGCCCTGACACCCGTCGCTCCCCGCTTGCTCAGGCTGACGGCCACCTGCTCCTTGCGCAGGGACAGCCGCTTGCGCATGTCGACGGGGAGTCGCTCCTCGCCCTTCGTCAGGCGAGGACCGGCAGGTGCCTGAGCCGGAGGGGAAACCGGCGGGGCAGGGTGGACGGGCGGTGCCTGGGGATACGGTGCCGGGGCGAGGGCCGTCGCCGGGGAGGTGACCGTTGCCTGGGGAGCGACCGTCTCTGACGGTTCGTCATCGACGGTGATGCCGAAGTCGGTGGCCAGTCCCGCGAGCCCGGAGGCGTACCCCTGTCCGACCGCCCGGAACTTCCACCTCCCCTCGCGCAGGTACAACTCGCCGCCGATGAACGCAGTCTCCGTCTCCCCCTGCATCTCGAAGCGCGCCAGCTCGGCCAGGCTCCCCGAGTCGAGCAGCCTCAGTGTCAGACCATTCACCTGCCCGAAGGTGCCCCCGTCCGCCGACGCACACAGCTCCACACGCGCGACCGCACTCTCCAGCGCCCGCAGGTCCACCTCCACCGCGTCCGTCGTGACACCGGCGTCACTGCGCTTCCCCAGGTGGGTCACGGCATCGGAGGCATGCCGCGGCTGGTTGTAGAAGACGAAGTCGCCGTCGTCGCGCACCCTCCCGGCCGCGGTCAACAACAGTGCCGACGCGTCGACGTCCGGCCCACCGGCCCTCTCGGCCCAGCTGATCTCGACGCGCACGGCCGACGCGTCGACCGGCAGATTGGCGCCCTTGCTCATGGATCGCGCTGTCATGGGGCCAGTCTGCCGACCCACGCCCCACGAGCAAGCCTCTTGGGAGGCCGGACGGCTGGACGGACCGGACGGACCGGACGGGCCGAATGAGCCGAACGGGCCGGGCGGACTGAACGGGCCGGGGACGGGCCGGGCGGGCCGGACCTCACCGCCGGCACGCGATGGGCGTGCCCGCGACGCCCCGGGTCGGTCGCCGTGGGCACAGGGGCGGCGCTCGCCTCGGCTCACCGGAACCGGAGAGCACCACCCCGGACCGACGCGCCGACGAGCCCGCCCCGGGTGGGCGGCAGCCGACGGGCCGACACGAGCCGGTGGACCGACGCGGGTGGGTGTCAGTCCGCCAACGGCAGATACACCCGGTTGCCCGCCGCCGCGAACTCCTTCGACTTCTGGGCCATCCCCTCCTCGATCTCCGTGCGCGTTCCGCCGTGTTCGCGGCGGATGTCCTGGGAGATCTTCATCGAGCAGAACTTCGGCCCGCACATCGAGCAGAAGTGAGCGGTCTTGGCCGGCTCCGCCGGCAGTGTCTCGTCGTGGAACTCACGGGCCGTGTCCGGGTCGAGGGCCAGGTTGAACTGGTCCTCCCAGCGGAACTCGAAGCGGGCGTCGGACAGCGCGTCGTCCCATTCCTGCGCACCGGGGTGCCCCTTGGCGAGGTCGGCTGCGTGGGCGGCGATCTTGTAGGTGATGACGCCGGTCTTGACGTCGTCACGGTTGGGCAGGCCCAGATGTTCCTTGGGCGTGACGTAGCAGAGCATGGCCGTGCCCCACCAGGCGATCATCGCGGCACCGATGCCGGAGGTGATGTGGTCGTACGCCGGCGCGACGTCCGTCGTCAGCGGACCGAGCGTATAGAACGGAGCTTCATCGCAGATCTCCTGCTGAAGGTCGATGTTCTCCTTGATCTTGTGCATCGGGACATGTCCCGGGCCCTCGATCATCGTCTGAACATGGAAACGCTTCGCGATCCGGTTGAGTTCCCCGAGCGTGCGCAACTCCGCGAACTGCGCCTCGTCATTGGCGTCCGCGATCGAACCGGGCCGCAGACCGTCCCCGAGCGAGTACGTGACGTCGTAGGCGGCGAGGATCTCGCAGAGTTCCTCGAAGTTCTCGTAGAGGAACGATTCCTTGTGGTGGGCCAGGCACCACGCCGCCATGATCGAGCCGCCACGCGAGACGATGCCGGTCTTGCGGTTCGCCGTCAGCGGGACGTACGGCAGACGCACGCCCGCGTGGACCGTCATGTAGTCCACGCCCTGCTCGGCCTGCTCGATGACCGTGTCCTTGTAGATCTCCCAGGTCAGCTCCTCGGCCCTGCCGTCGACCTTCTCGAGGGCCTGGTAGAGCGGCACGGTGCCGATGGGGACGGGGGAGTTGCGCAGCACCCACTCGCGAGTGGTGTGGATGTTGCGACCGGTGGACAGGTCCATGACCGTGTCGGCACCCCAGCGGGTCGCCCAGGTCATCTTCTCGACCTCCTCCTCGATGGAGGAGGTGACGGCGGAGTTGCCGATATTGGCGTTGACCTTCACCAGGAACCGCTTGCCGATGATCATCGGCTCGATCTCCGGGTGGTTGACGTTCGCGGGCAGGACCGCCCGGCCTGCCGCGATCTCCTCGCGGACCACCTCGGGCGACACGTTCTCCCGGATGGCCACGTACTCCATCTCGGGCGTGATCTCGCCCCGGCGTGCGTACGCGAGCTGGGTGACCGCCTTGCCGTCGCGGCTCCGGCGCGGCAGACGAGGCCGCCCGGGGAAAACGGCGTCGAGGTTGCGCAGCCCACCGCGCGGTGCGGTGTGCTTGATGCCGTCGTCCTCGGGACGGACGGGGCGGCCCGCGTACTCCTCGGTGTCGCCGCGGGCGATGATCCAGTTCTCCCGCAGCGGCGGCAGGCCCCTGCGGACGTCGGTCTCGACGAGCGGATCGGTGTACGGACCGGACGTGTCGTACAGCGTGACCGACTGCCCGTTGGTGAGGTGCACCTGACGGACCGGCACCCGCAGGTCGGGGCGTGCGCCCTCGACATACGCCTTGTGCCAGCCGATGGACTTCCCGGCCTCCCCGTTGGCGGAGATCTCCGTGGAGATCTGCGTGGAGGCAGGCGTGCGTGCGTCCTTGTTGGTCATGAGACCTACTCCCTACGCCGGCATTACCCGGTAACAGGTTCAGCGGTCGACGCAGCGGCTACCGTCTGCCGACGTTTCATGTGAAACATCACTCGATTCCGGTGACGTTCCACGTGAAACATCGCGAAGACGGAGGTCAGCGCCCTCTCAGCCCGGTGCTCCGAGCTCCCGCGTGTGCAAAGGTTGACCCCACGCTAGCGGCAATTCGGGCGCGGTGAACAGGGGGCCCCGGTCGTTCTTGCGATGATCGGTCGGTGACCACGACACACCATCCCCCGTACCCACCGCCCGAGCCGCCCCGCGGAACGGGTGCCGGAGGCGGCCACGGCCCCAGCTCCGGCACCGGCCGCAGCCGCGGCCATGGCCCCGATGCCGGTCCCGGTGCCAGTCCTGGCTCTGGTCTTGGTCCTGGTCCTGGCCCTGGAGACGATCGCGATTTCGCCGGCAGCGGCCGGCCCCAGGGTCCTGGATACGGCGGCGGTCGCCCTGGCTTCGGCGGTGCGCAGAGGCGTGACGGCGATCAGCAGCCGGGCGGCGGGTATGGCGGACCCGGGTCCGGTGGCGGGGAGCGCGGCTCCCGTGGCGCCGGGCATGGGTTCGGTGATGGTGAGTACGGCTCCAGTGGCGCCGGGCGAGGCCCCGGTGGGGGCGAGCGCGGTCCTGGTGGTGGGCAGGACGGTGGCCACGGACACGGGCACGGACACGGCCCCGGCGACGGACACAGCGGTGGGCATGGCCCGGGTCCCGGTGGCGGCAACGGCCCGGGCCCCGGTGGGGGCAACGGCCCGGGTTCCGGCGGTGGGCACGGGCACTCGCACAGCCATGGTCACGGCCCGGCCGCTCCCGTCTCCCAGCACCTGCGCAAGGTCATCGCGGCCGTCCTCATCCCCTTCGCCGTGGCCGTGCTGGCCGGGCTGGTCGTGCTGTGGCCCGGCGGTGCCCCGCCGCACGAGCGAACGGGAGTCGGCTTCGACCGGCAGACCCAGCACGCGACAGTCACCGAGGTCGTGAGCGTGAGCTGCTCGTCGGTGAACGCCTCGGGCGACACCCCGACCGGCGACACCTCCACGGCCGAGGGCTCCTCCGCCCAGCAGCAGGCGAACGGCACCTGCAAGCGGGCCACCATCCGGGTGGACACCGGCAACGACAAGGGCCGTACGTTCACCGAGATCGTGCAGCCGGACCAGTCACGGCAGTTGCGCGAGGGCCAGGAGGTCGTGGTCGCCTACGAGCCCTCCGCGCCGAAGGACCTGCAGTACTCGGTCACCGACGTGAACCGCCGCGTTCCCCTGGGACTGCTCGCCGCCATCTTCGCCGTCGCCGTCGTGGTCGTCGGGCGGCTGCGGGGCGTCATGGCGCTGGTCGCGCTGACCATCAGCTTCCTGATCCTGAACTTCTTCATCCTGCCCGCGATCCTTCAGGGCTCGAACCCACTGGTCGTGGCGGTGGTGGGGTCGAGTGCGATCATGCTGATCGCGCTCTATCTGTGTCATGGCCTCTCGGCCCGCACCTCGGTCGCGGTCCTCGGGACGCTCATCTCCCTGTTGCTGATCGGCGTCCTCGGCTCGTGGTTCATCGACTGGGCCGCGCTGACCGGCAACACGGACGACAACACCGGTCTCATCCACGGCCTGTATCCGTCGATCGACATGAGCGGTCTGCTGCTCGCCGGCATCATCATCGGCTCACTCGGTGTCCTCGACGACGTGACGGTCACCCAGACGTCGGCGGTCTGGGAACTGCACGAGGCCAACCCGTCGATGGGCTGGCGCGGGCTGTACCGGGCCGGCATCCGGATCGGCCGCGACCACATCGCGTCCGTGGTGAACACGCTCGTCCTCGCCTACGCCGGCGCCGCGTTGCCGCTGCTGCTGCTCTTCTCGATCGCCCAGAGCAGCGTCGGTACGGTCGCCAACAGCGAGTTGGTCGCCGAGGAGATCGTGCGCACGCTGGTGGGCTCGATCGGGCTGGTCGCGTCGGTGCCGGTGACCACGGCCCTGGCGGCCCTGGTGGTCTCGGCCGACCGACCGCAGCCCGGTACGGCGACCGGGACGGCCCCGGAGGGGGCACCGGGGGCGACGCCGGCCGGTACGGCAGGCCCGGCGCCGCAGGCGGCCCGAGGCGGTCGCGGCAGGCGACGCAAGCGCTGACGCGGCGTGCGTGCGAGCCGGTACCGACGACCGGCCCGCACGATCGCTAGGCAGCCTGCGATCGCTGTGCGGCCTGCGATCGTTGTGCGGCCTGCACGATCGCTGGTGCGGCCCGCACGTCCGGCGCTTGGCGCACTCCCACGGCAAATCGGCGCCTCCTCGATCCTCGGCAGCGCGGTGTCGGGGCCGGGACCTCCCTCTTGCTCGGAGGCCCGGCGCCAGGGCGGGTTCGGGGCACCGCCGCCGCTCAGAAGAAGCGTTCCTGCACAGCCCCACCCCTGCCGAAGCGTTCCGCCACCGTTCGCCGCCGCACCCCTCAGCCGGCGCTCTGCTCCTCCGCCAGGATCCGGTCCAGCGCCTCGTCGAGATGGGCGTCGAAGTCGGCGAGCGCACCCTCCTGGCCCAACGGCACCAGCTTGTCGGTGCGGTCGAGGAAGGCCACGAGCGGTGCCGCCGAGGAGCGGAACACCGCCTGGTCGCTCCCGACCTGGAGCCGGATCAGGACCTCGCTCAGTGCATCCGGGTCGACCGGCGAGACCCGCACATCTCCCTCACCGCACGGTCTGCCCACCCCGTCGATGAGCAGCTCCCGACCGAAGGCCCAGGTCACCGGGGCATCACCGGGCAGGTGAAAGGTGAGGCGTACGGCGTAGGGATCGCAGGTCTCGTAGCCCAGCTCCACCGGGATGCGGAACGAGAGCTCCTCGGAGACGAGAAAGCTCATCATGACCTCTGCCTGTACTACTTGCACGGACTCGCGCATCGCCTTACCCCGTCATGGCCGTCGAATGGCTGGGAATGAACCCCTCACATTGCATGGCATCTTGCTGAAAGTACACAACAGATCACAAGGAGTGAGTTTTCAGATACTGATAGAGATCGCGAGTGATCCCAGCATCCGCCCGGCCTCGTCCTGCAGTTGCCGGGCCGTCGGCATCAGCCGATCGGCCTGGTGGGCGGGGAGGGAGATGGCGATGGTGGCGGCCGTCGTGCCCACGGTGACGGGGATCGCGGCGCAGACCGCGCCCAGCGCGTACTCCTGCCGTTCGACGACCGTCTCCGTCCGCCGTACGCGGTCCAGCCGCCGCAGCAGGGTGTGGTCGTCGCGGACCGTGTACGGGGTGAGGGACTGCACGGGGTAGCGGTCCAGGTGGTCGCGGCGGGACTCCTCGTCGAGCTGGGACAGCAGGCACTGGCCGACGGCGTGCGCATGCCCCGTCTCACGGAAGTCGGCCCATTCCTCGACCGCCGGATTGCCCGGGGAGTCGGCGACACACATGACCTCGATCTCGCCCTCGCGGTACACGGCGTAGTACACGGGAGCACCGATCGCATCACGCCAGTGGGCCAGGATGTCGACGACCGTGCTGCGACGTTTCTGCGCCGCTCCGCTGCTGCCCAGCCGCTCGGCCGCCTCACCGAGGAAGAACAACCCTTTGTCCCGGTGGAGATAGCCCTCGTGCACCAGCGTGCGCAGCAGGTGGTACGCCGTGGGGAGCGCGAGGCCGGTCTCGCGGGCCAGTTGCTTGGCCGGAGCCCCGCAGGCGTGCTCGGCGACCCTCTCCAGCAGGCGCATCGCACGCTGCACGGAACCGATGAGCGTGGTCGCGGGCTGCGGCTGTTCCGGGACGCCGGCACCCGGCGGGCGCTGGAGCGGGGGCGTGGTGGAACAGGGGCGGGCGGGGGGTGCGTACGGTTCCGCTGAGGCGGTGTCAACGGTGGCCAAGGGTCACTCCCGAAGCGCGAGAGGGCGGTCCGTGCGGGGAACACGGGAGGGGGAAAGACCGCTCGCGGGGCTCGTCCCCACGTCGGGTTCCGGACTTTAACCGTCCGCCACCGCTCACGGACGGGCCCTGCGGGAAACTTCCCCCGGCCGAGGGAACCGGCGATACCTGTTACCGATCACCGGTCCCGGGCATCGTTCACCAGTCGCCGCGCGAGGAGGAACTCGACGTGAACTTCCGTACGACGTAGATCAGTCCGCCGACCAGCGCCACGAAGACCAGCAGTTTGAAGAGCAGGCCGATCACGAAGCCGACGACACTGGCTATCAGTCCGCCGAACACGACCAGGGCGATGACCGGCACCGCCACCCACTTCACCCACCACGGCAGTCCCGCAAAGATCTCTCGCATCGCCCTTGTCCTCGTCCCTGTCCTCGTTCGCTCCGGTGTCCGGCACCTCTGGCGGGCCGGATCCTTCTGGTGTTCTGCCGTCGATGCTAGGTCCGAAGCATGTGCGTACGGGGGCCTCGCACCCCTTGTCCTCCCCTGACCGGTCCCCTAGGGAATCTCGAGGCGGCGCATCACCTCCCGGGCGGAGACGATCAGCCCTCGGGTGGCGAGAACACGACCACGACCCGCAGGTCCTCGCTGATGTGGTGGAACTTGTGGGCGACCCCGGCCGGCACGTACACCACGCTGCCGCGCGCCACCTGGGTGGTCTCCAGGCCGACGGTGAGGGAGGCCCGCCCGCTCACGACGAGGTACACCTCGTCCTGGTTGTGCGGATTCTGTGGATCATGCTGCCCGGCGTCGAGCGCATACAGCCCCACCGACATGTTCCGCTCCCGCAGGAACTGCAGATAAGCGCCGTCGTTGGCGGCTCGCTCCGCCTCCAGTTCGTCCAACCGGAATGCCTTCATCGCCCTCGCCCACGCTCGCAACCGATCTCTTCTGCCACGATCAGACACATGAAGAATTTCGTAGTCAAGACGATCGCCAACGCGGGCGCCCTGGCGGTCGCCGTCTGGCTGCTGGACAAGATCACTCTGACCGGCGACAGCACGGGCAAGAAGGTCGGCACCCTCATCGTGGTGGCGCTGCTTTTCGGCCTCGTCAACTTCCTGGTGAAGCCGATCGTGAAGGTGCTCACCTTCCCGCTCTTCATCCTGACGCTCGGCCTGATCACACTGGTCGTCAACGCGCTGATGCTGCTGCTCACGTCGTGGCTCGCGGACAGGCTCGACCTGAGTTTCCACGTCGAGGGCTTCTGGACCGCGGTCGTGGGCGGCCTGATCATCTCCGTCGTCTCCTGGGCGCTCAACGTCGTCCTGCCCGACAAGGACTGAGCCCGCGATGACCTACCGCGTCTGCTTCGTCTGCACCGGCAACATCTGCCGCTCCCCGATGGCCGAGTCGGTCTTCCGCGCGCGGGTGGCGGAGGCCGGCCTCGACGGGCTGGTCGAGGTCGACAGCGCGGGCACGGGCGACTGGCATGTGGGCGAGGGCGCCGACCCGCGCACCGTGTCGGTCCTCGAGGAGAACGGGTACGTCCTCGCGCACACCGCCCGGATGTTCGAGCGGTCCTGGTTCGCGCGTCTCGACCTCGTGATCGCCCTGGACTCCGGCCACCTCAGGGCACTGCGCCGCCTCGCGCCCACCGACGAGGACGCCCACAAGGTGCGCCTGCTGCGCGCGTACGACCCCGCCGCCGGCCACGATCTCGACGTCCCCGACCCCTACTACGGGGGTCGGGACGGTTTCGAGGAATGCCTTGGGATGGTGGAGAAGGCGAGCGAGGGGCTGCTCAGCGCGGTACGCGAGGACGTGGAAGGACGCGTGGCATGAACGATTCCGCCAGGGACGGGGAGCTCCCCACGGGCGAGGGCACGCGCGCGGTGCGGGCCGGCCTGCCGGAGCCGGTGAAGTACGAGCCGACCCTGCCGGGTCCGGTGTTCGCCGCCCACTTCCACCTCCCGGGCGAGCCCACGGGGCCGTACACCTACGGCCGCGACGAGAATCCGACCTGGACGCACCTGGAGCGGGCCATCGGCGAGCTGGAGGCGCCCGGGCAGGACGGTGTTGAGACGCTCGTGTTCGCCTCCGGCATGGCCGCGATCTCCTCGGTGCTCTTCTCCCAGCTGCGCGCCGGGGACGCCGTCGTCCTGCCCAGCGACGGCTATCAGGCGCTGCCCCTGGTCCGCGCCCAGCTGGAGGCGTACGGCATCGAGGTGCGCACCGCGCCGACCGGTGACGACGCCCAGCTCGGTGTCCTCGACGGCGCGCAGTTGCTGTGGATCGAGTCACCGTCGAACCCCGGGCTCGACGTGTGCGACATCCGGCGGCTCGTCGAGGCGGCACACGCGCGTGGCGCCCTGGTGGCCGTCGACAACACGCTCGCGACGCCGCTCGGGCAGCGCCCGCTGGAACTCGGGGCCGACTTCTCGGTGGCCAGCGGCACCAAGCAGCTCACCGGACACGGCGACGTCCTCCTCGGCTGTGTCACAGGACGCCAGGGCGAGCCGATGACGGCCGTACGGCGCTGGCGCAAGATCGTCGGGGCGATCCCGGGGCCCATGGAGGCCTGGCTCGCGCACCGGTCGATCGCCACGCTCCCGTTGCGCGTCGACCGGCAGAGCGCCAGTGCCCTGGCCGTCGCCGAGGCGCTGCGGAAGAGGCCCGAGGTGACCGGTCTGCGCTATCCGGGGCTGCCCGACGATCCGTCCCACCGGGTGGCCGCACGACAGATGCGGCGCTTCGGATGCGTGGTCTCCTTCACGCTGCCCACGCGCGCGCGTGCCGAGCGTTTCCTCGAGGCGCTGCGGTTGGTGGACGACGCGACGAGCTTCGGCGGAGTGCGGTCGACGGCGGAGCGGCGCGGGCGCTGGGGTGGGGACGCGGTGCCGGAGGGCTTCATCCGCCTGTCGGTCGGCGCGGAGGATCCCGAGGACCTGGTGGCGGACGTGCTGCGTGCGCTGGAGGAGTCGGCGCGGTGAACGGTTGACGGACGCCCCGACGGTGTCCCGCTACGCACATCGGACGGTCCGAGCCTCCCCCCTCGTGGCTCGGACCGTCCACGGTTCTGCGCGCGAAGAACCGCGCGACCAAGGCTAGTTGACTGTCTGTCAGTGTCCAATCACAGTAGCGACAGAGACCTATCGACTTATTTATAGTTGGGCCCTGCCCCGGGGCCGGGAGAAGGGCAGGGAAGGGGGGAACGTCCGTGGATCTGGCCTTGCTGCGCACCTTCGTGACCGTGCACCGGGCTGGTTCCTTCACCCGCGCCGCCGCTCTGCTGGGCCTGTCCCAGCCGGCCGTGACCTCCCAGATCCGCACGCTGGAACGGCAGCTGGGGCGCCCCCTGTTCCTGCGCCAGGCCCGCGGCGTCACGCCGACGACCATCGGCGACGAGCTCGCCCACAAGGCCGCACCCCATCTGGACGCGCTGGTCGAGATCGCCGAGACCGGTCTCGACGACGAGTCCTCCGTGCGGACCCTGCATCTCGCCGGACCCCCCGAGTTCACCGCCGAGCGGGCTCTTCCCGCCCTCACCGAGCTGGCCGGCGACGCCGGGCAGGGGCTCGCGCTGCGTGCCTCCTTCGGAACCGCCGAGGAGGTCCTGGAGGGGCTGGCCGCCGGACACCACGACCTCGCCATCAGTACCGTCCGGCCCCGCGGCGCGCTCCTCACCGCCACCCCGTTGTGCGACGAGGAGCACGTCCTGGTCGCCGCCCCGCACCGGGCCGCGCTCAGCGGTGCGCAGACGCTGCGCCGCAAGGGTGCGTCCGCGCTGGAGAACCTCCCCGTCGTCGAGGTCCACGAGTCGCTGCCTTTCGTCTCCCGTTACTGGGCCTCCGTCTTCGACTCGCGCCCCGCCGCCTCGGGCACCGTCATCGTGCCCGACCTGCGCGCGGTCCTCGCCTGTGCGATCGCGGGCGCCGGCCTCGCGGTACTGCCCCGCTATCTGTGTACGGCCGCACTCGACCGGGGTGACGTCATCGAACTGCATGAGCCCGCGGTACCGCCGCTGCGGACATACGTGCTGGTGGCGCGTACCGGCACGCTGGCGATGCCGCACATCGCGCGGGCCCATGAATGGCTGCTGAGGACGGCTGCCGACTGGTGCTGAACGGGTTTCCCCGGCGTATCACGGGGTGAGGTCGTTCGGTGACGTTTCGCGATGTTTCACGTGGAACCAGCCGGGCCACATTTCTCCCATGACCGTCCGACCCGTGGTCAAGCGCACCGCCCGCGCCGTTCTGCTGGACGGTGACGACCTGATCCTGATCAAGCGCACCAAGCCCGGCATGGATCCGTACTGGCTCACGCCGGGAGGCGGGGTCGAGCCGGAGGACACGACCGTCGTCGACGCCCTGCACCGCGAGGTGTACGAGGAGCTCGGCGCCAAGATCACCGACGTGGTGCCCTGCTTCGTCGACACCGTCGAGCACATCGGCGAGGACGGTGGCGCGACCGGTGTGAAGGTGCAGCACTTCTTCGTCTGCCGTCTGGAGTCCATGGATCCGGCCCTGCGGCACGGCCCCGAGATCGACGAGCCCATCGGCGAGTACGAGATCGTCCGGGTGCCGTTCACCCGGGTCGGCATCGCCTCCGTCCACCTCGTGCCGCTGTCGCTACGGCACTACCTCGACGGCAACATCGAGGGCGTACGCGCCATGCACGCCCCCGATCTGGGGTGACGTCTGCGGCGCCGGCTCAGTGTCCGGCGGCGACGAGCTCTTCGACCGAGTCGTGGCGTATGCGCTCCGCCGGGATGCCGACGCCGCGCAGGGCGTCCACTCCGCTGCGGATCATGCCTGGCGGGCCGGAGAGGTAGGCGTCGTACGCGGTCCAGGGGCCGTAGGCCCGTATGGCGTCGGGGAGCTGGAGCAGACCGTCGCGGTCGACCACCGGGCGGACCTCCAGCCAGGGGTGGGACTTCTGGAGCCTGAGCATCGTGTCGATGTCGTACAGGTCGTGGTCACTGCGGGCGCCGTAGAAGACCTCGACCGGGCGGCGGGCGCCGTGCTCGGCGACGTCCTCGACGAGGGCCTTGATGGGAGCTATGCCGGTGCCGCCGCCCAGACAGAGCAGTCCGCGGTCGCTGGTGTGGTCGACGGTCATCGAGCCGGCCGGCGGGCCGAGGCGGACCACGTCGCCGGGCCGGGCGCGGTGGACCAGCGCGTTGGAGACCCAGCCCGCGGGGACGGCCTTCACATGGAACGTCAGCAGTCCGTCGGAGCGGGGGGCCGAGGCGAAGGAGTAGTGCCGCCAGATCCGCGGCCACCACGGCGTCTCCAGGCTCGCGTACTGCCCGGCGAGGAAGGGGTAGGGCTGGTCGGGGCGCAGGGTGAGGACGGCGACGTCCGAGGTTCTCAGGTCGTGGGAGACGACCTCCGCGTACCACCAGGCCGGCGCGCGCAGCTCGTCGGCGGCCGCTGCGTCGATCATGACCTGGGAGATCGTCGTGTAGGCCCGCACCCAGGCCGCCTCGGTCTCGGCGTCCCACACGGACCCGGAGTACTTGCTCAGCGCCCCGATGAGGCACTCGCCGACGGCCGGGTAGTGCTCGGGGCGGGTTCCGTACTTGCGGTGGCCTCGACCGAGGTGTTGCAGGTAGTCCACGAGGACCGGCGTGTTGTCGATGTGTTCCGCTGCGGTGAGCAGGGCCTTGAGCAGCCGGTCGCGCTGGGTGTCCATCGCGGGCGGGAAGAGCGGGCGCAGTTCGGGGTGGCGGACGAAGAGCAGCGCGTAGAAGTACGAGGTGACCTTGTCGGCCACGGGGGTCACCTCGGCCATGGTCCGGCGGATCAGCACGGCGTCCGGGGAGGCGTGTCCGGCGGGGGTGGACCGTTGGGCGGGGACGCGGGGTTCGGCGCCGGCCGGCGGCTGGAGAGGCGCTCGAGGCTCCGCCGTAACCTCCGCCGGGGCCTCTGCCGGGGCCTCCTCCGGGACCTGGGAGTCGACGTCCTGCACGTGGACGGAGTCCCGGGGCTCTGCGGGTTTCTGCGGCTGGTCGCTCGCGGGTGCCGTCGGCGCTGAGGGAGTCTCGGGTATTCGGGAGCCCGGTTCGGCGGCCTCGTCCTGGGGTGGTTCGCCGTCGGCGGCCGCCGTGCCCCTGCCCACGGGGCGCAGCGCGGCCAGGCGGCGGCCTTCGGAGGTTCCCTGCTCGTTGCCGGCAGCCGGTTCCGGCGCCTTGCGCGGCGTGAACCAACCGTCCCCGCCGCCGGACGTGCCGCTGTCGGCCGACCTGGTGGTCGGAGCGTCCATGGTGTGCCTCGCCTCGAACATCTTTCGGTCGGTCTGCGCACTTCCACGATCGGAAGGTGCCTGCTTCCCCCGCAGACGGCTTGCTTCTCTGTTCCGTTCCGTTCCGAACCGCGTCCGATACGACCACGGTCCACCCGTATCTCTGCTGCGTACGTCGCGTAAGGCGAGAGTGCGACATGGGCCGCAGTCCTCTTGCCGCAGCATCCCACCCCGTACGGATGCCCCAACCGCATAACCGGAATCGCGGGTCTTCGATCTCTCCGTCCCGTTAGGCTGCATTGCCCTGCTCCCGGTCCGCACGGAATGTGTGCACCACATCTCGTGCATCACATCCGGGACACGAACCGGAGTCGACCATACCGGGCGCCGCTCGGCGCACAAGTCCCCCCTTCCCTCCCTCGGGGACGGCCGGGGTGCGAATCGTCGGTTCCCTCAATTACCGGGCGCACCCAACTAATGCATAGGCATCCCACAGATCCTTCCCCACGTAGGAGTGGGTCGCGAGATCTGACAGATGGCTGTCCGCATTGACCGCCACGGAGACCGGCACCACACCGAACAGGTCCTTGTCCGAGAGTGAATCGCCGTACGCGACGCAGTCCTCCCGCGTCAGCCCGAACTCCGCGCACAGCCGATCGGCGATCAGCACCTTCGCGGCGGCGCTCAGTACTCCCTCGGGGTCCACGGGCTCGGTGAAAGGCACCGCGGGAAAGCGGGAACCGTAGGCGGCGTGCGCGCCCCACCCGGTCAGCCGCTCCACGAAGAACGACGGCGAGAGCGATACGACCGCGCAGTACTCCCCCCGGCTCCTGATCTCCGTCCAGACCTCGCGAATACGTGTCAGCCAGGGAGCGGCTTCGAACGCCGCCGTCACGTGCGCGTCAGTGAGCTGTGCCCAGAGCGCGTGCACGCGCCTGGCGTACTCCGGCGGCCCGATACGGCCCGCCGCGATCGCTCGGTCCAATGCGACCGTCTCCGCTTCCAGGCCGAGTTGCCGCGAAATCTCGACCGGTGCCGATGTTCCGTGCAACAACGTGCCGTCGAGATCGAAGAGATGAAGTCTCGCCATGGGCCGAGGCTAACGGCAGGCATGTCAGCGTTTTGACGAAGTCGCTCGAAGCTGTGGCAGAGGATCTCGACGGGACACTGCTCGCGACGTTTCACGTGAAACGTCCTCGGTCTGACGGCCCCCAGGGGAGTGGGCCACGACATGGCCAAAAGCACGTATCTCTCCGGGGAAACAGGTGGACGCCAAGGGCACCGGTCGGACAGCCTGACCTGCGTGCCGACTCCTTCCACCGCCGCTCTCCCCATTCGCCGCCTGACGCACCGTGATCTCACCGCGTGCGCCGACCTGTCAGAGGACCGGGGGTGGCCGCGCGAGGAACACAAGTGGGGCTTCCTCCTCACCGCCGGGAAGGGGTACGGCATCGACGACCCCGGCGGAGGTCTCGTCAGCGCCTGCGTCGTCACCGAGTACGGTCCGCACGGCCGGCCCGCGCTCGGTGCCATCGGCATGGTGCTGGTCGCCGAACGGCACGCCCGTCGCGGTATCGGCCGGCACCTGATGCGGCACGTCCTCTCCGTGATGGGCCCCACCCCCCTCACCCTGCACGCCACACCGCACGGTCGTCCGCTGTACGAGGAGCTGGGGTTCAAGGCCACGGGCCGGGCCGAGATGGTCGTCGGGCACTTCACGTCCGACGGGCCGACGCCCGGCGTCGTCACCCGCGCGGCCACGGCCGAGGACCTCACCGCGATCCTCAGTCTCGACGAGGAGGTGTTCGGCACCGACCGCACGCAGATGATCGCGCGGCTGCCCGCCTTCGCCGACCAGGTACGGGTCGCCGAGGACAACGGCCGGATCATCGGCTACGCGGCCGCCTGGCCCAACATGGGCACCCATGTGGTGGGCCCGCTGATCGCCCGGGACACCGAGACGGCCAAGGCCCTCGTGGCCTCCCTCGCCGCCCATACCGACCGCCCCCTGCGCACCGACATCGACGTGCGCCACCAGGAACTCCTGGCGTGGGTGAAGGCACGGGGTATGGAGTCCGTCGCCTTCAACGCCGTCATGACCTACGGGACCGAGGAGCTGCCGGGTGACTGGAGCCGGCGGTTCGCTCCGCTCACGGTGGCGGCCGGCTGACGCACTCGGATACGACGACGCCGGTTCCCGTGGTCGTCGGGAACCGGCGTTCTTCGGGTGTGCTCGGGGGAGACGGCCGTCGTCAGGCGAGCGCCTCCACCGCGGCGGTGGCGAAGCCGTGATCCTGCTCCGGGGCGCCGCCACCGACCCCGATGGCGCCGATGAGGCGGCCGTCGCGGTGGACCGGCAGGCCGCCGGCGATGAACAGCAGCGGCCGGTCGAGCGCGGTGGGCAGGGTGTGGAAGAGGCCGCCGGGCTGCACGGCGTCGACGAGGTCGGCGGTGGGTGTGTCGAGCTGGAGCGCCGTGTACGCCTTGCGGGTGCTCGTCTCGCCGGAGATCAGCACGGCGCGGTCGTCCCGTCGGAAGGCCAGCAGGTGACCGCCCGCGTCCAGAACGGTGACGCTGACCGTGACCCCGGCGGCCTCGGCGGCGCGGCGGGCGGCCGTCACGAGGACTTCGGCGTCGTGGATGGTCAGCGGAGCGACGGCGGGGGTGGTGCTCATGGGGGAGTACTCCTTCGTGGTGTTGCTGAGGTTGTGTTGCTGAGGTTCTGGTGCGGTCGGAGGCGCTGATGCCCTTGGGGCGGCCGGGAGGCGACCGGTCCGCCGGGACGGCCCTGGCCCGGCGGACGGGCGGCGCTCAGTGGTGGACGACCGTCGGCTGCCCGGCCGGCGTGCCCCCGGCGACGACGGTGCTGGGATCACCGTCGCGGCGCTCCAGCGCGGCCGAGACGAAGGCGAGGACCAGGGCGGCCGCGGCGAGAACGGCACCGACCCAGTTCGGGGCGGTGTAGCCGAGGCCGGCGGCGATGACCAGGCCGCCGAGCCAGGCGGACAGGGCGTTGCCGAGGTTGAAGGCACCGATGTTGACCGCCGAGGCGAGCGTCGGAGCGCCGTGCGCCTGGTCGAGGACGCGCTTCTGCAGCGGCGGGACGGTCGCGAAACCCAGGGCGCCGATCAGAGCGATCGTGACGGCCGCCAGGACCTTGTGGTGGGCGGTCAGGGTGAAGAGCGCCAGGACGACCGCCAGGGCGCCCAGGGAGACGTACAACATCGGCATCAGGGCGCGGTCGGCGTACTTGCCGCCGACGAGGTTGCCGCCGACCATGCCGAGCCCGAAGAGGACCAGCAGCCAGGTGACGGAGCCGTCGGCGAAGCCGGTCACGTGGGTCATCATCGGCGCGATGTAGGTGATGGCCGCGAAGACCCCGCCGAAGCCGAGGACGGTCATCGCCATGGCGAGGAGGACCTGGGCGTTCTTGAACGCGGCCAGTTCGTGACGCAGGCGTACGCCCTCCTGGCGGGGCATCTCCGGGACCAGCTTGGCGATGCCCGCCAGGCCGATGACCCCGAGGACGGCGACGATCGCGAAGGTGACGCGCCAGCCGACGCTCTGCCCGACGAGGGTGCCCAGCGGGACACCCACGACGTTGGCGACGGTGAGGCCGGTGAACATCATGGCGATGGCGCCGGCCTTCTTGTCCGGCGCCACCAGGTCGGCCGCGACGACGGAGCCGATACCGAAGAAGGCGCCGTGCGCGAGCGAGGCGACGACACGGCCGATCAGCATCACGGCGAAGGCCGGGGCGACGGCGGACAGCAGGTTGCCGACGATGAACAGGCCCATCAGCAGCATCAGCATCCGCTTGCGGGAGACCTTGGTGCCGAGGACGGTCATCAGCGGGGCGCCGAACATGACGCCGAGCGCGTAGCCGGTCACGAGGAAACCGGCCGTGGGGATGGAGACCCCGAAGTCGCCCGCGACCTCGGGCAGCAAGCCCATGATCACGAACTCTGTCGTTCCGATTCCGAAGGCCCCGATCGCGAGGGCCAGAAGCGCGAGAGGCATGGAGGGGTACACCTTCCCAGACGATTGCAGATGCGCTTTGCCTGCGTCTACAATAGTTGCAGACGCGGGCAATAAGCAACCGCCGACAATTGCGGAACTGCTCTACCCTGGATCCAGCCACTCCGGGACGGAGGAAGAGACCCATGACTGCGACGGACCCCGCGCTCACCGCCCTCGCCCAGGGCTGGTGCGCCCTCTCCCTGCTGCACGGGAGGATCGAGGCCCACATCGAGCGCGCGCTCCAGGCCCGGCACGACCTGAGCGTGCGCGAGTACTCCTTGCTCGACGTGCTCAGCCGCCAGCACGACGGCGACGGGGGCCATCTGCAGATGAAGCAGGTCGCCGACGCGGTCGTCCTCAGCCAGAGCGCCACCACCCGCCTGGTCACCCGGCTCGAGGACCGGGGGCTCCTCGAGCGCTACCTGTGCCCCACCGACCGCCGTGGCATCTACACGAACGTCACCGAGGCCGGCCTCGAGCTGCTCGACGAGGCCCGCCCGACCAACGACGCGGCGCTGCGCGAGGCCCTCGACGAAGCGGCGAAGAACCCTGAACTGGCCCCGCTGGTGCGGGTCGTGGAGTCACTGAAGGCGCCCGCGGCTGCATAGGGTGCGACCATGGGAGATCTTGAAATACGTGCCGCCGCCCCCGAGGACATCCCCGCGATCGTCGGCATGCTCGCGGACGATCCCCTGGGCGCACAGCGCGAGTCGCCGGACGACCTCACCCCCTACCTGACCGCCCTGGAGCGGCTCAGGGCCGACCCGAACCAGCGGCTGGTGGTCGCCGTGCGTGACGGGAGGGTCGTCGGCACCCTCCAGCTCACGATCGTGCCCGGCCTGTCCCGGCGTGGGGCGACCAGGTCGATCATCGAGGGCGTACGGGTCCACGCCGACGAACGGGGCAGCGGTCTGGGCACGCGGTTCATCGAGTGGGCGATCGAGGAATCCCGTCGCGAGAACTGCCAGTTGGTGCAGCTGACCTCGGACAACACACGCACCGACGCCCATCGCTTCTACGAGCGGCTGGGCTTCGTGGCCTCCCACGTGGGCTTCAAGCTCCAGCTCTGAGACGACCAGAGGCCACAGCGAAAGCGCCATGTTTCACGTGAAACATGGCGCTTCCTCCGCTCAAGGGCACTCGGGCGTCGGCTAGCCGATCCCCCGCCATCCCTGCGGGTCCACCCCACCGGGCACGTCAGCCCTTTCGTCGTACGGCTGGCGCGTGAACACGAACGACCCGAGGTCCAGATGGTCCACCGTGCCGTCCGGACGCCGTACGGCACGAAGAACCTCTCCGGCGAAGTACCCCTCCAGCCCCGTCCAGGTCCCTTCACCGTTCCGCCGGAACCGTGAGCGTCGTCCGCCGCCGGAGAGTGGCCCCAGGGAGAGGAACCCGTCAGCCGTCACGCGCAGGGCGAAGGGGTTGGTGCCCCAGTACCACTGGCCGGCCAGCTCCAGCACTGAGCGGTCGGCCTCCCGCAGCGGCCGCCAGGGCTCGGGGATCCGCGGCTCGGCCTCGGCCACGATGCGGATGAGATCCGCGGCCACCTGAGACACCATCGGGCCGGAGGTGCAGTTGGCGAGCACCACCGCGGCGACGTCGTCGGCCTCGCTGAGGGTGAGACTCGCCAGGAAGCCCGGCACCGACCCGGAGTGGCCGACCAGCAGGCGTCCGTCCTGGTTCTCGATCCGCAGACCGAGCCCGTACGAACTGCCGTTGGCCAGGTCCGTGAGCTCGGCCGGAGCCGCGGGCGTCCGCATCTCCCGGAGTGTCTCCGCGCTCAGCACCCGGTCGTCCCCACGGGTCAGGAAGGCGGCGAACCGTGCGAGATCGCCGGTCGTGGACCAGAGTTGGCCGGCCGCCGCCATCCGCCCGAAGTCCTCGGTGGGCTCGGGCAGCATCACATCGGCCCATGGGTGCACCGCCCAACCGCCCGCATGCGGATGCTGCGGCCGTGCGCTCGTGCGATTCAGGCCCAGAGGTTCGAGCACTTCACGCCGTAGTGCCTCGTCCCAGGGGGCTCCCCTGAATTTCTCGACGAGGGCGCCCAGGAGGCTGTAGCCGGGGTTGGAGTAATGGAATCGCCGGCCCGCCGGATGCAGGACGGGCTGGTCACCGAGGACATCCGTGAGTTCCGGACGCAGCGCCCCCGGCGTCCGCTCCCACCACGGGCCCGGTGATTCGGCCGCCAGTCCCCCGGTGTGGGCGAGTAGTTGGGCGACGTTGGCCTCCCCCGCGCCGGTGCCCGGCAGATGCTTCTCCAGCGGGTCCTCGAGGTCCAGCGCCCCCTCGTCGCGCAGCCGCAGCACGAGAACGGCGGTGAAGGTCTTGGTGATCGAGCCGATCCGGTACTGCACGTTCTCGTCCGGACCGTGCCCGTCGACCGAGGTACGCGCCCCGTGCCACACGGCCTGTCCGTCCCGCACGACCGCGGCGACGAGTGACGGAGCCCGCCCTTCGGCCTGGGCCACGGCAATGCGGTGCAGCAGTGCCCGCCGTGTGCCGGGGAGCAGTTCTTCCTGAGATGTCGTCATGGGGCCAGTCCACCCGGCCGCTCGGCAGGCGTCGAGCTCATTTTCCCCAGGGCCGCCCCCTTTCTTCGGCGTGCGGGGAGGCGGATCGGCGAGGTGGTGCACTCTGAATAGCGCTTCCGCCCGCGCACCAAGGGCACGTTCACCACCGCGCGGCCGAGTGGACTGCTGACGATGAGTCTGCGGCTGAGCCACCGCGCACGAGGACTACATGCGAGCTCAGATCGCGCACCGATGAGTTTCCCGCGCCGCGCCGGTCAGTACGCGTGAGACCGACTCACGGAAGGCTGGCGCCATGCGGAAATTGATCTACGGCATGAACCTGACCCTGGACGGCTACATCGCCGCGCCCGGCGACGACATCGGCTGGAGCGTGCCGAGCGACGAGCTGTTCCAGTTTTGGTCCGACCAGTTGCAGGCGACCGACCTGTCGCTGTACGGGCGCAAGCTGTGGCAGACGATGAGCTCCTACTGGCCGACCGGCGACCAGCAGCCCAACGCCACCCCGGCGGAGATCGAGTTCGCGCGCCGCTGGCGGGACATGTCGAAGGTCGTGTTCTCCTCGACGATCGACAAGGTCGACTGGAACACCCGCCTGGTCACCGGCGACGCGGTCGCCGAGATCACCCGGCTCAAGGCCGAGGACGGGGGCCCGATGTACATCGGCGGCGCGACGCTCGCCGGGGCGGCCATGCGGGCCGGGCTGATTGACGAGTACGTGCTGGCCACCGCGCCGGTCCTGGTGGGCGGCGGCACGCCGGTCTTCACCGCGCTGGACAGCTGGGTGAACCTGAACCTGGTGGAGACGCGGACGTTTCCCTGCGGAGTGATCCTGACCAGGTACGAGACGAGGCGCTGAGCGCCCGTCCGGGAGTCACGGGCCATACGCTCCGCGAGTGACACCGGAGGAGCCGGCTCGGTTGCACCGCGCACGCGACCGGCCCTGGAGCTGTTGAGGCGTTTCTGGTCCGGCGACTCGGTGAACCACCATGGTCGGCACGATGAGGTCCGGGACGTGACGCTGCTGCCTGCCACGGTGCAGCGGCCCTGTCCGCCAGTCTGGATCGCGGATTCTGGCCGCGTCGCCCGCCCATGCGGCGGGCAGCGCGGTGGGATGGCGCGGTGCCGCTCTTCGAGACGGCCCGGCATGGTCATCTGCCGGATGTGGCCGCAGTACGTGATCCGGTCGGATACGTGCGTAAGCACCGTGCGGCCGGGGCCGAGCACCCCTTCGAGTTCGTACTCGGCGGCGCCACGCCTCTGACGCGGCCAAGGCCAAGGACGTGATCGGACCACTGCACGACGCTGGCATCACCTGGTGGGACGAGCGGCAGGTCCAGACCGGCCCCGACCCCTGGAGTGAGTGGCGTTCGTCGAGACAGAGGCGTGCGAGGACATCCTTTGCACGATCACGTCTGCGCCATGTCCACGAAGCGCGAGTAGTGGCCCTGGAACGCCACGGTGATGGTGGCCGTCGGGCCGTTACGGTGCTTGCCCACGATGATGTCCGCCTCGCCCGCGCGCGGCGACTCCTTCTCGTACGCGTCCTCGCGGTGCAGCAGGATCACCATGTCGGCGTCCTGCTCGATGGAGCCGGACTCACGCAGGTCGGACACCATCGGCTTCTTGTCCGTGCGCTGCTCGGGACCACGGTTCAGCTGCGAGAGCGCGATCACGGGGACCTCCAGCTCCTTGGCCAGGAGCTTGAGATTCCGGGACATGTCCGAGACCTCCTGCTGGCGGCTCTCGGAGCGCTTGGAGCCGCCGGACTGCATCAGCTGCAGGTAGTCGATGATCACGAGCTTGATGTCGTTGCGCTGCTTGAGCCGACGGCACTTGGCGCGGATCTCCATCATCGACAGGTTCGGGGAGTCGTCGATGTAGAGCGGCGCGGAGGACACCTCGGGCATCCGGCGTGCCAGGCGTGTCCAGTCCTCGTCCGTCATCGTCCCAGAGCGCATGTGGTGCAGGGCGACGCGGGCCTCGGCGGACAGCAGACGCATCGCGATCTCGTTGCGGCCCATTTCGAGGGAGAAGATGACGCTGGGCAGGTTGTGCTTGATCGACGCGGCCCGGGCGAAGTCCAGCGCCAGCGTGGACTTACCCATGGCGGGGCGGGCCGCGATGACGATCATCTGGCCGGGGTGCAGACCGTTGGTGAGCGAGTCGAGGTCGGTGAAGCCCGTGGGCACACCGGTCATCTCGCCGCTGCGCGAGCCGATCGCCTCGATCTCGTCGAGGGCGCCCTCCATGATGTCGCCGAGCGGAAGGTAGTCCTCGCTGGTGCGCTGCTCGGTGACCGCGTAGATCTCGGCCTGGGCGCGGTTGACGATCTCGTCGACGTCGTCGTCGCCCGCGTATCCCATCTGTGTGATGCGGGTGCCGGCCTCGACCAGGCGGCGCAGGACCGCGCGCTCGTGCACGATCTCCGCGTAGTACTCGGCGTTCGCCGCCGTCGGCACCGTCTGGACGAGCGTGTGCAGATACGAGGCGCCGCCGACCTTGTTGATCTCGCCCCGCTTGGTGAGCTCGGCGGCGATGGTGATCGGGTCGGCCGGTTCACCCTTCGCGTAGACGTCGAGGATCGCCTGGAAGATCGTCTCGTGCGCGGGCTTGTAGAAGTCGTGGCCCTTGAGGATCTCGACGACGTCGGCGATGGCGTCCTTGGACAGGAGCATGCCGCCGAGGACCGACTGCTCCGCGTCGAGGTCCTGCGGTGGCACCCGCTCGAAGGCCGTACCGCCGCCGTCCCATTCGCCGGTGTCCCGACCGCGGTCGTGTTGCTCGTCCCGGCCGCGGCCCCCGTCGCCACGCCGCCGGGCGGAGGGAAGACGATCACTGGGACCGCTGTCGGCCCACGGATCGTCCAAGGGCTCGGAAATGCTCACCGAGCCACCTCCTCCCGTCCGCGGAGCGGACCTCACCGTGCCCCTCATTTCTACGGCACGGCACTGACAACTGAGAGGCCCAACTCCGCTTGGGGCACGTCGGTTTTGTGAGGTTTTCACGGGCAGCGGGCGGAGCGGGCGCCGGACAACCGTAGGCCTGCGGGCACCGTCAGCCAATCTGGTTATCCACAGGCCATGTGGACGACGGCCCCGATGCTGTGGAGAACTCGGCGAAACCTGTGCACGACCCGGTGGACAGCCCTGTGAACAAGCCCTCGACTTTCCCCATAGAACTCCGCTGACCTGCCCATTTACCGTCCACCGGCTGTGCAGAAGAAAAACTTCCCCAGTCGGGCCAAGATCGCTTCGAACGGTGCGCGAGAGGACACACACCGAGACTGCCAGTAAGGGTCACTCATCCATTGCATCTCTTACCTGTGGACGATTAGATTGGTGGTCATGACACACGCTCCCGCGACCACCAAGGCCACCCGACGACGGCACGATCGAGAGATCGTCGCACTGGCCGTCCCGGCCTTCGGCGCACTCGTCGCAGAGCCCCTCTTCGTCATGGTCGACAGCGCCATCATCGGCCACCTCGGCACCGCGCAACTCGCCGGTCTCGGAGTCGCCTCCGCGCTCCTGATGACCGCCGTCAGTGTCTTCGTCTTCCTCGCCTACGCCACCACGGCGGCCGTCGCCCGTCGCGTGGGCGCCGGCGACCTTCCGGCGGCCATCCGCCAGGGCATGGACGGCATCTGGCTTGCGCTGCTGCTCGGCGCCGCCGTGATCGCGGCCGTCCTGCCCACGGCCCCCGCGCTCGTGGAACTCTTCGGCGCCTCGGAGACGGCCGCCCCGTACGCGACGACCTACCTGCGCATCTCGGCACTCGGCATTCCGGCCATGCTCGTCGTCCTGGCCGCGACCGGTGTCCTGCGCGGCCTCCAGGACACAAGGACTCCGCTCTATGTCGCCGTCGCGGGCTTCGTCGCCAACGCCGCCCTGAACGCCGGTCTGGTCTACGGCGCTGATCTCGGCATCGCGGGCTCCGCCTGGGGCACCGTCATCGCCCAGTGCGGCATGGCCGCGGCCTACCTTGCGGTGGTGATCCGGGGAGCCCGCCGCCACGGAGCTTCCCTGCGGCCCGACGCCGCCGGCATACGGGCTTCCGCCCAGGCCGGCGTACCCCTGCTGGTGCGCACCCTGTCCCTGCGGGCCGTCCTCATGATCGCCACAGCGGTCGCCGCACGCCTCGGTGACGCCGATATCGCGGCCCACCAGATCATCCTCTCCCTGTGGAGCCTGCTCGCCTTCGCCCTCGACGCCATAGCCATCGCAGGGCAGGCGATCATCGGGCGCCATCTCGGCGCCAACGATGCCCAGGGCGCCCGCGACGCCTGCCGCCGCATGGTGGAGTGGGGCATCGCCGTAGGTGTCGTACTCGGTCTGCTCGTGGTGATCAGCCGACCGCTCTTCCTTCCGCTGTTCACCGGCGACCAGGTGGTGAAGGACGTGGCGCTCCCCGCCCTCCTGGTGGTGGGGCTCTCCCAGCCGATCTGCGGCATCGTCTTCGTCCTGGACGGCGTCCTGATGGGCGCGGGCGACGGCCCCTATCTCGCGTGGGCGATGGTCCTCACTCTCGCCGTCTTCGCTCCGGTGGCCCTGCTGGTTCCTGCCTTCGGCGGTGGGCTCACCGCGCTGTGGGGAGCGATGACGCTGATGATGGCGGTCCGGATGCTGACTCTCTGGCTGCGTACCCGCTCCGGACGCTGGGTGGTCACCGGCGCAACCCGGTGACCGTTTCACGTGAAACCGGCGTTTCACGTGAAACATGGCCCGAGCACGCCGAAGGGGCCGCACCCAGCGGGTGCGGCCCCTTCCAGCTGTTCAGCCGAAGCTGTTCAACCCGAGCGCAGCGATCAGGCCGCGACGACCTCGATGTTGACCTTGGCGGCAACCTCGGGGTGCAGACGCACGGACGTCTCGTGGGCGCCCAGGGTCTTGATCGGCGCGCTGAGCTCGATGCGGCGCTTGTCGACCTCGGGACCGCCGGCAGCCTTGATCGCCGAGGCGACGTCGGCCGGGGTGACGGAACCGAAGAGACGACCGGCGTCGCCGGAGCGGACGGCCAGACGGACCTTCACACCCTCGAGCTGGGCCTTCACCTGGTTGGCCTGCTCGATGGTCTGGATCTCGTGGATCTTGCGAGCGCGACGGATCTGCTCGACGTCCTTCTCGCCACCCTTGGTCCAGCGGATCGCGAAGTTCCGCGGGATGAGGTAGTTGCGAGCGTAACCGTCCTTGACGTCGACGACGTCGCCCGCGGCGCCGAGGCCGGAGACCTCGTGGGTAAGGATGATCTTCATGTGTCGGTCACCCTTCCCTTATCGCGCGGTGGCGGTGTAGGGCAGCAGCGCCATCTCACGGCTGTTCTTGACGGCCGTGGCGACGTCACGCTGGTGCTGCGTGCAGTTGCCGGTCACGCGGCGGGCACGGATCTTGCCGCGGTCGGAAATGAACTTCCGCAGCATGTTCGTGTCCTTGTAGTCCACGTACGTGACCTTGTCCTTGCAGAAAGCGCAGACCTTCTTCTTCGGCTTGCGCACAGGCGGCTTCGCCATGGTGATTCTCCTGTGTGATCAAGAAGTTGGGATACGGCCCCACCCTCGACCTGAACAGGCCCGGACATCCGGGCCCGAAGGCCTAGAAGGGGGGCTCGTCCGAGTAGCCGCCACCGCTGCCGCCGGAGTTTCCACCCCAGCCGCCACCGCCGCCCTGGCCGCCACCGGCGGGAGCGCCACTGGCCCACGGGTCGTCGGCGGGAGCGCCGCCCTGCTGACCGCCGCCGGGGCCACCGCCCCAGCCGCCGCCACCCTGGCCGCCACCGCCGCCGAAGCCACCGCCGCCACCCTGGCCACCGCGGCCGGAGGTCTTGGTGACCTTGGCCGTGGCGTTGCGCAGGCTGGGACCGACTTCCTCGACGTCCAGCTCGTAGACCGTGCGCTTGACACCCTCGCGGTCCTCGTAGGACCGCTGCTTCAGCCGGCCCTGCACGATGACGCGCATGCCTCGCTGGAGCGACTCCGCGACGTTCTCCGCCGCCTGGCGCCAGACCGAGCAGGTCAGGAACAGGCTCTCGCCGTCCTTCCACTCGTTCGTCTGGCGGTCGAAGGTGCGGGGAGTGGACGCGACACGGAACTTCGCGACCGCCGCACCGGAGGGGGTGAAGCGCAGCTCGGGGTCGTCGACAAGATTGCCGATGACCGTGATGACGGTCTCGCCTGCCATGGGGGAACCTCTCGGCGGGTTTGCTGCTGCTGGCTGCTTGTGCTGCTACTCAGATTCCCGAGATCAGCTGAGCGGGAAGCTCAGTGGGTCTCGGGACGGAGGACCTTGGTCCGGAGGACCGACTCGTTCAGGTTCATCTGGCGGTCGAGCTCCTTCACGACCGCAGGCTCGGCCTGCAGGTCGATGACCGAGTAGATGCCCTCGGGCTTCTTCTTGATCTCGTACGCGAGACGACGACGGCCCCAGGTGTCGACCTTCTCCACCTTTCCGTTGCCCTCACGGACGACGGAGAGGAAGTTCTCGATCAGCGGGGAGACTGCGCGCTCCTCGAGATCGGGGTCGAGGATGACCATCACCTCGTAGTGACGCATGTGGAACCCACCTCCTTTGGACTCAGCGGCCACGGTCGTTCCGTGGCAGGAGGGTTGTGATGCGTACGCAACGGTATCGGCCGCCACTGACAATCGGGGGTCGGCTGGCGACGTCCCCGCTCTGTGCTGGGCGGAGTCCCTGGCTGTGCCTGAACAGACACCGGTGCAGACGGTACACACTACCTGCACACCGGCTTCCGGTTGAAATCCGGCCGGGGGGACCGCCAATCTGTACACATCGGGTGTGTATGGCGCTACGATGCGCCGCTTTCCGCAGGAGGTGCCTCATGGCACAGGCATTGCGACCCAACACCGCCGGATCCCTCTTCGCCACCGACGGCAAGCGCCATCCCCTCCAGGACACGCTGATGGCCGTGACCCTGGTGCTCGGGGTGGTGTCCTTCGTCACGGCGATGTTCCAGAGCCTCCACCTGCTCAGCTCGTGGGCCGGTCTGGTGGGGATCTTCACCGGCGCGTACGGACAGTGGGTCTCCGAGACCACCCGTGAACGCTTCGGTCTGATCCTGGGCCTCGGTGCCTCCGGCGTCGGCTTCTTCCTCGGTATGGCGCACGGCGGCCTCTTCGGCGGGCTCTGGTGAGCTGACCGACGCCGGTCCGGCACCGCGCCGGACACCGTTCCCGACCGCAGGCGCGTAGGACGCAGAGGACACCTGCGCGCCCCGGCGGACCGTCCCGGCCGCTCAGGGGCCGGGGCGAAGCTGCCGTATGCCCAAACGGGCCGCTCCCCAGGCGCAGTAGGCTTCGGCGCTAGAGCCGGAGCCCCTGTACCCATGGGGACACACCAGCCCGAGGAGCGCCCCGAATGAGCCTGACCCTGAGGACGATCAGTCGCGAGCAGCATCTGGCGTACATCCAGAGCCTGCCGTCGGCGAGCCACATGCAGGTTCCGGCCTGGGCCGACGTCAAGGCCGAGTGGCGTTCGGAGAATCTCGGCTGGTTCGACAAGAGCGGCCAGTTGGTGGGCGCCGGCCTCGTCCTCTACCGTCAGCTCCCCAAGATCAAGCGCTACCTGGCCTACCTGCCCGAGGGCCCGGTCATCAACTGGTACGCGCCGAATCTGACGGAGTGGCTGGAACCGATGCTCGCGCACCTCAAGCAGCAGGGCGCGTTCTCCGTGAAGATGGGCCCGCCGGTGATCATCCGGCGCTGGGAGGCCCCCTCCATCAAGGCCGGCATCCAGAACCCGGACGTGAAGCGGCTGCGCGACATCGAGGCCGACTTCATCGAGCCGCGCGCCTTCGAGGTGGCCGACAAGCTGCGCCGCATGGGCTGGCAGCAGGGCGAGGACGGCGGCGCCGGCTTCGGCGACGTCCAGCCCCGGTACGTCTACCAGGTGCCGCTGGCGAACCGTTCCCTCGAAGAGGTCCACAAGAACTTCAACCAGCTGTGGCGCCGCAACATCAAGAAGGCGGAGAAGGCAGGCGTCGAGGTCGTCCAGGGCGGCTACCAGGATCTCGAGGAGTGGCAGCGCCTCTACGAGATCACGGCCGTGCGCGACCACTTCCGGCCCCGCCCGCTGTCGTACTTCCAGCGCATGTGGACGGCCCTCAACACCGAGGACCCCAACCGCATGCGGCTGTACTTCGCCCGCCACAACGGCGTGAACCTGTCGGCGGCCACGATGCTGATCGTCGGCGGGCACGTCTGGTACTCGTACGGCGCCTCCGACAACATCGGCCGGGAGTTCCGCCCCTCGAACGCCATGCAGTGGCGGATGCTGCGCGACGCCTACGCGCTCGGCGCGACCGTCTACGACCTGCGCGGCATCTCCGACTCGCTGGACGAGTCGGACCATCTGTTCGGCCTGATCCAGTTCAAGGTCGGCACGGGCGGCCAGGCCGCCGAGTACCTCGGCGAGTGGGACTTCCCGCTGAACAAGCTGCTCCACAAGGCGCTCGACATCTACATGTCACGCCGCTGAGCGCCGTTCGCCGCTTCCATGGCGTCATCCCCGACGGCGTCACCAGCTCCGACAGCTCCCTCACCCTGATACACCGCAGCCACGAGAAAGGTTCCAGGTCCGGCCATGGCGCTCACGCTCTACGTCGACACCGCGCGCTGGCGGGCGCACCACAAGCACGTGCAGGAGCAGTTCCCCGGGCTCGTCCCGGTCTGCAAGGGCAACGGCTACGGCTTCGGGCACGAGCGGCTGGCGGAGGAGGCGACCCGGCTGGGCTCGGACGTCCTCGCCGTCGGCACGACGTACGAGGCCGCGCGCATCAAGGACTTCTTCGGCGGTGACCTGCTGGTGCTGACGCCGTACCGGCGGGGCGAGGAGCCCGTGCCGCTGCCCGACCGCGTCGTGCGCTCGGTGTCGTCGGTCGACGGTGTGTACGGCCTCGTGGGCGCCCGCGTGGTGATCGAGGTGATGTCCTCGATGAAGCGGCACGGCATCAGCGAGCAGGACCTGCCCCAGCTGCACGCCGCCATAGAGAACGTCCGGCTGGAGGGCTTCGCCATCCATCTGCCGCTGGACCGCACCGACGGCTCGGACGCCGTCGAGGAGGTCATCGGCTGGATGGACCGGCTGCGCGCGGCCCGGCTGCCGCTGCACACCATGTTCGTCAGCCACCTCAAGGCCGATGAACTCGCCCGGCTCCAGCAGCAGTTCCCGCAGACCCGCTTCCGCGCCCGCATCGGCACGCGACTGTGGCTGGGGGACCACGAGGCCACCGAGTACCGCGGTGCCGTCCTGGACGTCACGCGCGTCGCCAAGGGCGACCGCTTCGGTTACCGGCAGCAGAAGGCCGCCTCCGACGGCTTCCTGGTGGTCGTGGCGGGCGGTACGTCGCACGGTGTGGGCCTGGAGGCCCCGAAGGCCCTGCACGGCGTCATGCCGCGCGCCAAGGGCGTCGCCCGTGCCGGTCTCGCCACGGTGAACCGGAACCTCTCACCGTTCGTCTGGGGCGGCAAGCAGCGCTGGTTCGCCGAGCCGCCGCACATGCAGGTGTCCATCCTGTTCGTGCCCTCGGACGCTCCGGAACCGACGGTCGGCGACGAGCTGGTGGCCCATCTGCGGCACACCACCACCCAGTTCGACCGGCTCGTGGACCGCTGACCTCCACAGCTACGAGCACGGCAAAGGCCGTACACGACGCCTTCGTGTACGGCCTTTCGCATGACCGGGCAGCGCGCTGTTCGCTCAGGGCGAACCGTCGGTCGCGCCCTGTTTGCCCCACTCCACAGGCGGTCCGTCTCCCTGGGCCGTGTGCTGGGGAGGATGGGCCGCCGCGCCGAGGACGAAGACGTCCTCCGCACCGTCGAGCACACCGCCCGAGGGATCGTCGTCGCCGGCCTGCCGCACCACGTCCCGCTCCGGCATCAGGATGTCCCGCACGACCATGACGCACAGGTACAGCGTCCCCAGCAGGTGCACCGCGATGGCCCAGTGATAGCCGTCGGTCGGCAGACCCTTGTGGGCATCTCCGCTGGTGGTGTAGGCGAGGTACATCCAGATCCCCAGGAAGTACGCCACCTCGCACGCCTGCCAGATCAGGAAGTCCCGCCACTTCGGCCGGGCCAGCACCGCCAGCGGCACCAGCCACAGTACGTACTGCGGCGAATAGACCTTGTTGGTCAGGATGAAGGCCGCCACCATCAGGAACGCGAGCTGGGCGAAACGGGGCCGGCGCGGAGCGGTGAGCGTGAGCCCCGCGATGCCCAGGAAGCTCACCCCGACCAGCAGCGTGGCCAGCGTGTTGACGCTTTCGGTGGTGAGGGGGTCGCTGGAGTTCTGGGCCAGGATGAGCCAGAAGGAGCCGAAGTCGACTCCCCGCTCCTGGCTGAACGTGTAGAACTTCGACCAGCCCTCGAAGGCGAAGAGCATCACCGGCAGGTTCACCACCAGCCAGGAGACGATCACCGCGCCCAGGGCGGTGCCGAACGCCCGCCACTTCCCCGCACGCCAGCACAGCACGAACAACGGCCCGAGCAGGAAGACCGGATAGAGCTTGGCGGCCGTGGCGAGCCCCAGCAGGACACCGAAGGCGAGCGACCGGCCCCGCGACCACATCAGCATCGCCACGGCCGTCAGAGCGACCGCCAGCAGGTCCCAGTTGATGGTGGCGGTCAGCGCGAAGGCGGGCGCCAGAGCGACCAGCAGACCGTCCCAGGGGCGCCGGGCGTGCGTACGGGCCACACAGACGGCGATGACCGCCGCGCACGCCATCAGCATCCCGGCGTTGACCATCCAGTACCACTGCTCTTGGTACTGGATGCTGCCGCTGCCCGGTGTCAGCCAGCTGGCCACCTCCATGAACACGCCGGTCAGCACCGGGTATTCGAGGTAGTCCATGTCGCCGGGGAGCTTGTCGAAGTACGGCACGAGCCCGTCGGCGAACCCACGCCCCTGGTAGAGGTGGGGGATGTCCGAGTAGCACGCGTGCGTGTACTGGGAGCTGGCGCCGAAGAACCAGGCGCCGTTGTAGCAGGGCGCCTTCTGGATCAGTCCGAGGGCGAACATCCCGATCGCCACGAGCGCGACGACCCGTACGGGAGTCAGCCAGGACGTCCCGGTCAGGGCCCGCCGTCCGAGGGGACCGCCGATCAGCTCACTGCCGGCCGCAGCGACCTCGTCGTCCCTGGTCGGCCGCACCGGGTCCGGCTCGTGGACGCGCGCCGGCGTCGATTCTGCACTGGGCATGGGCCACATCCTGCCGTACGGACCTAGGAAAAGGCCGAGGGCCGCCCCGCTGCTCCAGCGGGACGGCCCTCGTTTCACGTGAAACATCCGCATGTTTCACGTGAAACGCCCTCGTCGGGCGATGGTGCACTAACCGGCTGGGCCTCCGAAGATGCCGCCGTTCTGATTACCTCTGGTGGCGTCCTCGGTCTCGGTGAGGGACGGCGACGGACTCGTCTCGCCCGTACCGCCATCCGTCGCTCCGCCGTTCGCACCGCCCGCGGTGTCGTCACAGTTGAAGAAGTTGGTGCACGTCTCGCTCGGGGAGGGCGAGGGCTCGGTCTCCGTCTCGCTGGGAGTCGGGGACGGCGACGGGCTCTCCTCCTCCGTCTCGGTGACCGACGGGGTGGGAGTCGGCGCCGGGTCCTCGTTGAGGACCTCGCCAATGGGCTCGGGGGCCGGGAACGTCTCCACGGGGAGGCCCTTCATGGCCTTCTCCATGTAGTCGTGCCAGATCTCCGCCGGGAACGAGGCGCCGTGGATCTTCTCCTGGCCACCCGTTCCGAACATCTCGAGGAAGGTGCGGTTCTTCTTCGTCTCGTCGTCGTCGTACCGGAACATCGTGATCGCGGTCGACAGCTGCGGCGTGTAGCCGACGAACCAGGCCGACTTGTTGCCGTCGGTGGTACCGGTCTTGCCGGCCACCTCACGGCCGTCCAGCTGGGCGGCGGTACCCGTGCCCTTCTCGACCACGGTCTTCAGGACGTCCGTGACGTTGTCGGCGACCTTCGAAGTGAAAGCCTGCTTCGTGTCGGGCTTGTGCGTGTAGATCACGCCGTCCTTGCTCGTGACCTTCTGGACGGAGAAGGGGTCCCGCTGCTTGCCGCTGGCCGCGAAGGTCGCGTAGGCGCCGGCCATCCGGATCGCGCTCGGGTCGGAGATGCCGATCGAGAACGACGGGAAGGTGTTGCCGGTGAGGGTGCTCTCCTTCACGCCGGCGTTGACGGCGGCCTCCTTCACCTTGTCCAGGCCGACGTCCATGCCGAGCTGCACGAAGGCGGAGTTCACCGACTCACGCATCGCCTCACGCAGGTCGATCTTGTAGTCCGGCGGAGAGCCGAGCGAGACGTTGCCGTCGTTGGTCTGCAGCCACTCCTCGCCCTTCTCGTTCTTCCAGATCGTCCCGTCGTAGTTCTTGATCTTGAGCTTGTTCTTGCCGCTGAACAGGCTCTTGGGAGAGACGATGGTGCGTTCGTCCTGCGCCTGCGAGGAGCCCAGGTCGGGATCGCGCACGCCCCACGACATCGCGGCCGCGAGCACGAACGGCTTGAACGTCGAACCCACCTGGGCACCGGTCTGGTCGGCGTTGTTGGTGAAGTGCTTGGTCGCGTCCTCACCGCCGTAGATGGCCTCGATGGCACCGGTCTCCGGATTGACGGACGCGCCACCGAACTGGACGTGCGTGTCCGTGTCCGGGCGTTGCTCCGGCTTGATGTTGGCCTTGTAGACCTTGGAGACAGCCTTCGTGAGCTCCTCGACCTTCTTCTTGTCGAAGGTCGTGTAGATCGAGAAGCCACCCTGCTGCAGCTTGTCCTGGGTGATCCCCGTTTCCTCGCTGTGGGTCACCACGTAGCTGTTGGCGAGGTCGACGAGGTAACCGATCTGCCCGCTCAGCTGGGTGTTCGAGCGCGGGTTCTGCCACTTGGGGAGCGTGGTGTACTTGGCCCGGACCTCGGGGCTCAGGTGCTTGTACTCGACCATCTTGTCGAGCGTGTCCTGCATCTGCACCAGCGCGCGCTTGCGGTTGGCCTGGGGCGTCGCGGACGTGTCGATGGACACCGAACCCGCGGGGTCGTAGTACGTGGCGCCCTTCAGCATGGCGGCCAGGAAGGCGCACTCACCCGGGTTGAGTTCGATGGCGTCCTTGTTGAAGTAGGCGCGGGCCGCGGCCTGGATCCCGTAGGCGTTGCGCCCGTAGTACGCGGAGTTCAGGTAGCCGGCCATGATCTGGTCCTTGTCGACCGTGGCTCCCACCTTGATCGACACGAAGATCTCCTTGAACTTCCGGGAGATCGTCTGCGACTGGTCGTTCAGCATGGCGTTCTTGACGTACTGCTGGGTGATGGTCGAGCCACCCTGGGTCTGACCGCCCCGGGCCATGTTGAACACGGCGCGCGCGATGCCCTTGGGGTCGATGCCGCTGTCGTCGCGGAAGGTCTTGTTCTCCTGCGAGATCACCGCCCATTGCATCGCCTCGGGGATCTGCGCGAGGTCGATGATCTGGCGGTTCGTCTCACCACCGGTGGCAACCATCTGGCTGCCGTCCTTCCAGTAGTAGACGTTGTTCTCCGCCGTCGCCGTCTCGTCGACCTTCGGGACGCTCACCATGGCGTAGCCGATGCCCGCCACGGCGACCAGGCTGCCGACGAAGCCGACGAACAGGCCGGCGACGAGCTTCCAGGACGGCACCCAGCGGCGCCATCCGTACTTGTCGGCGCGCGGATAGTCGACCAGGCGATTCCTGCCGGGCGCGGCGCGCCCCCTGCCCCGGCCGGGGGGACCGGCCGGGCCGCCGCGGCGGCCTCCCGAGGGCTCGGCCGCTCTGCGCCGGCCACCCGTGCTTCTCTGTGCCGCCCGCCGGGCATCGGCGCGGCCGCTGTACGACCGCTCCTCGTCTTCCGGCTCGTGGCCAAACCCGTAGTCGGAAGGAGACCCGGTGGCGCCTCGCGGTGCCGCACGGCGGCCGGAGGACGAGCCGGACGGGCCGCGTCGGGCCGCGGCACGTCCGCCTCCCTGCGGCTGCGGCGGTTTGCGACGGTGCTCGCTCATCGAACGATTACTCCTCGGGCAGGCGCACCCGTGCGCGCCTGGAAACGGCGGCTGGTTTCCTGTCCCCCCGAAGTACGGATGCGCTCGCTGGCGCATTCACCCGTACCGCACCGGGGAACTCGACGCCCCCCGGCGTCACGCGAGTCCCGGTGGTGTGCATGGCGCACAGACTACGCACCGTCAAAACCCGCCTAGTCCCGTGGTTCACCTCAAACCAGACAAAGAGGCTCGGATGAATCGGTGATGTGATCCCGTTCACCATCCCCCCTCTTGTCGCATTCGGGAGGCCGTTCTATCGTCGTGATGTATCGAGTCGATACATCAGCGCGGCATAAAAACGTCAGGGCGCCCGTCACCACGGGCCGCGGCAGAGAGGAGGCGACCGATGAGCCGGCGTTCCGGGATCCTCGAGTTCGCCGTACTCGGCCTGCTCCGCGAGTCCCCGATGCACGGCTATGAGCTGCGCAAACGACTCAATACGTCACTGGGTGTGTTCCGCGCGTTCAGCTACGGCACGCTCTACCCCTGCCTCAAGACGCTGGTCGCCAACGGCTGGTTGATCGAGGAGGCGGGGAACACCCCGGAGGACCCCCTCACCGCTCCCCTCACGGGCCGCCGCGCCAAGATCGTCTACCGGTTGACGGCGGAAGGTAAGGAGCACTTCGAGGAGCTGCTCTCGCAGACGGGTCCCGACGCGTACGAGGACGAGCACTTCGCCGCTCGCTTCGCCTTCTTCGGGCAGACCTCCCGCGATGTGCGCATGCGCGTCCTGGAAGGCCGCCGCAGCCGGCTGGAGGAGCGTCTGGAGAAGATGCGCGCCTCTCTGGCGCGCACCCGAGAGCGCCTCGACGACTACACGCTCGAGCTCCAGCGCCACGGTATGGAGTCCGTGGAGCGCGAAGTGCGCTGGCTGAACGAGCTCATCGAGAGCGAGCGGGCCGGACGGGACCTGAGGGGCTCCGCCTCCGGGGGGTCCGCTCAGCAGGACACCACATCTGGAGCGACGGGCGGCCTGCCCCGTCCCGGGGACACCCCCGGGACGGATACGCCCGACGACACCGCCACGTGAGCGCCCACTCAGGGCCTCACTCGTACACACAGGGAGCAACCGGAATGGGTTCGGTTCGCGTAGCCATCGTCGGCGTGGGCAACTGCGCCGCGTCGTTGGTGCAGGGCGTGGAGTACTACAAGGACGCCGACCCGGCGTCCAAGGTCCCGGGCCTGATGCACGTGCAGTTCGGCGACTACCACGTGCGTGACGTCGAGTTCGTCGCCGCGTTCGACGTGGACGCGAAGAAGGTCGGCCTGGACCTCTCGGACGCCATCGGCGCGTCCGAGAACAACACCATCAAGATCTGCGACGTGCCCACCACCGGTGTCACCGTCCAGCGCGGCCACACCCTCGACGGCCTCGGCAAGTACTACCGCGAGACCATCGAGGAGTCCGCCGAGGCCCCGGTCGACGTCGTCCAGGTCCTCAAGGACAAGCAGGTCGACGTCCTCGTCTGCTACCTGCCCGTCGGCTCCGAGGACGCGGCGAAGTTCTACGCCCAGTGCGCCATCGACGCCAAGGTCGCCTTCGTCAACGCCCTCCCGGTCTTCATCGCCGGCACCAAGGAGTGGGCGGACAAGTTCACCGAGGCGGGCGTCCCGATCGTCGGTGACGACATCAAGTCCCAGGTCGGCGCGACCATCACGCACCGCGTCATGGCGAAGCTGTTCGAGGACCGGGGCGTCGTCCTGGACCGCACGATGCAGCTGAACGTCGGCGGCAACATGGACTTCAAGAACATGCTCGAGCGCGACCGCCTCGAGTCGAAGAAGATCTCCAAGACGCAGGCCGTCACCTCCCAGATCCCCGACCGGGACCTCGGCGAGAAGAACGTCCACATCGGACCGTCCGACTACGTCGCCTGGCTCGACGACCGCAAGTGGGCGTACGTCCGCCTCGAGGGCCGCGCCTTCGGTGACGTCCCGCTGAACCTGGAGTACAAGCTCGAGGTCTGGGACTCCCCGAACTCCGCGGGTGTCATCATCGACGCCCTGCGCGCCGCGAAGATCGCCAAGGACCGCGGCATCGGCGGCCCGATCCTCTCGGCGTCCAGCTACTTCATGAAGTCCCCGCCGGTCCAGTACTTCGACGACCAGGCCCGCGAGAACGTCGAGAAGTTCATCAAGGGTGAGGTCGAGCGCTAAAGCTCGTCGCTGAGTCGCTCCTGCCAGGGCTGAAGAGGGTCCTCGGGTCTGATGGCCCGGGGACCCTCTCCGTATGTGAGGCTGTGCCCCATGCCCGTCGTCCGTGATCTGCGCGTGCTGCTGCGCTTCGGCAACTTCCGGCGTCTGCTGGCCGTACGACTGCTCTCGCAGTGCGCGGACGGCGTCTACCAGGTCGCGCTCGCCACGTACGTCGTCTTCTCCCCCGAGAAGCAGGCCTCGGCCGCCGCGATCGCCTCGGCGATGGCGGTCCTGCTGCTGCCCTACTCCTTCGTCGGCCCCTTCGCCGGCGTCCTGCTGGACCGCTGGCGCCGCCGCCAGGTCCTCGTCCACGGCAACCTGCTGCGGGCCCTCCTGGCCTCGGTGACGGCCGTCCTGATGATCAGCCACGTCCCCGACTGGCTCTTCTACGCCTCCGCGCTGTGCGTCACCGCGGTCAACCGCTTCGTCCTCGCGGGCCTGTCCGCCGCTCTGCCCCGCGTGGTCGACGCCGAGCGCCTGGTGATGGCCAACTCCCTCTCCCCGACCGCCGGAACCCTGGCCGCGACGGCGGGTGGCGGCCTCGCCTTCGTCGTCCGGCTGGTGGTCGCGGACTCCGACGCGGCCGTCGTGCTGCTGGGCGCCTCGCTGTACCTGTGCGCGGCGCTCGCCTCGCTGCGCATGGCGAGGGAACTGCTCGGGCCCGACCCCGCGTTGGTGCGGTCCCGGCTCGCGGCGGCGATGGCCGGCACCGCACGCGACCTGGTGGCGGGTGTACGCCATCTCGCCGAGCCGGCCCGCCGGAAGGCCGCCTGGGCGCTCGGCGCGATGACGCTGATGCGGTTCTGCTACGGCGCGCTGCTGGTGATGCTGTTGATGCTGTGCCGGTACGCCCTGACCTCGGATCCCGACGAAGGACTGGCCCTGCTGGGGGTGGCGTTGGGCATCTCCGGCGCCGGCTTCTTCGCGGCGGCCGTCGTGACACCGGGGGCGGTCGGACGGCTCGGTCCGGGCGGCTGGATCGTCGTGTGCGCGGGGACCGCCGCGGTCCTGGAGCCGGCCCTCGGCGTCCCCTTCGCCACGGCTCCCATGCTGGTGGCGACGTTCGTGCTGGGTCTGACCACCCAGGGCGCGAAGATCGCCACGGACACGATCGTGCAGTCCTCGGTCGACGACGGCTTCCGCGGTCGGATCTTCTCCCTCTACGACGTGCTCTTCAACGTCGCCTTCGTAGGCGCCGCGGGGGTCGCCGCCCTGATGCTGCCGCCGGACGGCCGGTCGGTGGCGCTGGTGGTCACGGTGGCCGTGATCTACGGGGCAGTTGCTACAGCTATGGCCCGTTTCGGCGTCCGGTAAGTGTCACATAAGCGCCACAGCGTGGTCCTCAGCTAGGGCGTTGTCAGTGGCGGCCTGTACTTTACGTGCGTCTTATTTCGCGCCATGCGCACCACTGTTCTAGGGGGACCCCCAAGTGACCACTCCGCCCGCGGGCCAGAACCCGTACGCCCAGACGCCCACCGGACCCGCGGGTCAGCAGCCCGGTCAGCCGGGAATCCCCCAGCAGCCGGGAGTCCCACAGCAGCCGTACGCGCCGTTCCCGAACCAGGGCGCCCCCGTTCCCCCGCCGCCCGCGCCGACGGGCCGCGGGCGCAAGAAGGTGGTGCGGATCCTCGGCATCGTCGTGGTCGGCATACTCGTCCTGGGCGTGAAGTTCGGCATCGGCTGGTGGGCGGACCGGACGGACGCCGAGACCACTTCGGTGGGCGCCTGCATGCACAACGACGGCACGGACACCAACGCGGACCTCAACGAGGTCGACTGCTCGTCGGGCGATGCCCAGTTCCAGGTCGTCGAGAAGTTCGACGACACCAGCGACGACAGCAAGTGTGAAGCCGTCAAGGAAGCGACGATCTCCTACTACCAGGTGGGCGGCGGCCACAACGTCGTCCTCTGCCTCAAGGAAGTCAAGTAGTCGCACGGCACCCACACCGAGGGGCGATGTTTCACGTGAAACATCGCCCCTCGCTGTATCTGCGCGAGGTCATGTTTCACGTGAAACATGACCTCGTTTCTCTGCCTCAGCTCTGTTCGGCCCACCACTCCTTGAGCGCCGCCACCGCCGCGTCGTGCTCCATCGGCCCGTTCTCCAGTCGCAGTTCCAGCAGATGCTTGTACGCCTTGCCGATGACGGGACCGGGGCCGACCCCCAGGATCTCCATGATCTGGTTGCCGTCGAGGTCGGGACGGATCGCGTCCAGCTCCTCCTGCTCCTGCAGCTGGGCGATGCGCTCCTCGAGCCCGTCGTACGCGCGCGACAGAGCGACCGCCTTGCGCTTGTTGCGCGTGGTGCAGTCCGAGCGGGTCAGCTTGTGGAGACGGTCGAGCAGCGGCCCCGCGTCCCGTACATAGCGACGGACGGCGGAGTCGGTCCACTCGCCGGTGCCGTACCCGTGGAAGCGCAGGTGCAGTTCGACCAGGCGTGAGACGTCCTTCACCAGTTCGTTGGAGTACTTCAAGGCCGTCATGCGCTTCTTGGTCATCTTCGCGCCGACCACCTCATGGTGGTGGAACGAGACCCGACCGTCCTTCTCGAAGCGGCGGGTGCGCGGCTTGCCGATGTCGTGGAGGAGCGCGGCCAGTCGGAGGGTGAGGTCGGGGCCGTTCTCCTCCAGTGCGATCGCCTGCTCCAGAACGATCAACGTGTGCTCGTAGACGTCCTTGTGGCGGTGGTGCTCGTCGCTCTCCAGCCGCAGGGCGGGAAGCTCCGGCAGAACGTGCGCGGCGAGGCCGGTGTCCACCAGCAGCGTCAGCCCCTTGCGCGGGTGTGCGGACAGGATCAGCTTGTTCAGCTCGTCCCGGATCCGCTCGGCGGAGACGATCTCCAGCCGGCCGGCCATCTCCGTCATCGCCGTGACGACCTCGGGGGCGACCTCGAAGTCGAGCTGGGCGGCGAAGCGCGCGGCGCGCATCATCCGCAGCGGGTCGTCGGAGAAGGACTCCTCGGGAGTGCCCGGGGTGCGCAGCGCACGGGCCGCGAGGTCGTCGAGGCCGCCGTGCGGGTCGATGAACACCTTCTCCGGGAGCGCCACGGCCATCGCGTTGACGGTGAAGTCACGGCGGACGAGGTCCTGCTCGATGGAGTCGCCGTACGACACCTCGGGCTTGCGGGAAGTCCGGTCGTAGGCTTCCGACCGGTAGGTGGTGACCTCGATCTGATAGCCGCTCTTCTGCGCGCCGACGGTGCCGAAGGCGATCCCGACCTCCCAGACGGCGTCCGCCCACGGCCGGACGATCTTCAGGACGTCCTCGGGACGGGCGTCCGTCGTGAAGTCGAGGTCGTTGCCGAGCCGGCCGAGCAGCGCGTCCCGGACCGAGCCGCCGACCAGGGCGAGTGAGAACCCGGCCTCCTTGAAACGGCGGGCGAGGTCGTCGGCGACAGGGGCGACCCGCAGCAGTTCACTCACCGCGCGGTGCTGCACCTGGCTCAGGGCACTGGGGTTGTCTTCGTTGGCGTTCGGCACAACAGAAGAGGGTACGTGGCCCGGCGCGCCACGGGCGCCTCGATTAAGGGGGTCGGACACCTCCCCCGACAGCCGCGCAAGATGAGCACTCCTGACGTACCCGGGCTCTCCTCTTTATACGGGCACATAGAGGGCGGCCCGGCCGTTTCCTCCGATCTTGTGGAGCACTCCGCGGCACTTACCCTCAGCGCACATCGTTACCATGCGTGGACGCACTTTCCGAGGACCACTGAACGACGACGAGGGACGGACGAACGCGTGGCCGAGGCGGCAGACATCCCGGGGATGACTCCCTCACCTGCCCGCCGGTGGCTGCGGCGCACCGGAGCACTGCTCGCGGGGGCGCCTCTGCTGGCCGGTCTGCTCCAGCTGCCCGCCTCCCCGGCGCAGGCCGACGGACAGGCGTCCGCCAGAGAGGCATCCGGCGCGGGCACGGTGGCCGTCTCCGTGGATTCACTCAGCCCCAGCGTCCCCACCGACGGGGACACGCTGACCGTGTCCGGCACAGTGACCAACAACGGCAAACAGGCAGTCACCGACGCACAGGTCGACCTGCGGGTCGGATCCGCGCTCACCACCCGGTCGGCGATCGACACCGTCGCCAAGAACGCCGACGACCTGTCGGGCGCCGCCGGGTCCGAGGTGGGCGGCAAGTACGTCGCCACGTTCGCCAAGCTCACGCCGGGCGTCGCCCAGCACTTCAGCATCTCCGTACCGGTCGACAAGCTCGATCTCGAGGACGACGGGGTCTACCCCCTGAGCGTCTCGCTCTCGGGCGAGACCGCCGCGAAGCCGTGGGAGCAGATGCTCGGCATCCAGCGGACGTTCCTGCCCTGGCATCCCGGCAAGGCGGACACCGCGACGAAGACGACCGTGCTGTGGCCGCTGATGTCCACCGTCCACATGACGGCGGAGACGGGCTCCAACGAGCAGCAGACGCCCGTCTTCCTCCATGACGACCTCGCCGAGGAGATCTCGCCCGGCGGCCGCCTGGACCAGCTCGTCACCCTGGGCAAGGCTCTCGACGTCACCTGGGTGATCGACCCGGACCTGCTGGCGTCCGTGGACGCCATGACTGGCCGTTACGACGTCCGCGGCGCCGGCACCACCACCACGGCCGGCACCCACCAGGCGATCGCCAAGCAGTGGCTGGGCGACCTGCAGAGCGCCGTGCAGGGCAAGGAGGTCGTCGCCCTGCCCTTCGCCGACCCCGACCTGGCCTCCCTCGCCCACAACGGCACCGGTGTCACCGGCTCGCTGAGCCAGCTCAAGGCGGCCACCGATGTCGCCGCCACCACGGTGGAGACGGTGCTCCACGTCACCCCGAGCACCGACTTCGCCTGGCCGGTGGAGGGTGCCGTCGACCCGTCGATCGTCAAGGTCGCCACCTCCGCCGGTGCCGACAAGGTGATCGCACGCGGCGACAGCCTGGAGGAGACGGGCAGCCTGTCGTACACGCCCTCCGCGGCCCGCCCCATCGGCGGCGGCACCACGGCGGTGGTCGCGGACACGCGGCTCTCCACGGCGTTCCAGGGTGATCTGACGAGGGCCTCGGCGTCCACGCTCGCCGTACAGGAGTTCCTGGCCCAGAGCCTGGAGCTGAACCTGCAGACGGGCAAGCAGCGCAGCATCGTCGTGGCCCCGCAGCGGATGCCGACGGCGAGCCAGGCCCAGGCGATGACGCAGGCGGTCACCGCCCTCCAAGGCGGGACCTGGTCGCAGTCGCAGCAGCTCACGGCGGCCGCGACGGCAAAGCCCGACCCCCGCGCCACCACGAAGGTGCCGGCGCGCTCGAAGTACCCCTCCGCGCTGCGCAAGCGGGAGCTGCCCCGGTCCGCCTTCGAGGAGATCGCGACCACGCAGGCCAAGCTCGACAACTTCAAGGTCATCCTCACCGACGAGTCCCGGGTCGTGACCCCCTTCGGCCGGGCGATCAACCGTGAGATGGCCACGTCGTGGCGGGGCCGGACCAGCGCGGCGAGCTCCTTCCGCCAGGGCGTCCAGGACCACCTCGACACCCTCGCCGACCAGGTCAAGCTGATCCAGAAGTCGGACACCAAGCTCTCCGGGCGCAGCGCCACGATCCCCGTCACCGTGCAGAACAACCTGGTACAGGGCGTCGAGCACCTGGTGCTGCGGCTCACCTCGACCAACTCGACCCGCCTCGAGATCGGCGGCAAGGCCTACGACCAGGAGCCCATCGCGGTCTCCGGCGGACACAGCACGACGGTGAAGTTCACCACGTCCGCCAACGTCAACGGCCAGACGTCGGTGGTCGCCCAGCTCTACACCCAGGACGGCCGCGAGTACGGCGCGCCGGTCACCTTCGACGTGAAGGTCACCGAGATCACGGCCACCGTGATGCTGGTCATCGGCGGCGGTGTGCTGCTGCTGGTGCTGGCCGGCTTCCGTATGTACACCCAGCGCAAGCGCGCCGCGGCCCGCGAGGCCGGGGAGGACGCCCCCGAAGAGGCGGGCGACGCCGCCGAGACCGCCGCGTCCTCGGAGGTCTCCGAGGAGGACTCCGAGGACCGTCGCACCGAAGAATCCGGTGCCCGGTCCGGGGCAGACGACCCGGTGCAGCCGAGTGACGGGACGCCGGACACCGCAGCGGAAAGCAGGGACCCGTCCGGGACGGGTGAGAGAGTGGACCGTTGAGGATGTCGTGGCCGGTGGGCCCGGGACGATGAGGTGGGGTAACCATGAACGCGCCGTACGACGGTGACCGCGGCCAGGCCGCGGGCAGCTCGGGCTACCCCGAGGGCCCGCCGCCCGAGCACGGCCAGGTGCCGCCGCAGCACCCCGCGGACATGTACCTCCAGGACGCCTACGACCAGGACCCCTACCGGGCCCAGGACCTCACCGCGCAGGATCCGGTCGCCGAGGCGCTCTACGACCGTGCCGCGCATCCCCCGCCGCCCCCGGGCAGCCAACAGCCGCAACAGCCGCTGTACGCCCAGCCGCAGCAGTCCCCGTACGCCCCGGACCCGCGGGTGTGGGCCCAGACCCCGGCGCCCGAGCCGGAGGGCCCGACCCAGTACCTGCCGTACGGCGACGATCCCCGCACGACCCAGTTCGTGGGCGTGGACGACCTGGTCACGCACTCCGGCGAGGAGCGGCACGAGCCCGACGCCTTCGCGCACCTCTTCCGGGACCAGCAGCAGGGCGGCACCCGGCCGCCGACGGACGCCCCGGCGGTGCCGGGCCCCGCTCCTGCCCCGGGCGGCCAGGGACCGGCGCCGCAGTACCAGGCGCCAGCGGCTCCCCGTCCGCCGGTGCCCGCGGAGCCGTCGCCGGGCGCCGACGCGACCATGAACCTGACCGCCACTCCCGCCGCCGCTCCCACCGCGGCCCCCGCCGCGAAGAAGGGCGGACGCGCCGCGGGCCTGCTGAAGTCCAGCGCCGTGATGGCGGCGGGCACGATGGTCTCGCGCCTCACCGGCTTCATCCGCTCCGCACTGATCGTCTCGGCGCTGGGCGTGGGCCTGCTCGGTGACACCTTCCAGGTCGCCTACCAGCTGCCGACGATGATCTACATCCTCACCGTCGGCGGCGGCCTCAACTCCGTCTTCGTGCCCCAGCTCGTCCGCGCCATGAAGGAGGACGAGGACGGCGGCGAGGCGTACGCCAACCGCCTGCTGACCCTGGTCGTCGTGGCACTCGGCCTGCTCACCGTCGCCTCGCTCGCCGCGGCACCCGTCCTGATCCGGCTGCTGTCGGCCCCGGTCGCCGACGACCCCGCCGCCAACGAGGTCGGCATCACCTTCGTCCGCTACTTCCTGCCCTCGATCTTCTTCATGGGCGTCCACGTCGTCATGGGGCAGATCCTCAACGCGCGCGGCAGGTTCGGCGCGATGATGTGGACACCGGTCCTGAACAACATCGTCATCATCGTGACGCTGGGCATGTTCATCTACGTCTACGGCACCGCCGCGGACTCCGGCATGAAGGTCACGACCATCCCGCCGGAGGGCCAGCGGCTCCTCGGTGTCGGCGTCCTGCTGGGTCTGGTCGTCCAGGCCCTGGCGATGATCCCGTACCTGCGGGAGACCGGCTTCCGGCTGCGGCTGCGCTTCGACTGGAAGGGCCACGGCCTCGGCAAGGCCGTCACGCTCGCGAAGTGGACCTTCCTTTTCGTCCTCGCCAACCAGGCCGGCGCGATCGTCGTCTCCCAGCTGTCCACCGCGGCGGGCAAGGACTCGCCCGTCGACGGCACCGGCTTCGCGGCCTACGCCAACGCCCAGCTGATCTGGGGCCTGCCGCAGGCCATCATCACCGTCTCGCTGATGGCCGCCCTGCTGCCCCGCCTCTCCCGCTCGGCGGCCGAGGGCGACGGCGGCGCGGTCCGGGACGACATCTCCCAGGGCCTGCGCACCACGGCCGTCGCGATCGTGCCCATCGCCTTCGGGTTCCTCGCGCTCGGCATCCCGATGTGCACCCTGATCTTCGGCTCCTCCGGCACCAGCGAGGCCACCAACATGGGCTTCATGCTGATGGCCTTCGGCCTCGGCCTGATCCCGTACTCCGTGCAGTACGTCGTCCTGCGCGCGTTCTACGCCTACGAGGACACGCGGACGCCCTTCTACAACACGGTCATCGTGGCCGCCGTCAACGCCGGCGCCTCGGCGGTCTGTTTCTTCGTGCTCGACGCGCGCTGGGCGGTGGTCGGTATGGCCGCCTCCTACGGGCTGGCCTACGCGATCGGCGTCGGCGTCGCCTGGAACCGGCTGCGCAGGCGGCTCGGCGGCGACCTCGACGGCTCCCGCGTCCTGCGGACCTACGCGCGGCTGAGCATCGCCTCCGTGCCGGCCGCGCTGCTCAGTGGCGCCGCCTGCTACGGCATCGGTCACAGCCTGGGACAGGGCGTCCTCGGTTCCTTCGCCGCGCTGCTGGCCGGCGGGGCGGTTCTGCTCGGCATCTTCTACGTCGCCGCCCGCCGCATGCGTATCGAGGAGCTCAACTCGCTCGTCGGCATGGTCCGCGGACGCCTGGGTCGCTGAGGCAGGGGGTAGGCGCACAACCATCGTCCGCCGCTGCGTGTCGTGCATAGCGGCGGACTGTGGGCACAATTGGTTTCGGCGTCGGACGGCGCGCACGAGGTCGGGCGGCGCGCAATGAATGGGGAGGCAGGAACGACGGTGGCGGAACGGAGTACGGCTGCCGTCGACGTGGCAGACAACAGCGGTGACGAGCCGCTGACCGCCGAGGCGGACCAGTCCACGGCCGACGGGGTGGCCAAGAACCGGGAGCGGGACACGGACAGCGACGAGGCACAGGGGAGTGGCGGGACGGAGCGTCCCGGGAAGGCCTCGGCGCCGGAACTGCACAGCGGTCACAAGCTCGCCAGACGCTACCGCCTCGAGGACTGTGTCACCCGTCTGGACGGTTTCAGCAGTTGGCGTGCGGTCGACGAGAAACTGCGCCGCGCCGTCGGCGTCCACGTCCTGCCCGCGGACCACACCCGGGCTCGTTCGGTGCTGGCCGCGGCCCGTTCCTCGGCGCTGCTCGGCGATCCGCGCTTCGTCCAGGTGCTGGACGCCGTCGAGGAGAACGACCTCGTCTACGTCGTCCACGAGTGGCTGCCCGACGCCACCGAGCTGACCACGCTCCTCGCCTCCGGGCCGCTGGAGCCGCACGACGCCTACCAGATGGTCAGCCAGATCGCCTCCGCCATGGCCGCCGCCCACCGTGAAGGCCTCGCGCACCTGCGCCTCAACCCGAACGCCGTGCTGCGCACCTCCACGGGCCAGTGGCGTATCCGCGGCCTCGCCGTGAACGCCGCCCTGCGCGGCATCGGCTCCGACACCCCTCAGCGCACCGACACCGAGGCGATCGGCGCCCTGCTCTACGCGGCGCTGACCCAGCGCTGGCCGTACGAGAGCGACGCCTACGGCCTGTCCGGGCTGCCGAAGGACATCGGGCTGATCGCCCCCGACCAGGTGCGTGCCGGCATCCACCGCGGCCTGTCGGAGCTGGCGATGCGCGCCCTCGCCAACGACGGGGCGACCGCCTCCCGGCACGAGGCCGCCTGCACCACTCCGGAGGAGCTGGTGAAGGCGATCGCCGAGATGCCGCGTATCCGCCCGCCGGAGCCGGCGTTCACCGCGCCGCCCGAGTACCAGCGCACCACGTACCAGCAGGGCACCTACGGCCGCCCCGCTGCGCACCCGGGCATCACCCAGCCGGTTCCGACCCCGCCGCCTCCGTTGCAGAGCCGTACCGGCAAGGCTTTGAAGTGGGCGGTCTCCGCCCTGCTCATCGCCGCTCTCGGCCTCGGCAGCTGGCAGCTCGCGGACGCCCTGATGGACCAGGGCAAGTCCGACGAGACGAACCAGACGCAGACGACGGAGGACAACGAGAAGAGCCCGTCGAAGCCCGCCAGCCAGCCCATCGCCATCAGCGGCGCCCGGGACTTCGATCCGCTCGGGGACGGCTCCGAGAAGCCTGCCGACGTGCAGAAGGCCTACGACGACAGCGCCTCCACCTACTGGGAGACGAACTTCTACCAGGGCGCCAACTTCGGGAACCTGAAATCGGGGCTCGGCCTCATCCTCGACCTCGGCAAGGTCCAGCAGGTCGGGAAGGTGACCGTCACCTTCGTGGGACAGACCTCGGTCCAGCTCCGTGCCGCCTCCGGCGAAGCGGGCTCCGAACCCACGTCCCTCGACGCGTACACGAAGGTCGCCGAAGGCTCCGGCACGACGGTGACGCTCCAGCCCACCGAGTCGGTCACGACCCGCTACCTGCTGGTCTGGCTGACCAAGCTGCCGCTGACCGAGGAGGGCACCTACCGTGGCCGGGTGGCGGACATCAAGGTAACCAGCTGAGGAACAGGGGGGAGGGGGTCCGATGGCAGAGGGCAGCGCATACGGCGACGTAAGCGATCAGGACCTCCTCGCCCGCCACCTGGAGGGCGACCCGGACGCCTTCGGGGAGCTCGTACGGCGCCACCGGGACCGGCTGTGGGCGGTGGCGCTGCGGACCCTGGGAGACCGCGAGGAGGCCGCTGACGCCGTACAGGACGCCCTGGCGTCCGCCTATCGGGCCGCCCACACCTTCCGCGGCCAGTCCGCCGTCACGACCTGGCTGCACCGCATCACGGTGAACGCCTGCCTCGACCGTGCCCGCAAGGTGGCCTCCCGCAAGACCTCACCGGTCGACGACACCGAGCGCCTGGAGCAGCTGCTGGAGCCGCACGAGTCGGCCTCGGCCCCCGCGGAGCGCAACGATCTGCACCGCCAGCTGCTGGAGGCGCTCGGCACGCTCCCGCCCGACCAGCGCGCCGCGCTCGTCCTCGTCGACATGCAGGGCTATCCGGTCGCCGAGGCCGCCCGCATGCTCGACGTGCCGACCGGGACGGTGAAGAGCCGCTGTGCCCGGGGCAGAGCCAAGCTGCTGCCGCTGCTCAGCCATCTCCGACCGGAGAACACCGGCGAGAAGAGAGAAAGCACGGTGGGACGGAACCGGGCGCAGGGGACATCCGTCCCACCCGCAGCGGGACCTCGTGACGAGGGTCCGGACGGCGCCGGGACGGGCGATTCAGCTGCTGTGAAGGGCGGAGGTGGGCGAGCGTGACATCGACGACGGACACGACCGGACACCCGGACGTCGCGGAGATCTCCGACCTCACCGAGGGCCTGCTGCCGCCCTCCCGCAGCGCCGACGTCCGGAGGCATCTCGACACGTGCGACCTCTGTGCGGACGTCCACGCGTCGCTGGAGGAGATCCGGGGTCTCCTGGGCACGCTGCCCGGACCGCCGCGGATGCCGGACGACGTCGCCCACCGCATCGACGCCGCGCTCGCCGCGGAGGCCCTGCTGAACGCGACGGCCACGGAGACCGCGGGCACCTCCGAGGACGACCTCCCGGTCTCCACGGAGGACCTTCCGGTCTCCACGGCGCAGTCCGACTCCGAGGACACCGCCGATACCGACGCCACAAGGCATGTTTCACGTGAAACATCGAGCGGAGCGTCCCGCCCCACAGGGCAGGCCCGCAGCTCCACCACCGGTCCGGGCCGCAAGGAACGCCAGCGGAGCGGGCACCGCAAGGTCGCTGCCCTCGGCGCCGTCTTCACTGTCGCCGCCCTGGGGCTCGGCTCGGTCCTGGTGTCGTCCCTGACGGATGACGGGGGATCCGGCACCTCTGCACAACGGCCGACGTCCACTGCCGCCGACACCTTCGCCGAGAGCACTCTGGAAGAGCAGGTCTCGGATCTCCTCGCCAAGGCCCAGAGCTCGCGGAGCCCGGACTCAGTGGGAGCCCAGGGCAATCCCGAGAGCAAGGGCCCCATGGTCTTCCAGCGGCCCACGGTCCCCCTGTGTGTCCAGAAGGGCATCGGCCCGAGCGACGCTGCCCTCGCCACCGAGTCGGGCACCTACCAGGGGAAGGACGCTCTTCTCGTCCTTCTGCCTGACGCTTCCGACAGCACCAAGGTCACCGCCTACCTCATGGACGCGACCTGTGTGGAGCACCCCTCGGCCGGCACCGCCGAAGTCCTTCTCAAGGACACCTACACCCGCCGTTGACAGACCAGGCTTCGTCTCCGCCCTGCGTGGTATCCCGTACGGTGTCGCCCCCTGCGTGTGCCCGGACACACCGGGAATGCGCGCCCCTTAGGATCCGTTGGGTGGGGTGAGAGTTCAGAGAAGCTCCCACCGGTCGAACGACGCAGACCAGAGACGAGGAATCCAGCCGTGAGCGACGTCCGTAACGTGATCATCATCGGCTCCGGGCCCGCCGGCTACACGGCGGCGCTGTACACCGCACGAGCGTCGCTGAAGCCGCTGGTGTTCGAAGGGGCCGTCACCGCGGGCGGCGCCCTGATGAACACCACCGAGGTGGAGAACTTCCCCGGCTTCCGGGACGGCATCATGGGCCCCGAGCTCATGGACAACATGCGCGCCCAAGCCGAGCGATTCGGCGCCGAGCTGGTGCCCGACGACATCGTCTCCGTCGATCTCTCCGGTGAGATCAAGACCGTCACGGACACCGCCGGTACGGTTCACCAGGCCAAGGCCGTCATCGTCACCACCGGCTCGCAGCACCGCAAGCTCGGCCTGCCCAATGAGGACGCCCTCTCCGGCCGTGGTGTCTCGTGGTGCGCCACCTGCGACGGCTTCTTCTTCAGGGACCAGGACATCGCCGTGATCGGCGGCGGTGACACCGCGATGGAGGAGGCCACCTTCCTCTCGCGCTTCGCCAGGTCCGTGACGGTCGTCCACCGCCGGGACACCCTGCGCGCGTCCAAGGCGATGCAGGAGCGTGCCTTCGCCGACCCGAAGATCAAGTTCATCTGGGACAGCGAGGTCGCCGAGATCCAGGGCGAGCAGAAGCTGTCGGGACTGAAGCTGCGCAACCTCAAGACCGGTGAGCTCTCCGACCTGCCGGTGACCGGCCTGTTCATCGCGATCGGCCACGACCCGCGCACCGAGCTCTTCAAGGGCCAGCTCGACCTGGACGAGGAGGGCTACCTGAAGGTCGCCGCGCCCTCCACCCGGACGAACGTGACCGGTGTCTTCGCCGCCGGTGACGTGGTCGACCACACCTACCGCCAGGCGATCACCGCGGCCGGTACCGGCTGCTCCGCCGCTCTCGACGCCGAGCGCTTCCTCGCCGCCCTCGCGGACGAGGAGCAGGCCGAGCCCGAGAAGACCGCAGTCTGACCCTCTCCCGCCCCACCGCACACCAGTTAAGGAGCCCGCCGTGGCCGACCTCAAGAACGTGACCGACGACTCCTTCGAGCAGGACGTCCTCAAGAGCGACAAGCCCGTCCTGGTGGACTTCTGGGCCGCCTGGTGCGGTCCGTGCCGCCAGATCGCTCCGTCCCTCGAGGCGATCGCCAACGAGTACGGCGACAAGATCGAGGTCGTCAAGCTCAACATCGACGAGAACCCGGGTACGGCCGCCAAGTACGGCGTCATGTCCATCCCGACCCTGAACGTCTACCAGAACGGCGAGGTCGCCAAGACCATCGTCGGTGCCAAGCCGAAGGCCGCGATCGTCCGCGACCTCGAGGACTTCATCGCCGAGTGACGTTCTGAGCGGTCGTCGCTGCGATGGCCGATGTTTCACGTGAAACACGAAGGGGCCGGCCCATAAGGGTCGGCCCCTTTCGCTTCTCCCCGTTCACTGTGCCAGGAGCCATAGCCGCCCTCGCCACTGTCCGGGTACCGCTCACAGCGGTCGCAGCGCCGGCTCCTTCTGTACCGCCCCTAGGAGCCGGTCGAGGGCCATCTCCACGTCTTCCTTCCAGGAGAGCGTGGTGCGCAGCTCCAGCCTCAGCCGTGGGTGGGCCGGGTGGGGTCGGACCGTCTTGAACCCCACTGCCAACAGATGGTCGGCCGGCAGCAGACAGGAAGGCTCCTTCCAGCGGGCGTCGCCGAATGCCTCGATCGCCTTGAACCCCCGGCGCAGGAGATCCTTGGCGACTGTCTGCACCATCACCCGGCCGAGCCCTTGGCCCTGGTACCCCGGCATGATGAACGCCGTCATCAACTGCACCGCGTCCGGAGACACCGGGCTCGTGGGGAACGCCGTCGAGCGAGGCACATACGCGGGCGGGGCGTAGAGCACGAACCCGACGGGGACGTCGTCGACGTAGACGACCCGGCCGCAGGAACCCCAGTCCAGCAGGACGGCGGAGATCCAGGCTTCCTTCTCGAGGGCGGCCGTGCCCGCCCTTACCGCGGCTTCGCCGCTGACGGGGTCCAGCTCCCAGAAGACGCACGAGCGGCAGCGCTGGGGAAGGTCCTGAAGGTTGTCCAACGTGAGCGGTACGAGCCGACGCCCCATGAAGGCTGTTCCTCGCTTCCTTCGCCCGCGGCACCGCGAGCGGCTGTCAGAGCACTCCGTTCCCTGAGCAGGCTGCCGACGAAGCCTCCCACCGCGCCCAGGCCCAGTCCCGCAGTCATCAGTCCGGTCCGGCTCATCGTTCGCATGGCCCCCGCCTCCCCCTCAGAGGTCGCTGCCCGGTGGATGCGCCATTACCCCAACGCATCGTATCCACGATGCGATTCCCTCAGTACTGCATGAAAGCAAAGAGCGAGCCGTGTCCGGTGAGCACCGGACACGGCTCGCTCTTTCGGTCGGCAGGTCGGGACGCCCGACTGGGCGCCTCAGTCTTCCGTGGCCTCGGACTCGCCTTCGACGACACCCTTCTGAAGGACGGGTCCCTCTCCGGGAGCGAGCGTGTCGAGGATGCGCTCGAGGTCGTCCATCGAGGCGAACTCGACGGTGATCTTGCCCTTCTTCTGCCCCAGGTCGACTTTCACCCGTGTCTCGAAGCGGTCGGAGAGACGGGTGGCGAGCTCGGACAGGGCCGGAGAGACCCGGCCGCCGGCACGAGGCCCCTTGGAGCGCTGAGGGGTCTGGGGCCGGGAGCCCATGAGGGTCACGATTTCCTCGACGGCCCGCACCGAGAGCCCTTCGGCCACGATCCGGTGGGCCAGCCGGTCCTGCTCCTCCGAGTCCTCGACGGAGAGCAGGGCCCGGGCATGGCCTGCGGAGAGAACCCCGGCCGCGACCCGGCGCTGGACCGCCGGCGAGAGCTTCAGCAGACGCAGCGTGTTGGAGACCTGGGGACGAGACCGGCCGATGCGGTCCGCCAGCTGGTCGTGGGTGCAGTTGAAGTCCTTCAGCAACTGGTCGTAGGCGGCCGCCTCTTCCAGCGGGTTCAGCTGAGCCCGGTGGAGGTTCTCCAGGAGGGCGTCCAGGAGGAGCTTCTCGTCCTCCGTGGCCCGCACGATCGCCGGGATCGCCTCCAGGCCCGCTTCACGGCAGGCCCGCCAGCGCCGCTCACCCATGATGAGCTCATAGCGCGCGGGACCCAGTTGCCGTACCACGACCGGCTGGAGGAGACCGACTTCCTTGATGGAGGTGATCAGCTCCTGCAGCGCGTCCTCGTCGAAGACCTCCCGCGGCTGGCGCGGGTTGGGAACGATGGCATCGAGGGGGATCTCAGCAAAGTGAGCGCCCAGGGGAGGCGCGGGCGTCTCTACGGCGCTGTTGGCCGACGGTTCCTCGGTTTCACGTGAAACAGGCGACAGCGTCGCCACCTTCGCCGCCGCCACTCCGCGGTCGGTCGTCAGCAGCGGAACCGCTGCGGGGGACGCTGATGCCCCACCACCCACTGCGGCCGAAGCCGGCGTCTTCTCCGTCGGGGCAGCAGGGATCAGTGCACCTAGACCACGCCCCAGCCCCCTCCGTCGCTCACTCACTGAATCCCCTCCACCATGCTCGGATTGTTCTGTGCGCCGATATGGGCGTTCGTAGCGTCGTAACTGACACCGATGCCCTTCAGCGCGATCTCTCGGGCCGCCTCAAGATAGGAGAGGGCACCACTCGATCCAGGATCGTAAGTCAGCACCGTCTGCCCGTAGCTCGGCGCCTCGGAGATACGGACCGAGCGGGGAATGCTCGTCCGCAGCACCTCGTCGCCGAAGTGGGTGCGCACCTCCTCCGCGACCTGCGACGCGAGACGCGTCCGGCCGTCGTACATGGTGAGCAGGATGGTCGACACATGCAGTGTGGGGTTGAGGTGCCCCCGCACCAGGTCGACGTTGCGAAGCAGCTGGCCCAGGCCCTCCAGCGCGTAGTACTCGCACTGGATCGGGATCAGAACCTCCTGGCCCGCCACCAACGCGTTGACCGTCAGCAGGCCGAGCGAGGGCGGACAGTCGATGAGGACGTAGTCCAGCGGCTGTTCGTACGCCTGGATCGCTCGCTGCAGTCGGCTCTCTCGCGCCACCAGGGACACCAGCTCGATCTCCGCACCGGCGAGATCGATCGTGGCAGGAGCACAGAACAGGCCCTCGACATCGGGAACCGGCTGGACGACTTCGGAGAGCGGACGACTCTCGACCAACACGTCGTAGATGGACGGGACCTCGGCGTGATGATCGATTCCGAGGGCGGTGGACGCGTTGCCCTGCGGATCGAGGTCGATCACCAGGACACGAGCACCGTGCAGAGCCAGGGAAGCGGCGAGGTTGACGGTCGTCGTCGTCTTGCCCACGCCGCCCTTCTGGTTGGCGACCACCATGACGCGGGTCTGCTCGGGCCGTGGCAGGCCCTCGCCGGCGCGGCCCAGTGCCTCCACCGCCAGTTGGGCAGCACGACCGATCGGAGTGTCGTCCATCGGGGGCGGTGTTTCACGTGAAACATCCTCCCCCATCGACTCGGTACGGGGACCGGGGACCGGATCGGTCATCGGTCCCGCGATGTTGGCGTCGGACCGCAACGATTCACTCTCCTCGACTTCAGGCTCGCAATGAACAGAGCCTCCCATGTCTTCGGGGTCATGAACCAGTGAGGCCTGGTGTTCTGTGGAGAAATCCACCTCTGTGGACAACTCCGGTCCCTTATCGAGTGAGCCGAGAGGCTTGCGGTCGCGGGGTTCGGCCGCGGCCCGACCCCGGCTGATGATGCCGTGCAGCAATGAGCGACGTTTCACGTGAAACACGATGCACAGCGCCCACGACCGAACTGCCGCGACACTCCGTCGTGCGTGGGTTTGGCAGCTTGTGTGGAGTACGGCTGTCTGCAGGCCGGATCAGCGACGGCGACGCGTGCGCCCCGTCCGGGCCGCCTTGGCCCGCTTGGCCGCGAACCGCACACCGCCGGGGCTCTCCCCGACCTCGACCCGCACGACCGTGGAGAGCGGATCGACGATGCCCTCACCGACGTGCAGGATCGAGGTGCTGACCGCGCCGAGCTTGCTCAGTGCGGTGGCCGCGCTCTTCAGCTCCTCTTCGGCGGTGTCGCCCTTCAGCGCGAGCATCTCGCCGTAGGGGCGCAGCAGTGGGATGCCCCAGGCGGCCAGGCGGTCCAGCGGCGCCACTGCCCGGGCGGTCACCACATGGACCGGCGGCAGCTTGCCCATGACCTCCTCGGCGCGGCCGCGGACGACGGTCACATGGTCGAGGCCGAGGAGCTCGACGACCTCGGTGAGGAAGGTGGTGCGCCGCAGGAGCGGCTCCAGCAGCGTGATCTTCAGGTCCTCGCGGACGAGTGCCAGGGGGATCCCGGGCAGGCCGGCGCCGGAGCCGACGTCGCACACCGTCACGTCCTCGGGTACCGCCTCGGAGAGCACCGCGCAGTTCAGCAGATGCCGCTCCCAGAGGCGGGGCACCTCCCGGGGGCCGATGAGCCCACGCTGCACGCCGGCCTCGGCCAGGAGCTCGGCGTACCGGACCGCATCCGCGAAGCGATCACCGAATACCTCGCGTGCCTGCTCGGGCGCAGGGGGGAGCTCCGCTGCCTCCGTCACGGGGACCGTCCTTCCGTACCGCATCGGCGCGCTCGGCGCCGACCACCAGAACTACCAGGCTGACAAAGACCGGCCCCGCCTGCGCAACAGACGGGGCCGGAGGAACGTACGTACCGAATCAGTTGGGGAGTACGACGACGAAGCGCTGCGGCTCTTCACCCTCGGACTCGCTGCGCAGGCCGGCCGCCTTGACCGCGTCGTGGACGACCTTGCGCTCGAAGGGTGTCATGGGCTTGAGCTTCACCGGCTCGCCGCTGTTCTTCGCGTCGGCCGCGGCCTTGGCGCCCAGCTCGGAGAGCTCGGTGCGCTTCTTGGCGCGGTAGCCCGCGATGTCCAGCATCAGCCGGCTGCGGTCACCGGTCTCCCGGTGCACGGCCAGGCGCGTCAGCTCCTGAAGCGCCTCCAGCACCTCGCCGTCCCGGCCGACCAGCTTCTGCAGGTCGCGGCTGCCCGTGTCGCTGATGATCGACACAGAGGCACGGTCGGCCTCGACGTCCATGTCGATGTCGCCGTCGAGATCGGCGATGTCCAGCAGACCCTCGAGGTAGTCCGCCGCGATCTCGCCCTCCTGCTCCAGGCGGGTCAGGGTGTCTGCACCCTCGGCGGCGGCGGAGGTGGTGCCTTCCGTCACGGGATGGGCTCCTTCTTACTTCTTGGACGGGGACTTGGGGCGCTGCGGGCCGCCCTTGCGCTGCCCGGACTGGGCCTTGCTGCGACCGCCGCCGGCGGGCTTCGCCTTGGCGGAGCCGACGGGCTTGGCATCCTGCGGCTCGTCGGACTTGGTCAGCGAGGTGGTCTCGCCGGCCGCCTTCGGACCCCCGGTCTGGCGCTGGGCCTTGGTCTGGCGCCTGGGCTGCTGGCGCTTGGCGGCGGCGGCGTTCGTGGGCGCGCCGTCCTCGGCCTGGGTGACGACCTGGGCCTCGCCCTTGGCGACGGTGCCGTCGGCCTGGGCCACCAGCCCCGCCTTGCTCAGACCGTTGATGAACTTGCGCTCGTACTCGTTGCGGTCGCGGCCCTTGGCCACGATGGCCTTGACGATGGCCTTCTCACCGCGTCCGCGCGTCTTGCCGTGGTGCGTGACCCGCTTGTGCAGGCGCTCCAGGTAGGCGGCCTGGGCCTTGGAACCCGGGGTCGGGTTGTTGTGGATGACGTACATCTGCTGACCCATGGTCCACAGGTTGGTGGTCAGCCAGTAGACGAGGACACCGACCGGGAAGTTGATGCCGAAGACGGCGAACATGATGGGGAAGACGTACATCAGCATCTTCTGCTGCTGCATGAACGGCGTCTTCACCGTGGTGTCGACGTTCTTCGTCATCAGCTGGCGCTGCGTGAAGAACTGCGAGGCCGACATCAGGACGATCATGATCGCGGTGACGATGCGGACGCTGGTCAGCGAGGCGTCGAGCGCGGCCACGTCCGAGGAGCTGTCGGTGAACTTCGCGGCCAGCGGAGCGCCGAAGATGTGTGCCTTCTGCGCGCTCTCCAGCAGGCTCTGGTTGATCACACCGATGGTGTCACCGTTGGCGATGCTGTTGAGCACGTGGTACAGGGCGAAGAAGAACGGTGACTGCGCCAGGATGGGAAGGCACGAGGACAGCGGGTTGGTACCCGTCTCCTTGTACAGCTTCATCATCTCTTCGGACTGACGCTGCTTGTCGTTCTTGTAGCGCTCCTGGATCTTCTTCATCTCGGGCTGGAGCGTCTGCATGGCCCGGGTCGCCTTGATCTGCTTCACGAAGAGCGGGATCAGGCAGATCCGGATCACGATCACCAGGGACACGATGGACAGGCCCCAGGCCCATCCGGTGTCCGGGCCGAAGAGGGCGCCGTACACCGTGTGGAACTGGACGATGACCCAGGAGACAGGTGTCGTGATGAAACTGAAGAGGCTTGCAATCGTGTCCACTAATCATGCTCCTTGGGCATGGGACGGGGTCTCTGCGGCCGGGCTCGAAGGATGATTCTCCTCGGTGGCCGTTTCGGCGGCGGAGGGCCCGCCCTTGCGTGCCCGCCAGGCGTCGCGGAGCATCTCGTGCCACCGGGGGCGCTTGCGCGGCGGGACATGGTCCACGCCCCCCAGCGACCACGGGTTGCACCGCAGGATGCGCCAGGCGGTGAGGGCTGTTCCCTTGATCGCGCCGTGCCGGTCGATGGCCGTGTAGCCGTAGTGGGAGCACGACGGGTAGTACTTGCACACCGGCCCGAGCAGTGGACTGATCGTCCACTGGTAGAGCTTGATCAGGGCCAGCAGCGGGTACTTCATCGAGCGCCCCCTCCCAGCAGCCGTTGAAGGGCGGCATCAAGGTCTTGAGCCAGTTGTGCGTAATCGGCGTCGCCCGCACCGGGCAGCGCCCGTACGACTACCAGGCTACCGGGGGGAAACAGGGCGACTCGATCGCGCATCAGATGGCGCAGTCTGCGCTTCACCGTGTTGCGCACGACCGCACCGCCCACGGCCTTGCTGACGACGAAACCCGCACGCGTCGGGGGAGCGCTCTCCCCAGGCGAGTGCGGGTCCGTGGCACCGCTTCGAAGGTGGACGACGAGAGTCGGACGTCCGGCCCGACGGCCTCGTCGTACCGCGGTCGCGAAGTCCTCGCGCCGCCTCAGCCGGTTCTCGGTGGGCAGCACGACGGCATGACCTGACCGGGATCAGGCGGACAGACGGGCGCGACCCTTGCTACGGCGGGACGCGAGAATCGCGCGGCCGGCACGGGTGCGCATACGCAGCCGGAAGCCGTGGGTCTTCGCGCGACGACGGTTGTTCGGCTGGAAGGTGCGCTTGCTCACTCGGGGGCTCCAGAAATCAATCGGTAGTGGCGGGGTGCCGTCCTGGCTGTCACCGTGCGCCCACGAGTAGCTCGCGTTAACGCCCGAGTGCACCGCTTCCCGATCACCTGACGCGATCTGTGCCCATCGGAGGCAGGCGGCAGCAGCCATCGACAACTCGACCTGGTTACGGTACGCGCGGCTACGCCATCCGGTCAAACCAACGGTCACCGGGAGACACTATCCACAGCCTGGGGACAACAACTTGAACCGTACCCGCCGCGCTGACTACCGTGGCTGAACTCCGATTCGTTGCCATGTCTCTGGCCCGACCCGATGTGAAACCGACCCGTCCCACCGTCACACGTTCGTGGGACCTGTGAGAGAGCGTGCCCTGTGGCTGACGTACCTGCCGATCTTGCCGCAGTGTGGCCACGCGTACTGGAGCATCTCCTCGGAGAGGGCCGCGGGCAGGGCGTCGAGACCAAGGACGAGCACTGGATCCGGCGCTGCCAGCCGCTGGCGCTGGTCGCCGACACCGCCCTGCTCGCCGTACCCAACGAGTTCGCGAAGGGCGTACTGGAGGGCCGTCTCGCCCCCATCGTCAGCGAGACCCTGAGCCGCGAGTGCGGCCGGCCGATCCGCATCGCGATCACCGTCGACGACTCCGCGGGCGAGCCCCCGGCCCCGCCGGCGCCCCCCGTGCAGCCGCGGTACGAGGAGCCGGAACTCCCCTCCGGCCCGTACGACAACCAGTACGACAAGCCCTACGAGAGCCAGTACGAGGGCTACGGCCGTCACCGCGCCGAGCAGCGCCCGTCCTCTGGCGACCAGGGTTCCCGTCAGGACCAGCTGCCCACCGTCCGGCCGGCGTACCCGTCGGAGTACCAGCGCCCCGAGCCCGGCGCCTGGCCGCGGCCCACCCAGGACGAGTACGGCTGGCAGCAGCAGCGCCTCGGCTTCCCCGAGCGCGACCCCTACGCGTCACCGTCGCAGGACGGCTACGGCGGTCCCGGGCCGGACTCCTACGGGTCCCCGTCCCAGGACGCCTACGGCTCGCCCGGGCAGGACTACCGCCCCCAGCCGATGGACCGACCGCCCTACGACCCCTCGCCGTACGAGCAGAAGCGCTCCGAGTACGACCAGCGGGATCCGGGCCGGCGGGAGCTGCCCGAGCCGTCGGGCGGGGGGCACCCGCGCCGCGGTGGCCCGGTCGGCCCCGGTCAGCCCGGTGGCGGGGCGCCCGGTCCGCTGGCCGCGCAGCCCGCGCCGGCGAGCGGTCCCGGTGAGCCGACCGCGCGGCTGAACCCGAAGTACCTGTTCGACACGTTCGTCATCGGCGCGTCCAACCGCTTCGCGCACGCGGCCGCGGTCGCCGTCGCCGAGGCGCCCGCGAAGGCGTACAACCCCCTGTTCATCTACGGGGAGTCGGGCCTCGGCAAGACGCACCTGCTGCACGCGATCGGGCACTACGCGCGCAGCCTCTACCCGGGCACGCGCGTGAGGTACGTGAGTTCGGAGGAGTTCACCAACGAGTTCATCAACTCCATCCGCGACGGCAAGGGCGACAGCTTCCGCAAGCGCTACCGCGAGATGGACATCCTGCTCGTCGACGACATCCAGTTCCTGGCGGACAAGGAGTCGACGCAGGAGGAGTTCTTCCACACCTTCAACACGCTCCACAACGCCAACAAGCAGATCGTGCTGTCCAGCGACCGGCCGCCCAAGCAGCTGGTGACGCTGGAGGACCGGCTGCGGAACCGTTTCGAGTGGGGTCTGATCACCGACGTCCAGCCGCCGGAGCTGGAGACGCGGATCGCGATCCTGCGGAAGAAGGCGGTGCAGGAGCAGCTGAACGCCCCGCCCGAGGTGCTGGAGTTCATCGCCTCCCGGATCTCGCGCAACATCCGCGAGCTGGAGGGCGCGCTGATCCGGGTGACGGCGTTCGCCTCGCTCAACCGGCAGCCGGTGGACCTGGGGCTCACGGAGATCGTCCTGAAGGACCTGATCCCCGGCGGCGAGGACTCGGCGCCCGAGATCACCTCCACGGCCATCATGAGCGCGACCGCCGACTACTTCGGCCTCACGGTCGAGGACCTGTGCGGCACCTCGCGCGGCCGCGCCCTGGTCACGGCCCGGCAGATCGCCATGTACCTGTGCCGCGAGCTGACCGACCTGTCGCTGCCGAAGATCGGCGCGCTGTTCGGCGGCCGCGACCACACGACGGTGATGCACGCGGACCGCAAGATCCGCAATCTGATGGCCGAGCGGCGCTCCATCTACAACCAGGTGACCGAGCTGACCAACCGGATCAAGGCCGGCTGACAGAGCCGTACGAACCCGACGAGGGCGCCTCAGGGAGCTGATCCCGGGGGCGCCCTTCCGCGTGTCGAGGGGAAGTCCTACGGGCGTCGCCGGGCGGCAGGTCGGGGTGCTGCCCGCGGGCCGGCCCGCCGGGCACCGCCGAGCGGCGCGCGGGCGCCGCCCCGCAGCGCGTGGGCACGCCCGGCAGCCCATGGGCACCGCTCCGTAGCGCGGCGCACCGCAGCGCGGCGCACCGCAGCGCGGGGCACCGCAGCGGAAGCCCGCCCGGCGCCCCCGACGAACCCCCGACGAGCCCCCGACGAACCCGCGGCGGACCCTTCGGACGCCATCAACGGATCCGCGGCACGCCCCCTCGGCCGCAGAGAGCGGGACCGGGGAGCAGCCCGTAGGTCACCCGGTGTTCGATTACCTGCCGGGTTACGGCCGCTCTCCACAGATTCGGCGACTTTTTCCCCTCCACAACCTGGGGACCGCGGAGTTGTCCAGATCGTGTCCACAGGTATCCCTGTTGAAAGACGATCAGACCAGGTCAGCCGGTTGTGGATTCGTGGACGAAGGATCTCCACAGACTGTGGACAAGACGGTGGTCCACACCCTGTGCACGAAGTTGTCCACCGGCAACCCACAGGCTCGAGCCGGTTGTCCCCAGCGATCGCCCGCTTCTCCACATGCCTGTCCACTGTTCGGCAAGCCGACGCGCCTCCTCACCGTGTCGAGTGAAAGGCGTCACACGAAGCTGCCGGGTTGGGCTGTGGGAAAGACGGGTAAACCTGGGGACGCACCTGGGGAGAAGTCGCCTCGGCCTGTGCACGGGATGTGCAGAACTTTCCGTTCTCCACAGAGGACCCCGGTTGTCCACCGCCTCCGCCCACAGGGCCCGTGGACAAAATCTCGCCGCTGAGCTGCGAAGACGCGGTTATCCACGGTATCCACAGGCCCTACTACTACTCCCGACTAGAGAGAGCCAGGAATCCGTTTCGAAGTGGGTCCTGTGCACAACTCGCCCCTCGGCCTCCGGCTGCCCCTCGTCACGACTTGACCCCGAGAGGCACCTACTGTCAGTGCGGTGCGTCAGACTGGACCCCGGTGGTCCTTCCCCTCACAGGGGCCGACGACACCGAGACAGACGACGAAGGCCAGGCAGGGCGAGAAGCGCCGGCAACAGCAGGAGGCGGCAAGAGTGAAGATCCGGGTGGAACGCGACGTACTCGCGGAGGCAGTGGCCTGGGCGGCGCGCAGCCTCCCGGCCCGTCCGCCGGCGCCTGTCCTCGCCGGCCTCCTGCTGAAGGCCGAGGACGGCGCCCTCAGCCTCTCCAGCTTCGACTACGAGGTCTCCGCGCGGGTGTCGGTGGAGGCCGAGGTCGAGGAGGAGGGCACGGTCCTCGTCTCCGGCCGCCTGCTCGCGGACATCTGCCGCGCCCTCCCCAACCGTCCGGTGGAGATCTCCACAGACGGTGTACGGGCGACGGTGGTCTGCGGCTCCTCCCGCTTCACCCTCCACACGCTCCCGGTGGAGGAGTACCCGTCGCTGCCGCAGATGCCGAACGCGACGGGCACGGTCCCCGGTGAGGTCTTCGCCTCCGCGGCCGCCCAGGTGGCCATCGCCGCGGGCCGCGACGACACGCTGCCCGTGCTGACCGGTGTGCGCATCGAGATCGAGGGCGACACCGTCACGCTGGCCTCCACCGACCGCTACCGCTTCGCGGTCCGCGAGTTCCTGTGGAAGCCGGAGAACCCGGACGCCTCCGCGGTCGCCCTGGTGCCCGCCAAGACGCTCCTCGACACCGCCAAGGCGCTGACCAGCGGCGACAGCGTCACGCTGGCGCTGTCCGGCTCGGGCGCGGGCGAGGGTCTGATCGGTTTCGAGGGCGCCGGCCGGCGGACGACGACGCGTCTGCTGGAGGGCGACCTCCCGAAGTACCGCACGCTGTTCCCGACCGAGTTCAACAGCATCGCCGTCATCGAGACCGCCCCCTTCGTGGAGGCCGTCAAGCGCGTCGCCCTGGTCGCCGAGCGCAACACCCCGGTGCGGCTCAGCTTCGAGCAGGGCGTGCTCATCCTGGAGGCCGGGTCCAGCGACGACGCACAGGCTGTGGAAAGGGTCGACGCCCAGCTCGAGGGCGACGACATCTCCATCGCCTTCAACCCGACCTTCCTGCTGGACGGCCTGAGCGCCATCGACTCCCCGGTGGCCCAGCTGTCCTTCACGACGTCCACCAAGCCCGCGCTGCTCAGCGGCAAGCCGGCGGTGGACGCCGAGGCGGACGAGGCCTACAAGTACCTGATCATGCCGGTGCGCCTCAGCGGCTGACGCCGGTGCCGCGGCCCGACGGGTTGTCCACAGGTCGGTGGACAACCGGTCGAGTGCTGGGGAAACCCGCAGGTGAGAGCGGAAAGCTGGGCGTACGTATGAGCGCGTATGCCCACAGGTGTGCGTGACGGTCCGGGTTTAGGCTCGGACATGGGTACGAAGGTGCCCCACACGCCACACAGCGACCTAAGGAACAACTGATGGAGCTCGGTCTCGTCGGCCTCGGCAAGATGGGCGGCAACATGCGCGAGCGGATTCGCCGCGCAGGCCACACCGTCATCGGATACGACCGCAACCCGGACCTCGCCGACGTCCACAGCCTCTCTGAGCTTGTGGGCAAGCTCAAGGGTCCGCGCGTCGTCTGGGTGATGGTCCCGGCCGGTGCTCCCACCCAGTCGACCATCGACGAGCTCGCCGAGCTGCTGGAGCCGGGCGACGTCGTCGTGGACGGCGGCAACTCCCGCTGGACCGACGACGAGAAGCACGCCGAGGAACTGGCGGCCAAGGGCATCGGCTTCGTCGACTGCGGCGTCTCCGGCGGCGTCTGGGGCCTGGAGAACGGCTACGCGCTGATGTACGGCGGCGACGCGGAGAACGTCGCCAAGGTGCAGCCGGTCTTCGACGCCCTCAAGCCCGAGGGCGACTTCGGCTCGGTGCACGCCGGCAAGGTCGGCGCCGGCCACTTCGCGAAGATGGTCCACAACGGCATCGAGTACGCCATGATGCAGGCCTACGCCGAGGGCTGGGAGCTGCTGGAGAAGGTCGACTCGGTCACCGACGTCCGCGAGGTCTTCCGCTCCTGGCAGGAGGGCACGGTCATCCGTTCCTGGCTGCTGGACCTGGCGGTCAACGCCCTCGACGAGGACGAGCACCTGGACAAGCTGCGCGGTTACGCACAGGACTCCGGCGAGGGCCGCTGGACCGTGGAGGCCGCCATCGACAACGCGGTGCCGCTGCCGGCGATCACCGCGTCCCTGTTCGCGCGGTTCGCCTCCCGTCAGGACGACTCGCCGCAGATGAAGATGATCGCGGCGCTGCGCAACCAGTTCGGCGGCCACGCGGTCGAGAAGAAGTAATCCACAGGGCCGCTCGGCGGTCCACAACGTTGGGGGAGGTCGGCGAAACGACCATGCACGTCACGCATCTGTCGCTGGCCGACTTCCGCTCCTACGCCCGGGTCGAAGTCCCGCTCGACCCGGGCGTCACGGCCTTCGTCGGCCCCAACGGGCAGGGCAAGACGAACCTCGTCGAGGCAGTCGGCTACCTCGCCACCCTCGGCAGCCACCGCGTCTCCTCCGACGCGCCCCTGGTGCGCATGGGCGCCGACCGCGCGGTCATCCGGGCGCAGGTCCGCCAGGGCGACCGGCAGCAACTGGTCGAGCTGGAGCTGAACCCGGGCAAGGCCAACCGCGCCCGCATCAACCGGTCCTCGCAGGTCAGACCACGTGACGTGTTGGGGATCGTACGGACCGTGCTGTTCGCGCCGGAGGATCTCGCCCTGGTGAAGGGCGACCCGGGCGAGCGGCGGCGCTTCCTGGACGAGCTGATCACCGCGCGCTCCCCGCGCATGGCCGGTGTGCGCTCCGACTACGAGCGGGTGCTGAAGCAGCGCAACACCCTCCTGAAGTCGGCCGCGCTGGCCCGTCGCCACGGCGGTCGTTCCATGGATCTGTCCACGCTCGACGTGTGGGACCAGCACCTCGCGCGCGTCGGCGCCGAGCTGCTCGCCCAGCGGCTCGACCTGGTGGCCGCGATCCAGCCGCTCGCCGACAAGGCGTACGAGCAACTGGCCCCCGGCGGCGGGCCGGTCGCCCTGGAGTACAAGTCGTCGGCGCCGGGCGAGGCGCACACGCGCGAGCACCTCTTCGAGCAGCTGATGGCCGCGCTCGCCGACACCCGCAAGCAGGAGGTCGAGCGGGGCGTCACCCTCGTGGGCCCTCATCGGGACGACGTGACGCTCAAACTCGGTCAGCTGCCCGCCAAGGGATACGCCTCCCACGGCGAGTCCTGGTCCTATGCGCTCGCGTTGCGGCTGGCCTCCTACGACCTGCTGCGGGCCGAGGGCAACGAGCCGGTGCTGGTCCTCGACGACGTCTTCGCCGAGCTGGACACCCGCCGGCGTGAGCGGCTGGCGGAGCTGGTCGCGCCCGGTGAGCAGGTACTGGTGACGGCCGCGGTCGACGACGACGTACCGCACGTGCTCACGGGGGCGCGGTACACCGTGTCCGACGGGACGGTGGAGCGCGTATGACCGAGCAGGAGCCGAAGAGGACGCCCGAGCCCTCGGGGGTCGACCTGGCGCGCGTGGCGCTCAGGGCCGCGCGCGAGCAGGCACGCGCGCGGGGGGCCGCCGCGCAGCAGAAGAAGCAGGCCCGGCGCGGCGGCGGTCTGCGCTCGGGTGCGCGTGCGGACGGCCGCGACCCGATGGCGCTCGGCGCCGCGATCAACCGGCTGCTGACCGAGCGCGGCTGGGAGGCGCCGGCCGCCGTCGGCGGGGTGATGGGCCGCTGGCCGCAGATCGTCGGCGAGGACGTGGCCAAGCACTGTGAGCCGGAGCGGTACGACGAGGACGAGTGCGTGCTGGTGGTGCGCTGCGACTCCACGGCCTGGGCGACGAACCTGCGCCTGCTCGCCCCGACGCTGGTCGCGCGTCTCAACGAGGATCTGGGGCACGGCAGGGTGCGGCAGATCAAGGTGCAGGGCCCCGGTGGTCCCGTGCGTCGCTACGGCCCCTTGCGCGCCCCGGGCAGCACGGGTCCCGGCGACACCTATGGGTGACGTAATTCACGTATCCGGCGGGCGGGGCGGTCCGCTCGTACCGTCCCGGCCGTCGATTCGGGTGCCCGCACGCGGGTGCGAATCCGGAGCTGACTCCCCGGTAGCCAAGGGTTGACACCCGGAAGCGCTGAGTGCCTCTGTGAGCCTCTTGGAGCCCCTTTCTAGATATGGGGACCCGGCCGAGACCGGTTGAGGGCGGCACATGAGGACTCAGGTACCGGCAAACCCCCATCACTGTCAGCGCTACCGGTAGACTGGAAGCCAATCCCGCCCCAATCGTGGGGACCGTCCGGGAAAAGCTGAGCAACGCTGATCAAGGCTTACCAACGCAACATGCCGCAGCCGCTCCGGCAACCCGCCGACGAGCCCGGCTCGTGCTGTGCCAGAAAGGGCGCTTCGTGGCCGATTCCGGCAACCCCAACGAGAACATCCCGTCCACCGACGCCGGCGCCAACGCCGCGGTGACCTCGTCGAACGGCGAGGTCACCGCCTCGTACGACGCCAGCGCCATCACCGTCCTCGAGGGTCTGGACGCGGTCCGCAAGCGACCCGGTATGTACATCGGTTCCACCGGTGAGCGCGGCCTGCACCACCTCGTGTACGAGGTGGTCGACAACTCCGTCGACGAGGCGCTGGCCGGCCACGCGGACACGATCGAGGTGACGATCCTCGCCGACGGCGGGGTGCGCGTCGTCGACAACGGCCGTGGCATCCCGGTCGGCATCGTCCCCTCCGAGGGCAAGCCGGCCGTCGAGGTCGTGCTGACCGTGCTGCACGCGGGCGGCAAGTTCGGCGGCGGCGGCTACGCGGTCTCCGGTGGTCTGCACGGCGTCGGCGTCTCGGTCGTGAACGCCCTGTCGAGCAAGGTCTCCGTCGAGGTCAGGACCGACGGCCACCGCTGGACGCAGGACTACAAGATGGGCGTCCCGACCGCCCCGCTCGCCAAGCACGAGGCCACCGAGGAGACCGGCACCTCGGTCACCTTCTGGGCCGACGGCGACATCTTCGAGACCACCGAGTACTCCTTCGAGACGCTCTCGCGGCGCTTCCAGGAGATGGCGTTCCTCAACAAGGGTTTGACGATCAAACTCACTGACGAGCGCGAGTCGGCGAAGGCGACGGCCGGGGCGGACGAGGCGGGTGCGGACGAGAAGTCCGAGGTCAAGACGGTCACGTACCACTACGAGGGCGGCATCGTCGACTTCGTGAAGTACCTCAACTCCCGCAAGGGCGAGGCGGTGCACCCCACCGTCATCGACCTGGAGGCCGAGGACAAGGACCGGAGCCTGTCCCTCGAGGTCGCGATGCAGTGGAACGGCGGCTACACCGAGGGCGTCTACTCCTTCGCGAACATCATCCACACGCACGAGGGCGGTACGCACGAAGAGGGCTTCCGCGCGGCGCTGACGAACCTGATCAACAAGTACGCGCGCGACAAGAAGCTGCTGCGGGAGAAGGACGACAACCTCACGGGTGACGACATCCGCGAGGGTCTGACCGCGATCATCTCGGTCAAGCTGAGCGAGCCCCAGTTCGAGGGCCAGACCAAGACCAAGCTGGGCAACACCGAGGCGAAGACCTTCGTCCAGAAGGCGGTCTACGAGCACCTCAACGACTGGCTGGACCGCAACCCGGTCGAGGCGGCGGACATCGTCCGCAAGGGCATCCAGGCGGCCACCGCGCGCGTGGCGGCCCGCAAGGCCCGTGACCTGACCCGCCGCAAGGGCCTGCTGGAGTCGGCGTCCCTGCCCGGCAAGCTCTCCGACTGCCAGTCGAACGACCCCATCAAGTGCGAGATCTTCATCGTCGAGGGTGACTCCGCCGGCGGCTCGGCCAAGTCCGGCCGCAACCCGCAGTACCAGGCGATCCTCCCGATCCGCGGCAAGATCCTCAACGTCGAGAAGGCCAGGATCGACAAGATCCTCCAGAACCAGGAGATCCAGGCGCTGATCTCCGCCTTCGGCACCGGTGTGCACGAGGACTTCGACATCGAGAAGCTCCGCTATCACAAGATCATCCTGATGGCGGACGCCGACGTCGACGGTCAGCACATCAGCACCCTGCTGCTGACCTTCCTGTTCCGCTTCATGCGGCCGCTGGTCGAGGCCGGGCACGTGTACCTCTCCCGCCCCCCGCTGTACAAGATCAAGTGGGGCCGGGACGACATCGAGTACGCCTACTCGGACCGCGAGCGCGACGCGCTGATCGAGATGGGCCGGCAGCGCGGCAAGCGCATCCGCGAGGACTCGATCCAGCGCTTCAAGGGTCTCGGCGAGATGAACGCCGAGGAACTGCGCGTGACGACGATGGACCAGGAGCACCGGGTTCTCGGCCAGGTCACCCTCGACGACGCCGCCCAGGCCGACGACCTGTTCTCGGTCCTCATGGGCGAGGACGTCGAAGCCCGCCGCGCGTTCATCCAGCGCAACGCCAAGGACGTCCGCTTCCTCGACATCTGAGTCGGTCTCAGCTGACCGCATCGGAAAGGATCCTCACCAGCAATGGCCGACGAGAACACCCCAGTCACCCCTGAAGAGGGCGGCGAAGTCGCGATGCGCGTCGAGCCCGTCGGGCTCGAGACGGAGATGCAGCGCTCGTACCTGGACTACGCGATGTCCGTCATCGTGTCCCGTGCGCTGCCCGACGTCCGTGACGGTCTCAAGCCCGTCCACCGCCGCGTCCTGTACGCCATGTACGACGGCGGCTACCGCCCCGAGCGCGGCTTCTACAAGTGCGCCCGCGTGGTCGGCGACGTCATGGGCAACTACCACCCCCACGGCGACTCCTCGATCTACGACGCCCTGGTCCGTCTCGCCCAGCCGTGGTCGATGCGGATGCCGCTGGTGGACTCCAACGGCAACTTCGGCTCCCCGGGCAACGACCCGGCGGCGGCGATGCGCTACACCGAGTGCAAGATGGCGCCGCTGTCGATGGAGATGGTCCGCGACATCGACGAGGAGACCGTCGACTTCACGGACAACTACGACGGTCGCTCCCAGGAACCGACCGTCCTGCCGGCCCGCTTCCCGAACCTGCTGATCAACGGCTCGGCCGGGATCGCGGTCGGCATGGCGACCAACATCCCGCCGCACAACCTGCGCGAGGTCGCGGCCGGCGCCCAGTGGTACCTGGAGAACCCGGAGGCCTCGCACGAGGAGCTCCTGGACGCGCTGATCGAGCGCATCAAGGGCCCCGACTTCCCGACCGGCGCGCTCGTCGTCGGCCGCAAGGGCATCGAGGAGGCGTACCGCACGGGCCGCGGCTCCATCACCATGCGCGCGGTCGTCGAGGTCGAGGAGATCCAGAACCGCCAGTGCCTGGTGGTCACGGAGCTGCCGTACCAGACCAACCCCGACAACCTCGCGCAGAAGATCGCCGACCTGGTGAAGGACGGCAAGATCGGCGGCATCGCGGACGTCCGCGACGAGACGTCGTCCCGTACGGGCCAGCGTCTGGTCATCGTGCTGAAGCGCGACGCGGTCGCCAAGGTCGTCCTGAACAACCTCTACAAGCACACGGACCTGCAGACCAACTTCGGCGCCAACATGCTGGCGCTGGTCGACGGCGTCCCGCGCACCCTCTCCCTGGACGCGTTCATCCGCCACTGGGTGACGCACCAGATCGAGGTCATCGTCCGCCGGACGCGCTTCCGCCTGCGCAAGGCGGAGGAGCGCGCCCACATCCTCCGCGGCCTCCTCAAGGCCCTGGACGCCATCGACGAGGTCATCGCGCTGATCCGGCGCAGCGACACCGTCGACATCGCGCGCACCGGCCTGATGGAGCTCCTGGAGATCGACGAGATCCAGGCGAACGCCATCCTCGAGATGCAGCTGCGCCGCCTGGCCGCCCTGGAGCGCCGGAAGATCGTCCAGGAGCACGACGAACTCCAGGCGAAGATCAACCAGTACAACGAGATCCTCGCCTCCCCGGTCCGCCAGCGCGGCATCGTCAGCGAGGAGCTCGCCGCGATCGTCGAGAAGTACGGCGACGACCGCAAGACCATGCTGGTGCCCTACGACGGCGACATGTCCATCGAGGACCTGATCGCCGAGGAGGACATCGTCGTCACCGTCACGCGCGGCGGCTACGTCAAGCGCACGAAGACGGACGACTACCGGGCCCAGAAGCGCGGCGGCAAGGGCGTCCGCGGCGCGAAGCTCAAGGAAGACGACATCGTCGACCACTTCTTCGTGTCGACCACGCACCACTGGCTGCTGTTCTTCACCAACAAGGGCCGCGTCTACCGCGCCAAGGCGTACGAGCTGCCCGACGCCGGGCGTGACGCGCGTGGACAGCACGTCGCCAACCTGCTGGCCTTCCAGCCCGACGAGGCGATCGCCGAGATCCTCGCCATCCGCGACTACGAGGCGGCGCCGTACCTGGTCCTGGCCACCAAGGCGGGCTTGGTCAAGAAGACGCCGCTGAAGGATTACGATTCGCCCCGCTCGGGCGGCGTGATCGCGATCAACCTGCGGGAGCGGGAGGACGGTTCCGACGACGAACTGATCGGTGCCGAACTCGTCTCGGCCGACGACGATCTGCTTCTGATCAGCAGGAAGGCCCAGTCGATCCGATTCACCGCCACGGACGACTCGTTGCGTCCGATGGGCCGTGCCACCTCGGGTGTCAAGGGCATGAGTTTCCGTGAGGGCGACGAGCTGCTCTCGATGAATGTTGTTCGACCCGGTACGTTCGTGTTCACTGCCACCGACGGCGGGTACGCGAAGCGGACCGCCGTCGACGAGTACCGCGTCCAGGGTCGCGGCGGCCTCGGCATCAAGGCCGCCAAGATCGTCGAGGACCGCGGTTCGCTCGTCGGCGCGCTGGTGGTCGAGGAGACCGACGAGATCCTCGCCATCACGCTCGGCGGCGGTGTGATTCGTACGCGAGTCAACGAGGTCAGGGAGACGGGCCGTGACACCATGGGCGTCCAACTGATCAACCTGGGCAAGCGCGATGCCGTCGTCGGTATCGCACGTAACGCCGAGGCGGGGCGCGAGGCGGAGGAGGTCGACGGTGACATCGCTGTGGACGAGACCGCCGAGGACGCCGCGACCAGCGGCACGGACGAGGGTGAGACGCCCTCGGCCGAGTAGCACGAGGAGTGAGTCATCGTGAGCGGAGCCACGGGCGCCGGTTCGGTCGGTACGCCGTCCGGCACCTCTGCCGGCCCTTCTACCGGTTCGTCCGCCGGTAGGGAAACGGACGACGGCGGCCGTGGCTCCGCCGCGGGGGCGAGGGACGCGCGCGCGACCGACGCCGGCGGGGTCGACGCGCGCGCGACGGACCAGCACACGACGAACCTTCAGGCGATCAAGGCGCCCGTGAAGGGCGCGCCGGCGAAGGGCGCGAAGAATCCGCCCTCGCCCGACACACATGGATCCCAGGGGGGAACTGTGACGGACACCCGAGGCCCGCAGACCCAGCAGTACGCGGCTGGAGCGGGTCCGGCCGCTCCGGGCGCCCAGCCGCAGCCGCAGGCCGCCACCGAGGCCCAGCAGGCCTCCCCGCTCCCCGGTGACCGGGGAGCACAGCAGCCCTCCGGCCCCTACCACCCGCCGCAGGCCTACCCGACGCAGTCCCCGGCCGCGGCGGTACGCCGTCCGCGCACCGGCGCCAGCACCACGCCCCGCGTGCGCAAGGCGCGGCTGCGCGTGGCGAAGGCCGACCCGTGGTCGGTGATGAAGGTCAGCTTCCTGCTCTCCATCGCGCTCGGCATCTGCACGATCGTCGCGGCTGCCGTCCTGTGGATGGTCATGGACGCGATGGGCGTGTTCTCGACGGTCGGTGGCACGATCTCGGAGGCGACCGGCTCGAACGAGTCGAACGGCTTCGACCTCCAGTCGTTCCTGTCCCTCCCCCACGTCCTGATGTTCACGTCGATCATCGCGGTCATCGACGTCGTCCTCGCGACGGCCCTCGCGACCCTCGGCGCGTTCATCTACAACCTCTCCGCGGGCTTCGTGGGCGGCATCGAACTGACGCTGGCCGAGGACGAGTGACCTGCCCCGACTATCGATTTTGGGACTGCCCCGGTCGTGCGCTAATCTTCAGGAGTCAGCGCGCGGGACACACACCGCAGAGCGCGGCGGGGCTATAGCTCAGTTGGTTAGAGCGCATCCCTGATAAGGATGAGGCCACAGGTTCAAATCCTGTTAGCCCCACCAGCGAAAAAGACCCCCAACCGATCATGGTTGGGGGTCTTTGACGTCTACGGCTGACACCGACCGGTGCGGGCAGGCTGGTCCGCCGGGGAGCGGGACCTTGGGGAGTTCGGTCCGAGAGAGGCTCACCGGGTCGGTCATCGCCGGGCGAGGCAAGCCGCGGCCGGATGTCCGGTTCGCCGAGTCGTGGGAGACGTCGCGGTGTGGGCCCGTGGTGCTCTTCGGCGACTCCGAGGCTGCCTGGCAGGTGTGGGCGTCGGCAGCCGCCGGCGTGCAGGGCGGCCGTCTCGTCGCGCGGGGCATGCGAAGGCCCGGCCGCTAGCGACGGGGGATGCACCAGCGACCGGGCTATGGCCAAGGCTAACAAGGCTGGTGGGCCGGGGGGAGGGGACTGCTCGGGTGCACTCAGGTGTTGTGATGGGGATCACTTCACCGTCACTCGTCGCAGGGGGGCTCGTACGAGAGGCGGGGCAGGTACTCGTGCCACTTGTCCTGGGTCAGGACGCCCCGCGTGGTCGAGCAGATGTGGTCGATGGCCTTGTCGACGTCGAGGTTCCACAGCCGGACGGTGTCCGTGCCGCTCGACACCCCGATCATGTGGTTGCGGGGGCTGAAGGACAGGAAGTTGCCCGTCTTGGCGTTGGGGCTCATCGACTGGCCGATGGGGGTCGCGTCGGAGGGATCGGTGACGTTCCACAGGCGGACCGTGTTGTCGTTGCCGCCGCTGGCCAGGGTGCGGCCGTCCTGACTGTAGGTCAGGGACACGACCGCTTCGGTGTGGCCGGTGAGGGGGGAGTGGCGTTCGGTGGCCTCGAGGGGGTCGGTGACGTTCCACAGGCGGACCGTGTCGTCGTCGCTGCCGCTGGCCAGGCTGCGGCCGTCGGGGCTGTACACGAGGGTGTTGACCGGTCCGGCGTGGCCCTTGAGGGGCGCGCCGAGGGGCGTGGCGCGGCGGGGGTCGGTCACGTCCCAGAGGCGGATGGTGCCGTCCGCGCTGCCGCTGGCCAGGTTCCGGCCGTTCCGGCTGAAGACGAGGGCGTTGACGTAGCCCTTGTGGCCGGTGAGCGGGGCGCCCAGCGGGACGGGGCGGGACGGGTCGGCGACGTTCCAGAGCTGGAGGGTGCGGTCGTCGTAGGCGGTGGCGAGGGTGCGGCCGTCGGGGCTGAACGCCAGCGCTTCGGGGCCCATGAACCGGGTGCGCAGGGTGAGCGGCGGGCCGTAGGAGACCGGGTGGGCCGGGTCGGTGACGTTCCACAGATAGACCGAGCGGCTGCCCGTCAGCACCGCGAGGGTGTGGCCGTCGGGGGAGAACACCAGCGAGCGCTGGCCGCCGTCCCCGGGCATGAACGGTTCGTTCAGCAGCACGGGCCGGTGGGGAGTCTCCACGTTCCACAGCCGGACGCTTCCGTCGCGCGCGGCCGTGGCGAGCACCCGCCCGTCCGGGCGGAACGCCCCACTGCGGCCGATCATGTCCGACGTCGGGATCGACCACAGGCGGACCTTGCTGTCGCCGCTCCCAGTGGCGAGGGTGCGGCCGTCGGGGCTGAAGCCGAGGGCGTACATCTCGCCGCTGCTCCCGGCCAGCGGCTCGCCGACCTGCGCCGGGTACGCCGGATCGCTGACGTTCCACAGACTCGCCGTGCTGTCGGCGCTGGCCGCGGCGAGCGTGGTGCCGTCGGGGTTGAAGGCCACCGACCAGATGGGGGCGGTGTGGCCGGTGAGCGGTGGGCCGAGCTGGGCGGCCCGGCGGGGGTCGGTCACGTCCCAGAGGCGGATGGTGTCGTCGGCGCCGCCGCTGGCGAGGGTACGGCCGTCGGGGCTGAAGGCCACGGAGTGCACCAGGTCGGTGTGGCCGGTCAGTGTCCGGAGGGCCTGCGGTCGGGCCGGGGCGGCCACGTTCCACAGCCTGATGGTGTCGTCGTCGCCGCCGGCCGCCAGCGTCCGTCCGTCGGGAGAGAAGGCGACCGAGCGCACGGCGGCGGCGTGGCCGGTCAGGGCGCCGAGCGCCTTCGGCCGGCCGGGGCCGGCCATGTTCCACAGACGTACGGTGCGGTCTTCGCCGACGGAGGCCAGCGTCCGCCCGTCCGGGCTGAAGGCGAGCAGGTAGATCGTGCCCTTGTGTCCGGTCAGGGGCGTGCCGAGCGGCTTGGGACGGCCGGGATGCCGGACGTCCCACAGCCGGATCGTGCCGTCGTCCCCGGCGCTGGCGAGGGTGTCGCCGTCCGGGCTGAAGACCGCGCTGCTCACCCAACTCGTGTGACCGGTGAGGGGCTTGCCCAGTGGCTCGGGGCGGGTCGGATCGCTCACGTCCCACAGCCGTACGGTCCGGTCGTAGCTGGCGGTGGCCAGGAGTCGTCCGTCCGGGCTGAAGGAGGTGAGGTAGACGGCGCCGGTGTGGCCGAGGAGCGGGGTGGCGAGCGGTGCGTTGACGATCGAGATCAGCCGGTTGATCGTGCCCTCGTCGTCCGGCCGCAGGCGGTGTGCCACCAGGTCGAGTTGGGCGGACAGCGACGGGTCCGTGTACTGGACGCGGTCGGCCTCGGCGACGACCTGTTCGAACACGGCGTCGTTGCGCTGCTGCCACGCGACGACCGCCGCGCCGACGGCCAGGATCGCGAGGACGACCAGGGTCGACACCGCGGCACGGCTGATCCACACCGTGCGCTTGCGCAGCCTGACCGAGGCGGCCAGGAACTCCACGGCGCTCCGGGTCAGATACGTGTCACCGGCCGACTCCGCCCACGCGCGGGCCTGTTCCAGACGGGAACCCCGGTACAGCAGCGACGAGTCGCGGTGCGAACTCTCCCAGGCCCTGCCGTCCTCCTCCAGGCGCTGACGCAGCAGGTTGCCGCCCCGGTCCTCGTCGATCCAGTCGCGCAGCCGCGGCCAGGCGTGCAGCAGGGCCTCGTGGGTGATCTCCACGGTGTCCGCGTCGAGCGTCACCAACCGGGCCTGGACCAGCGCCTCGAGGGACTCCTCGGTCTTGCCCGGGTCCGTCGACTCGGCCGCCAGTTGGCGCCGGGTCCCGCGCCGACGGGTGGCCTGGGTGTCCTCGCTCAGCCGGACCAGGCGCAGCAGCAGCAGCCGCGCGGCCGTACGTGCCGCCGGGTCGAGGCTGGACCAGGCGCGCTCGGCGGTCGCCGCCACCGCTCCCTGGATGCCGCCGGCGGCGCGGTAGCCGGCCAGCGTCAGCCTGCCCGCCTTCCGTCGCTGCCAGGTGGCGAGCAGGGCGTGGGAGAGGAGCGGCAGCACACCCGCGTCGTGCGCGCCGCGGGGCCCGTCCGCGCTGACCTCACGCACGATCAGTTCGGCGAGGCCCGGTTCGAGTTCCAGTCCTACGGCTTTGGCGGGTCCGTTGACGGCTTCGCGCAGCTCCGTGATGGTCAGCGGGCCGAGCACCATGTGCCGGTGTTGCAGCGCGTCGGCCAGCTCGGGGTAGCCGAGGCACTGTTCGTAGAAGTCGGCGCGGATGCCGAGGATGACGAGGACGGGGGCCGGGTCGCCCGGGGCGGCGGGCGTGCAGGCGGCGTGGAGGAGCTGGATGAAGGTGCGCCGGGTCGCCGCGTCCGGACAGAGGGTGAAGGTCTCCTCGAACTGGTCCACGATGACGACCGGGCGTTCTCGGGGAGGTCCCGAGGGCTCGGAGCCCGCGGAGGACCGGGAGGGCTGGGAGGGCCGGGAGGGCTGGGAGGAAGGGGAGGAAGGGGAGGGGCCGGAGGAGGGGGAGGAGGAGGGGGAGGGTTCGGAGGAGGAGGGTTCGGAGTGCGTCGAGGACTCGGAGTCCGCCCATGCCGTGAGGGCGTTCCGTACCGCCTGCGCGAAGTGCGGGGTGCCGGGTTCCGTCGCCGCACCGGGCTCCCCGGCGGTGGCACGGGTGAGGTCGGGCAGGGCCTCGGCGAGCTCGGGGATGGAGCGGGTCAGCTCCGCGAGGGGATCGGCTCCCGGGACGAGCTGGAGCACCTTCCTGCCCCGGCCGTCCTCGGTGGCGGTGGACGTCGTCCCGCCCGGTGGGCCGTTCCGCAGGGCGGGCACCAGGCCGGCGCTCAGCAGGGAGGACTTGCCCGCCCCCGAGGCGCCCACGAGCATCACCAGGCCCCCCGTCTCCTCCGCCGAGCGGAGCTGGGCGACGAGGGCCTCCGTGCTCCGCTCGCGGCCGAAGAACCACCGGGCGTCCTCCTGGCGGTACGAGGCGAGGCCCCGGTACGGGCAGACGCCACCCGGAACGGGCGGGGGTTCGCCGGGGGGCTTCTCCTCCACGGACGCCTCGGGGCTGTCACCGACCGGGTCGGCCAGCGCGCGCTCCCACAGGCGCTGCCACTGGGTCAGGTCGTACAGACCCGTGGACACCGGCACGGGCCGCGAGCGGCGGGCTTCGGGGATGAGGACGTGCAGCACAGCCGCCAGGGCGGCGAACTGGGCGGGCACGTTCCTGGCCCGTCGCCAGTCGCTGATCCGCTGGGCGGACACCCGTACGGGCCGCCCTCGTTCGTCGATCCGCTGGAGGCGGGCGACGGCTTCGGACACGCGCTTGAGCGGCGGGTTGCCGGCCTCCTTGTACAGCAGCGCGAGACGTTCCGCGAAGGCCGTGCGTGCCCCGGAGCCGGAACTCAAGGTCTCCACCCCTTTACTCCCCCGCAGCTGGCATCCGGTCCGGAAAACCCACTTTATACGGCTGACCTGCGGTTAAGCGGGTGACCGGACTCCGGAACCTCCTCGGAACGAGCCTCAGATGGCAGGATCCCGTCGCAGTTGCGCATCAACCGGGCGTCGCCCGCACAGGCCACCAGCTCAGCGCTTGGAGACAGCTCATGGCGCCGCATGTTCCCGGCCAACTTCCGCCGGATGTCCCAGACGGTCGCGACGCTCCCGTCGCATGAGCGTACGGGGACCCGTGAAGCAGTCCCCCGTCCGGACTGCTGCCACATTCACCACGGGCTCCCGGCTTACCTCGGTCCACGCCCCCGCGGCGCGGACCGACGCCACCCGCACCGTTCGGCAGCGGTCCGCACGAGGGGAGGGACCGGTGCCGAACGGTGCGGCGTGTGGCAGCGCGGCTCGAACCACCGCCGGCACTCCGCGCCGGGCCACGCGCGCCCCCGTACCCCTGGACCCCTGGATAGCTGACGGTCAGTCAGTTATGGTTCGCCCTGCCGTGTCGCCTGCGAAGGGGTGGATGCCATGGAGACCCGTTCCCAGAGCCCGCAGCCGCCGGGGGTCCCCCGTTGGGCCGCGATGTTCTACGAACCGTCTTCGGGGACGTGGCGGCTGGGTGCGGAATCGCCCGACCGTTCACCCGTGGTGTACGCGATCGGTGAGATGGCCCAGGTCATGCGGGCGCGGGGGGACGAGGTGACCGTCGCGCTGTGGGGTCCGCGGGACGGCACGTGGCAGCGCTTCGACGCGGCCGCCCCCGTGACGGACCCGGCTGCCCCGGTGACCGACGCGGCCGTGGCCGCTGTGGCCGCCGTGGCCCCGGATACGGCGTCCCGTCCGCCGTCCCAGGGCGCCGGTCAGCCCAGCAGGCTGGCGGAGCGGATGCACGACCGCCGGCACCAGGTGCTCATGGCCGGCCTGAGCAAGGCGGGCCTCTACGACCTCACGCCGGAGGACGTGACGGCCGTCCGCACTCTCGTGGACCGGCTCGACGAGGCCACCCTGCGCAGGGTCGCCCACTGGATGGCCGGCGCCGGTGGCGGAGCCGGTTGAGCGAGCCGCTCGGAGGGCAGTGAGGTCCTGATGGTCTGCTGGTTCCCGTCGCGACTGGAGCGCACATGAAGATCTCCGTGGACCCCGAACGGTGTTACGGATCCGGCGAGTGCGTCTACCGGGTGCCGTCCGTCTTCACCGAGGCCGACGGATTCGGAGCCGTCATACCGGGGCGCGAGGACGCGGGAGACGATCCGCGGGTGCGGGAGGCGGCGGAGAGGTGCCCGTCCCAGGCCATCGTCGTCCGGTAGCCGATCAGGGGCGCTGCCACCGGAACGACGCCAGCGCCCTGGCCCTCGCCTCCACGACGGCCATGCGGGCATCGCGCTCGTCCGGGTCCACGTGCGCCGCCTGTCCCGTGGCCTGCCCGCCCCACTTCCGGTAGAGGAGCCCCACCTCCGCCGAGAACCACCCGCGGCTCACCGAGTTGAGGGCGAGCAGCAGCCCGGTGTCCTCCGACGCGGGCAGCGCCATCCAGCCGCCCAGCGCGAGCAGCAGGTCCCGGCGTACGAACAGGCTCGCCGGATGCACCTGGGCCCGGAAGTCGTTCGCCTTCCAGTAGTCGAGCACGTCACCGCGCTCGATCGGCCCGTTGGGCGGGTCGCCCGGGAAACCGGCCGTCGACCCGTCCGGAAGGAGGTCGAGGACCCGCGAGGTCGCCCACCCGATCGCCGGGTCGCCCTCGAGAGCGGCCAGGTCGCGGGCCAGGACGCCCGGGGTGAGCCGGTCGTCGGCGTCCAGGACCTTCACGTACTCACCCTCGGCGTGGGCGAGCGCGATGGTGCGGGCGACACCGGGCCCGCCCCGGCGTCCCTGGCGGAAGGTCACGCGCGGGTCGTCGGGGACGTACGGGGAGACCTCGTCCGTCGTGCCGTCCTCGCGGATCACCCAGTGCCACTCCCAGCCGTCGGGCAACTCCTGGTCGCACAGCGACTTGTAGGCCTCCGGCAGATACGTGGCCGACGGGGCGTGCACCGCGGTGACGACGACGATGCGCCGGCTCGCGGCGGCGTTCACGGCAGCGCCCACCGCACTCACCACCTCTCCAGGCGCGTGGTGAACAGCAGCTCCGTGCGGTCGCCGGGCAGCGTGACGTCGGAGATGTTCACCACGCGGTCGTCGATGTCGTAGGAGGTCTTGCGCAGCAGGATCACCGGCGTGCCGGCCGGCAGGTCCAGCTCCCGGACCTCATCGGGTGTCGGCGGGCGCGCGGTGACGCGTTCCTCGATGCGGTCCACCTCGATGCCCACGGTGTGGAGCTGGTTCTGGGTGCCTCCCGGCCACGGCTCCCTGCTCTCGTCCAGCAGGTCCGGGTTGGCCGCGATCATGTCGCGGACCAGGTAGGAGGTCACGAGACCGAAAGGGGCGCTCTCGCTCGCGCGTCTGGTCCGGTAGGTGCGTTCGACGAGTACGGTGCCGTCCTGGACGCCGAACGCGTCGGCGAGGTCCCTCGGCGCCTTGATCTCGCGGTACGCCGCATGGAAGACGAGGGCCTGGGACTCCAGACCGGTGTCGCGTTCCGTCGCTCCGGTCCCGGCCCGTTCGGTCAGGGGCGCGCGTGCGCGGTCCTTCTCCCACTGGTGCCGCCGGTTGTCGCGGACGACCGGTGTGCGGGGGTGCCGGACGACGGTGCCGCGGCCGTGCCGCTGGTCGAGCGGGTCTTCCTCGTTTTCGTTTCCGCCGTACGCCCTGGGCACCGATGCTCACCGATCCGTCGTCGTCCGCGTCCGTCGTTCGCCGTCCCGCCGACAAGCTGACAACCGCGGCCCAGCCTACGGCTGATCATGGGGCGCCGCCCTGGCAGGGGCGTACGAACCTGGCTCGCGTCGCCTGCCCACTTCCTCGACCGGTACGTCACTCTCCTGGAGAACCGCGCTGACGGAGAACCGCGCTGACGAGCCCGCCCGACGTCCGCCCGCGCCGAAGGCCCGGTGGCTCCTGGGGGAGCTTCCGGGCCTGCTTCGTAGGCGCTGTACCGGCTGTACGCAAGTCGCCGTTACGTCGTGCTGGTGCTGGTGTTTCTCTCAAGCACTGGTGCTGGTGTTGGTGTTGGTGCTGCCATCAAGCGCCGCTGGTGCCGGCGTGAGTGGCGCTGTTCGTTCGGTCTGTGCCGGCGCGGTGCCGGATGTTTTCGGGTGGCGGGGCCGGAGGCTCAGCGCTGCATCGGGATCGGCGTCCTGAGGTCGTCCGTGGTGGCTTCGGGGTCACACGCCGCCGGGAGGTGGCCGGCCGGTTCCGCTTCCGGGAGGGGGCGGTGGCGGCAGCTGGGGGACTTGCCGTGGGCCTCGGCGCGGATGCGCTGTTTCATCGTGGGGGGCAGGGACCGGGCGAAGAACCAGGACCAGGGGGACACCGCCGGCACGGACGGGTGGACGGTGCTGTCGCTCTTGTCGCTGTTGCGCGTCGACTCGGTCTGCGCTACCGCGGTCGCGGAGGTCGTCGTGACGAAACCGAGCGCGGCGCACAGGGCGACGAGGGCGGTGATGATGGTGGTCCACAGCTTCATGACCCGGTTCTCGGCCATGTCCCCTCACTTTCGGGCTGGGCGATTTGCGTACTTTCCTCATGATGTGTATGGGGGCTGCGAAGTGGTGGACCGACGCTCGCGGCGTGGGGATGTTCCGATGAACACCACTCGGATGGGTGCAAAGGGGTAGGAAAGTGCTGGAGACGGGGCGATAGGGGATGAAATCGCTCTCCGTGAAGATGTGATCACCCTCCGATCGGAGCGTGTCATCCGCTGCGCCCCGAGCCGGCTAATGCTCCGTCGAGGGCGGGAGTTGAGGGCCCGACGCAGGTCACCGATCGGTATCGGTCGGTGTGTATAGTCGGGCGCCAGAGGTCCCCTACGTCAACGAAAGACGAGGTCGCGCGGTGAAGAAGCTTCTCCTGGTCGCACTGGCCGCCATCGGCGGGCTCCTCGTGTACCGCCAGATCCAGGCGGATCGCGCCGAGCAGGATCTGTGGACGGAGGCGACCGACTCCGTGCCCACGGGTTCGTGAGTACCCATACCGGAAACTGAACAGACCCCGGCCGCTCTTCGCGGTCGGGGTTTTGTGTTGCGCGGAGCGCTGTCCCCGGCTACAGGACGTGTGGGCAGAGCCTGGGCCACGGCGCCGAGCCCTCGGCGGAAGCCCGGACAGAGGCGTGCGTATCGGACGCTCGTGCGGAATGCGGGGGTGGTGCGCGGGTCGGCGGGGCAGGATGGGCCACGGCCGGGTCCGGGCAGGACCAGGTGCCGGCGAGGACGAGGGGGCGTGTGATGGGCCGGCGTGCGGGGCGGAGGGCCGCCGTGTGGCGAGCCTCGGCGGTCAGGGCCGTGGTGGGCAGGGCCGTCGTGCGGGTCACCGCCGTGGTGGCGGTGGCCTGCGTGTCGTCGGCGGCGCTCCCGGGGGCCGTCGCCGTGGCGGCCGTGCCGTCCTACGGCTTCGACGACGGCGCCCGGCGCGTTCCGGCCGCGACGGGCACGGGTGACGCCGAACGCCTGGAAGCCGGCACCACCTACCGGAGTTCCTTCACGGAGCGGGGCAAGGCCTACTACCGCCTCGAACTCGACGCCGCCTCGAACGCGTACGTCTCCGTGACGGCCGTGCCGCGCGCCGACGCCACGCTCGCGAGCGGCGACGGGATCAGGGTCTCCGTGCAGAACGCCGACAGCGTCGGCTGCTCCTACGACTCCGTGACCATCGGGGCGTCGCGCAGCCCGCGCCCGCTCACGGCCTGGGGCGCACGGGAGATCAAGGCCGGCAAGGGGCTGTGCCAGGAGGCCGGCACGTACTACGTCGTCGTCGAGCGCACCGACACCGGCAGCGGCCCCGAGTCCGACCAGCCCTGGGAGCTGGAACTCGCGCCCGTCTCCGAGCCGCCCCTGGAGAAGGCCGGCGCCACGAGCGTGCCGGAGGCGTGGAATTCCGCCACCCCCGCGCCTCCCGTCGCCGAGCCCGTACGCCGCCGGGGTGGCGAGGGCTTCGCCGGGGCGACCGCTCTGGAGCAGGGCGTCTGGCGCGACGACATCACTCCCGGACAGACCCTCTTCTACAAGGTGCCCGTCGGCTGGGGACAGCAGCTGTACGCCACCGTCGACCTGGACAGCGCGGACAAGGACACCGGCTTCGTGGTGCCCGCGCTGGACATGACCCTCTACAGCCCGGTGCGCGCCGAGGTCGAGGACACGAGCATCGGCTACGGCGGCCGACAGACGTCGGCATCCCTGGCCCCGCTGCCTCCGGTCCGGTACGTCAACCGGTACGCCCCCACCGACCCGGCCAACAGCCTGCGGTTCGCCGGCTCCTACTACCTCGTACTGCACCTGTCCGCGCGAGTCGCCGACCGTTTCGGGGAGGGTCCGTACGGTCTGAGACTGCGCGTGCGGGTCGACGGAGCGGCGCAGTCCGGGCCGGGGTACGCGGGCCGGTCACTGCCGCGCGGCGTCTTCGAGGCAGGCGCGCGGCTGGGGGAGGGCGTGGAGGCCGGCGCTCCGGCCGCGGGCGGGGACGGCGGGGACGGCCGTACCGCCATGAAGGCGGTCGCCGCGGGCGGCATCGGCACCGGCAGTGCGTTGCTGCTGGTGCTCGGCGTGTGGACGGTCACGGCCCGGCGCCGGGCCGCCGCTCAGATCCGCGACAAGGCCCAGAACCCCACGGCGTAACAGACCAGCGCGAGCAGCAGGAGCGGCAGCGCGACCTTGGCGGGCGGGCCGGGACGGCGGGGGGCGCGGGCGCGGCGGTGCCCCCGGCGGGCCGGCTGCGGCCGTCGGGGGGCCGCGGGCGCGGAAAACGGCTGGGCGGAGGGCGGTTCCTGCGGTTCCTGCGATTGCTGCGATTGCTGCGATTCCTGCGGGTCCTGAGCGGTGTACGAAGCAGTGGAGGCGTCGGCGCGGTGCTCGTGGGAGCGCAGCGCGTAGGTGGGTTCGTACGGGGAGACGGCGGTGGCGTGGCGCGGGGGCGGAGGGGATGCGGACGCCGGGACGGGAGTGTGGGTGGGCTGAGGGGGAGCGGCCACGGGGGTGGGCGTGTGGGTGGACTGAGGTGGCGGCAGGTGGAAGCTGCCGGTGTCCGACATGGAGGGGGCGGGAGTCCCGGAAGTGGGGGCGGGGGCCGCTGGTGAGTGCGCCGGTCGTGCGGACTGACGGGGGTCGCCCGGTACGGAGTCCGGGCCGCTTCCGCTGCCCGCTTCCGGTGTTCGGGGGCCGGAGGTTCCGGGTCCGGGTGCTGCGGGTCCGGGGGTTCCCGGTCCGGAGGGGAAGGAGCCGGACGCGACGGAGCCCGTGTCCGAGCCGTACGTCACGGCACCCGTGCCGGCGCCGGAGCTGACGGAGCCCGTGCCGGGCCACGCCGCGAGGGAATCCGTGCCCGGGCCGGCGGGAGTTCGGTCGGCGGAGGGCCGGTGGGCCGAGGATGAGTCGCCCGTGTTCTGCTGCGGGGACGTCCGCTCGAAGGGGGACGGTGTCACGGTGACGCCCGAGGCGGGCTTGAGCGGGCCTCTCGGACCGAATCCCGCGGGCAGCGGCCCGATGTGGTCGAAGATCTCGATCCGCTCGTCGTCCGGGCCGGGCTCGGGCAGCAGTTCGGCGGCCGCGGCCAGCGCCTTGCGCGCTCCGGTGGCCGTGCGGAAACGGGCCTGCGGATCCGGTTGCAGCAGCGTGGCCACGACCTGCCACAGCGGTTCCGGAATGCCCTTGGGCGCGGCGGGAGTTCCGTGCTCCGCGAAGTACTGGACGAGCGCCTTGGCGTCCGGCTTGGCGCCCTCCAGCAGATACAGCGCGACCAGGCCCACGGCGAACAGGTCGGCGGGGAAGTCCGGGTCGTAGCCCAGCATCTGCTCGGGCGCGAGGTAACCGGGCGTTCCCACCACGAGGTTGGTCTCGGTCAGGCGTGGTTCGCCCAGTCGCATCGCGATGCCGAAGTCCGACAGCCGCAACCGCGGCCGGGCCGTTCCGGTGGCCTCCAGCAACACGTTGGCGGGCTTGATGTCGCGGTGCACGACGCCCTCCGCGTGGACCGCGGCGAGCCCGGACAGGAGTTGGTCGAGGAGCGTGCAGACGAACGCGGGCGGCAGGGGGCCGTAGTCGCCGACCAGATGGACCAGCGAACCGCCGGCGACCAGATCCATGGTGAACAGGACCTTGTCGTCGTCGGCGGCCCAGCTGGCGGGCGCCAGGACATGCGGATGGTCGATCCGCAGCGCCTGCTCGCGGACGAAGCGCAGCAGCGCGTGGGCATCGCGCTGCTGGAGCACCTTGGCGGCCACATAGCGACGGCGCCGGTGGTCCCAGGCACGCCAGACGGCGCCGACTCCTCCACGGCCGATCGGGTCGGCGAGTTCGTACCGTCCGGCGAAGACCTCACCCATGGCAGTGCGTCGCTCCTCCCCCTGCGGTTTCCCGCGGTTTCCCCCTGCTACCCCCTCGCTACCCCCGAGAGGAGCGATACGACCTCCGAGACGAGCGATACAACCCCCGAGATGAGGGATGCGACCCCCCGAGATGAGCGATACAACCCCCGAGACACGGGTGACCGAACCCCCTTCGGTCACCGGGCCTTGGGATCAGCTCTGGTGCGACTGGTAGTGCGCCACCGCGTCGGAGGTGCGGCCGGCGCCGTACACCCGGAGGAACTCGGCCAGTTCCGGGTGGCTCGGGGCGAGGGAGTCGGCGGCCTCGATGATGTCGCCGGCGGCGGCCACCGAGCGCAGCAGCGACTGGATCTCGCGGACCACCCGCTTGACCGTGGGCGCCCCCGAACCGCTCGTCGTCTGCGTGGTGTTGTTGAGCACCGATCCCCCCTGCGACCTCTTGATCTCGTCCATGCGCTCGGTCGCCTCGGCGGCGCTGACGCTGCCGTCGGCGACCTGGGCCGCCAACTCCTGGAGCAGCTGCACACGCTGCACCACGGCCGGATTGCCGATCTTCGCCCGCTGGCCGCTCATCAGCTGGGAGAGCATCGGCGCCGACAGTCCCAGTACCCCCGCGAGACGAGCCTGGTTGAGGCCAAGATCGTCGATGAGCTTACGGAAGAGCGCCCCCAGCGGCTCCCCGTACCAGTTCCGCTGGAGTTCCCGCGCTCTTGCGGTGGCTTCCTGCTGTGCGGCGTCCATGTGCGTCTCCCCATCGCTTCCCCAAAAAACCGCCGGTTCGCTGTAGCGAACCACGCCGAGCATCTTACGGAGAGTGGTCATCCGCGGGGACCCCCAATCTTTTTGCTAGATCCGGGGGGTGACCCGGTACTCTGGTCTGCGGCGCCCGCCGGTACGAGGTTTCTCCGGCCGGACGCTTCTCTCGAGGGGCCTTAGCTCAGTTGGTAGAGCGCTGTCTTTGCATGGCAGATGTCAGGGGTTCGACTCCCCTAGGCTCCACAGCAGCAGAAACACCCCTCCGACCTCGGAAAACGAGGTCGGAGGGGTGTTTCACGTGAAACGCCGCTGCGTTCTTCCGCAGTGCGCCGTATCGCCGTACTTCCTGGCGGCCGGAGACCTCAGCCCTCGCGGCCGAAGGCCTCAGCCCTTGGGACCGAAGGCCTCAGCGCGGATGACCGAAGGCCTCAGCGGCAGCCGCAGCGGAGGCCGCGGCAAGGCTTCAGTGAAGCCTCGGCCGCCTCAGCTGCGGTCCTCAGTGCCGCCTCAGCTGCGGTCCTCGCGGTTCGCCGCCTCCTCCTCGGCCTCCTTGGCCTGTACCTCGGGGTCGAGGGCGGTCGTCTCGCCGGTGCCGTCGACCGAGGTCAGACCGCCGGCGGGGACCTCCGTGGCGGCGGGCGGCTCGACCAGCCAGTCCGGGTTGGCCTGCTTGTCCCACCACTTCCAGGCCGCCATGGCTCCGGCGCCGACGACGCCCACCACGGCCAGGGCCTTGGCGAGCTTGCCCGCCCTGGCCCGCCGCCGGTGCTTGCGCGCCAGCTTCTGGATCTCCTTCGGCGTCACCTGGCCGCGCAGCGCGGCCAGCGCGGCGACGCTCCGGGCGGCGGCCTCGTCCTTCACGGGCCCGGCCGCGGCCATCGCCTGTTCGATCCTCGGCCGTGAGTAGTCGGCGGCCTGCCGTGCGGCCAGGCGCGTTCGGGCGGCCGCCTCGTGAGCGGCCTGGTCGACCTTCGGCGGGACGTGCGCCCGCGCCTGCTCCAGACGGGGCGCGACATGGGCGTCGTACTGGACGCGGGCCTGCTCGGCGGCCTGCGACACCTTGGGCGCGAGCCGTACGCGGGCCTCGTGCGCATAGAGCGCGGCCCTCTCCTTGGCCGTGTCGGCGTAGGGCGCCACCACGTCCGCGGCGTGCAGCACGCTGTCCTTTGCCGAGCCGGTCGCGGCGCGCACGCTGTCGATGCGGGTCACGGGTTCCTCCTCCTCGGTGGCGTACGGTATTTCGACTTTCCACCCTTTTACGGATCATGCCTGCCGACGGCCTTCGGGGCATGCGCGGACGGGCATACGGGTGCCGAACGTCCCGGGTTGTTGTGATCGGATACAAGAGGGGATGAATACGGGGCAACGGGAGCTTGTCGTCGACAATGCCACGGATCAGCTCCGCTCGCTCCTGTCCCGGACGACTCGGGCGCATTTCCCTGCCCCGAAGCGGCCTCTTCCGGCGCGGGGAGAGGTCGCCGGGCGACGTACGGCCCCGGGCGTGCGAGGATCGGGGGGTTACAGGAAGACAACGGAAGGCAGATCGTGGCCGAGCAGCTGTACGCCACCCTGAAGACCAACCACGGCGACATCGAGGTCCGGCTCTTCCCGGACCACGCCCCCAAGACGGTCAAGAACTTCGTCGACCTCGCCACCGGCGGGCGCCAGTGGACCCACCCCGCCACGGGTGAGAAGTCCACGGCGAAGCTCTACGACGGCACGGTCTTCCACCGGGTGATCAGCGGATTCATGATTCAGGGCGGTGACCCGCTGGGCAACGGCACCGGCGGTCCCGGCTACCAGTTCGAGGACGAGTTCCACCCGGACCTGCGCTTCGACAAGCCCTACCTGCTGGCCATGGCCAACGCCGGTCCGGGCACCAACGGCTCGCAGTTCTTCATCACCGTCGCCCCGACGGCCTGGCTGAACCGCAAGCACACCATCTTCGGTGAGGTCACCGACGCGGCCAGCCAGAAGGTCATCGACACGATCGCGAGCACGCAGACCAACCCGCGCACGGACCGCCCGCTCAACGACGTCGTCATCGAGTCGGTCGTCGTCGAGCAGCGCTGACCGCACGACGGACGGTTCCCTCCGGGGAACCAAATGCCCCGCTCGTCCGTATGGATGAGCGGGGCACAGCCCTGCCTACGACGACTCTGGGGGATCCCATGGACCAGGCGCCAGGCAGCCGCCAGGACGACGCCCACAGCGGCCTGCCCGCCTGCTACCGGCACGCCGACCGCGAGACCGGCGTGCGCTGCACCCGCTGCGAGCGCCCGATCTGCCCCGAGTGCATGGTCAGCGCCTCCGTCGGCTTCCAGTGCCCGGACTGCGTCCGCAGCGGCTCCGGCACCGGTCACGCACCCTCGGCGTCCCGGCCGCGCACCCTGGCCGGGGGCACCATGACCGCCGACCCCCGCCTCGTCACCAAGATCCTCCTCGGTCTCTGCCTGGCCGCCTTCCTGGTCCAGCTCTCCGTCGGCGACCGCTTCACCGACAGCTTCGACCTGATCGGACGCGCCTACATCCCCCTCCTCGGGGAGTTCGGGGGCGTCGCGGAGGGACAGTGGTACCGGCTGCTGACGTCGATGTTCCTGCACGGCAGCTACATCCACATCGTCTTCAACATGCTCAGCCTGTGGTGGCTCGGCGGCCCCCTGGAAGAGGCCCTCGGCCGCGCCCGCTACCTCGCGCTCTACTTCGTCTCCGGCCTCGCGGGCAGTGCGCTGACCTACCTCCTCGCCGCCCCGAACCAGCCCTCGCTCGGCGCCTCGGGCGCCATCTTCGGCCTCTTCGGCGCCACCGCCGTCCTGATGCGCCGGATGCGTTACGACATGCGTCCGATCATCGCCCTGCTGGTGATCAACCTGATCTTCACCTTCAGCCCCGGGTTCAACATCTCCTGGCAGGCCCACATCGGCGGTCTCGTCGCCGGCGTCGTCATCGGGTACGGCATGGTCCACGCCCCGCGGGAGCGGCGGGCGCTGGTGCAGTTCGGTGCCTGTGCCCTGGTGCTCGTCGTGGCTGTGGTGCTGACCCTCCTGAGGACCGGCCAGCTCACCTGAGCGCCTCTGTTTCCACAGCGTGCCCGATCTTGTGCACAGCGTGCGAGAACACCTGTGCCCCCTGTCACCGACCTGGTGTTTACGCAGGTCAGGCAGGGGGCGAACAGTCTTGCGGAAGCCGGTGTGTCAGTCGTACCGGTGTCAACCCTCGACGGGTTATCCACAGATCGTCTTTCTTTTCCCCAGGCGGGGTGTGGAAATCTCCCGGGGTTGTGGATAACTCAGCGGATAGCCCTGGGCAGAGGTGGCCCGGGGACTACTTCCACTGGGTGGAGACGCCGAATCCGGCGGCGATGAAGCCGAAGCCCACCACGATGTTCCAGTTGCCGAGCTGGTCGATGGGCAGGGATCCGTCGGTCACGTAGAACACGACGATCCAGGCGAGCCCGATGAGGAACATGGCCAGCATCACCGGTGCGACCCAGGCGCGGCTGTTCAGCTTGATCGCGGTCGCCTGCTTCGCCGGCGGCGGCGTGTAGTCGGCCTTCTTGCGGATACGTGACTTCGGCACGAGGGTCTCTCCTGTCGATGCGCTGCGTGGCCGCGCAGGGAACTCGGTCGGGCTCGGGGCAGCGTACAAGGGGACACTGAGCTCTCCCCCGGGCGTCCGTTAGCGTAGTGCTTCTACGGCGCCGAAGGAGATAAGGGTACGTTGAGCAATTCTGCCGACTCCCCCGGGACGGGTTCAACGGGTTCCGCTCCCGTCCGCCGACCTCGCTTCCGGCCGGTGCGGGTGCTCACCGTGGGTGTCTTCGCCCTCGCGGGGCTCATTTTCTTCACCAGCTTCAACACGGCCAAGGGCACCAATATCCGTACGGACACGTCCTTGCTGAAACTTTCCGACCTGATCCAGGAACGCAGCCACAAGAACGGCGAACTGGACGAGTCCAACGCGGCCCTGCGCGACGACGTCGAGTCGCTCGCCGACGCCGACGACGGCAGCACGCAGGCCGAGGACGAGAAGCTCGCCCGGCTGGAGAAGGCTGCGGGCACGCAGGCGGTCAAGGGCAAGGCGATCACGGTCACGCTCAACGACGCCCCGCCGAACGCCACCGCCAAGCTCCCCGGCTATCCCGAGCCGCAGCCCGACTACCTGGTCATCCACCAGCAGGACCTCCAGGCCGTGGTGAACGCCCTCTGGCAGGGCGGCGCCCAGGGCATCAAGGTCATGGACCAGCGGCTGATCTCGACCAGCGCCGTGCGCTGCGTGGGCAACACCCTGATCCTCCAGGGCCGCGTCTACTCCCCGCCGTACAAGATCCAGGCCGTCGGTGACCCGGAGAAGCTCCAGCAGGCGCTCGCGGACTCGCCGGCGATCCAGAACTACATGGTGTACGTCAACGTCTACGGGCTCGGCTGGAAAGTCACCGAGGACGGCACGGTGACTCTGCCGGGCTACTCGGGCACAGTGGATCTGCACTACGCGAAGCCAGTGGAGTAGCCGGAGTAGCCGCCTTACGGGAGCCGCCGGTGCGCGTGATCGTCCGGACCGTCAGCGAGCTGTGCATCACCGTCGGCACCGTGATCGTGCTGTTCGTCGTCCACGTGCTGTTCTGGACGGGCGTGAAGGCCGACCACGTGATGGACGACCAGATCGACCGCCTGCGGGACCAGTGGGCGCAGGTACCCGCGCGGGACGGTGCGCCGGCGCACCGTCCCGCGTCGAGCCCCGCACCGCCGCCGCCGTACCGCAACGGCGAGCCCTTCGCGATCATGTACATCCCGCGGCTTGGTTTCACGTGGAACAAGCCCGTCCTCGAAGGGACGGCCACCGGCACCCTGAAGAAGGGGCTCGGACACTACGCGGGGACCGCGCGGCTCGGGCAGACCGGCAACTTCTCCGTCGCCGGACACCGCCGCACCTACGGCGACCCCTTCAAGGACTTCCCGAAGCTGCGGCGCGGGGACGCGGTGGTGCTCACGGACGGGACGACCTGGTTCACGTACCGGATCGATCAGGGGCCCTACAAAACTGTGCCCACGGACATCGAGGTGATCGACGCTGTGCCACGTAAGTCGGGGTATACGCGCCCCGGGCGCTATCTGACGCTGACCACGTGCGATCCCGAATGGGGGCACAGTCACCGGCTGATCGTCTGGGCGCACCTGGACTCCACACAGCCCGTGGAGGCAGGCAAACCGAAGGCTCTCCGCCGTTAGTCTGGTGACGTACGGCGTGAGTCTGGTGCCGTGGCGCGACGGAAGGGACGGCATGTACGGCTGGATCTGGCGGCATCTGCCGGGAAACGCCTTGGTGAAGGCGCTGATCTCGATCGTGCTGGTTCTGGCCGTGGTGTATGCCCTGTTCCAGTACGTCTTCCCGTGGGCCGAACCGCTGCTTCCCTTCAACGATGTGACGGTGGACAACCAGTGAGCGCGCGCATTCTCGTCGTCGACAACTACGACAGCTTCGTCTTCAACCTGGTCCAGTACCTGTACCAGCTGGGCGCCGAGTGCGAGGTCCTGCGCAACGACGAGGTCTCCACGGCCCACGCCCAGGACGGCTTCGACGGCGTCCTGCTCTCCCCGGGCCCGGGCACGCCCGAGGAGGCCGGGGTCTGCGTCGACATGGTCCGTCACTGCGCGGCGACCGGCGTGCCGGTCTTCGGCGTCTGCCTGGGCATGCAGTCGATGCAGGTCGCGTACGGCGGTGTGGTCGACCGGGCGCCGGAGCTGCTGCACGGCAAGACGTCGCTGGTCGAGCACGAGGGCAGCGGCGTCTTCGCCGGACTGCCCTCGCCCTTCACGGCGACCCGCTACCACTCCCTGGCGGCCGAGCCGGCGACGGTCCCGGACGAGCTGCTGGTCACCGCCCGTACGCACGACGGCATCATCATGGGCCTGCGCCACCGCGAGCTGCCCGTCGAGGGCGTGCAGTTCCACCCGGAGTCGGTGCTGACCGAGCACGGGCACCGGATGCTGGCCAACTGGCTGGTGGAGTGCGGCGACCAGGGCGCGGTGGCGAGGTCGGCGGGGCTGGCCCCGGTGGTGGGCAGGGCCACGGCGTGACCGCGCTGCGCCCCGAGCGCGAGGACTTGTACGGCGGGGCGCCGTACGAGCCTCCCATCGACGAGGAGACGGTGGCCCTGCGGATTCCGCAGCCGCCGCAGTCCGTGTTCGGCGGCGAGTCCATGTCCGCTTCTGACGCCCCGGCGGCATCTGCTGCCACTGGAGTCACACCGGGCGGCAGAGCGGCCCGTAGAAAGGCCGCCAAGGGTCGTCACGGGCGTCACGGCGGCGCCTCCTCGGAGACCGTGGGATCGGCGCAGCCGACGTCGCGTCCCCTCTCGCGGGTCGAGGCCCGCCGACGGGCGAAGGCCCGCAAGCCGAGCGCGGCCGTGGTCGTCAGCCGGGCCGTCGGCGAGGTGTTCATCACCACCGGCGTGCTGATGCTGCTGTTCGTCACCTACCAGCTGTGGTGGACGAACGTCCGGGCGCACGCGCAGGCGGACAAGGAGGCCAGCAGCCTCCAGGACGACTGGGCGAACGGCAGGCGCAACCCGGGGACCTTCTCGCCGGGGCAGGGCTTCGCCCTCCTGCACATCCCCAAGCTGGACGTGGTGGTCCCGATCGCCGAGGGCATCAGCAACAAGAAGGTGCTCGACAAGGGCATGGTCGGGCACTACGCCGAGGGCGCGCTGAAGACGGCCATGCCCGACGCGAAGACCGGCAACTTCGGGATCGCCGGCCACCGCAACACACACGGCGAACCGTTCCGGTACATCAACAAGCTCCAGCCCGGCGACGCGATTGTCGTCGAGACGCAGGACGAGTACTACGTCTACAAGATGGCGTCGATGCTGCCGGTGACCTCACCGAGCAACGTGAGCGTCCTCGAGCCGGTGCCGCCGGGCTCCGGATTCACCGGGCCGGGCCGGTACATCACCCTGACGACGTGCACACCGGAGTTCACCAGCAAGTACCGGTTGATCGTCTGGGGCAAGATGGTCGAGGAACGGCCGCGCAGCAAGGGCAAGCCGGATGCGCTCGTCGAGTAGGGGCAGATGACCGTGGCAGCGACCACCGACGACACTGAGCACGCAGAGCACACCGACGCGACCGCGTCCCCGCCCGCGCCGCGGCGCCGAGGCGGGCGGATCGCCCTGGCGGTCAGTGTCTTCGGCGAACTCCTCATCACGGCCGGGCTGGTGCTCGGCCTCTTCGTCGTCTACTCCCTGTGGTGGACCAACGTCCTCGCCGACCGCAAGGCGGACCAACAGGGCGACAAGGTCCGCGACACCTGGTCCCAGGAGGACACCGGCCCCGGCGCCCTCGACACCAAGAACGGCATCGGCTTCCTGCACGTGCCCGCGATGCGGAACGGCGAGGTCCTGGTCGAGAAGGGCACCTCCTCGAAGGTCCTCAACGACGGCGTCGCCGGCTACTACACCGACCCCGTCAAGGCCGCGCTGCCCATGGCCGGCAAGGACGGCAACTTCTCCCTGGCCGCCCACCGCGACGGTCACGGCGCGAAGTTCCACAACATCGACAAGCTGAAGAAGGGCGACCCGATCGTCTTCGAGACGCGGGACAACTGGTACGTCTACACGGTGTACGCCGTCCTGCCCGAGACCTCGAAGTACAACGTCGAGGTCCTCGGCGCCGTCCCCGAGGAGTCCGGCAAGAAGAAGGCCGGCAAGTACATCACCCTGACCACCTGCACCCCCGTCTACACGAGCCGCTACCGGTACGTGGTGTGGGGCGAGCTGGAGCGCGTGGAGAAGGTGGACGCGGACCGCACGCCGCCGAAGGAACTGCGCTGAGGGAAACGCGCTGATGGAGAGCGCGCTGAGGGAAGCGCGCTGATGGAGAGTGCGCTGAGGGAAGCGCGCTGATGGAGAGTGCGCTGAGGGAAGCGTGCCGAGGGAAGTGTGCCGAGCCGAGACGGCATCGGGCCCTGCCGGTTGATCCGGCAGGGCCCGATGTCATTGCGGTGGGTGGCGGGGTGGGGCGGTGCGGTCAGTCGTCGTCGCCGCCGGTTCCTCCGAAGAAGATCGTCCCGCCGTTGTTGTTGTTGCCGCCGTTGTTGTTGCCACCGTTGCCGCCGACGGTGACCAGGTTGACCGTCTGGCCCTTGTTCACCGTGCTGCCCGGCTGCGGGTCGGAGCTGAGGACGACGGCGTTGTCGTCGTTGGAACCGGTGATGTTGCCGACGTTCAGCCCCGCGTCCTGGATGGCCTTCTTGGCGTCCTTCAGGCTCAGACCCTGGAGGTTGCCCGGGACCTGGGTCTGGGAGCTGCGACCGATCTGGATCTGGACCTGCGAGCCCTTGTCCGCCTGCGAATTCGCCGACGGGGTGGTCTGGATGACCTTGCCCACCAGGTTCGGGTCCTGGGTGTCGACCTCGGTGCAGTTGCCGACGAGGTCGTTGGCCTGCATCTGCGCCTTGGCCTCGTCACAGGTCTTGCCGGTGACGTCGGGAACGGTCGCCTTCTCCTCCGCCTTGGCGATGGTGAGGGTGATCGTGGAGCCCTTCTCCACCTCGGTGCCGAGCTCGGGGTCCTGGGAGAGAACCGTGCCGGGCTCCTGCGGGGAGACCTCTTCCTTCGTCTCGACGACGAACTGGTACTTGTCGCCCTCCAGCAGCGTCTTGGCCTCTTCCAGACTCTTGCCCGTGGCGTTGGGCACGGCCACCTTCGGCGCGCCGGTCGAGACGACGAGGTTCACGGTGTCGCCCTTGTTGACGTCGGCGCCCGCCGCGGGGTCCTGTTCGCAGACGCTGCCCTTGGGCTGGGCCTCGCACGGCTTGTTGGTGACCTGCACCGTCAGCTCGACGTTGGTGGCCATCGTGCGGGCGCGTTCCTCGGTCTGGCCGACGAAGTTCGGTGCCTTGAACGGCTTGTCCGTGGCGCCGCCGCCGAAGGCCCACTTGCCGATCAGGATCGCGCCGACGAGCACCAGCACCGCCGCGACGACCAGCAGGATCGTCGAGGTGTTGGACTTCTTCTGGCGGCGCCGGTCGGGGCGGTCGTCGTAGCCGAAGCCGCCGTTGTCCGGGTTCATCGGAGGCAGCATCGAGGTGGCGCCGGCGTCCGTGGAGCGCAGGGCCGTGGTCGGCTGGTCGTCGGGGTAGCCGCCGTAGCCGACCGAGCCCATCGCCGCCGTGGCCGCGACCGGCTGGCCGTCGAGGCAGGCCTCGATGTCGGCGCGCATCTCGTCGGCGGACTGGTAGCGGTAGTTCGGGTCCTTGACCAGCGCCTTCAGCACGATCGCGTCCATCTCGGGCGTGATCTCGGGGTCGAAGACGCTCGGCGCCTGCGGCTCCTCACGGACGTGCTGGTAGGCCACGGCCACGGGGGAGTCGCCGACGAAGGGCGGGCGGACGGTCAGCAGCTCGTAGAGCAGACAGCCCGTGGAGTACAGGTCGGAGCGGGCGTCCACCTGCTCGCCCTTGGCCTGCTCCGGGGAGAGGTACTGGGCGGTACCGATGACGGCCGCCGTCTGCGTCATCGTCATGCCGGCGTCGCCCATGGCGCGGGCGATGCCGAAGTCCATCACCTTGACCTGGCCGTTGCGGGTCAGCATGACGTTCGCCGGCTTGATGTCGCGGTGGACGATGCCGTTGCGGTGGGCGTACTCCAGACCCTGGAGGATGCCGATGGTCATCTCCATGGCGCGCTCCGGCAGCAGCTTGCGGCCGGAGTGCAGCAGCTCACGGAGGGTGGAGCCGTCGACGTACTCCATGACGATGTACGGGATCGAGACCCCGTCGATGTAGTCCTCGCCCGTGTCGTAGACCGCGACGATCGCGGGATGGTTGAGCGAGGCGGCCGACTGGGCCTCCCGGCGGAACCGGGCCTGGAAGGAAGGGTCGCGCGCGAGGTCCGCGCGCAGCGTCTTCACCGCCACGGTGCGGCCGAGGCGGGTGTCATGCGCGAGGTAGACCTCGGCCATGCCACCACGGCCGAGCACGTGGCCCAGCTCGTACCGGCCGCCGAGGCGACGCGGCTCTTCCATAGCTACCTACCAGCCCTCTCCGTCGGTCCCGACCGGCACACGTGTGCGGCCGGAGGCTGCCGTCCGGGCATACCGTACCCGGACGGCGCTGTGTGACCTGGCCAAGCCCGTCACCCGATACAGGACCGGTATCGCAACGTGCACCGATGTGTAGGCGACGTGATGGGGGTCACTTCTTGCTGCCGATGACTGCTTCCATCACAGCCTTCGCGATGGGGGCCGCCAGACCGCCACCGCTGATGTCGTCACGGTTGGCGGAACCGTCCTCGACGACCACCGCGACGGCCACCGGCGCGCTGCCGTCGGACAGCTTCGCGTAGGAGATGAACCAGGCGTACGGCTTCTCGTTGTTGTTCAGGCCGTGCTGGGCGGTACCGGTCTTGCCGCCGACGGTGACGCCGCTGATCTTCGCCTTGCCGCCGGTGCCCTGCGGGTCGTTGACGACCGTCTCCATCATCTGCTGGAGCTTCTGCGCGGTCTCCGAGGAGACGGCCTGGGACAGCTCCTGCGGCTCGGTCGTCTCGATGGTGTCGAGGTTCGCGGCCTTGAGCTGGTCGACCATGTACGGCTTCATCAGCTTGCCGTCGTTGGCGACGGCCGCGGCGACCATGGCCATCTGCAGCGGGGTGGCGCGGTTGGAGGCCTGGCCGATGCCGCCCATGGCGTTCTGCGGCCTGTTGTCCTGCGGGTAGACGCTCTCGGCGGCGCGGACCGGAGTGTCCAGCTCCTTGTCGTTGTAGCCGAACTTCTCCGCCTGCTCGATCATCTTCTCGTTGCCGACGGTGTCGGACATCTTCGCGAAGACGGTGTTGCAGGACACCATCAGCGCGTACCGCAGCGTGGCGTTCTCGCACTCACCGTGCTCGTTGGTGAGGGGCGTGGTCGACTGCGGCAGCGGGTAGGGGTCCGGCGTCTTCGTGGCGTCGTCGATGCCCGAGACCACGCCGTTCTCCAGCGCGGCGGCCGCGGTGACGACCTTGAAGGTCGAGCCCGGCGGGTACGTCTCGCGCAGCGCCCGGTTCAGCATCGGGTCGTCGGGGTTGTTCGCCTTCTGGACCTCGTTCCAGGCCTTCTCGTCCGCTTTGGATGTGCCCGCGAACTTCGACGGGTCGTACGACGGGGTGGAGGCCAGCGCCAGGATCTTGCCGGTGGACGGCTCGATCGCGGCGACGGCGCCCTTGCCGCGGGCCGACAGCCCCTTGTACGCGGCCTTCTGCGCGGCGGCGTTGAGGGTGGTGACGACGCTGCCACCCTCCCTCTTCTTGCCCGTGATCATGTCGAGGGTGTTGCGGAAGAAGAGCCGGTCGTCGTTGCCGGTGAGGATGCCGTCCTCGAGCTTCTCCAGCTGGTTGGCGCCGAAGGCCTGCGAGGAGTAGCCGGTGACCGGCGCCCACATCGGTCCGTTGGTCCAGGTGCGCTTGAACTTGTAGTCGCCGCTGGTGTTCTCCACCGAGCCGGTGATGGCCTTGCCGTCGACGATGATGTCGCCGCGCGGGGTGGCGTAGCGCTCGATGTTGACGCGGCGGTTCTCGTCGTCGTCGGCCAGGTCGGTGGCCTTGGCGTACTGGAGCCAGTTGTCGCGGATGAGCAGGGTGAGGATCAGGAGTCCGCAGAAGATCGCGATCCGGCGCAGGGGCTTGTTCATGACGGGCGGACCACCTGGGTCATCTCGGCGTCGGGGTTGGAGGCGGGGGCGGGGGCGGGGCGGCGTGCCGTGTCGCTGATCCTGATGAGGATGCCGATCAGCGCCCAGTTGGCGATGACGGAGGAACCGCCGTACGCCAGGAACGGCATCGTCATACCGGTGAGCGGGATGAGGCCCATCACACCGCCGGCGACGACGAACACCTGGAGGGCGAAGGCGCCGGAGAGGCCGATGGCGAGCAGCTTGCCGAACGGGTCGCGGGCGGCGAGGGCGGTGCGCACACCGCGCTCCACGATCAGGCCGTACAGCAGCAGCAGCGCCATGACGCCGGCCAGGCCCAGCTCCTCGCCGAAGGTGGCGAGGATGAAGTCGGAGTTGGCGGCGAAGCGGATCAGCTCGGAGTGGCCCTGGCCCCAGCCGGTGCCGAGGGTGCCGCCGGAGCCGAACGCCCACAGGGCCTGCATCGCCTGCTCGGAGTGGCCGACCTCGCCCGCCCGGGAGAGCGTGTACTCCTTCATGGGGTCGAGCCAGGCCTGGACGCGCTGCTGGACGTGCGGTTCGAAGCTGGCCACGCTGACCGCGCCGGCCGCGGACATCAGCAGACCGAAGACGATCCAGCTGGTCCGCTCGGTGGCGACGTACAGCATGATGACGAACATGCCGAAGAACAGCAGCGAGGTGCCCAGGTCGGTCTCGAAGACCAGGATCAGGATCGAGATGAACCAGACGACCAGGATCGGGCCGAGGTCGCGGCCGCGCGGCAGGTAGAGGCCGAGGAAGCGGCGGCTGGCCAGCGCGAGCGCGTCTCGCTTCACCATCAGATAGCCGGCGAAGAACACCGCCAGCACGATCTTGGCGAACTCACCGGGCTGGATGGAGAAGCTGCCGACCTGGATCCAGATCTTGGCACCGTAGATGTTCCGGCCGAGTCCCGGCACCAGCGGCAGCAGCAGCAGGAACAGCGCGCCGACCATGGAGATGTAGGTGTAGCGCTGCAGGACGCGGTGGTCCTTGAGGAAGATCAGCACCACGATGAAGAAGGCGATGCCCAACGCCGTGTACATCAGCTGGCGCGGCGCGGCCGTCCCGGCCTGCTGGATGGACTGGAGCAGCTTGGACTGGTCCAGACGCCAGATGGCGACGAGTCCGAGTCCGTTCAGCAGCGTGGCCAGCGGCAGCAGCAGCGGGTCGGCGTACGGCGCGAACTTGCGGACCACGAGGTGGGCGACGCCGGCCAGCAGGCCGAGGCCCAGGCCGTAGGCGAGCAGGCCGGACGGCACCTGCTCGTTGATGGCGAGGCCGACGTTGGCGTAGGCGAACACCGGGATGACGACGGCGAACACCAGGAGCGCGAGCTCGGTGTTGCGCCGGCTCGGTGTACCGATCGAGCCGATCGTGGACGTGTGGTGCGTCGGCGTGTTGGTTGTACTGCTCATCGTGTGACGGGGCCTCTCACGGCTTGCCTACTGCTTACCGCACAGCGAGACGACCTTCTGCTCTTCCTCGGAGAGGGTGGGGCCGGGGCTGGGAGTGGCGGTCGCGGTTGCGGTCGGGGACGCGGACACCGAGGGGCTCGGTGTTGCCTTGGACGTGAGGGAGGAGGGAGTGGTTCCCGTGGTGCCCCCGGCCTCGCCCTCGCCGGTCTTGGAGGTCTTCTGGGTCCGGGTCGTGGCCGACTCCACCTGCTTCTTGCACGCGGAGGCCTGCACGGCCAGCTCGTCGATCTTCTTGCGGGCGGTGGACAGGCTGCCCGCGGGGATCGTCGCCTCGACCTGCTTCTGCTGGTACTCGGGGAGGTACTTGAGTTCGATCTCGGGGTGGTCCTTCTCCACCTTCGAGAGCGAGACCCAGGCCAGGTCCTGGCTGATGCCGCGGTACAGCGCGAGGTGCTCGCCCTTGGTGCCGACGTAGTACTGCGTCTGCGTCCAGCGCCAGCCGCCGTACAGCCCGCCGCCGATGACGGCGAGCGTGAGGGCGGCGTAGAACGATCTCTTCAGCCACCTGCGGTTCTTGCGGGGCTTGACGAAGTCGTCGTCGGTGTAGTCGCCGAAGCCGCCGGTGGGGATGAAACCGGTCACGTCACCGGAGCCGGGCGGGCCGAACTCGCCGGCCCCGCCGTGTCCGTGGCCCTGGCGTCCGAGGCCGGCGGCGCGGCCGGCCGGGGTCTGCATGATGCCGTTGTCGTGCAGCTGGTGCTGGTGCTGGTTCTCGGCGACGGCGCCGACCACGACCGGGGTGTCGGACAGCTGCCCGGCGAGGGTGTCGCCGGTGTCGAGGTCGAGGACGTCGGCGACGATGACGGTGATGTTGTCGGGTCCGCCGCCGCGCAGCGCGAGCTGGATCAGCTCCTGCACGGTCTCCTGGGGGCCCTGGTAGCTGGCGAGGGTGTCCTCGAGCGTCTGGTGGGAGACGACCCCGGAGAGGCCGTCGGAGCAGATCAGGTAGCGGTCACCGGCCCGGACCTCGCGGATCGACAGATCGGGCTCGACGTGCTCGCCGCTGCCCAACGCCCGCATCAGCAGGGAGCGTTGCGGGTGGGTGGTGGCCTCTTCCTCGGTGATGCGGCCCTCGTCGACCAGGCGCTGCACCCAGGTGTGGTCCTGTGTGATCTGCGTCAGCACGCCGTCGCGCAGCAGGTACGCGCGCGAGTCGCCCACGTGCACGAGACCGAGCCGCTGGCCCGTCCACAGCAGGGCGGTCAGCGTCGTCCCCATGCCCTCGAGCTGGGGGTCCTCCTCGACCATGGCACGCAGCTGGTCGTTGGCGCGCTGGACGGCCGCGCCGAGCGAGGTGAGCACGTCCGAGCCGGGCACGTCGTCGTCGAGCGCGACGATCGTGGAGATCGCCTCGGAGGAGGCGACCTCACCGGCGGCGGCGCCACCCATGCCGTCGGCGATGGCGAGCAGGCGCGGACCGGCGTAACCGGAGTCCTCGTTGCCCTCCCGGATCATGCCCTTGTGCGATCCGGCGGCGAAGCGCAGTGACAGACTCATGCCCACCTCGCCCGTCGGCCCCGGGTACAGCCGGTCGTGTCGAGCCACACTGCCCACCCTCCGGTCGGGAGCGCGCCGGGGCCCGGAGTGCCGGCCGCCGCTGCGTGCTCGCTCCGCTCGCTCATTGTCGTACTACTTCCGCAGCTCGATGACGGTCTTGCCGATACGGATCGGCGCGCCCAGCGGGATCGGTGTGGGAGTCGTCAGCCGCGTTCGGTCGAGGTACGTGCCGTTGGTGGAGCCCAGGTCCTCGACGATCCACTGGCCGTCGCGGTCCGGGTAGATCCTGGCATGGCGGCTGGAGGCGTAGTCGTCGTCCAGCACGATCGTGCTGTCGTGCGCGCGGCCCAGCGTGATCGTCTGGCCCTGGAGCGCGACGGTGGTGCCGGTGAGGGTGCCCTCGGTCACCACGAGCTTGGAGGGGGCGTTACGGCGCTGGCGGCCACCGGCGGCCTGCTGGCGCTGCTGCGGGGGCGCGGCGGCCTGCCGGGCGGCCTGCTGCTGGCGCCCGGCCTCCCGGCGCGCGCCGCGCTGGGTGACCCGCGTACCGAACAGGTCGCTGCGGATGACCTGCACGGCCACGATCACGAACAGCCACAGTACGGCCAGGAAACCCAGCCGCATGACCGTGAGGGTCAGCTCTGACATTGCCCCCGCTTCACCCTTCGGCTTGCCGGTAAATGATGGTGGTGCTGCCCACGACGATCCGCGAGCCGTCGCGGAGCGTAGCGCGGGTGGTGTGCTGCCCGTCCACCACGATGCCGTTGGTGGAGCCGAGATCCTGGATCGTCGAGGGCGTTCCGGTCCGGATCTCACAGTGCCGGCGGGAGACGCCGGGGTCGTCGATCCGCACGTCGGCCTCGGTGCTGCGGCCCAGCACGAGCGTCGGGCGGGAGATCTGGTGGCGGGTGCCGTTGATCTCGATCCAGTGCCGGGTGCGGGATCCGGGCTGCGGGGCGCCGGCCAGGCCGCCGCCTCCGGCCGCGCCGGGGCGCTGGGCCCCCGCGGCGGGCGGGTAGCCGTAGCCGCCGGGCCGGGCGCCGGGGGCGCCGGGCGGCGGCGCGGACGGCATGGGCGGTGCCGCGGTGGCACCGGCGGGCGGGTAGCCGTAGCCGCCGGGGCGCTGGCCGCCGGCCGGTGCGCGCTCGGGCGCCTGCTGGCTGCTGGAGGAGGCGAGCGTACGGCTGCGCACCCGGTACAGGCCGGTGTCGAGGTCGTCCGCCTTCTCCAGGTTGACCTTGATCGGCCCCATGAAGGTGTAGCGCTGCTGCTTGGCGTAGTCGCGCACCATGCCGGCCAGCTCGTCGCCGAGCTGGCCCGAGTAGGGGCTGAGACGCTCGTAGTCGGGCGTGCTCAGCTCCACGATGAAGTCGTTGGGCACGACCGTGCGGTCGCGGTTCCAGATCGTCGCGTTGTTGTCGCACTCCCGCTGGAGCGCTCCCGCGATCTCGACGGGCTGGACCTCGGACTTGAAGACCTTGGCGAAGGTGCCGTTGACCAGACCCTCGAGACGCTGCTCGAACTTCTTCAGGACTCCCATGGGGCACCTCCTCCGTCGTGACTTGCGTCCCGCGTCCTGCTGCTTACCTGGTACTGCTTACTGATCGTATCCACGCGCCGGTGAATCGGCTGGTTCCCCCTGTCGGCCCCGTCGACGGGTGTCGACGCCCTCCTCTGTACCTGCTTATGCCCAGGATCGTAGAGGCGGCCGAGGACAAGTGTCCCGCACCTGACTGTGGACCTCGTCCGGCTCCTGGGGAGACGGTCGTCATAGGTACGAGGTTGATACGTGAACCGGTCGTCGCCGAGACGTACGGAGGTTGCCGGACGCCTCCCTGGTGACCCCTGCCCCGGGGAAAGGGATGTGAACGCACCCTTCCCTGCGTGCTAATGTTCTGCGTGTCGGAAGGCGCCGGGCAGAAAAGCCCACAAGCCCGAGGACACACCCAATGCGCGGGTGGCGGAATAGGCAGACGCGCTGGATTCAGGTTCCAGTGCCCGCAAGGGCGTGGGGGTTCAACTCCCCCCTCGCGCACAACAGTGGAAGCCCCGCAGGTCTTGGACCTGCGGGGCTTCTTCGTGTTCAGCCATGGACGGGGCAGGGTGGGGCGGGCGGGCGCGGGCTTTGCCGTGCGTGAGGTATCTCACGGGGTGTGGGGGGCTGCACCCGGGGTTGTCCACAGGCGGAGAGTTGTCCACAGGGCCTGACGCGGGCCGGCTGCCGGGCTGTACGGTCGGCACGAGTTGATGTTCGGCTCGTCGGGCCGGTGTTACCAGCCCTGTGTACGAGCCATGTGTGACGTGCGGGGGAGGCGGTCGTGGTGACCGAGGGCGGAGTGGGGACGGGCGCGGGCACGGGGCCGCGGCTTCCCCGGGTGCGTGGTTTCGCCGAGTGGCCCGTCGCGGGGGCGCCGAAGGAGGAGGGCAAGGCGCTGCGCGGCCGGGTGCCGCGCGCGGCGCACGCCGGGTTCGAGCTGGACGCCTCCCGCCCCGACGCGGTGATGGCGGTCGAGGAGTCCAACCGGGGCCGCATCCCCGAGCTCACGCCGATACGGGTGGGCCGGATGGCGGCCACGCCGTTCGCGTTCCTGCGCGGCTCGGCGGGCCTCATGGCGTACGACCTCGCCCGCACCCCCATGACCCGGATCCGCGCCCAGATCTGCGGCGACGCGCACGCGGCCAACTTCGGCCTGTACGGCGACGCCCGCGGCGGTCTGGTGATCGACCTGAACGACTTCGACGAGACGGTCGACGGCCCCTGGGAGTGGGACCTCAAGCGGCTCGTCGTGTCGCTGGTGCTCGCGGGCCGGGAGGCCGGTGCCGACCAGGACACCTGTCGCAAGGCGGCACACGACGCGGCCGGCGCCTACCGGCGCACCATGCGGCTGCTGGCCAGGCTGCCGGTGCTGGACGCGTGGAACGCCATCGCGGACGAGGAGCTGGTCTCCCACACCGACGCCCACGACCTGCTGGGCACCCTGGAGCGGGTCTCGGAGAAGGCGCGGGCCAACACCAGTGGGCGATTCGCGGCGAGGGCGACCGAGCGGACGCCGGAGGGCGGACGCCGCTTCGTCGACGCGCCGCCGGTGCTGCGGCGGGTGTCCGACGCGGAGGCCTCGGCCGTGGCCGCGTCCCTGGAGCAGTACGTGACCACGCTCTCGGAGGACCGCCTGCCCCTGCTCGCCCGGCACGCGGTGCACGACGTCGCCTTCCGCATCGTGGGCACCGGCAGCGTGGGCACACGGTCGTACGTCGTGCTGCTGCTGGACCACCGGGGCGAGTCGCTGGTGCTCCAGGTGAAGGAGGCGCGGCCGTCGGCCCTGGTGCCGCACCTGCTGAGCGCCGGCTTCGAGGCACCGGAGGCCGGTCACGAGGGCCGCCGGGTGGTCCTCGGCCAGAAGCGGATGCAGGTCGTCAGCGACATCCTGCTCGGCTGGACGACGGTCGAGGGCCGTCCCTTCCAGGTCCGCCAGTTCCGCAACCGCAAGGGAAGCGTCGACCCCGCCGCCCTCGCCGCCGACCAGATCGACGACTACGGTCGGATGACCGGTGCCCTCCTGGCCCGTGCCCACGCCCACAGCGCCGACCCCCGCCTCGTGGCCGGCTACTGCGGCAAGAGCGAGGAGCTGGACGAGGCGATGGCGGCGTTCGCCGTCGCCTACGCCGACCGCACCGAGGCGGACCACGCGGAGCTGGTGGCGGCGGTGCGGGCGGGGAGGATCGCGGCGGAGCTGGGAGTGTGACGGCGGGGTCCCGATGCGGGGTGTCGCCGCGGCGGAGACGATGACGCCGAGCGACCTCTCGGTCTCGCCGAGCCTGGACACCCACTCCTCCCCGGGTGGCGGGCGGCCACGCCGAAGCGCCGCTCGACGGCCTTGAGCAGCTTGTTCCCCTCGTACTCCTCGCGGCGGGCTCCCGGTGCTGTGCCGGGCTTGGCCTACGCTGGTCGGGTGACGACCCCCGAAGCTGAGCAGTCGCGGCCCGAGGAGCGGCTGGAGCAGGCCGTGCGGGCCGCTGAGCAGGCGCTGATCGAGTTCGAGATCGCGGTGGAGACCTTCCGCGTCGAGGTCGAGAACTTCTCGCGGCTCCACCACCAGAAACTCGGTCCGATGTACGCCCGGCTCGACGAGCTGGAGGCGCAGATAGCCGAGGCCCGGGCCGCCCGTACCGGCGACCCGGAGGACCTGCGCAGGGCGGCCGAGGCGCGGGCGCGGGTGCTGCCGATGCCCGGGGTCGAGGAGCTGTTCCACGGCTGGATGGACGGGAACGGGCTGTCCCCGGAGGCCGCGGCGATGCTCACGGACCAGTCGGTGCGGCCCCCGGAGCGGGTGCGGCCCAGCGACGAGGCCCGCAAGCTCTACCGCGAGCTGGCCCGCAAGGCCCACCCCGATCTGGCGCAGGAGGACGCGGAACGGTTGCGGCGCGAGGAGTTCATCACCCGCGTCAACGCCGCCTACGCCCGCGGCGACGAGGCTCTGCTGCGCGAGCTGGCCGAGGAGTGGGCGGCCGGTCCGGCGCCCGCGGAGCGGCGGCCCAGTCCCAGCGAGGAGCTGTACGCCCGTCTGGAATGGCTCGCCGAGCGCAAGGAGATGCTCGCGCTGGTCGCGCGGGAGCTGGAGGAGGGCGCGATCGGCGCGATGCTCCGGCTGGCCCCGGACGATCCCGACCGTCTGCTGGACGAGATCGCCGATCAGCTGCTGGCGGAGGTCGCCAAGAAGGAGGCCGAGCTGGCGGAGCTGGTGGGGTAGGGGCCCGCGGGTCGGGTGGCGGTGGCGGGCCCGTGAGGGTGTGCGTGGCTTCGGGTAGCGTCGGGGGTATGAGTTTCGGAGCTGGTGTGCCCACGGTCCAGGTCGGTGACCTCAAGGACGGCGACTTCCTGCTGGACGTCCGCGAGGACGACGAGTGGCAGGCGGGCCATGCCGAAGGGGCCTTGCACATCCCCATCAGCGAGTTCGTCGCGCGGTACGGCGAGCTGACCGAGGCGGCTCCGCAGGACGGGCGGGTCCATGTGATCTGCCGTTCCGGTGGCCGTTCGGCCCAGGTCACGATGTACCTCGTCCAGCAGGGCATCGACGCGGTGAACGTCGACGGCGGCATGCAGTACTGGGCGGCGGTCGGCCGCCCGGTCGTGACCGACGAGGGGCAGCCGGGCTTCGTCGTGTAGGGCGGGCGTCAGCCGAGGGGATGGGCGGCCAGCAGGTCGCCCAGGGCCTCCTCGTGCGCCGCGGCCGGGCCGAGTGACAGTTCCAGGTGCTTGGCCCAGGCGTGGTAGCGGTGCAGCGGGTAGTCGACGTCGGCGCCGAACCCGCCGTGCAGATGCTGCGCGGTCTGCACGATCCGCCGGACGCCCTCCGACGCCCAGATCTTGGCCACGGCGATGTCGCCTGAGGCGGGCAGCGCGCCCTGGGCCCCGGAGGCGATCCGCCAGGCGGCCTGCCACAGGGTGACCTCCATGGCGCGCAGGTCGATGTAGCGGTCGGCGGCCTGGACGGCGACGGCCTGGAAGCTGGCGATCGGATGCCCGAACTGCTTCCGTTCGCTGGTGTAGTCGCCGGTCATGCGCAGGACGCGTTCGCCGAGGCCGAGCGCCAGCGCGCAGGTCCCGATCGCCAGCAGTCCGCGCAGCCACTCCCAGGCGCCGTCGGCGGTGATGACGTCGCGGGCGCTGATCCGCGCCGATTCCAGGCGCAGTTCGCCGAGCCGTTCGCCGGTGGTGGAGATCTGTTCGGCGAGTGCGGTTCCCGCGTGTCCGCGGGGCACCAGGGCGAGGATGCTGCGGTCGTCCCCGGTGCGGGCGGGGACGAGGATGTGGTCGGCGTCGTACGCCCACGGCACCGCCGTCTGGACTCCGTCGAGCACCCAGTCTCCCCCGCTCCCGGCTCCGTCCGAGCGGGCGGTGCCCTCCTCGTCCTGCCGGGCGGTCACGGCGAGTTCGGCCGCGTCGTGGCCGGTGCGGCCGTGTGCGGCGACGGTCAGGACGACCTCGCCCCGGCCGGCCCGCGCGAGCAGCGCGGACTTCAGCTCAGACCCGCCGTAGGCCTGTACGGCGGCCGCGGCCGCGCTGGTCTCCAGGAGCGGGACCCTGGCCAGTACCTTCGCCGATTCGCGCAGCACCAGGCAGAGCGCGACGGCGTCCAGGCCGGCCCCGCCGGACTCCTCGTGGAGCAGCAGACTCAGCAGGTCCGCGTCGGCGAGCCTGGCCCACAGCGTCCGGTCGAAGTGGTCGGCGACGGCACCCCTGGTGAGGGCCGGGCTGGGCACGCCGTCCGGTGCGACGTCGGCGAGGACTCCGCGCGCGGCCTCGGCCGCCGCCTGCTGCTCCTCGGTGAAGGTGAAGTCCACGGCCTGTCCTCCTGACGGGTCAGCTGATCTGACGGAGCGTCAAGATAGAACAGGTTCTAGGAGAAGGGAACGGCCGGGCAGGGGGAGGGGGCTTTCCCGCCGCAGGGGTTCACTCGCCCCTTCCCGGGCTCCGGCACCGCGGCTCCTCCGTGGTCCACCGGCCCGTCCTCGACTTCTCGGCGGTCCCGGGCCGGTCCTCACCGGTCGGTCCTTCCCCCGCTTGTCCGCGGTTCGCCGGACCCTTCCCGCCGGTCGTCGCGGATGGGCGTCACCCCGAGCGGGACCCGGTGCCGAAGGGCCTGGCGCACCCGGCTCCCCGCCGTACACCGGCCCTTCCCGGCTTCTCCCGGCCCGGCCCGTCAGCGGTCGAAGTCCACCTCCACCGTCTCCGTCAGCGGATGCGACTGGCAGGCGAGGACATAACCCGCCTCCGTCTCCTCCGGCTCCAGCGCGAAGTTGCGGTCCATGCGCACCTCGCCGGAGACCAGGAAGGCCCGGCAGGTCCCGCACACTCCGCCCTTGCAGGCGTAGGGCGCGTCGGGGCGGTTGCGCAGGACCGCCTCCAGGACCGACTCCCCGTCCCGCACGGGCCAGCTGCCGCCCCGGCCGTCGAGGCGGGCGGTGACCGTGGCGTGCGAAGGCGCGCCCGTGGGGGCGGTGGAGGGGGCGGTGACGTCCACGTGGAAGATCTCCTCGTGGATGCGGGAACGGGCGACGCCGAGTTCCCGCAGCGCCCGCTCCGCGCCCTGCACCAGCCCGAACGGCCCGCACAGGAACCATCCCGCCACGTCTGCCACGGGCAGCAGCGCCGGCAGCAGTGAGGTCAGCCGCTGCCGGTCCAGCCGTCCGGAGGGCAGCCCGGCCTGCTGTTCCTCCCGGGAGAGCACGGTGACCAGGTGCAGCCGGTCCGGATACCGGTCCTTGAGGTCGGCGACCTCCTCCAGGAACATCGTCGAGGCGGCCGTCCGGTCGCTGCGGACGAGACAGAACCGGGCCTCGTGCTCGCGCGCCAGCAGGGTGGAGACGATCGACAGCACGGGTGTGATGCCGCTGCCGCCGACGATCGCCGCGTACAGGCCGGGCGCAGGCTCGACGGTGAACCGGCCCGCCGGTGTCATCACCTCCAGCTCGTCGCCGACGGCGATCTCCTTGAGCGCGTACGTCGAGAAGGCCCCGCCCTCGACCAGCCGCACGCCCACCCGCAGGGTGCGCGGACCCTCACCGCCGGGCTCGGGCGCGGGCGAGCAGATGGAGTACGTCCGCCGGATCTCGGTCCCGTCGGCGGTGTGCCGCAGGGCGAGGTGCTGGCCGGGGGCGTGCCGGTACTCCTCGCGCAGGTGGGCGGGGACGGCGAAGGTGAGGGCGACGGAGTCGTCGGTGAGCCGGTCCACCGCTGCCACTGGGAGCGGGTGGAAGCGGGCCATCACAACTCCTTGAAGTGGTCGAAGGGTTCACGGCAGGTGAGGCAGCGCCGCAGCGCCTTGCACGCGGTGGAGGAGAAGCGGCTGAGCAGCTCGGTGTCGGCGGAACCGCAGTGCGGGCAGCGGACCGGGTCGTCGGCCGGCTCCACCGGGGTGTTCCCGCGGGTCGGGCCGAGGGTGAGGGTGACCGGTTCCGACGCCGACAGGGTGCGCGGGGGCGCTATGCCGAACTCCCGGAGCTTGCGGCGCCCTTCGGCGGAGATGTCGTCCGTCGACCACGCCGGCGTGAGCACCGTGCGCACGGTGACGTCACGGACGCCGTGGTCGCGCAGCGCCCGCTCGATGTCCACGGACATCGCCTCCACGGCCGGGCAGCCGGTGTAGGTCGGGGTCAGCTCGACCACGACGGCCTCGCCGTCACGCACGTGCACCGCGCGCAGGACGCCGAGCTCCAGGAGCGTGAGCACGGGCAGTTCGGGGTCGGGCACCGAGCCGGCGACCTCGAGGAGTTCCGCCTCCAGCGGGGTGAGCGTCACCATGACGCCCCCGGGTGGCTGCGGTGCAGGTGCTGCATCTCGGCGAGCATCCGGCCGAAGGACTCGGTGTGCAGGCCCTGGCGGCCCGCGCCGGCGCTCCACGCCCCGGTCCGCGGCCCCTCGGGCAGATCGAGACCGGCCCGGCGCAGCACCTCCCCGACCGACTCCAGCCAGGCCGTCTCCAGCCCCGCCCAGTCGGTGTCGATGCCGTCCACCGGCCGGAACATCTCTCCGGTGAACCGCCACAGGGCGGTGCACGCCAGCCGCATCCGCTCATGGCTGAGGTCCGTGCCGTCGCCGAGCCTGAGGGTCCACTGCTCGGCGTGGTCGCGGTGGTAGGCGACCTCCTTGACCGCCTTCGCCGCGAGCCCCGCGAACGGGCCCTCCGCGGCCGCCAGCCGGTCGTACAACAGGTGCTGGTAGGTGGAGAAGTACAGCTGGCGGGCGATGGTGTGGGCGAAGTCGCCGTTGGGCTGCTCGACCAGCTGCACGTTGCGGAAGGCGCGTTCCTCCCGCAGGTAGGCCAGTTCGTCCTCGTCGCCGGCCATCGACAGCAGGACGCGGGCCTGGCCCAGCAGGTCGAGGGCGATGTTGGCGAGGGCGACCTCCTCCTCCAGCACGGGCGCGTGGCCCATCCACTCCCCCAGACGGTGGGAGAGCACCAGGGCGTCGTCGCCGAGGGCGAGGGCGGCGGTCTTCGCGTCGAGGGTCGTGGTCACAGGTGCTTCACCCCCTCCGGGATCTCGTAGAACGTCGGGTGCCGGTACGGCTTGTCGGCGGCCGGTTCGAAGAACGGGTCCTTCTCGTCGGGTGAGGAGGCGGTGATCGCCGCGGACGGCACGACCCAGATCGAGACGCCCTCGCCGCGCCGGGTGTACAGGTCGCGGGCGTTGCGCAGGGCGAACTCCGCGTCCGGCGCGTGCAGGCTGCCGGCGTGGGTGTGGGAGAGGCCGCGGCGGGAGCGCACGAAGACCTCCCACAGGGGCCAGTCGGTGTTCGTCATGCCTGCTTCGCTCCTGTCCCGCCGGTGCCCGCCGCACCGCTGTGCCTGGCCGCGTAGGCCGCGGCGGCTTCCCGTACCCAGGCGCCCTCGTCGTGTGCCCGCCTGCGCTGGGTGATCCGCTGTTCGTTGCACGGACCGTTGCCCTTGAGGACCTCCTTGAACTCCGACCAGTCGATCGGGCCGAAGTCGTGGTGCCCCCGCTCCTCGTTCCACCGCAGGTCCGGGTCGGGGAGGGTGAGGCCCAGGGACTCCGCCTGGGGGACGCAGATGTCGACGAAGCGCTGGCGCAGCTCGTCGTTCGAGTGGCGCTTGATCTTCCAGGCCATCGACTGCGCGGAGTGCGCGGACTCGTCATCGGGCGGGCCGAACATCATCAGCGACGGCCACCACCAGCGGTCCACCGCGTCCTGCGCCATCGCGTGCTGCTCGGGGGTGCCGCGGCTGAGGGCCAGCAGCAGCTCGTACCCCTGGCGCTGGTGGAAGGACTCCTCCTTGCAGATGCGGACCATCGCGCGCGCGTACGGGCCGTAGGAGCAGCGGCACAGGGGCACCTGGTTGGTGATCGCGGCGCCGTCCACCAGCCAGCCGATCGCGCCGACGTCCGCCCAGGTGAGCGTGGGGTAGTTGAAGATCGAGGAGTACTTCTGGCGGCCGGTGTGCAGCTTGTCGAGCAGTTCGTCCCGGCCGGTGCCGAGGGTTTCGGCGGCGCTGTAGAGGTACAGGCCGTGGCCCGCCTCGTCCTGGACCTTCGCCATGAGGATGGCCTTGCGGCGCAGGGAGGGCGCGCGCGTGATCCAGTTGGCCTCCGGCTGCATGCCGATGATCTCGGAGTGCGCGTGCTGGGCGATCTGGCGGACCAGGGTGGCGCGGTAGGCGTCGGGCATCCAGTCGCGGGGCTCGATGCGCTCGTCGGCGGCCACGGCGGCGTCGAAGGCGCGCTGGTGGACGTCCTCGACGCCGACGGCGTCCGCTGTGCCGTCGTAGGCCGCGTGCTGCTGTGTGCGGGCCGGCTGGTGCGCGGCTGCTGTCGCCATGCGGTCCCCCTCGACCTTTGGGCTCTGACCGAGCCTTCTCCCGACCGATCGTTCGGTCCGTGCGATTCCATGGTGAGTCGGCCGTCGTAAGGTGTCAACCGCTGTGGACAACCTGCGGGCCTGCCTGTGGACAACCCGCGCGCGCCCGCCGGACCACGTGGCGCGGCGCTCGTCGGGCCGGGCCGGTCCTGGGGGAAGGCTGCGCGGTGCGGGTGGGGCTGAGTACCGTTCCGTGCGGCGACCGTGCGACGCCCGTACGAAGGCCGTCCGGCTGTGCGCGGTGACGCGCAGGGGCGCGGTGGTGTGCGGCCGAGCGGGCCGCCGGGGCGCGGCACAGCAGTCGGAAGACGACCGGAATCGGGGAACGGGGCGGAATGGACGCGTACGACGGAGGCTCTGGCGCTGCGCGGGAGGCGCAGGCGAAGGCGGAGGCGGCGCGAGGACCTGGGGCGGGGCGGCCCACGGACGGGCCGCCGGTGAAGGACCACCCGGCCGCCGCCCGGGCCGGGCTCCCGGAGGCGCACCCTGGTTCCTCCGGAGACGAGAACACCGACGCCCGACCCCGTTCCCTCCCCGGTCCAGCCGCTGAGGCCGTCGAGGCCGGCCCCGGGGCCGCACCCGGCGAGTTCGCGGCCCCCGCCGCCATACCCACGCCCGCCCCCGATCCCAGGCCCGTCCCCGCCCCCGACCCCCGCACCGGTGTGGCCGCGCTCTCCCCCCGCTACCAGACGGTCGCCGCCCTGGCGCTCGCGGTCGTCGCGGTCGCCGTCTGCGTGCACCTCGGCATGGTCTTCCTGCACGTCGCGCCGTCCAACACGGTCACCAAGACGCACGGCAAGGCGATCGACGAGTGGGTCTACCCGGAGTTCGAGCAGAACTGGAAGCTGTTCGCGCCGAACCCGTTGCAGCAGAACATCGCCGTCCAGGTCCGCGCCGACATCCGCACGGCGGACGGCTCCTCGCGGACCACCGCCTGGTACGACCTCTCCGCGCAGGACGGCCGGGACATAGACGGCAACCTGATGCCCAGCCACACCCAGCAGAACGAGCTGCGCCGCGCGTGGGACTTCTACCTGGGCTCGCACGACTCCGACAACCGGGCGCTGAGCCCGCGCGGCGCCCTCTCCGAGGAGTACCTGCGCCGCATCGTCGTGCTGCGTCTGGAGCGCGGCGGCGCGGCCGGGAAGGGCGGCCTCATAGAGCGGGTCCAGGTGCGGTCCAGGACCACCAACGTGCCGGCTCCCCCGTGGAGCGCGGACAAGGTGTCGTCGACGCCGGCGTACCGCGTGCTGCCCTGGTGGTCGGTGCCGGCCGCCGAGGCCGAGGGAGGCGTGCGATGAACCGGTTGTCCCTGTCGGTGTCCGCCGTCATAGCCCGCGTGACCGAGTCCGCGCTCGGGCCGTACCAGACCGCCGTGATCCGCATCGGCTTCAGCCTGACCTGGCTGCTGTTCCTGCTGCGCGAGCTGCCCCACCGCACGGAGCTCTACGGCCCCGACGGCCCGTGGAGCTGGGAGCTGGGCCGGCGGCTGATCGACGGCAACGGCGCCTTCACGGCCCTGATGTGGTCGGACGGGCGGGGCTGGTTCGAGGCGGTGTACGCGCTCGCGGTGCTGGCGAGCGCGCTGCTGCTGCTCGGCTGGCGCACCCGCACGATGTCGGTGCTGTTCATGGTGGGCGTGCTCTCGCTGCAGAACCGCAGTGTCTTCGTCGGCGACGGCGGCGACAACGTGCTGCACCTGATGTCGATCTACCTCGTGTTCACCCGCTGCGGCCAGGTGTGGTCGCTGGACGCGCGGCGGGCGCGGCGCGCGGCCGAGGCCCGCGCGCGGGGGGAGCGGGTGACCGACCGGGTCGGGCCCGTGTTGTGGTGCGTGTCCGGGGTCGTACTGGTCGCGGCGACCGGGACGGGCCGCCTCGACGGCGACTGGATCGTGCCGGCGATCCTGTGGGCGGCGTGGGCCGCGCAGGGCCTGTGGTGGGCCGTGGGACGCCTGACGCAGTCCGCGGAGCCCCGGATCCTGCTGGACGTCGTCACCAACGTCCTGCACAACGGCGCCCTGCTGGTGATCATGGCCGAGGCCTGCCTGATCTACGCCACGGCCGGCTGGTACAAGATCCAGGGCTCGCGCTGGCAGGACGGCACCGCCGTCTACTACCCGCTGCACCTCGACTACTTCTCGCCCTGGCCCGCCCTCGGCGACCTGCTGTCCTCCAGCGGCACGATGGTGATGCTCGTGACGTACGGGACGGTCGTCGTGCAGGTCGCCTTCCCCTTCACGCTGTTCAACCGGCGGGTGAAGAACGTCCTGCTGGTGGCGATGATGACCGAGCACGCGGTGATCGCCGTGGTCCTCGGACTGCCGTTCTTCTCGCTGGCGATGATCGCGACCGACGCGGTGTTCCTGCCGACGCCGTTCCTGCGCCGGCTGGGCGGCTGGGCGGCACGCGCGCGTGACGCGGCCCTGTCGCGGGACCGCGCCGTCGTGCCGGGGCAGCGGGACGGGCGGACGTCCCAGGACGCCGAACCCAGCCGCGTAGGCTTCACGGCATGACCGACCCCCTCGCCCCGTGGCGCCGGCTCGCCGACGCCTCGGTGCTGCTCGACGGCTTCCACGCCCTCAAGCACGCCGTGCGCTTCGGGGCCGAGGTCCAGATGGCGGTCGCCGTCGACCGGCGGGCGGTGCTCGCGCTCGCCGACGAGCTCGCCCCCGACGTGCGGGCGACGCTGGACGCGCTGCTGACGGAGGTGCCGCAGGAGACGTACGCCTCGCTCGTGCCGCGCCCGCATCCCACCGCCGTGGCCGCCCTGGCCGTACGGCCGTCCCGCGAGGCGCGGCTGCGGGTGCTGGCCCGGATGCCGCGCACCGCGCCCGTCGTGGTCCTCGACGAGCCGCGCAACCTGGGCAACGCGGGAGCCGTGATCCGGCTGGCCGCCGGTTTCGGGGCGACCGGGGTGGTCACCACCGGCACCCTCGATCCCTGGCACCCGACCGTCGTGCGCGGCGGGGCGGGGCTGCACTTCGCGACCGCCGTGGAACGGCTGACCGTCGATGAACTGCCGCCCGGCCCGGTGTTCGCGCTCGACCCGGAGGGCGAGGACATCCGGGGTGTGAAGCTCCCGGACGACGCCGTCCTCGCCTTCGGATCGGAGCGCAGTGGGCTGTCCCGCGCGCTCCGCGCGCGGGCCGACCATCTGCTGGCCCTGCCGATGCGCCCCCAGGTCTCCAGCTACAACCTCGCGACCAGCGTGGCCATGACGCTGTACCACTGGAGCGCCGGCGGGGGCGCGGCGACCGTCTAGGGCATGTCGACCGGGTCACGCCGCAGAGGCGGGGCCTGACACGCGCGTCTGCGGCCTAGTCGTCGGTTGCCGACGCTCCGCGTCGACGCCCTCCTCCGCCTTGCAGCTGCACGCACCGAACCCCGCTCGCCGGCGCCGACGAGACACCGTCGACGCCCTGCGACCCGATACGAACGACTGGCCCTAGGACTCCCGGCGCACCTCCACCACCCGGAAGCGGTTGGCGACGAACGCGCCGTCGGTGAGGGCCGAGTTGGCCGCCGGGTTGCCGCCCGAGCCGTGGAAGTCGGAGAAGGCGGCCGTCTGGTTGACGTAGACCCCGCCGGTGAGGTTGAGGGACAGCTGGGCCGCCTCCTCCAGGCAGACCTCCTCGACGGCCTGCTCGACCTCCGCGTCGGTCGTGTACGCGCCGACGGTCATCGCGCCCTTCTCGCGGACCGTGCGCCGCAGCAGTCCGAGCGCGTCCTGGGCGGAGTCGACGGCGACGGCGAAGGAGACCGGTCCGAAGCACTCGCTCATGTAGGCGGCCTCGTCGTCCGGCTTGGATCCGTCCAGCTTCACGATCACGGGCGTCCGCACGACCGCGTCCGGGAACTCCGCGTTGCGCACCTCGCGGGAGGCGAGCGCGACCTCGCCGAGGCCGGCCGCGGCCTCCAGGCGGGCCTTGACGTCCGGGTTGACGATCGCGCCGAGCAGGGCGTTCGCCCGCGCGTCGTCACCGAGGAGGCCGTCGACCGAGCGGGCCAGGTCGGCGACGACCTCGTCGTAGGTCCTGGGGCCCTCGTCGGTGCGGATGCCGTCGCGGGGGATGAGCAGGTTCTGCGGGGTGGTGCACATCTGGCCGCTGTAGAGGGACAGCGAGAAGGCCAGGTTGGAGAGCATGCCCTTGTAGTTCGCGGTGGACTCCACGAGCACGGTGTTGACGCCGGCCTTCTCCGTGTAGACCTGCGCCTGCCGGGCATTGGCCTCCAGCCAGTCCCCGAAGGTCGTCGAGCCGGTGTAGTCGATGATCCTGATCTCGGGGCGGGTGGCCAGGGTCTTGGCGATGCCCTCGCCGGGCCGCTCGGCGGCCAGCGCGACCAGGTTGGGGTCGAATCCGGCCTCGGCGAGCACCTCGCGCGCGACGCCCACGGTGAGCGCCAGCGGCAGCACCGCGCGCGGGTGGGGCTTGACCAGGACCGCGTTGCCGGTGGCGAGGGAGGCGAACAGGCCCGGGTAGCCGTTCCACGTCGGGAAGGTGTTGCAGCCGATGACCAGGGCGATTCCGCGCGGGACCGGCGTGAACCGCTTGGTCAGCGCGAGCGGGTCGCGCTTGCCCTGCGGCTTGGTCCACTCGGCCGTGTCGGGTGTGCGGACCTGCTCGACGTACGCGTAGGCCACGGCCTCCAGGCCGCGGTCCTGGGCGTGGGGGCCGCCCGCCTGGAAGGCCATCATGAAGGCCTGGCCGGAGGTGTGCATGACCGCGTGCGCGAACTCGTGCGTCCGGTCGCTGATCCGCTTGAGGATCTCCAGGCAGACCACCGCGCGGATCTCGGCGCCCGCGTCCCGCCAGGCGCGCTGTCCGGCCTTCATGGCGGGCAGCAGCACGTCCACGTCCGCGTGCGGGTAGGTCACGCCCAGCTCGATGCCGTACGGGGAGACCTCGCCGCCCACCCAGTCGTCCGTGCCGGGCTGGCCCAGGTCGAGGCGGGTGCCGAGGAGGGCGTCGAAGGCGGCCTTGCCCGCCGCCGCGTCCAGACTGCCGTGCTCCCCGTAGGCCTTGGGGTGCTCGGGGTGCGGGGACCAGTACGCGCGGGTGCGGATCGCTTCCAGGGCCTGGTCGAGGGTGGGCCGGTGCTTGGCGATCAGATCGTGCGCGGTGAGTTCGGCGGCCATGCGGGACCAACTCCTCGTCTTGAGAACTCTTCGTCGAGCTCATGAGCTGGGGGAAACAAGGACAGGAACAGGCGGTCAGAGTTAGAGTAACCGAACGATCGGTCGGGACAAGGGGGTCCGCCGCATCTGTGGACAAGCCCGTGCGGGAGGATCGCGCACATGACAGCACTCGACCTCAGCAGCCCCGTGGCCGTCGTCGGCACCGGCACCATGGGCCAGGGCATCGCCCAGGTCGCGCTGGTCGCGGGCCATCCCGTGCGGCTGTACGACGCCGCCGCCGGCCGTGCCCGGGAAGCGGCCGCCGCGATCGGCGCCCGCCTCGACCGGCTCGTCGAGAAGGACCGGCTCACCACCGCCGAGCGGGACGCCGCCCGCGCCCGTCTCACGCCCGTGGAGGACCTCGCCGGCCTCGCGGACTGCGCGCTGGTCGTGGAGGCCGTCCTGGAGCGGCTGGACGCCAAGCAGGAGCTGTTCCGGGCACTGGAGGACGTCGTCGGCGAGGACTGTCTGCTCGCCACCAACACCTCGTCCCTGTCGGTCACGGCGATCGGCGGCGCCCTGCGCAACCCGGGCCGCCTCGTGGGCCTGCACTTCTTCAACCCCGCGCCGCTGCTCCCGCTGGTCGAGGTCGTCTCGGGCTTCGCCACCGACGTCACCTCGGCCACGCGCGCGTACGAGACCGCCCGGGCCTGGGGCAAGACCCCGGTCGCCTGCGCCGACACCCCCGGCTTCATCGTCAACCGCATCGCACGGCCCTTCTACGCCGAGGCGTTCGCGGTCTACGAGGCCCAGGGCGCCGACCCGGCCACCATCGACGCCGTCCTGCGCGAGTCGGGCGGGTTCAGGATGGGCGCGTTCGAACTGACCGACCTGATCGGGCAGGACGTCAACGAGTCCGTCACGCACTCCGTCTGGCAGTCCTTCTTCCAGGACGTGCGCTTCACCCCCTCCCTCGCCCAGCGCCGGCTGGTCGAGTCCGGCCGCCTCGGCCGCAAGACCGGCCAGGGCTGGTACGACTACCGGGACGGTGCCGAGCGCGCCGAACCGCACACCGCGGAGAGGCACCAGCCGCCCGCGTACGTCGTCGCCGAGGGTGACCTGGGCCCCGCCTCGGAGCTGCTCGCGATGATCCGCGAGGCGGGCATCCAGGTCCGCGAGGAGGAAGAGGACCACGGCACCCGCCTGGTGCTGCCGGGCGACGGCCAGCTGGCGCTCGCCGACGGGCAGACCTCCGTGGAGTTCCGTGACGTCGTCTACTTCGACCTCGCCCTGGACTACCGCAAGGCCACCCGCATCGCCCTGTCGGCCTCCCAGGACACCTCCCCGCAGGCCCTGTCCGAGGCCATCGGCCTGTTCCAGGCGCTCGGCAAGGACGTCAGCGTCATCGGCGACGTCCCCGGCATGATCGTCGCCCGTACGGTCGCGCGGATCGTCGACCTCGCGCACGACGCCGTCGCCAAGGGCGTGGCCACCGAGGAGGACATCGACACCGCGATGCGCCTGGGCGTGAACTACCCCCTCGGGCCCTTCGAGTGGAGCCGCAGACTGGGCCGCAGCTGGGCCTGCTCCCTCCTGGACGACCTGCACCAGCGCGACCCCTCCGGCCGCTACGCGCCGTCCCTCGCGCTCTACCGGCACTCCTACGCCACCGAGAAGCGGGAGGGCGCCTCGTGACCACCGCCAAGCGCGACACGTACACCCCGGAGACCCTGCTGTCGGTCGCCGTGCGGGTCTTCAACGAGCGCGGCTACGACGGCACCTCCATGGAGCACCTCTCCAAGGCGGCCGGCATCTCCAAGTCGTCGATCTACCACCACGTCGCCGGCAAGGAGGAACTGCTGCGCCGCGCGGTCAGCCGGGCGCTGGACGGCCTCTTCGGCATCCTCGACGAGGAGCACGCGCGCGTGGGGCGGGCCGCCGAACGCCTGGAGTACGTCGTACGGCGCATGGTCGAGGTGCTCATATCCGAGCTTCCCTACGTCACGCTGCTGCTGCGGGTGCGCGGCAACACCGGCACCGAGCGGTGGGCCCTGGAGCGCCGCCGCGACTTCGACCACCGGGTCGCCGCACTGCTGAAGGCGGCCGCCGTCGACGGGGACGTGCGCGGTGACGTGGAGGTGCGGCTCGCGACCCGGCTGGTCTTCGGGATGATCAACTCGATCGTCGAGTGGTACCGGCCGGACGGGCGGGGCATGGGCGAGCGCGAGGTGGCCGACGCGGTGGTGCGGCTGGTCTTCTCGGGGCTGCGCAAGGAGCCCTGACGGTCAGCTCTGCGGCTCCAGGTCCTCCTCCTCGAACACCAGCAGCGTGCGGGTGCTGAGCACCTCCGGGATCGCCTGGAGCCGGGTGAGCACCAGTTCGCGCAGCGCCCTGTTGTCGGGCGTGTGCACCAGGAGCAGCACATCGAAGTCACCGCCCACCAGGGCGATGTGCGAGGCGCCGGGCAGCTGTCTGAGCTGCTCGCGGACCGTGCGCCAGGAGTTCTGGACGATCTTCAGCGTGATGTACGCGGACGTGCCGTGGCCCGCGCGCTCGTGGTCGACGCGGGCGCCGAAGCCGCGGATGACGCCGTCGTCGAGGAGTCGGTTGATGCGCGCGTAGGCGTTGGCGCGCGAGACGTGGACCCGCTCGGCGACCGACCGTATCGAGGCGCGGCCGTCCGCCTGGAGCATCTGCAGGATGTCCTGGTCGATGGCGTCGAGCGGGCGGGGTGGTGGCAGGGGGGAGCCGCCGTCCGGGCTGTCGGCCATTTGTTCAGATGCCATGTCCCCCCGCCTCTCCGCCGTGGACGTCCTGCGTCCATCTCAGGCTGTGCAGAACCGTTTGTCCACAGCCTGGGGGTGCATGTAGCCAAAATGTGCCGACGACCGAACAATCGGTAGGTGAGGCGGGTCACAGCCGACACGCCTCCCGTAGCCACTCCCAAGAGGAGGTGCCGTCATGACGGTCATGGAGCAGCGGGGCGCGTATCGGCCCACACCGCCGCCCGCCTGGCAGCCCCGCACCGACCCCGCGCCGCTGCTGCCCGACGCCGAGCCCCACCGCGTCCTCGGCACCGAGGCGGCCGCGCAGGCCGACCCGGAGCTGCTGCGCCGGCTCTACGCCGAGCTGGTACGCGGCCGCCGGTACAACGCGCAGGCCACCGCCCTCACCAAGCAGGGCCGCCTCGCCGTCTACCCCTCCAGCACCGGCCAGGAGGCCTGCGAGGTCGCCGCCGCGCTCGTCCTCGAGGAGCGGGACTGGCTCTTCCCCAGCTACCGTGACACCCTCGCGGCCGTCGCCCGCGGCGTGGACCCGGTCGAGGCCCTGACCCTGCTGCGCGGTGACTGGCACACCGGCTACGACCCCTACGAGCACCGCGTGGCGCCCCTGTGCACGCCGCTCGCGACCCAGCTCCCGCACGCCGTGGGCCTCGCCCACGCCGCCCGTCTCAAGGGCGACGACGTGGTCGCGCTCGCCATGGTCGGCGACGGCGGCACCAGCGAGGGCGACTTCCACGAGGCGCTGAACTTCGCCGCCGTCTGGCAGGCACCGGTCGTCTTCCTCGTCCAGAACAACGGCTTCGCGATCTCCGTCCCGCTCGCCAAGCAGACCGCCGCCCCCTCCCTGGCCCACAAGGCCGTCGGGTACGGCATGCCCGGCCGACTGGTCGACGGCAACGACGCGGCCGCCGTGCACGAGGTTCTGAGCGACGCCGTACGGCACGCGCGCGCGGGCGGCGGCCCCACACTCGTCGAGGCGGTCACCTACCGCATCGAGGCCCACACCAACGCCGACGACGCGACCCGCTACCGCGGCGACGCCGAGGTCGAGACCTGGCGCGCACACGACCCGATCCTGCTGCTGGAGCGCGAGCTGACCGCGCGCGGGCTGCTCGACGAGGAGGCGAAGCAGGCCGCGCGGGACGCGGCCGAGACCCTGGCCGCCGATCTGCGCGCCCGTATGAACCAGGACGCGACGCTGGACCCCATGGACCTGTTCGCCGACGTGTACGCCGAGCCCACGCCCCAACTGCGCGAGCAGCGCGCCCTGCTGCGGGCCGAGCTCGACGCGGAACAGGAAGGGGCGCACTGATGACCACCGTCGCCGTCAAGCCCGCCACGATGGCGCAGGCCCTCACGCGCGCGTTGCGCGACGCGATGGCCGCCGACCCGTCCGTGCACGTCCTGGGCGAGGACGTCGGCACCCTCGGCGGCGTCTTCCGGGTCACCGACGGACTCGCCAAGGAGTTCGGCGAGGACCGCTGCACGGACACCCCGCTCGCCGAGGCGGGCATCCTCGGTACGGCCGTCGGCATGGCCATGTACGGCTTGCGGCCGGTCGTGGAGATGCAGTTCGACGCCTTCGCCTACCCGGCGTTCGAGCAGCTCATCAGCCATGTGGCCCGGATGCGCAACCGCACCCGCGGCCGGATGCCCCTGCCGATCACCGTCCGCGTCCCCTACGGCGGCGGCATCGGCGGCGTCGAGCACCACAGCGACTCCTCCGAGGCGTACTACATGGCGACTCCGGGGCTCCATGTCGTCACGCCCGCCACCGTCGCCGACGCCTACGGCCTGCTGCGCGCCGCCATCGCCTCCGACGACCCGGTCGTCTTCCTCGAACCCAAGCGCCTGTACTGGTCCAAGGACGCCTGGAACCCGGAGGACCCGCGGACCGTTGAACCCATCGGCCGCGCGGTGGTGCGGCGCTCGGGCCGGAGCGCCACGCTCATCACGTACGGGCCGTCGGTGCCCGTCTGCCTCGAAGCCGCCGAGGCGGCGCGGGCCGAGGGCTGGGACCTCGAAGTCGTCGACCTGCGCTCCCTGGTGCCGTTCGACGACGAGACGGTCTGCGCCTCGGTACGGCGGACCGGCCGCGCGGTCGTCGTCCACGAATCGGGCTCCTTCGGAGGTCCGGGCGGGGAGATCGCGGCCCGTGTCACGGAGCGCTGCTTCCACCACCTGGAGGCACCGGTGCTGCGGGTGGCCGGGTTCGACATCCCCTATCCGCCGCCGATGCTGGAGCGTCACCACCTGCCCGGCGTCGACCGCATCCTGGACGCCGTGGCGCGTCTGCAGTGGGAGGCCGAGAGCTGATGGCACAGGTGCTGGAGTTCAAACTGCCCGACCTCGGGGAGGGGCTCACCGAGGCGGAGATCGTGCGCTGGCTGGTCCAGGTCGGTGACGTCGTCGCCGTCGACCAGCCGGTCGTCGAGGTCGAGACGGCCAAGGCGATGGTCGAGGTGCCCTGCCCCTACGGCGGCGTGGTCACCGCCCGCTTCGGCGAGGAGGGCACGGAACTGCCCGTCGGCGCCCCGCTGCTGACGGTCGCGGTCGGCGCGCCGGCCTCCGACGGCGAGACCGAGGGCAGCGGCTCGGGCAACGTCCTGGTCGGGTACGGCACCTCGCAGGCGCCCGCGCGGCGACGCCGGGTGCGGCAGACCCGGCCGGCCCCCGCCGTGTCCACGGTGCCCGAGGCGCCGAACGGGCAGACCGGCACCACCGAGGTGGCCGACGGGCCCGTGCCCGTGATCTCCCCCCTCGTCCGCCGGCTCGCCCGGGAGAACGGCCTCGACCTGAGGGAGCTGACCGGTTCCGGGCCCGACGGGCTGATCCTGCGGGCCGATGTGGAGTACGCACTGCGGGCAGCCGCCGCGCAGGGCCGCCCCACCGTGCCCGCCGAGCGGCAGCCGGCCGAGGCACCGGCACCCGCCCGGACCCCGGCACCCGCCCGGACCCCGGCCTCCGCTTCGGCCTCCGCCCCCGCTTCCGCCACTGCCGGCACCCGCATCCCCCTCCGGGGCGTCCGCGGTGCCGTCGCCGACAAGCTCTCCCGCAGCCGCCGCGAGATCCCCGACGCGACCTGCTGGGTGGACGCCGACGCGACGGAGCTGATGCGCGCCCGGACGGCGATGAACGCGGCCGGCGGACCCAGGATCTCCCTGCTCGCCCTGCTGGCCCGCATCTGCACCGCGGCCCTGGCACGCTTCCCCGAGCTCAACTCCACGGTCGACCAGGAGGCGCGGGAGGTCGTCCAGCTCGACCACGTCCACCTCGGCTTCGCCGCGCAGACCGAGCGGGGCCTCGTCGTGCCCGTCGCCCGCGACGCGCACGCCCGGGACGCCGAGGGCCTCACCACGGAGTTCGCCCGCCTCACCGAGGCGGCCCGCACCGGGACCCTCACCCCGGCCGAACTGACCGGCGGCACCTTCACGTTGAACAACTACGGCGTGTTCGGCGTCGACGGCTCCACCCCGATCATCAACCACCCCGAGGCGGCCATGCTCGGCGTCGGCCGTATCGTCCCCAAGCCCTGGGTCCACGAGGGCGAGCTCGCGGTGCGCCAGGTCGTCCAGCTCTCGCTCACCTTCGACCACCGGGTGTGCGACGGCGGCACCGCGGGCGGTTTCCTGCGCTACGTGGCGGACTGCGTGGAACAACCGGCGGTGCTGCTGCGCACACTGTGACGGCGCGGCTCCTGCCGCGTTCCCTGTGATCGGGGCGCCGCGCATACTCGGGGGGTGACCTCCAACGAGCCCCCCGGCGCCCGTGACGCCGGCCCGGCCCCCGACCGCCCGTCGGGCCGGGCCGCCAACGCGTACGACGCCGTCGTGCTCGCCGGTGGCGGCGCCCGCCGTCTCGGCGGCGCCGACAAGCCCGGCGTACGGGTGGGCGGGCGCGCGCTGCTCGACCGGGTGCTGGCCGCCTGTACCGGCGCGCGGACGACCGTCGTCGTCGCCGAGCCCCGCCCCACCGTCCGGCCCGTGCGGTGGGCCCGGGAGGACCCACCCGGCGCGGGCCCCCTCGCGGCCCTCGGCGCCGGACTGGGCCACACCACCACCGACCTCGTCGTCGTCCTCTCCGCCGACCTGCCCTTCCTCGCGGCGGACACCGTCCGGCGGCTGCTGGCCGCCCTGGACCGCAGTAGAGCCGAGGGCGCGCTGCTCACCGACGCCGACGGCCGCGACCAGCCGCTCGTCGCCGCGTACCGTTCGGCCGCCCTGCGCCGTGAACTGGCGGCGCTCGGAGCGGAACACGGCGGCCTCACCGGCCTCCCCCTGCGCCGGCTGACCGCCGGACTCGACCTCACCCGCGTCCCCGATCCCGTCGCGTCCTTCGACTGCGACACCTGGGACGACATCGCCACCGCCAGGGCACGTATCAGGGAGCATGGCCACGTGTTGGATGAATGGATTTCCGCAGTCAAGGACGAGCTGGGCATCGATCTCGACGTCGACACCGGCCTCCTCCTCGACCTCGCCCGCGACGCCGCCCACGGGGTGGCCCGGCCCGCCGCCCCGCTGACCACCTTCCTGGTCGGCTACGCGGCCGCACGGGCCCAGGGCGGCCCCGAAGCCGTCGCCGAGGCCGCCGGCAAGGCCGCGGCCCTGGCCGTGCGCTGGGCCGACGAGGCCGGGGAGGGCGACGAGGCCGGCGCCGGCCGGCCCGACGTGGCTCCCGACGCCACGCCCGACACCCGTCCGGACGCCGGATGACCGCCCCTGGCATCCGGGACGGCCAGGACGCCGACGACCTCGACGTCGAGGAGGCGCTCGCCCTCGTGAAGGACGGCAACAGCTCCGCGCGCCCGGCCGGTGACCGCGGCCCCGTGCCCGCACCGACGGCCTCGCACGGTGAAGGCCGCCGGGCAGGGGACGGCGGAGCGCACGGTGAAGGCCACGGCGGAAGGCATGGTCAAGGCCCTGGCGCAGGCGCCGGTGGGAGGCACGGTGAAGACCCTGGCGCAGGCGCCGGTGGGAGGCACGGTGAAGGCCACGGTGGTGGACACGGCACCCGCTCGTCCCACGCCGGGGACTCCCGCCACCGGGCCACCCCCTGGACCGACGCCCGCACGATCGCCGGCCGGGCCGCCCGCTCACTCGCCGCCCGCCGCACCCCCGTCTCCGTGACCCTCGGTGACGCCCTCGGCCTTGTCCTGGCCGCCCCCCTCAACGCCCTCACCGACCTGCCCTCCTTCGACACCTCCGCGATGGACGGCTGGGCGGTCGCCGGCCCCGGCCCCTGGGACATACGGGAAGAAGGCGTCCTGGCCGGGCAGGCCGAGCCCGCGCCCCTCGCCGACGGTGAGGCCGCCCGCATCGCCACCGGCGCCCGGATCCCCGTGGACACGACGGCGGTGCTGCGCAGCGAACACGGCCGCACCGACGAGAACGGGCGCCTGCACCCCACCCGCGAGGTCCAGCACGGCCAGGACATCCGTCCGCGCGGCCAGGAGTGCCGTAGCGGTGACCAGTTGCTGCCCACCGGAGCGGTGGTGACCCCGGCCGTCCTGGGGCTCGCCGCGGCCGCCGGATACGACACGCTGGCCGTCGTCCCCAGGCCCCGGGTGGAGGTGCTCGTCCTGGGTGACGAGCTGCTCACCGAGGGCCGCCCGCACGACGGTCTCATCCGGGACGCGCTGGGCCCGATGCTGCCCCCGTGGCTGCGGGCGCTGGGCGCCGAGGTCGTGGCGCTGCGCAGGCTGGGCGACGACGCGAAGGCCTTGCACCAGGCCCTCACGACGTCCACGGCCGACCTGATCGTCACCACCGGCGGTACGGCCGCGGGCCCCGTCGACCACGTCCACCCCACCCTGCGCCGCATCGGTGCCGAGCTCCTGGTCGACGGCGTCCAGGTGCGCCCCGGCCACCCGATGCTGCTGGCTCGCCTCAAGGACGACCAGCACCTCGTCGGTCTGCCCGGCAACCCCCTCGCGGCCGTCTCCGGCCTGCTCACCCTGGCGGAGCCCGTGCTGCGCACCCTGGCCGCCCGCCCGGCCCCGGAGTCGTACACCTTGCCGCTGCGGGATGCGGCGCACGGACATCCGCACGACACCCGGCTGATCCCGGTCGTTCTTCGGGGCGACCATGCCGTGCCGCTGCACTACAACGGCCCGGCGATGTTGCGGGGTATCGCGGCGGCCGATGCCCTCGCCGTCGTACCGCCGGGTGGGACACGGGCCGGTCAGGAGGCGGAACTGCTCGACCTGCCGTGGGCCGCGGCCGGGATCGCGGTGTGTTTCACGTGAAACACCGCAAGGACGAGGCAAGTACCGCTCTGGCGTGTTTCACGTGAAACACACCGATAGGCCATCCCGGACCTGTTTCACGTGAAACATGCGAGGCCCGCACGCCGGTCACCCCGTCACGCCTGCTCGGGGACGGTCGCCCGGCTCACCGTGATCACGCGGTCTCCGGCCTTGAGGTGCGTGAGGCGGGGGTCGGCGAAATGCAGTAGTTCCTTGCCCCGGACGACGGCCACCACCAGGTTGGCGCAGCTGCGCGGCGACTGACCCGCCTCCTGCTTGGTGATGGGGCGTTCGATGAGGTCCAGGCCGCTGCCGAAGGTCATCAGATCCTCCAGGGTGCGGGCCACGGTCGGGCTGACCATGGAGACCCCGAGCAGCCGGCCGGCGGAGCTGGAGCTGGTGACCACGGTGTCCGCGCCGCTCTGCTTGAGCAGCGGCGCGTTCTCGTCCTCCCGGGCGGCGGCGACGATCGTGGCGCGCCGGTTCAGCTGGCGGGCGGTGAGGGTCACCAGCGTGGCGGTGTCGTCGCGTTGCGGGGCGACGATGACCCGGGCGGCGTTCTGGACCTCGGCCCGCAGGAGCGTCTCGGAGCGGGTGGCGTCCCCGGTCACCGCCACCAGGCCGTCGTCGCCGGCCGCCAGCGCGGCCTTGCGCTGGGTGTCCACCACGACGATCTGCTCCTTGGGGATGCCCTGCCCGATCAGCGTCTCCACCGCGTGGCGGCCCTTCGTGCCGTATCCGACGACCACGACGTGGTTGCGCGTGCGGGTGCGCCAGCGGTGGATGCGGACCTGCTGGCGGGTGCGCTCGGTGAGCACTTCGAGGGTCGTACCGACCAGGATGATCAGGAACAGCACGCGCAGTGGCGTGATGACGAGGATGTTGACGAGCCGGGCCGCATCACTGACGGGCGTGATGTCGCCGTAGCCGGTGGTGGAGAGGGTGACGGTGGCGTAGTAGGCCGCGTCGAGCAAGTCGACGGAGCCGTCGGAGTTGTCGTTGTAGCCGGAGTGGTCGACGTAGACGATCAATGTGGTGAGGGCCAGCACGCACAGGGCCACGGCGAGGCGCCGGAGCACCTGGAGGAGCGGGGGCACGGCGCTCTGCAGGGGCATCGTGATGGAGCGGCCGGCCTCGGCGTCGTCGTGGGCCTCGGCCCGCGAGCGGTACCAGAGAGACTTGAGGAGGGAGAGCTGTCCCGTTCCGGCAGGCTGTCGTTCGTGGTCTCGCATCGTGTGCCCCCTGTGGTGGTGATCCGATCGGTGGGCACCATGGTTCCCGGCGGGTCGGACCCGTCAGCATGCAACACCCGTCCGTACCTAGTTTCGCCCAGCATCCCGGAGGTCCCCTTGCGTGACCACACCGTCGTCGTCGGCTTCGGCACGAAGGGGCGGGCAGCGATCCGCACCGTCTGTGCCTCGGGGCTGCGGAAGGAGCAGGTCGTCGTGATCGACCCCGGTGCGAAGGTGATCGCCGCGGCGACGGCCGAGGGCTATGAGGGCGTGGTCGGCGACGCCACGCGCAGCGATGTGCTGCGGCGGGCGGAGGTGCAGCGGGCCGGAAAGATCATCATCGCGACCGAACGGGACGACACCGCCGTCCTCGTCGCCCTGACCGCCCGCCAGCTCAACCCCCGCGCGAAGATCGTGGCCGCGGCACGGGAGGAGGAGAACGCGCCGCTGCTGAGGCAGTCCGGCGCGGACGAGGTGATCACGAGCGCCGGAGCGGCCGGACGCCTCCTCGGTCTGTCCGTGCTCAGCCCCGCGTCCGGCCGGGTCATGGAGGACCTCATGCACCAGGGCAGCGGCCTGGACCTCGTCGAACGACCGGTCACCAAGGCCGAGGCGGGGCGCACCCCGCGCGAGACGGACGACCTGGTGGTGAGCGTCGTGCGCGGCCATCGGGTGCTCGCCTACGACGATCCCGCCGTCGGCGTCCTGGAGCTGACCGACCGTCTGGTCACCATCGTGCGGGTGCCGCCGGAACCGTCGACGGCACCGCCGACGGCGCCTCGTCCCTGACCGCCGCACAGGTGCGGACGTACCGCCGGGCTCGTTCGCGGTGGTACCGCCGGGGTGCCTGTGGCCGTACCGCCGCTGCCGTGCGTGGGGTGCCGGGCGCCGTATCCCCGCCGTCACCTGCGGCTGTACCGCCGCTGTCACCTACGGCTGTACCGCCGCCGTCACCTGCGGCGGGTACCGCCGCTGTCACTTGCGGTTGTACAGCCGCATCGTGATCGGTCCGAAGACCAGCACGAACAGGCCCGCCCAGCCCAGCGACCAGGCGATCTCGGCGGTCGGCCAGTCGCCCGCCATCAGCCCGCGCACCGCCGAGGACAGATGCGTGACGGGGCTGTTGTTGACGAACGCCTGGAGCCAGCCCGGCATGGTCTCCGGGTCGACGAACACGTTGGACAGGAAGGTCAGCGGGAAGATCACCATCATGCTGACGCCCATCACCGACTTCTCGGTGCGCAGCAGCAGCCCGAACATCGTCCAGATCCACGAGAACGCGAACGAGAAGACGATCAGCAGGGCGATCCCGGACACGACGCCCACGATCCCGCCGTCCGGGCGGTAGCCGAGGAGCATGCCGACGGTGAGCATCACGACGGAGGCGATGGCGTAGCGCAGGGCGTCGCCGAGGAGGTAGCCGACCATCGTCGACGGCCGCCAGATCGGCAGCGAGCGGAAGCGGTCGAACACGCCCTTCTCGATGTCCGTGTTCACCGAGACACCCGTGTACATCGTGATCATGACGACCGACATCACGAGGATGCCCGGCAGCAGGAACTGGATGTACTCCTTCGGCGACCCGGCCAGGGCACCGCCGAAAAGATACGTGTACATCAGCACCATCATGATCGGGAACGCGGTGACGTCGAAGAGCTGCTCCGGCACGTGCTTGATCTTGAGCATCGCCCGCCAGCCGAAGGTGAGGGAGGCGGACCAGGCGCTCGGGCGCGGCGGCCGCTCCTTGGCGACGAGCAGCGTGGCGAGGGAGTCGACGCGGACCGGGGCGAGGTCCTGCGTGTCGTTGGTCGTCGCGGTGCTCATGCCGCCACCTCGTTCTTCGCGTCGTCGGCCGTGTCGTGGGTGTCGTGTCCGGTCAGGGCGAGGAACACCTCGTCCAGGCTGGGCTGGCCCAGCGAGAAGTTGTCGACGGTGACGCCGGCCCGGGCGAGCTCGGCGAGAGCCCGTGCGGCCTGTTCGGCGGCCGTGTCACCCGCCGCGCCGGTCAGCCGCGCCGTCAGGGCCACCGGGTCCGGTTCGGGCTGCACGGACACGTCCAGCACCCGCCGCAGCACCTCCGTCGCCTCGGGCCGCTGCTCGGCGTCGCGCAGCCGCAGATGGACGGACCCGGCGCCCACGGACGCCTTCAGCTCGCCCTTCGTGCCCTCGGCGATCACCCTGCCGTGGTCGATGACGGCGATCCGGGACGCCAGCTGGTCGGCCTCGTCCAGATACTGCGTGGTCAGCAGCACGGTGGTGCCCTGCGCGACCACCGCCCGCACGATGTCCCACACGTGGTTGCGGCTGCGCGGGTCGAGGCCGGTCGTCGGCTCGTCGAGGAAGAGCAGGTCCGGCGTGCTGAGGATGGACGCGGCGATGTCGATGCGGCGCCGCATGCCGCCCGAGTAGTGCTTCACCTGCTTCCCGGCCGCGTCCGTGAGCCCGAACGCCTCCAGGAGCTGCGCCGACCGCTCCCGGGCGGTCTTCTTGCCGTGCCCGAGGAGCCGGCCCAGCAGCACCAGGTTCTCGGTACCGGTGAGGTCCTCGTCCACCGACGCGTACTGGCCGGTGAGGCTGACCAGGCCGCGTACCTCGTCGGCCTGCCGGACGACGTCGTGACCGAAGACGTGCGCCTCGCCGCCGTCGGGCCTGAGGAGGGTGGCGAGCATCTTGACGGTGGTGGTCTTGCCGGCGCCGTTCGGGCCGAGGACGCCGTAGACCGTGCCGGCGGGCACGGCGAGGTTCACGCCGTCCACGGCCCTGGTCTCGCCGAACGTCTTCACCAGGCCCGCTGTCTCGATGGCCAGGCCGGCGGTGTGCTGGCTCATGGTGGGATGTCCTTCCGCGCAGGGGGTTACGCAGGGGGAGACCTTCACCGTCGCGCAAACTCATCGCCGGCGCACAGGAGTTTTCGGCGGATCGGTCCAATGACCGACGCGGCCGCGCCCGTGGTCGGGGTGCGTGGGTGGGGGCCGCGGGGATTTGGGCGGGGGATCGCGGGGGCCGTGAGCTGGGGACATGGGATTTCCGGGCCGGGGACGTGGGATTCCCGGGCCGGGGGTCGCGGGGGGCCTGAGCCGGAGACGGGGATTTCCAGGCCGGGGACGCGGGTTCCGCAGGCCGACGATGCGGCATCCGCAGGTCCGGGACGGGGGATTCGCCGGCCGGGGCACGGGGTTTCCGGGCGGGGGGACGCAGGATTTGTGGGCCGGGGAGGTGGGATTGCCGGGCCGGGTCGTGAGGGGCCGTGGCTGGGTAGGTGACATTTCTGGGCCGGGCCGGGCCGGGCCGGGCCGCGGAGCCGTGCGCCCGGGCCGGGGCCGGGGACGCCGGATTTCCGGTCCGGGGGAGGTACGGACACCGGCCGGAGGCGCAGGAGTAGCGTCGCCCTCATGTATGCGATCACGATTCCCGAACCTGGTGGTCCCGAGGCGCTGGTGTGGGACCAGGTCCCCGATCCCGTACCCGGCGAGGGCGAGGTCCTGGTCGAGGTGGTGGCCGGTGCCGTCAACCGCGCCGACATACTGCAGCGGCAGGGCTTCTACAACCCGCCCCCGGGAGCCTCCCCCCACCCCGGCCTGGAGTGCTCGGGCCGCATCGTCGCGCTCGGCCCCGGCGTCTCCGGCTGGACCGTCGGCGACGAGGTGTGCGCGCTGCTCTCGGGCGGCGGATACGCGGAGAAGGTCGCCGTCCCGGCCGGGCAGCTGCTGCCCGTGCCCGAGGGCGTCGACCTGAGGCAGGCCGCCGCGCTCCCCGAGGTGACCTGCACGGTCTGGTCGAACGTCTTCATGATCGCCCACCTGCGCCCCGGTGAGACGCTGCTCGTGCACGGCGGCTCCAGCGGCATCGGCACGATGGCGATCCAGCTCGCCAAGGCCGTCGGGGCCAGGGTCGCCGTCACCGCGGGCACCGAGGAGAAACTGCGGCGGTGCGCCGAACTGGGCGCGGACGTCCTGATCAACTACCGCGAGCAGGACTTCGTCGCCGAGATCAAGCAGGCCACGGACGGCGCCGGGGCCGACGTCATCCTCGACAACATGGGTGCGAAGTACCTGGAGCGCAACGTCCAGAGCCTCGCGGTCAACGGCCGCCTGGCGATCATCGGCATGCAGGGTGGTGTGAAGGGCGAGCTGAACATCGGCGCGCTCCTGAGCAAGCGCGCCGCGATCAGCGCGACCTCGCTGCGGGCCCGCTCGCTCGATGAGAAGGCGGCGATCGTCGCGGCCGTACGCGAGCACGTCTGGCCCCTGATCGCCACCGGCCAGGTCCGCCCGGTGGTCGACCGCGAACTCCCGATGAGCGACGCGGCCGCCGCCCACCGGGTGGTCGAGGAGAGCGGCCACGTCGGCAAGGTCCTGCTGGTCACCCCCTGACAGTCCCACGCCGGTCTCGTGCCGGCCTCGCGCCGGCCCCGCGCTTCAGCCGCGCCGCAGGCGCAGGCCGAGGAAGGCGAGGCCGAGACCGAGGCCGATGAGGACCAGGCCGCTGCCGAGGGGCAGGATCCGCAGCACGTGCCCGGCGGGTTGCTCGGCGGTGACCGCCTGCGGCGAGGCGGAGGGCACGAACCCGGCCTCGCCGGGCGCCTGCGACCCGGCCGCGGGGTCCTCGACGGGGTCCTCATCCTCCGGCGGTGACTCCGCCACGTCACCGTCCTCGTCACCGTCTTCGTGCACCTCCTCGCTCCGTCCCGGCCGGACCCGCCCCTCCCCGGCCCGGCTCCCGGCCCGGTCGGGCCCGGCCGGGGACGCGGACGGGGAGGCGGACGGGGACGCGGACGGTGAGGTGGACGGAGACGCGGACGGTGAGGTGGACGGAGACGCGGACGGAGAGACGGCCGGAGAGGCGGTCAGGGACGCGGACGGGGCCGCGGCGGCGTAAGAGACGCCGTCGTACGACGAAGCGGTCGCGGACGAGGTGACAGCCGGTGGCATCGATATGGCCCGGTACGACGCGGCGGACTCGTCCGCTGCGACGCCCCGGTACGGCGGCCCGACCGCCACCACCAGGCCCACCCCCAGCCCGCACAACCCCCGCCGCCATGGAGTCACGTCCGTGACCCCCTCCCGGTGTTCAGCCGAACAGAGAAGAAGTAACCACAAGCCTCACCTCAGCTGATAATCACCGCATTTCGGACTACGCCGAACGGAAACGGTGGATCACCTTTCACAGGGGGCACCACGGTGATGAGGTGTACGGGTGCGAGAGAATGGCGGCATGGAGATGCCGAGGAACGAAAGGTCGCCGGAGAACGCCCAGAAAATCCTGGTCGTAGGCCAGGACGGCATGGCACTCGGCGGCATCGACGCAGACGAGGACTCCCGTGAGACCCCGGTGACGGAACAGGTCGAACAGCCCGCGAAGGTCATGCGGATCGGCAGCATGATCAAGCAACTGCTGGAGGAGGTGCGCGCCGCCCCGCTGGACGAGGCGAGCCGGGCCCGGCTCAAGGAGATCCACGCGAGCTCGGTGAAGGAGCTGGAGGACGGCTTGGCGCCGGAGCTCGTCGAGGAGTTGGAGCGGCTCTCCCTGCCGTTCAACGAGGACGCGACCCCCAGCGACGCCGAACTGCGGATCGCCCAGGCTCAGTTGGTCGGCTGGCTGGAGGGGCTCTTCCACGGCATCCAGACCACCCTGTTCGCCCAGCAGATGGCCGCGCGCGCTCAGTTGGAGCAGATGCGCCGCGCCCTGCCGCCGGGTGTGGGCGGCCACGAGGGCGCCGACGACCCGCGCGCGGGCGGCCGTTCGGGCGGCCCGTACCTGTAGGACCCGGCAGCGGACTTGGGCGGACGCGGCGGACTCAGTGGACTCAGTGGACGCGGCAGGGCCCGGCACCTCGGGTGCCGGGCCCTGCCGCGTGCTCTACGTGCTCTGACCTCTGCGCGACAGCCAGGGCTACGCCCGGCGCAGGCCCGAAAAGCCCTACCTGCACGTGCTCCGCTTCGCTCGGCGTCAGGACGCCGGGTTGCCCGTCGACACGCTCAGCTCGATCTCGGGCATGTCCTCCGGGTCGACGTCCGTCCCGGCGGACGGGAACTGGTCCATGACCGCGCCCTCGCCGTACGTGTTCTCGTCGTAGTTCTTGATCTTCATCGTCCAACCGGCGGCCTGGAAGCACTCCTTGACCGACTTGATGTACTTGAACTTGAAGTCGGGCACCCGGATCTTGTCGGGGTCGTTGTACGACTCCTGCGGTTCTGAGCACTCGGCCGCGTCGATCGTCTTGGTCGTGTCCGGGCCGCGGTAGTCGGCCGCCTTGGTCGCCGTCGCCGAGGCGCTGGAGCCGCCGGATCCCTTGTCGTCCTCGCTGCCGCCGTTGGTCATGAGCGTGCCGAGCAGGGCGCCGACGGCCACGACGGCGACGACCGTCGAGCCGATGATCACCGGCTTGTTGCTCTTGCGTCCGCCGCCCGGGGAGACGGTCGTCGAGTGCTGCGGGGCGAGGTTGTACGCGGGCGGCGTGTGCGGCGCCTGCTGGTGGCCGTAGGACGGAGCGGGCGTCTGGTAGCCGCCCTGCTGCGGATAGCCGTACGACGGGGCGGGCGTCGAGGGCGCCGGGGGGCCGTACGGGTTGTTCGGGGTCGGGGTGTGCGGCTGGTACGGCGTCTGGACGTTGCCCGTGGGGCCCTGGGTGCCCTGGCCGACCGGCGGGAAGACCGCGGAGCCGACGCCCGCGCCGCTCGACGTCTGCGCGCCGGGGACGATGCTCGGCGGGGCGGCCTGGAAGGAGGCCGCGACGCGCAGGCACTCGTCGCGCATGGCGACGGCGGTGGGGAAGCGTTCGTTCGGGTTCTTCTTCAGCGCGCGGGCGACGAGCGCGTCCACGGCCGGCGGCAGCGCGCGGTTGATGGAGGAGGGAGCCACCGGCTCCTCCTGCACGTGCGCGTACGCGATCGCCAGCGGCGAGTCCGCGTCGAACGGCAGGCGCCCGGTGACCAGTTGGAACAGCATGATGCCGACCGAGTAGAGGTCGGAGCGGGCGTCCACCCCACGGCCCAGCGCCTGTTCGGGCGAGAGGTACTGCGGGGTGCCGACGACCATGCCGGTCTGCGTCATCGAGGTGACGCCGGACTGCATCGCGCGCGCGATGCCGAAGTCCATCACCTTGACGACGCCGCGCTTGGTCATCATCACGTTGCCGGGCTTGATGTCGCGGTGGACCAGCCCCTTCTCGTGGCTGATCTCCAGTGCGGCCAGCACGTCAGCGGTGATCTTCAGCGCCTTGTCGGCGGGCATCGCGCCCTGCTGACGCACGTCCTCGTCGAGCACCGAGCCGAGCGGGCGGCCCTCGACGTACTCCATGACGATGTACGGCGTCGTCATCCCGTCGACGTCGTCCTCGCCGGTGTCGAAGACGGAGACGATGTTGGTGTGGGTGAGCTTCGCCACGGCCTGGGCCTCGCGGCGGAACCGCTCGCGGAAGGCCTGCTCGCGGCCGAGTTCGGTGTGGAGTGTCTTGATCGCGACCTGACGGTCGAGCACGGAGTCGTAGGCGAGGTGGACCGAGGCCATGCCGCCCTCGCCGAGCAAGTCGCGCAGCTGATAGCGGCCACCGGCGAGCGCCCGCCCCGCGAACCGGCCCTGTGCGCCGTCCTGGCTCATCTTCTGCGTCCCCCGTAAGGCCTCGGGCACCTGTCGCTTGCCGTGGCCCACCATTGATCGAAAGTGCTATTCCCGGCCAAGTCTGCCCCAGGCCACTGACACGTCAAGCTCGGTGCCCGTTCCGTGACCGTACGCGAAAGAAGCGTCGCGGAAGCGTTACGGCGGACGTACGGCCGGTACACGGAATTTGCACGCGAGCACGGAATGCGGGTTTCATGGCCGGTCCGTCTCGGACCGGTAAGCGGGCTCGTCCCGGACCGGCGGCTTGCGCGGAGGCTGTAGCGTGGCCGACGGAGACCGTAACAACACCGCGCGCACCGCGGGCAGAAACGACGGCGAGGACTGATGGCACAGCAGCAGCGCGCTCAGGGCCCGTCCGACCCCGAGGCGACTGGCGGCGGTATGTCAGATGCGCCGGAGATGTGGGGTAACGGCGGACTTGTCGGGGACGGCCGGTACCGGCTGACCGGCAGACTCGGCCGGGGCGGCATGGCGGAGGTGTTCGCCGCCGAGGACGTGCGCCTCGGACGCACGGTCGCCGTCAAGCTGCTGCGCGCCGATCTCGCCGAGGACCCGGTGTCCAAGGCCCGCTTCACCCGCGAGGCCCAGTCGGTGGCCGGCCTCAACCACCACGCGATCGTCGCCGTGTACGACTCCGGCGAGGACGTCGTGGGCGGCCAGAGCGTGCCGTACATCGTCATGGAACTGGTCGAGGGTCGGACGATCCGCGATCTGCTGCTCAACGCCGAGGCGCCGGGCCCCGAGCAGGCCCTGATCATCGTCTCCGGTGTGCTGGAGGCGCTGGCGTACTCGCACCAGCACGGCATCGTGCACCGCGACATCAAGCCGGCGAACGTCATCATCACGCACAACGGCGCCGTGAAGGTGATGGACTTCGGCATCGCCCGCGCCCTGCACGGCGCGTCCACGACGATGACGCAGACCGGCATGGTCATGGGCACCCCGCAGTACCTCTCCCCGGAGCAGGCCCTCGGCAAGGCCGTCGACCACCGCTCCGACCTGTACGCGACGGGCTGCCTGCTGTACGAACTGCTCGCGCTGCGCCCGCCGTTCACCGGTGAGACCCCGCTCTCGGTGGTCTACCAGCACGTCCAGGACATTCCGGTGCCGCCGTCGCGGACCTCGGACGGGGCGTGCCCGCCGGAACTCGACGGCCTCGTCATGCGTTCCCTCGCCAAGGAGCCCGACGACCGCTTCCAGACCGCGGAGGAGATGCGTGGTCTCGTCCAGTACGCCCTGCAGATGCTGTACGACCAGGGCGGCCACACCGGCACGTGGAACACCGGGCCGGTGGACGCGCCCGCCGGCAAGGCCGCCGCGGCGGGCTTCGCGAGCACCACGGTGCTGCCGCACGGCGCCGACGGCTCCAACACCTCGCAGATCCCCCAGCCGATCCTGCCCTCGGGCTACGGAGGCGGCGACGACGGCGGCTTCGAGGGGCACGGCAACAAGGGCAGCGGCCGCGGCAAACTGTGGGTGCTCGCCGTCCTCGCGGTGATCGCCATCGCCGCGGGCGTCGCCCTGGCACTGAACAACGGCGGTTCGGGTGGCGGTGAGAAGAAGACCCCGACATCGCCGAGTGTCTCGCCGTCCGTGACGGACGATCAGACCAGCGCGGCCCCGAGCGACTCGCCGACCGACGAGTCCACGGAGGACACCTCCGACGGCAGTACCGGCTCGAACTCCGGGTCGAACTGGGAGGCGCCCTCGTACACGCAGTCGTACTCGCCGTCCCCCAGCTACAGCAGCGAGCCGTCCGACGAGCCGTCGGACCAGCCGACCGAGACGCAGCCGTCGGAGGAGCCGACCGACACCGAGTCGAGCGATTCGGGCTCCGGGGACGGTGGGACCGGCGATGACGGCGGTACGACACAGGGAACCTCGAACGCCGGAACGGACCAGGGCAGCACCAGCCTCGGAAACATCGGCTGACCGTCGTCCGCACCGTCGCACGCACGCGCGCGCGGGCCTGAACAGGGCTCCACGCGCGCGTCGCCGTTTTTCCGGGACCTCACGGGTCGATCCCACGGTTGGACCTCATGGGTCGATCCCACGGTTGGACCTCATGGGCGGACTCGCGGTTGGACCGCATGGGTGGTTCTCACCGGTGGATGTGACGGGTGCTCTCCCGGACCCCGCCGTCCCGGTCAGTCCGTGAACGCGTCGCACACCGCGTCGTACTCCCGTGTCCACCACACCGCGAGGGCGGAGGCCGCCGGGAACTGGGGGTCGGCGCGGGTGTCGCCGCGTTCGTAGTGCCAGCGCAGCATCCAGAAGTCGTTGAGGCGCTCCCACCACACGCGGTGCACGGCCGCCGCGAGTTCCGAGGGCGTGGCCCCGGCCGTACGCCGGTAGGCGCGCGCGTAGGCCCGGGCCCTGGGCAGGTCGAGGGTGCCGTCCGGCCGGACGAAGAAGATCGCGGCGGCGCGGACGGCCTCCTCCGCGCGGGGCTGCACGCCGAGCCGGTCCCAGTCGACGATGGCGGCGGGGGCGTCGCCGCGGTAGAGCAGGTTGAACGGGTGGAAGTCCCCGTGGACCCAGCCGACCGGGCCGCCGTGCGGTGGGCGCCGGTCCGCGTGCCGTTCCAGCAGGGTGCGCCGTTCCAGGAGACGCCGGCGGGCCAGTTCGTCGAAGGAGTCGGCGGGGCGGTGGCGGCGCACGCGCGCGAGGAGGTCGTCGATCAGGGCGAAGGTGTCGGCGGGGGCGGGGCTCTCGGCGCGCGTGGCGCACGCCCGCGCATGCGCGGGCATCACGCGCTCCAGGCTGACGTGCACGACCCCCAGCAGCGCTCCCAGCCGGGCGCACTCGGCGGGGGTGAGCTGGGCGCCGTGGCGGTGGCGGCCGTCGATCCAGGGGTGCAGGGCGTAGGCGTGGCCGCCGACGACGGCGACCGTGCGTCCGTCGCGCCCGGGCAGCGGGGGCGCCACGGGGACGCCCAGGTCGGCCAGGCGCTGGGTGGCCCGGTGCTGGCGCACGATCGAGACCGGGTCGGCGGTGTCCGGATCGAAGTGGTGCTTGAGGAAGTAGCGGCCGCGGGTCGTGCGCAGCCGGTAGCCGCGGTTGAGCAGCCCCTGGTCGACGGGCTCGCAGGCGAGGGCGGACCCGGCGGCGTATCGGCGGAGCAGGGCGCCCAGAGGGGGCGCATGACGTACGAGGGGTGGTACACAGGAGCGCGGCACGCGCCGATGCTAGGGCACGATCCAGGCCCGTGAGCTGGGCGTTGTCACAGAAAGTCACCAGGCGTCACAAGTGGTCTTCGTCGGTCGCCTTGGGATGCGCCTCGGGCGGGAAGCGGTCCGGTGGCGCGCGGCCGGAGGCTCGGCGCCTCCCGGCCGTATTTCCTCCACGCGGTCCGGGGCACCCCGCCGGGAAATACCTTGATTTTTCCTTCTCGACGCGCCGCACGGGTTTCGGACACGAACTCTTCCCGTGAGCTGGGTCAGCGGGATAACGTGCCGTTGCTCCGGCCTCCCGCAGGGCTGTGACCAGGCGCCTTCCCGTCTTTGCCGATTTACTTGGAAATCCAAGCAAAAACGCAGGTCAGACGGGGTTTCACAGAAATGTGGCGTACTGGGTAACGTGAATCCTGCAGGGCGCTCGCCGGGGCACCTGTCACGCCTGTTCCGGCCGAGTGACACCCACCCCGTGCACGGGTGTCGGAAGCAGGTGAGCCGCACTGGTTCCCGGCAACCCCGGGGGCCGGACCGACGGAGGAGCACACGTGACCGTGGAGAGCACTGCCGCGCGCAAACCGCGACGCAGCGCCGGAAGCAAGGCCGGCGCCACCGGCACCGAGGCGGCGGCCGGCACCACCCGCGCCGCGGCGGCCAAGGCCACCGGCACCAAGCGCGCCGCCGGCGCGACCCGCACCACCCGCGCCAGCCGCGCCACCGCCAAGAAGGGCACCGAGCCGCAGCTCGTGCAGCTGCTCACGCCCGAGGGCAAGCGCGTGAAGGACGCCGAGTTCGACCCGTACGTCGCCGACGTCACCCCCGACGAGCTGCGCGGTCTGTACCGCGACATGGTGCTCACCCGCCGCTTCGACGCCGAGGCCACCTCCCTGCAGCGTCAGGGCGAGCTGGGCCTGTGGGCGTCGCTGCTCGGCCAGGAGGCCGCCCAGATCGGCTCCGGCCGCGCCCTGCGCGACGACGACTACGTCTTCCCGACCTACCGCGAGCACGGCGTCGCCTGGTGCCGCGGCGTCGACCCGACCAACCTGCTCGGCATGTTCCGCGGCGTCAACAACGGCGGCTGGGACCCCAACGGCAACAACTTCCACCTCTACACGATCGTCATCGGCTCCCAGACGCTGCACGCCACCGGCTACGCGATGGGCGTCGCCAAGGACGGCGCGGACAGCGCGGTCATCGCCTACTTCGGCGACGGCGCCTCCAGCCAGGGCGACGTGGCCGAATCGTTCACCTTCTCCGCGGTCTACAACGCCCCGGTGGTGTTCTTCTGCCAGAACAACCAGTGGGCGATCTCCGAGCCGACCGAGAAGCAGACCCGCGTCCCGCTCTACCAGCGCGCGCAGGGCTACGGCTTCCCCGGCGTCCGCGTCGACGGCAACGACGTCCTGGCCTGTCTCGCGGTCACCAAGTGGGCCCTGGAGCGGGCCCGCCGGGGTGAGGGGCCGACCCTCGTCGAGGCGTACACGTACCGGATGGGTGCCCACACCACCTCCGACGACCCCACCCGCTACCGGCACGACGACGAGCGCGCCGCCTGGGAGGCGAAGGACCCGATCCTGCGCCTCCGCCGCCATCTGGAGGCCTCAAACCACACGGACGAGGGATTCTTCGCGGAACTCGAGGCCGAGAGCGAGGCGTTGGGCAGGCGAGTGCGCGAAGCGGTCCGTGCCATGCCGGACCCGGACCACTTCGCCATCTTCGAGAACGTGTACGCGGACGGGCACGCGCTCGTCGACGAGGAGCGGGCCCAGTTCGCCGCCTACCAGGCGTCGTTCGCGACTGAGTCCGACAGCGGCTTCGCCGCGGGTGAGGGGGGCAACTGAGATGGCCGGCACTGCGACCAGCAAGAACATGGCTCTGGCGAAGGCGATCAACGAGTCGCTGCGACACGCCCTGGAGTCCGACCCCAAGGTCCTCGTCATGGGCGAGGACGTCGGCAAGCTCGGCGGTGTCTTCCGGGTGACGGACGGCCTGCAGAAGGACTTCGGCGAGTCCCGCGTCATCGACACCCCGCTCGCCGAGTCGGGCATCGTCGGCACCGCGATCGGCCTGGCCCTGCGCGGCTACCGCCCGGTGGTGGAGATCCAGTTCGACGGCTTCGTCTTCCCCGCCTACGACCAGATCGTCACGCAGCTGGCGAAGATGCACGCCCGCTCGCTGGGCAAGGTCAAGCTCCCGGTCGTCGTCCGCATCCCCTACGGCGGGGGCATCGGCGCCGTCGAGCACCACTCGGAGTCCCCCGAGGCGCTCTTCGCGCACGTGTCGGGCCTGAAGATCGTCTCCCCGTCGAACGCCGGCGACGCCTACTGGATGATGCAGCAGGCCATCCAGAGCGACGACCCGGTGATCTTCTTCGAGCCGAAGCGGCGCTACTGGGACAAGGGCGAGGTCAACACCGAGGCCATCCCCGGCCCGCTGCACAAGGCGCAGGTCGTCCGCGAGGGCACCGACCTGACCCTCGTCGCCTACGGCCCGATGGTGAAGCTCTGCCAGGAGGTCGCCGCCGCGGCCGCCGAGGAGGGCAAGAACCTGGAGGTCCTGGACCTGCGCTCGGTCTCCCCGCTCGACTTCGACTCCATCCAGGCCTCCGTGGAGAAGACCCGCCGTCTGGTCGTCGTCCACGAGGCGCCGGTGTTCTTCGGCTCGGGCGCCGAGATCGCCGCGCGGATCACGGAGCGCTGCTTCTACCACCTGGAGGCCCCGGTGCTCCGGGTCGGCGGCTACCACGCCCCGTACCCGCCGGCGCGTCTCGAGGAGGAGTACCTGCCGGGCCTGGACCGGGTACTCGACGCCGTCGACCGTGCCCTGGCGTACTGAGGAGAGGGTCGTGACGACGATGACGGAAGCGTCCGTACGCGAGTTCAAGATGCCCGACGTGGGCGAGGGACTCACCGAGGCCGAGATCCTCAAGTGGTACGTCCAGCCCGGGGACACGGTGACGGACGGCCAGGTGGTGTGCGAGGTCGAGACCGCCAAGGCCGCCGTCGAACTGCCCATCCCCTACGACGGCGTGGTCCGCGAGCTGCACTTCCCCGAGGGCACCACGGTGGACGTCGGCACGTCGATCATCGCGGTGGACGTGGCGGGCGGCGCCGCGCCCGCCGGTACCCCGGCGCCGGCCACGGCGTCGGCCCCGGCAGCGGCCCCGGCAGCGGAGACGAAGCCCGCCGAGCCCAAGGCGGAGGGTTCCGGCCGTCAGCCGGTCCTCGTCGGGTACGGCGTGGCCGCCTCCTCCACCAAGCGCCGGCCGCGCAAGGCCGCGGCGATCCCGGCCCAGGAATCGGCGGCCGCCGCGGCCGTCCAGGCGGAGCTGAACGGACACGGAGCGGCGGCCCAGGGCGCGGCCGCGGCCGTGGACCGGCCCCGCCCGCTTGCCAAGCCGCCCGTGCGCAAGCTGGCCAAGGACCTGGGCGTGGACCTCGCGACGGTGGTCCCGTCCGGCCCGGACGGCATCATCACGCGCGAGGACGTCCACGCGGCGGCGGCCCCGGCCGAGGCGCCCGCGCCGTCGGCGGCACCGCAGCCCGCCCCGACGGCCGCCCCCGCGCCGGCCCCGGCCGCCGCTCCCGCCGCCGTCCCGGCCCCGGTGGTCACGTACGACGCGGCTCGCGAGACCCGTATCCCCGTCAAGGGAGTGCGCAAGGCGACCGCTCAGGCGATGGTGGGGTCGGCGTTCACCGCGCCGCACGTCACCGAGTTCGTGACGGTCGACGTCACGCGCACGCTGAAGCTGGTCGAGGAGCTCAAGCAGGACAAGGACATGCAGGGCCTGCGGGTCAACCCGCTCCTGCTGATCGCCAAGGCCCTGCTGGTCGCCATCAAGCGCAACCCGGACATCAACGCGTCCTGGGACGAGGCCGGCCAGGAGATCGTGCGCAAGCACTACGTGAACCTGGGCATCGCGGCCGCGACCCCGCGCGGTCTGATCGTGCCGAACATCAAGGACGCCCACGACAAGACGCTGCCGCAGCTCGCCGAGGCGCTGGGCGAGCTGGTGGCGACGGCGCGTGAGGGGAAGACGTCCCCGGCGGCCATGCAGGGCGGCACGGTCACCATCACCAACGTCGGCGTCTTCGGCGTCGACACCGGCACGCCGATCCTCAACCCCGGCGAGTCCGCGATCCTCGCGGTCGGCGCGATCAGGCTCCAGCCGTGGGTGCACAAGGGCAAGGTGAAGCCGCGTCAGGTCACCACGCTCGCGCTGAGCTTCGACCACCGTCTCGTCGACGGGGAGCTGGGCTCCAAGGTGCTGGCGGACGTGGCGGCGATTCTCGAGCAGCCGAAGAGGCTGATCACCTGGGGGTGAGCCCCGGGCGACCCGGATGACCAGGATGACCCGCGCGACTGTGGCCACTCGGCCACATGGGTCCACCTGGACGACCTGAGGGAGCCGCGTGCCGCCGGACGGCACGCGGCTCCCCACGGCCGGACGCGGCTTCCGGGCTCGCCAAGGGCAGGGCGCGGCTTCGGACTTCCCGAGGCTGGACGGGGCTTCCGGGCTCGCCAGGGGCAGGGCGCGGCTTCGGACTCCCCGAGGCTGGGTGGGGCTTTCGGATTCTTCGAGTCGGACGTGGATCCGGGCTCGCCAAGGCCGGACGTGGATCCCGGGCTCGCCATGGGCAGGGCGTGGTTTCCGACTGCCCGATGCTGGGGGGCTTCCGGGTTCTTCGAGTCGGACGTGGATCCGAATTCCCCAAGGGCAGGGCGCGGTTCCGACTGCCCCAGGCTGTGACGGGGCTTTCGGATTCTTCGAGCCGGACGTGGATCCGGGCTCGCCAAGGCCGGACGTGGATCCCGGGCTCGCCAGGGCAGGGCGCGGTTTCCGACTGACCCAGGCTGGGCGGGGCTACCGAATTCTTCGAGTCGGGCGTGGGTCCGCGCTCCCCAAGGCCGGGCCCGGCTCTCGACACGTCGAGGCCGGGCGCGGCTCCCGGGCTCTTCGCGGCCGGACATTGCTACCTGGGCATCCCCAAGGCCCGTGCAGTGACCTCACGAGCCGGCTGAGGTGCTCACCGGGTCGGTGTGGGCTCTGCGCGCATCCAGTGGCCCCCGGTGCTCCAGCCCAGCAGGCGTCGGCCCTCGCCCTCCTCCGCCGAGCCGCCCTCGGCGACCTGGCGCAGGCCGGTGAGGGCGGGGGCGAGGCGGGTCGCCACATGGCCGGGGCGGCGGTCGATCTCCTCGGACAGCCAGGCCAGGGTGCGCTCCTGCTCCTGCGGGGTGCACAGGGACAGGTGGAACAGCGTCTGGCGCCAGGCGTAGGCGGCGTCCTTGATGGTGGCCAGGGGACGCGGGTTGCCGTGGACGCGGGCGGTCAGGCGGCAGACGGTGTCGAAGCCGCGGCGGGCCAGGTCCTCCCAGCCCGTGGCCGGGGCGATGCCGACCCGGTGGACCAGGGTGGCGAGGTTGTGCGTGGTGAGGATCTGCGCCTGCTCGATCACCGTGCCGTTCGCGGCGACCGACCCGGACTCCCGTCGCGTGCGGGACGAGGAGGCCCTGGCCCGTTCGGCGCACAGCTTGGCGAAGGCCGGTGAGGTCCGGGGCCGGACCGTCCGGGTCTGCGCCTCGCCGGCCTCGGAGATCGCCAGGTTGCGTACGGCCCCGTAGTCGATGGCGTAGTAGCGCTCGTAGAGCGAACCACCGCCGAGGAGTTCCGCGGCGATGCGTGCCGCGGTGAGGAACTTCGGGGTGAACGTGCCCATGAAGATGTCCGCGGCCAGCTCCTCGACCAGGGGAGCGCCCAGGTCGGCCTCGCGGGCGAGGACGGACAGTTCACGGACGAGGGGGTTGGGCAGGATCGTGCCGGGGAACGCCTGCACGGCCAGCTCGCCGAGCTGCCGCAGCGCGAGGGCGGACACCTCGCCCGCCTCGGTGTCGGAGCGCCGTCCGGCCACGGCCCGCACCCACGGCAGCTCCTCCACCCGCACCTGCCGCTCCAGGTTGAGCAGGAGCAGCGAACGGCGGTTGCGGAAGGCGCGGTAGTGGGCGGCGGCCAGGGTGCGCAGGGACTCCTCGGTGTAGGCCTGCGCGGTGGTGGCGGCGACGAGCTGCGGGACCAGTTCGGCCAGCACCTCCGCCGACGGCACGACACCGCGCTCCACCAGCGTGCCGAGCGGCGCGCTCAGCGCGGCCTCGACGGGCCGGCGCAGGGCGCGCGGGATCGCCGCCCCCGCGGGCAGGCCCGTCTCCCGCGCCTCCTCCTCGCTCACCGGGGTGAGGAGCGGCTCGACCTCGGCGACGCCCTCCTCCTGCGGCAGCCCGGACAGCCGGCGCAGCACGAGCTGGGCCAGCGCGTGGTGCGAGGGCAGTGCCGCCTGCGCGGCCTGCTCCCGGCGCAGCGCCGTCAGCTCCGGGGAGCCGGGCAGACCGCGCCGCCGCACCATGGACGTGACCGCGTGCCGCAGCAGCCCGAGCCGGCGCGCGTCCAGCGGGCGCCCGGCGACGGTCTCCTCCAGGGCGCCCCGCAGGATCGCCAGGTTCTGCTTGGGGTTCAGGTGTTTGGTGCAGTACGTGTGCCGGCGGGCGAGGTCGCGGTAGCGGCGCAGCAGGGCGGCGCCCCGCTCGTGCCAGGCGTCGTCGGGCGTGCGCGTCAGGACCGTCGGGCCCTGCCCGTCCTCGGCCGTCTCCAGCCAGTGCGCGAGCAGTTCGTCCCCGAACGGCTGCCAGACGGCGAGTGCCTCGCGCTGCGTCTCCACGGCCCGGCTCGGCCGGCGCCGGTCCAGGTCGTGCCAGGCGTCGTCGACGGTACGGCGGTGCACCGCGTCGGCGCCGGGTGCGGGGCGGTCGGCGGGCGGCGGCGTGAAACGCAGGCGGTCCGCGAAGGGGGCCAGCTCCTCGACGAGCTCCAGGGCCGCGTCCGTCTCCCCGGCCCGGGCGAGCCAGGCGACGGTGAGCAGGGCGGCCTCCTCGGGGACGGTCACCTCGTAACGTCCGCTGTCCAGCAGGTCGTAGAGCCGGCTCAGCCCGTCCTCGGACAGCCAGTACGCGAACAGGGCCCGCCGGTCCTCCGGGATGCCCGCCTGCCGCGCGACCTCGGTCTCGTACGGGTGCAGCGGACCGCCGGCGGCGGGTGTGCCGGTGGCGAAGCCGCCGCGGACGACCTCGGGCGTCACCCAGGCGGGCAGCCCGGCGACCGGGGTGCGGGAGCCGATGGCGAGCAGGCCGTTCGCCATGCCGGCGAGGACGGCCCGCCAGGCGCGGCTCTTCTCCCGCGCGCGGTGGCGGGTGTCGGGGTCCCGGTGGGTGTGGGCGGTCCTGAGCGCCTTGGCCAGTTGGCCGGACGCGTAGCCCGGGTTCGCCTCTACGAGGTGCTGCTGGTCAGCGTCGTGGTTCATAAGCCGACGTGACGGGTTCCGCCCCCGTGCCCTCCGGGTCCCGAGCCCGGTGCTCTGCTGCTGAGCTACACGTCGTGGAGCCGACGTGGCGGGTTCCGCCCCCGCGCCCTCCGGGTTGAGAGCCCGGTGCTCTGCTGCTGAGCTACACGTCGATGGGCCCCGACGGTAGACGCCGTACAGGTGTGCGGACAACCGGGTTTCGGCGGCCGGCGCCCGGGCCGCACCCCGGCCGGTGCCCGGCACCGCCGACGAACCGCACACCGGCCCGTCCCCCGCACCGCCGACGAACCGCCGCAGCCCGCCGGGCGGACGGCTCCCCCTTGCCCGCCCGGCGGCACCGCTTCCCCCGACGCGGCCCCCGTGGCCGGTCGGTACCAGGACCGCGCCGGCCTGGAACCGCCTGGTGGGCAACCGTTCCGCCCGGCCGGGTACGACGGCGCGGGGGGTCGGTGGGTCGGTGGGTCGGCGGGGTGAAGCGGGGCCGGGGAAGGGAGCCCCCGGGACCCGACCTCAACACCGCCCCCGTCACACGGGGACGTGCACGGAAGACACCCGGCTCGCTGTCAGCCGCTCGCGCTCCCGTCGAGCAGCCCGCCTCCGCAACCGCAGGATCTGACTCACCCCGAGCGCCTGGAGCACGAACACCGCGGAGAAGGCGATCCGGTAGTCACCCCCGGTCGCGTCCAGCAGGACGCCGATCGCGAAGAGCGTCGTCATGGAGGCGACGAACCCGCCCATGTTGGTGATCCCGGACGCCGTTCCCTGCCGTTCGGGCGGATTCGCCGGCCGTGCGAAGTCGAACCCGAGCATCGAGGCGGGGCCGCACGCCCCGAGTACGGTGCACAGCACCACCAGCAGCCACATCGGCGCGTGCTCACCGGGATACGCCAGCGTCGCCGCCCACAGCAGCGCGGTCGCCCCGACGGTCCCGAGCGCGAGCGGCAGCCGCGCCCCGTGGTGCCGGGCGACGACCTGCCCGTACACGAGTCCGACGACCATGTTGGACAGCACGACGAGGGTGAGCAGTTCCCCGGCGGTGGCCCGGCTGAGCCCCTGCGCCTCGACGAGGAAGGGCAGCCCCCACAGCAGCAGGAACACCATCGCCGGGAACTGGGTGGTGAAGTGCACCCACAGCCCCAGCCGCGTCCCCGGCTCCCGCCAGGACGCGGCGATCTGCCGCCGCACGTACGCGGCCCCCCGGTGGGGGAAGGGCTCGGGCTCGTGCCCCTCCGGATGGTCCTTCAGGAACAGCACCAGCAGCACCAGGACCACGACGCCCGCGAGCGCGCTCCCCGCGAAGGCCGCCGTCCATCCCACCCCGTGCAGCAGCCGCGCCAGCACCAGCGTGGAGACGAGGTTGCCCGCCATGCCCGCCAGCCCCGCGAACTGCGCGACCAGCGGCCCGCGCCGGGCCGGGAACCACCGCGTGCCGAGCCGCAGCACGCTGATGAAGGTCATCGCGTCACCGCACCCGAGCAGCGCCCGCGAGGCGAGCGCCATGCCGTACGACGGCGAGAACGCGAACCCGAGCTGCCCGGCCGTGAAGAGCACGACGCCGAGGCCCAGCACCTTCTTGGTGCCGAGCCGGTCGACGAGCAGACCCACGGGTATCTGCATGCCCGCGTAGACCAGCAGTTGGAGGATCGAGAAGGTGGACAGCGCGGAGGCGTTCACATGGAAGCGGTCGGCGGCGTCGAGGCCGGCCACCCCCAGCGACGTACGGAAGATGACGGCGACGAAGTAGACGGAGACACCGATCCCCCAGACGGCGACGGCGCGCCGTCCGCCGGGCGGGTCACCCGGAAGGGTGGAGTTGCTCACCGGCCTGCCCGGCCTCATCGCACTTCCCCCCGCGCCAGGTGCGAGAACCAGCCGACGTGCCGGTGGACGAGCCCGACGGCCGTCTCCGCGTCACCGGAGCGCAGCGCCTCCAGGATCTCCTCGTGCTCGACGAGGGTCTTGGCGATCCGGTCGGGGTGGGAGTGCAGTACGGCGACGCCCATCCGCAGCTGCCGGTCGCGCAGTTGGTCGTACAGCCGCGACAGGATCTCGTTCCCGCCGCTGCGGACGATCTCGGCGTGGAAGCAGCGGTCGGTGACGGCGGCCCCGGCCAGATCGCCGGCGGCGGCCTGCGCCTTCTGCTGCGCGAGCAGCTCCTCCAGCCGCTCGATGAGCCCCGGCGGGGCGGGTACGGCCTTGCGCGCCGCGTGCTCCTCCACCAGCAGCCGGGTCTCCACCACGTCCTTGATCTCCTGCGCGGACACCGGCAGGACCAGCGCGCCCTTCTTCGGATAGAGCTTGATCAGCCCCTCCACCTCCAGGCGCAGCAGCGCCTCCCGCACGGGTGTGCGGGAGACCCCGACGGCCTCGGCGAGCTCGCCTTCGGTGAGGAGCGTGCCCCCCTCGTAACGGCGGTCGAGGACGCCCTGCTTGACGTGGGCGTAGACGCGGTCGGCGGCGGGTGGCTGCTTGACGGGGGCGGGCGCCGGGGCGGAAGGCATGTCCACAGGATAGATACAACGCGTACGCATGGGTGCCCCGCGTCCACCATCCGGACCGGGAAGGGGCCGCCCGGGGGACGAAGATCACCGGCAGGGGGGACGGGAGGGGGAATTGAGAATTTCCCCGCAGCGGACGCACAACCTTCTGTGCTACTTACGTGTCACACACATGCGGCCCCATCTGCTTTCCCCTTCAACTCGGCCGCACCGTAGGGGCATTCGACGTAATCGGGGTATTTCAGTTGATAACCGCCAGCAAGGGCCTCCGTGTCCGCAGGGCCGCTGCCGTCGCCGTGACGACTGGCGCCGTGCTCGTCACCGGTGGCCTCACCGCGGCGCCGGCACAGGCTGTCACGGTGCCCACGATCACCGCCAAGAGCGGCTTCGTGATGAACGGTGCCACCGGCAAGGCTCTCTACGCCAAGTATGCCGACACCAAGAGGCTCACCGCCTCCACCACGAAGATCATGACTGCGAAGGTCGTGCTCTCGCAGACGAACCTGAACCTGGACGCCAAGGTCACCATCCAGAAGGCGTACAGCGACTACATCATCGCCAACAACTACGCCTCCAACGCCAAGCTGATCGTCGGCGACAAGGTCACCGTCCGTCAGCTGCTGTACGGGCTGATGCTGCCGTCGGGCTGCGACGCCGCGTACGCCCTCGCCGACAAGTTCGGCACCGGTACCACCCGGGCCGCGCGCGTCAGCAACTTCATCGCCAAGATGAACAACAAGGCGAAGCAGCTCGGCATGACCCACACGCACTTCGACTCGTTCGACGGCATCAGCAAGGGCTCGAACTACTCGACGGCGCGCGACCTCACGCTCCTCGCCCGGAGCGCGATGAAGAGCACCACGTTCAAGGCCGTCGTGAAGGCCAAGTCGTACACGGCCAAGACGATCACCAAGACCGGTGCGACGCGCACGATGGCGCCGTGGACGAACACCAACACCCTTCTCGGCTGGAACGGCACGCTCGGTGTGAAGACCGGTTCCGGTACCGAGGCCAAGTACTGCCTCGTCTTCGCCGCCACGCTCAACGGCAAGTCGGTCATGGGCGCGGTCCTCACCTCCCCCACCGCGGCCGACCGCACGACGGACGTGAAGAAGCTCATCAACTTCGGCTACGCGAAGATCAGCTGACGTCGGCACGCTTCACGGAGGCGGGCCCGTCGTGACACTCACGACGGGCCCGCCTCCGTTTACCGCTCCTGCGTCGCACCGCTGGTGCGTCGTATCGCCGGTGCGTCGTACCGCTACTGCGTCACCGCGAAGTTCCGCAGGATCGCCGCCGTCAGCTCCGGCTCACCCTCCGCCTTGACCCGGTCGGCGACCGCCTCCGGGGTCACCCGGCCGCAGGCGAGGCGGACGTACGTCTCCCAGTCGAGGGTGAAGGAGGCGGCGGGCCCGAGGGCGGGGACCGTCTCGAGGGTGCCGCGGCCCTGGATGTCGACCCGGATCGTGCGCAGGAACTCGACGGGCCCGTGCACGTCGAAGACGATCGCGGAGCTGCGCGGGGCGTCGGCCTTGCCGGCGACGACGGCGGGGAGCGCCTCGAGGAGCACGTCACGGGTGATGTGCGCGCCGGGGGAGTCGAGGTTGCCGGGGCGGCCCAGGGAGGCGCGCAGGTCCTGCTCGTGCACCCACACGTTGAACGCGTGGTTGCGCATGGACTCCTCGAGGGTGAGCTCGGTGCCCAGGGGGCCGCGCACCTTGGTGCCGGGGTCGCGCGACTCGTTCCGCAGCTGGCGGTTGCGGCGGATGATCGTGTACTCCAGCTCGGACGTCATCTCCGGTGCCGTGTGGTGGCGGCGGACGTCGACCTGCATCTCCATGTAGCGCTGGAGGTCCGTGGTGACGTGGAACAGGTCGCGCGGGAGGGAGTGGATGGGTCGCGGATCGCCGTACATCTCGCAGTCGAGTCCGATGACGTGCGACACGATGTCGCGCACCGACCAGCCCGGGCACGGAGTGCGGCGGTTCCACTCCGCCTCCACCAGTGGCTGCACCAGCTCGGATATCGCTTCGATGGAATGGGTCCAGGCGTCGGCGTAGGGCTGGAGGGTGGGATGCAGACTCACGGAACGGGACCCCTCGGCGGTCGGTACACGGGCGGGCAGGTGATGGCGGCGTTGCCAGCGGGAGGTGGCTGTCGGCGGGTGTCTTGAAACGCTAAGTTACGCTGCTGTGAGGCACCCCGGCAGTGCTTTCGTGTGACGATCGTAGGCCCGTGTGGACGGCTCGAATGCCAGGACGGTGGTAGTGTGCGCGCCTCTCTGATCCAGATCGCCGTGGAAGAGGGCGAATCGGTCGAAGCGCGGCGGGTGCGGATCGCCTCGCTGGTGCGCGAGCAGGCCGGTGCCGCCGACCTCGTGGTGCTGCCGGAGCTGTGGACGACCGGGGCGTTCGCCTACGAGGAGTTCGGCAGCGAGGCGGAGCCGCTGGAGGGGCCGACCTTCGAGGCGATGGCCAAGGCCGCGAGCGACGCGGGCGTATGGCTGCACGCCGGCTCGATCCCGGAACGGGACCCCGACGGCCCCCTCTACAACACGTCGCTCGTCTTCACCCCCTCCGGTGATCTGGCCGTCGCCTACCGCAAGATCCACCGCTTCGGCTTCGACAAGGGCGAGGCCGTCCTGATGGGCGCGGGAAGCGAACTCGTGACGGTACGGCTCCCCGGGACCACCCTCGGTGTGGCCACCTGCTACGACCTCCGTTTCCCCGAACTCTTCCGCGGCCTCGTCGACGCCGGCGCCGAGACCCTGGTGATTCCGGCGGGCTGGCCGGAGCGCCGGCGGGCGCACTGGACGCTGCTGGCCCGGGCACGGGCGGTCGAGAACCAGGCGTTCGTGCTCGCGTGTGGAACGGCCGGGACGCACGCCGGGGTTCCGCAGGCGGGTCACTCGATCGTGGTCGATCCGTGGGGCGAGGTGCTCGCGGAGGCCGGTCCCGGCGAGCAGGTGCTCACGGTGGACTTCGATCCGGCGAAGGTCGCGACGACCCGGGATCAGTTCCCGGCCCTGAAGGACCGGGTACTGGGACTGCGGCCTCCCCGGCACTGAGCGGCCCCTGCCGACGGCCGCTGCGGCTCGTACGCCGCCGGGCGGCGCGGTTGACACGCCGTCGGGCAGGCGGCTCGTAGGCCGTCGGGCAAGCGGCTCGTACGGCGCCGGGCAAGCGGCTCGTACGGCGCCGGGCAAGCGGATTCATACACCGAACGGGCAGGCGGTTCATACGCCGTCGAGCAGGGCTGCCAGGCCCCGGTCCAGGGCCGTGCCGGGGAACTCGCCGCCCGGTTCGGTCACGCGGTACGACCGCCGGAGGAAGCGCTGGAGCGCGGCGGAGTCGAAACGGAGCATGGCCACGCCCTCCGCCGCGTGGAGTTCCACGATCGTGTGGGACGGCCCGCACGGCCAGATGTGCACTCTGCCCACACCGGAGGACGCGTCCAGTCCCTCCTCCAGGAGCGTGCGGGCGAAGGTCCATGTCGCCGTCTCGCCGTCGAGCGTGGCGCAGCCCGGGAACACGAACCGCACGGCGAGCGGGTCGTCGGACGTGTAGCGCAGGGTGACGGGCACCGCGACCTCCTGATCGCGGGTGATCAGGCGGGCGCCCAGGGGCTGGTCCAGGGTGATGTGCACGGTCGGTCTCCGATTCATGGGCCGGTATGCCCTCTCGACCGTGCGGAGCGCCGCGCATTACGCGATGACGACGGCAATGGGCGTGACCTGCATCACCTTTCGAGGCTGCCGCAACTGTAGTTGAAAGTTTCGCCATCTACGCTGACAAACTCATCGCCCCCTTCGCAGGCAACGGGAGCCTTGCTGCCATGAACGATGGTTCCACCGCCGCGTACGCCCGGATCTACGAGGAGCAGCAGCCCCGTCTCGTCGCGTACGCGCGCTCGCTCACCAGGAACGCCTGGGTCGCCGAGGACCTCGTCGCCGAGGCGCACTTCCGGGTGTGGCGACGGCTGTCCGCGGGGCACGACATCGACAACGTGCCCGCGTATCTCATGACGACGGTCCGGCACCTCGCGATCGCCGCCGGGAGCGCCGCCCGGGAGACACCGCGCGACCCGCAGACCGACGAGGCGCCCGCCGCGGCCGGCACGCACGGGGACGACCCCGCCGACCAGGTGTCCTCCGTCGACCTGCTGAAGCGGGTGCTGGGGCAGTTGCCCGAACGGTGGGTGAAGGCGCTCTGGCTGGCGGAGGCGGAGGGTCAGCCGCTGGCGGCGATCGGGCCGCAGCTCGGCACCAAGCAGGGCGCGACGGCGGTCCTGCTCCACCGCGCCCGCGAGGGCATGCGGCAGGCCTACCTCAGCACCCAGACCGGTGTCCCGGACGATCCCGCCTGCCAGGTGCACTGCGCCCGGATGCCCGCGTACGTGCGGGGTGCGGCGACGGCACGGCAGTCCGAGCGGCTGCTCGGCCACGTGGACGCCTGCGACGACTGCCGCGGGCGGCTCGCGGTCCTGATGCGCGCCAACAACCGTCTGCCCGCGCTGGTCGGTCCGGCCCTGCTGGTCTTCGCGCTGGGCGGGGCGGGCCGGTTCCTGCTGTCGTTCACCGCGGGGTCCGCCGGTGCGGTGACCACGGCGACCGCGGCGGGCGGGCACGGCGGCGGGCTGCTGCACGGGGTGCGCCATGCCGCCACCGGTGGCGCGAAGACGCAGACCGCCGTGGCGGTGGGCGCGGCCGTCGCGGGCACCGTGGCGATCTGCCTCGCCCTCGGCTCGGCCGACGCCTCGCCCGTCATGCCGGGAAGGGTGCCGGTGGCGCAGTCGCCGGTGGCGGAGGTTCCGGTGGCGGAGGTTCCGGTGACCGAGGTTCCGGTGACCGAGGCGCCTGTGGCGCGACCGGGGGAGGACGGCGTCGGTGTTCCCGCCGAGATGGCCGAGGACGGTGGCTCCGGCGGGGGTGCCGGGAGCGGGGAGGCCGAGCAGGTTCGCACGGACACCCGCACGGCCGCGTCCACCACAACGCCCGCCCCATCCGAGCCGGTGACGGGCACCGGCGGGACGGGAACGACGGGCGAGGACGTGACCGAGAGGCCGGGGGAGGACACGCCTCCGCCCCCGTCGGCGGAACCCGCTCCCGGGGACACGGAGCCGCAACCCGCGGAACCCGCGGAACCCGCGCAACCCGGAGAAACGGAGAACGAGCCGGAGCACCCGGCGCCGAAGCCCCCCGCGCCGCAGCCCCCTGTCAACGAGGCACCGGCACCGGCACCGGGCGGATCGGACACGACAGATCCCGGGACGGACACGGAGCCGGCAGTGCCCCCGGACACCCCCGACACCCCCGACACTCCGGACACCCCCGACACGCACACCCCCGGTACGGGGACGGAGTATCCGGAAACGGACAACCCGACAACCGAAACCCCGACCGAAACCCCCACGGAAACCCCCGGCTCGGAACCCCCCACCCCTCCGCAGGAGGACGCCCCGGCGCCGTCCGGGCCGAACCCCGAGGAACCCGGGGGCCCAGGGGAACCCGGAGGCGACTGCGGGGACGGGCACGGTCCGGCTCACGCAGCCGGCCACGGCCGTACGCCCTCCGGCGGCGGGTCCTAGTCCTCCCGCTCCTTCTCCGCCAGGTGGGTCACGCACACCGCCACCGCGATCAGCAGCGCCGGATCGGCGTCCTCCCGCACGACGTCGACGCCGTACGTCTCCCGCACGTGCAGCCAGCGCCGGGAGACCACGGCCAGCAGTTCGCCGTCGTACTCGACGGCGAACTCCCGGTCGAGGATCTTGCCGCTGACGTCGAGCACGGTGCGTCCGTCCGCCAGGGAGACGCGGTAGTGGTTGCGCAGCAGGGACAGCCGCTTGCGGCGGATCGTCGCCAGGGGCTCGCCGTCCCGTTCGATCACCATCGTGTCGCGCAGGGCGAACATCTTCTGGTGGATGTCGATCAGGACCCGCCCGCGGGTGTCCTTCAGCTCGAAGGTGTCCCGCATCCGGATCGCCTTGCCGTCGACGAGGTAGACCTGGTTGCCGCGGTCGTCCTCGATCCAGTAGTCGTCGCCGAAGCCGAGGATCCGGTCGCGTACGAGGAATCTCATACGGTCAGCGCTTCCCCGGCGGCCCGTCCGAAACGCCGCCGGTAGGCCGACGGGCTGAGGCCGGTCTCACGGCGCAGTCGCGCCCGCAGGTTGGCGGCGGTTCCGAGGCCGGACCGCGCCGCGACCACGTCCAGCCGTTCCTCCCCGCGCTCGATCAGCCGGCACGCCAGGGCCACCCGCTCCCCCGTCAGCCAGGCCAGCGGGGTCGTGCCGAGCTGCGCGCGGAAACGCCGGTGCAGCGTGGCCGGCGACACCGCCGCGCGGGCCGCCAGGTCCGCCACCGTCAGCGGCTCCCCCAGCCGCTCCTGCGCCCACGCCAGCAACGGCCCCAGGGACTCGTCCGGCACCTCGGGCACCGGCCGTTCCACGAACTGCCGCTGCCCGCCGTCGCGGTGGGCGGCGAACAGCAGGCGGCGGGAGAACGCGTTGGCGATCTCGGCGCCGTGGTCGCGGCGTACGACGTGCAGCCCGAGGTCGAGCGCGGCCGCGCTGCCCGCGGCGGTCAGCACGTCGCCCTCGTCGACGAAGAGCACGTCGGACTCGAGCCGCACCCCGGGATGCGACTCCCGGAAGGCGTCGGCCCACATCCAGTGGGTGGTGGCACGGCGCCCGTCGAGCAACCCGGCCTCGGCGAGCGCGAAGGTGCCCGTGCAGAGACTCATGACGCGCGCCCCGCGCGCGTGGGTGCGCCGGATGGCGTCCAGGACGTCGTCCCCGCGCGGGACGACGTTGTCGGGCCGGCCCGGCACGACGAGGGTGTCCGCCGTGTCGACGGCGTCGAGACCGGCCGTGCCGGTCAGCGTGAAGAAGCCGTGGTTCATCCGCACCGCGCGCGTGGGCGTGCACAGCGTCACCTGGTAGAGCGGCTGCGGCCGGCCGAGTTCGGGACGGGGCAGCCCGAACAACTCGGTGGCGACGCCGACTTCGAACGGGTTGGTGCCCTCGTCGACGATGACGGCGACCCGGTGCGGCGGAGAGGATCCTTGCGGCATGTGCGATTCCTAGCACTCGTGCGGACCCGGCGCCACTGCCGAGGATGACGCCATGACCAAAGAACCCGTCGTCCTGTCCGCCGCCCTCGCCTCCTTCTCGGAGCAGTGGAGCCCGCGCATCGTCACCGCCGTCAACGACTACGACGTCCGCGTCGCGAAGGTCGAGGGCGAGCACCTCTGGCACGTCCACGACCACACCGACGAGTTCTTCCTGGTCCTCGACGGCGAGCTGCGCATCTCCCTGCGCGAGGCCGGCGGCGAACGTACGGTGACCCTCCCCAAGGGCGCCGTCTTCACCGTCCCGCGCGGCACCGAGCACAAGCCGTACGCGCCCGTGCCCACCGAGATCCTGGTGTTCGAGCCGACCGGCACCTCCACCGTCGGCGACCGCCACGACGACGTACCGGACCATGTGGACGCGACCACGGGGCACGCGCTGACGTGACTGTCGGTGGCGAGTGGCACCCTTGATCCATGACCGACGCACACCCGTCCCCGACCCGCCGCCGTGCCCGTGTCCGCGCCCCCGAGCTGATCGGCAAGGGCGGCTGGCTGAACACGGGCGACCAGCAGTACACCCTCGCCGACCTGCGAGGGCGCGTCGTCATTCTGGACTTCTGGACGTTCTGCTGCATCAACTGCCTGCATGTCCTGGACGAGCTGCGCGAGCTGGAGGAGAAGCACCGGGACACGGTGGTCGTCATCGGTGTCCACTCGCCCAAGTTCGTGCACGAGGCGGAGCACCGGGCGGTCGTCGACGCGGTGGAGCGCTACGGCGTCGAACACCCCGTCCTGGACGACCCGGAGCTCGCCACGTGGAAGCAGTACGCCGTGCGCGCCTGGCCGACGCTCGTCGTCATCGACCCGGAGGGGTACGTCGTCGCGCAGCACGCGGGCGAGGGGCATGTGCACGCCATCGAGCGCCTGGTGACGGAGCTGGAGGCCGAGCACGAGGCCAAGGGCACCCTGCGCCGGGGCGACGGCCCGTACGTGGCGCCGGAGCCGGAGCCGACGGCGCTGCGCTTCCCCGGCAAGGCGGTCCTGCTGCCGTCCGGGACGTTCCTGGTCAGCGACACCACCCGGCACCAACTGGTGGAGCTGGCCTCCGACGGGGAGAGCGTCGTGCGCCGGATCGGCTCCGGGACGCGTGGTCTCGCCGACGGCACGGCGGACACGGCCGCCTTCAGTGAGCCGCAGGGCCTCGCCCTCCTCGACGACACCTCGGTCGTCGTCGCCGACACCGTCAACCACGCCCTGCGCCGCGTCGACCTCGCCTCCGGTGCGGTGACGACCCTGGCGGGGACCGGAAGGCAGTGGTGGCAGGGCTCACCGACCTCGGGGCCGGCCCGTGGGACCGATCTGTCCTCCCCGTGGGACGTGGCCCTGTTCGGCGGCAAGGTGTGGATCGCGATGGCGGGCGTCCACCAGCTGTGGACGTACGATCCGGCCGCCGGCACAGTCGCGGTGGCGGCCGGTACCACCAACGAGGGCCTGGTGGACGGCCCCGCCGCCGAGGCCTGGTTCGCGCAGCCGTCCGGGCTCGCGGCCACCCGCGACCGGCTCTGGCTCGCCGACTCCGAGACCTCCGCCCTGCGCTGGGTCGACCCCGACGGCCGGGTCCACACCGCCGTCGGCACCGGCCTGTTCGACTTCGGTCACCGTGACGGCGCCGCCGGCCAGGCCCTCTTCCAGCACCCTCTGGGTGTCACCGCGCTGCCCGACGGCTCGGTCGCCGTCAGCGACACCTACAACCACGCCCTGCGCCGCTACGACCCGGCGACGGGCGAGGTCACGACTCTGGCGACGGACCTGCGGGAGCCCAGCGACGCCGTTCTCGTCGGCGACGACATCGTGGTCGTCGAGTCGGCCCGTCACCGGCTCACCCGTCTGCGCCTGCCGGAGGAGGCGGTCCGCGTGGCGGCCGTCGCCCACCGCACCCGGCGCGCCGCCACCGAAGTGGCGCCCGGCAGGCTGGAGTTGGACGTGATCTTCGAGGCGCCCACAGGCCAGAAGCTGGACACGCGGTACGGCCCCTCCACCCGTCTCCTGGTGTCCTCCACGCCGCCCGGCCTGCTGCTGGCGGGGGCCGGTGCGGACACGGATCTCTCCCGCACGCTGGAGCTCGACCCGGAGGTGGGCGAAGGGGTGCTGCACGTCTCCGCGATGGCCGCGTCCTGCGACGACGATCCCGCGAACGAGTACCCCGCCTGCCATGTCCACCAGCAGGACTGGGGTGTCCCGGTACTGCTCACCGAGAACGGCGCCGACCGGCTGCCGTTGGTCCTGGCCGGCCTGGACGCCTGATCCCGGCAGTGGTCACACGCCGTACCCGTCGCTGTATCCGTCACGGTGGTGCCGGTCGGTCTCGACCACGGTGGTCGAGGCCGGAGGCACCATCACCCGGCGGCGCCGGGCGATGCTGCTGAAGGTCGTCACGCCGATCAGGCCGACGATCATCAGGATGATGCCGACCAGGTCGAGGTTGACCCCCTGCATGTCCCAGTCGGTCGCGAACGTGAGGATGGCTCCCACGGCGATGAGGATGATGCACCCGCCGAGGCCCATGAGTGTCGCCTCCCTGTCCGGTCTACCGGTCGTTCCGGTGTCCGAATCCGGGTACCCCGGCGGGGAACTCCCATGCGGGAGCACGCCTTTGCGCAGGTGGGGCTAGCCCTCCAGGAACGCCACCAGCGCGTTCGCCAGCAAATACGGGTCGTCCGCGCCGCTCAACTCCCGTGCGCTGTGCATCGACAGGATGGCCACGCCGATGTCCACGGTCCGGATGCCGTGCCGGGCCGCGGTGATGGGGCCGATCGTGGTGCCGCACGGCATGGAGTTGTTGGAGACGAAGGACTGGAAGGGAACCCCGGCCTTCTCGCAGGCGGCGGCGAAGACCGCCCGGCCCGAACCGTCCGTCGCGTACCGGTTGTTGACGTTGACCTTGAGGATGGGGCCGCCGTTGACGCGCGGGTGGTGGGTCGGGTCGTGCCGCTCCGCGTAGTTGGGGTGGACCGCGTGACCGGTGTCGGAGGAGAGACAGACGGTGGCGGCGAAGGCCCGCGCCCGGTCCTCGTACGACCCTCCGCGCGCGAACACCGAACGCTCCAGCACGCTGCCCAGCAGCGGCCCGTCCGCGCCCGTGTCCGACTGGGAGCCGTTCTCCTCGTGGTCGAAGGCGGCGAGGACCGGGATGCAGGGCAGGTCGGCCTCGCTGGTCGCCACGGCCGCCAGTGCCGCCGTGCCGGCGTGCACGGACAGCAGGTTGTCCATGCGGGGCCCGGCCAGCAGCTCCTCGTCGCGGCCCAGGTAGGCGGGCGGCTCCACGGAGTGCGTCATCAGGTCCCAGCCGGTGACCTCGCCCGCGGGCAGCCCGGACTCCTCCTCCAGGAAGGCGATCAGGTCGCCGTCGCGGACGTCGTTGCCCAGTCCCCAGATGGGCTGGAGGTGGCGCTGCTTGTCGAGCTTCAGCCCCTCCGTGGACACGGCCCGGTCGAGGTGGATGGCGAGCTGCGGGACCCGCAGCAGCGGGCGGTCGACGTTCACCAGGTGGGTCGAGCCGTCGCGCAGGGTCAGCCGGCCCGCCAGGCCCAGGTCGCGGTCCAGCCAGGAGTTCATCAGCGGTCCGCCGTAGATCTCCACGGCGACCTGCCGCCAGCCGTGCGCGCCGGTGTCGGGCAGCGGCTTGACGCGAAGGTTGGGGGAGTCGGTGTGCGCGCCGACGATCCTGAAGGGGGTGTGCGGCGCGGCGCCCTCGGGGACGTACCAGGCCACGATCGCGCCCCCGCGCAGCACGTACTTGCCGCCGCTCGTCCCGTCCCAGGCGTCCGTCTCGGCGACCTGCCGGAAACCCGCCTTCTCCAGCCGTTCCGCGGCGTTCGCCACGGCGTGGTACGGCGACGGGCTCGCCGTCAGGAAGGACATGAGGTCGTCGGTGTGGCCGCGGTCGAAGCGGGAGGGTTCGCTCATGGGTTCACCTTAACGACGTACGAGGGCCCGCTCCCGGTGAAGGGAGCGGGCCCTCGTGAGGACGGTGTGGAGTTTGTGGCAGCCGCCGGGGCGGGTCCTAGAAGGCGGCCTCGTCCAGCTCCATCAGGTCCAGCTCGACGCCCTCGGCGACCTTGCGGGCCAGGGTGACGCCCGGCAGGACGTTGGCCGCGAAGAACTTCGCCGCCGCGATCTTGCCGGTGTAGAAGGCCTGGTCCTTGGCGGAGGCCGTCTCCAGCTTCTCGGCCGCGACCGCGGCGCCCTTCAGCAGGAGGTAGCCGACGACGACGTCACCGGAGGCCATCAGCAGGCGGGTGGTGTTCAGGCCCACCTTGTAGATGTTCTTGACGTCCTGCTCGGTGGCGGCGAGGTCGGTCAGCATCAGGCCGACGATCGCCTCCAGCTCCACGGCGGCCTTGGCCAGGTGCTCGCGGGCGCCCGCGAGCTGCTCGCCGCCGGTGCCGAGCGCCAAAAACTTCTTGATGTCCTCGGCGAGGGAGTTCAGGGCCGCGCCCTGGTTGCGGACGATCTTCCGGAAGAAGAAGTCCTGGCCCTGGATCGCCGTGGTGCCCTCGTAGAGGGTGTCGATCTTGGCGTCGCGGATGTACTGCTCGATCGGGTACTCCTGGAGGAAGCCGGAGCCGCCGAAGGTCTGGAGCGACTGGGCGAGCTGCTCGTAACCCTTCTCGGAGCCGTAGCCCTTGACGATCGGCAGGAGCAGGTCGTTCAGCGCGTGCTCGGTGGAGGCGTCCTCGCCGTTCGCCTCCTTGACGGCGATGGCGTCCTGGACGGAGGCGGTGTACAGCACCAGCGCCCGCATGCCCTCCGCGTACGCCTTCTGCGTGATCAGCGAGCGGCGCACGTCGGGGTGGTGGGTGATGGTGACCTTCGGCGCGGTCTTGTCCATGAAGTTCGCCAGGTCGGGGCCCTGGACGCGCTCCTTGGCGTACTCCAGCGCGTTCAGGTAGCCCGTCGACAGCGTGGAGATCGCCTTCGTGCCGACCATCATGCGGGCGAACTCGATGATGCGGAACATCTGGCGGATGCCGTCGTGCTTGTCGCCGATCAGCCAGCCCTTGGCGGGGTGCCGGTCGCCGAAGGTCATCTCGCAGGTGTTGGAGGCCTTCAGGCCCATCTTGTGCTCGACGTTCGTGGCGTAGACGCCGTTGCGCTCGCCCAGCTCGCCGGTCTCGAAGTCGAAGAGGTACTTCGGGACGAGGAAGAGGGACAGGCCCTTGGTGCCGGGGCCGGCGCCCTCGGGACGGGCGAGCACGTAGTGGAGGATGTTCTCCGACATGTCGTGCTCACCGGACGTGATGAACCGCTTCACGCCCTCGATGTGCCAGGAGCCGTCCTCCTGCTGGACCGCCTTGGTGCGGCCGGCGCCGACGTCCGAGCCGGCGTCCGGCTCGGTGAGGACCATGGTGGAGCCCCACTGCTTCTCGACGGCGATCTGGGCGATCTTCTTCTGGACCTCGTTGCCCTCGTCGAAGAGGATGCCGGCGAAGGCCGGGCCGGAGGAGTACATCCACACGGCCGGGTTGGCGCCGAGGATCAGCTCGGCGTACGACCAGATCAGGGACGGCGGGGCGGTGGTGCCGCCGATCGCCTCGGGCAGGCCGAGGCGCCAGTACTCGGAGTCCATGAAGGCCTGGTAGCTCTTCTTGAAGGACGCGGGCACCGGCGCGGTGTTGGTCTCCGGGTCGAAGACCGGCGGGTTGCGGTCGGCGTCCGTGAAGGACTCGGCCAGCTCGTTCTCCGCGAGGCGGGTCAGCTCCTCGAGGATGCTCTTCGCGGTCTCGGCGTCCATCTCCTCGAACGGACCGGTGCCGTACAGCTTGTCGCGCCCCAGTACTTCGAAGAGGTTGAACTCGATGTCGCGGAGATTCGACTTGTAGTGCCCCATGGCGACGGCTCCCGGCTCCGTTAGAGAGATCGGCGAGGCACTGGATCCTCGCTCTAGTTCACGTACCAACAAGTAGCTCCGATGATGCTACCCGTCGGTAATAAGTCGCAACCCCGATCCGGAAGGTGTGACGCGTCAGACGGGCACCGTGAGGGTCGCCGTGTAGCCCTTGTCGACGCTGCCCGTCACCCTGGCCAGCTGCTGGTCGTGGCCGTCGCTGAAGATGTTGTCCGTCTCCAGGGAGAGCCGGCCGAGGTTGGTCACGCTCTGGCTGTAGCCGTCCGTGGCGTACACCGTGTCGCAGACGTCCTTCGGCAGCGCGAGCTGCGAGGTGTTGGTGATGGACGTGGCCGCCGTGGCGTCGTCCAGGCTGCCGTACACCTCGAAGTGGATGTGCGGCCAGCGGCCTGAGTAGCAGGCCGGGAAGATGCTCTTGAAGGTGACCTGGCCCTTGTCGTCGGTCTCCTGCACGCCCCGCAGGTAGTTCTCCTCCGTGACGCCCTCGGAGTAGAGGGAGTAGTTGCCGTCCCGGTCGCAGTGCCAGAGGTAGACGGCGGCGCCCTTCTTCGGGGTGCCGCAGCCGGAGGCGGCGTCCACGACCGTGAGCGTGATGGTCAGCGGGACGCCCTCGGCGGTGCCGCCCGCGGAGTCGCCGAAGCCGGCGGTGATGTCGCTGCGGACGACACCGCTCTCCTTCAGGACGTTCACACCGTTCGAGCCGTCGCCGGGGTAGGGGCCGGCGGTCTCGTCCGGGATCGTCGCGCACTCCGCCCTCGAGGAGGACGAACCGCCGGACGACGCGGAGGCGGCGCCCGACGAGGTGGACGAGGAGGCGGACGCGGTGTCCTCCCCGGAGCCGGAACAGCCCACCAGCGGGACCAGGCTCGCCCCCGCCAGCAGCCGGATCATCCGGCGCCGGGCGAGCACCGGGAGGTCGTAGGAGAGCCCTCTGTCGTGCTCGTGCTCGTGGTCTTCGTCGTGGTGGTGGTGCGGCATCGCTGTACCCCTTGCTGTGGTGGTCCGCTCGCGGTGTGGTCCGCTCGCCGTGGTGGTCCGCTCGGTGTGGTGCCCCGCGTCCGTGCTGTGGCGGTCCGCGCTGGGCCGTTCCATGGCGCGTTCTTCGACGAGTGGACGCTATGGGCGTCCACTGTGGGATTCCAGGGACAAGCCTGTGAAGTACCCATGTGCCCCGTCGGCCCCCGTGACGTCCCGCCCGCGCAGCGCGCTCGGTACGCTTGCGCCCATGTACGGCTACGACCAGAACGTCGGCGCTCAGCAGCAGTACGCCCCGCCGCAGCAGCCCATGGGCGGCGGATACGGACAGCAGCCGCCCCTGTACCCCGAGCCGTCCCCGCCCTCGCTCGCGGACGCGGTGCGGGCCTTCACGACCGGACAGATGGCCGCCGAGGACTTCCAGCAGGTCTTCGCGACCTCGAAGGTCTACTGCCCGCGCGGCGACAACCCCGGCTTCCTCGCCCTGCACAACACCCAGCAGCCGGTGATCCCGATGTTCACCACGCTCAAGGAGCTGCGCCGGTACGCGGGCAAGGAGTCCAAGTACTTCGTGATCACGGGAGCCGAGGTGCTCGACCTGCTGCCCACCGGCTACGGCTTCGTCCTCGACATGGAGGGCGAGCACCGGATGGTCTTCGACGCCAAGGCGGTCGAGCAGATGGTCGACTTCGCGATGCGCCGGATGTACGGCTGACGGCTGTCCGGCGACCGAAGATCCCACGTCGCAGATTCCACGTCATCTGACCGTCTGAGCGGGTCGTCAGGCGGTGGAGCCCGGAGGGAATGTCCTCCGGGCTTTCGTCGTTCTGGGTGGCAGGAAGTTCAACGCTCAACTAAACTGGGACGTACGTCGCCCAAGGAGGTACCGACATGCCTGCAGTGACCGTCGAGAACCCGCTGACGCTGCCCCGCGTGACCGCACCGGCCGACGCCGTGGCACGTCCCGTGCTCGCCGTCACGACCGCGCCGAGCGGTTTCGAGGGCGAGGGCTTCCCGGTGCGCCGGGCGTTCGCCGGGATCCACTACCGCCACCTCGACCCGTTCATCATGATGGACCAGATGGGCGAGGTGGACTACGCGCCGGGCGAGCCGAAGGGCACCCCGTGGCATCCGCACCGGGGCTTCGAGACCGTCACCTACATCATCGACGGCATCTTCGACCACCAGGACAGCAACGGTGGGGGCGGCACCATCACCAACGGCGACACCCAGTGGATGACGGCCGGCGCGGGCCTCCTCCACATCGAGGCGCCGCCGGAGCACCTCGTCATGTCCGGTGGCCTCTTCCACGGCCTCCAGCTGTGGGTGAACCTGCCGGCCGAGGACAAGATGATGGCCCCGCGCTACCAGGACATCCGCGGCGGCAACGTCCAGCTGCTGACCTCGCCCGACGGCGGCGCGCTCCTGCGCGTCATCGCGGGCGAACTGGACGGCCACGCGGGCCCCGGCATCACGCACACGCCGATCACGATGATCCACGCGACGCTGGCGCCGGGTGCGGAGATCACCCTGCCGTGGCGCGAGGACTTCAACGGGCTCGCGTACGTCCTGGCGGGCAAGGGCGCGGTCGGCGCGGAGCGCCGCCCGATCCACCTGGGCCAGACGGCGGTCTTCGGCGCGGGCTCGTCGCTGACCGTCCGCGCCGACGAGCGGCAGGACTCGCACACCCCCGACCTCGAGGTCGTCCTCCTCGGCGGCCGCCCGATCCGCGAGCCCATGGTCCACTACGGGCCGTTCGTCATGAACACCAAGGACGAACTCATGCAGGCCTTCGAGGACTTCCAGAAGGGCCGCCTCGGCACCATCCCGGCGGTGCACGGGATGACGGAGAGCGGACCGCAGGCCGTCTGATTTCCGGTACGGTACGACAAGGCCCGAAGCCGCCTCTGGTGCGGCTTCGGGCCTGTTTGCGTCGGGGGGCGCTACGGCAGCACGTAGACGGGTGCGCCGTCGGGAGCGCACCCGGTCTGTCGCACACAGCCGCGCTTGAGCAGCATGCGCAGACAGTCGTGCACGCGGTCCTGCGGCAGTCCCGTACGGTTCGCGATCTCCTCCACGCGGTAACGGGCCTCGCCACGCACCAGAGCCGGAGCCAGGTAGGCCGCGACCGCGTGGACGTCGTCCGTGACGACGAGGTGCCTCGCCTTCCAGGTGGCGAGGAGCTGCTGGGGCGTCAACTCCTGGTCGGGGGCGCCGGGCTGCCTGAGGGCGGTGGCGATGTCGCGCAGCGCCTCCGCCATCGCGGTCTGGCTGCGGCTGATCTCCCGCAGGAGGTCGTTGTGCTCCTGCCGGAAGGCCAGCAGCATCTCGTCGGCCCGGATGTTCCGCTCCTCGAGCCGCACGATGGCGTCGGCGACCTGCCGGGGCATGGCGTAGGCGGTGCCGCCGCTGGGGGCGGGTTGTACGGGGGCGGGTTCGAGGGCGTAGGAGCCGTCGCGCTGGATGGTGGCGATGACCTCGGAGACCCAGGCCTTGAAGGGTTGGGATTCGGGTTTCGTGCAGGCGTTGACCAGGCGGACCAGGCCTGGGAGATTCACGAGGTTCATGTCTCGTCGCCACTCTCGACCTGCGGGAATGCTGAGACTGTGCTTCTGGAGCACACTCTCGGCACTGGCGAAGTTGGTCGCTGCGGCAATGTTGCGCAGAGTGGATCCGACATGTGCGTACCCCAGGTTCTTGCACACGTCGACGGCCGGGAACCAGTGCGTCCCGTCCGGCATGGTCAGTCTCCGCACCCGCGCCCCCGTGGCCGCGAACACGAAGTCGTTGATGTCGATCGCGTCCTGCCGTCCCGTCCGTTCGTCCGACGGCGTGTCGTTCTGCTCGTGCATCGAGCATCACCTCCTCCCCGGAAGCTAGGCATATGCAGGATCAACTTGCGCCGGTGGCAAGTACGTTCACCCGTTAGGGAGCGGAGGCATCGATTCTGCGGAGGGTGTCACCCGGGTGGCCCGTCCGCGCGGGACAAGCGCCCGGGCGCGTGATCCGCTGGAGGCGTGCCGTTGCTCCCCGACCCCGTCCGCCGACTGGCCGCCTGGTGTGCCGTCATCCTGTTGGTCTCGGGTGTGGTCTATGTCGGGATCCGGTTGTGCGCGGAGGTCCGTACGGCGGTCGTGCCGGTGTTGCTGGCGCTGCTCGGGTCGGCGCTGCTCAGGCCGTTTCACCGGCGGCTGGTCAAGGCGAGGGTCAACCGGTCGATCGCCGCCGGTGTCACCTGTGTGGCGGTACTCGCGGTGGTCGGCGGGGCCGTGTACATCGTGGTCGTCGCGCTCGTCGACAGCGGGGACGAGATCGTCGCCTCGCTGAAGCGCGCGGCGCGGGATCTCGCCCGGCACTTCGGGGCGGCCGGGACCTCGCTCGACGATCTCGCGTCCAACGCCCGGGAACTGCTGACGAAGTTCGGCGGGACCGCCGCCTCGGGGGTCATCAGCGGCGTCAGCGTCGTGGGCGAGACCATCGCGATGGCCGTACTCGCGCTGCTGCTCGTCTTCTTCTTCCTGCGGGACGGCGACCGGGCCGTCGGCACCCTGCGGTCCGTCGCGCCGCACGGCACCGCCGACACCATGGAGGCCATGGGGCGGCGGGCCTTCCATGCCGTCGAGGGGTTCATGCGGGGGACCACGTTCATCGCGTTCATCGACGCCGTGTGCATCACGGTCGCGCTGCTCGTCCTGGACGTCCCGGGGGCCGCCGGGCTGGGCGCGCTCGTCTTCGTCGGGGCCTACATCCCCTACCTCGGCGCCTTCATCTCCGGTGCCGTCGCCGTGCTCGTCGCGCTCGCCGACCGCGGTTTCGTCATCGCGCTGTGGGTGCTCGGTGCGGTGCTCGCCGTGCAGTTGCTGGAGGGGCACGTGCTCCAGCCGATGATCCAGAGCCGGACCGTGCAGATGCATCCGGCGGTGGTGATGGTGACGATCACGGCCGGGGCCTCGGTCGCCGGGATTCTCGGCATGCTGCTCGCCGTACCGCTGACGGCGGCGGCGTTCGGGGTCGTGCACGAGCTGCGGGAGCGTTACACCCCCGGCCAGGAGCCGGGCCCGTCCCCGTCTCCGTCCCCGCCCGAGCCGGCGGGCTCGTAGAGCTCGAACCAGATGGTCTTGCCCTCGCCCCGGGGCGACACGCCCCACTCGTCCGCGAGCAGCTCGATGAGGACCAGGCCGCGCCCGGAGGAGGCCAGTTCGCCGGGGCGTCGTTTGTGGGGCAGGTCGTCGCTGGTGTCGGTGACCTCGATCCGCATCCGGCGTCCGCCGGAACCGCCCGTCACCTCGGCGAGCAGCAGCGCGTCGGCGTCGGTGTGCACGAGGACGTTGGTGAGCATCTCGGAGAGCAGCAGGACCGCCGAGTCGATCTGGTCGTCGCAGGCCCAGTCGTGCAGCAGCTCGCGTACCTGGCGCCGGGCCTCGGCGACCCGCTCGGGCTCGGCCTGCGCGACCGTGAGCACGGTGCGCCGGACGGCCGGCCGTGCGGGTGCGGCGGCGCCGAGGCCGCTGCCCTGGCCCTGGCGGCAGACGAGGAGGACGGCGATGTCGTCCTCCCGCCGGTCGGCGAACGGGCCGGTGGTGTGGTGGGACGACGGCCCGTGCACCGCCTGGACCAGTGCGTCGGCCAGCTCCTCCAGGTCGCCCTCGTGCGCCTCGAGGATCTTGCGGACGCGTCGCCAGCCGCTGTCGAGGTCGTGGCCGCCGGTCTCCAGCAGACCGTCGGTGCACAGCATCAGCGCCTCGCCGGGCTCCAGGATGAGGCGGGTCGTGGGGTAGTCCGAGTCGGGGTCGATGCCGAGCGGCAGTCCACCGGCCGTGTCGTGGACCAGGACCGTGCCGTCGGCCATCCGGATCGCCGGGTCGAGGTGGCCGGCCCGGGCGGTCTCCAGGACCCCGGTGACGGGGTCGACCTCGACGTAGAGGCAGGTCGCGAACCGCAGGTCGGCGTAGGTGTCGGTGTGCTCGGCCCGCTCGGTGTCCTGGGCGTGGGTGAGGCCGTAGAAGAAGCGGGAGGCGCGGGAGAGGACGGCGTCGGGGCGGTGCCCCTCGGCGGCGTACGCCCGCAGGGCTATGCGCAGCTGGCCCATCAGGCCCGCGGCCCGCACGTCGTGCCCCTGCACGTCCCCGATGACCAGCGCGAACCGCTTGTTCGGCAGCGGGATCATGTCGTACCAGTCGCCGCCGACCTGGAGGCCGCCACCGGTGGGGATGTAGCGGGCGGCGAGGGTCATGCCCGGTATCTCGGGGCCGAGCGTGGGCAGCATCGAGCGTTGCAGGCCGTCCGTCAGCTCGCGCTGGGTCTCGGCGGCACCCGCCCGGGTGAGGGCCTGGGCGAGCATGCGGGCCACGGTGGTGAGGACGGACCGCTCGTCCGGGGTGAACGCCACCGGATAGGCGAAGGCGGCCATCCAGGCGCCCATCGTGCGGCCGGCCACCGTCAGCGGCAGGAACGCCCAGGACTGGCGGCCGAAGTGCGCGGCCAGCGGCCAGGTGAGCGGGTAGCGCTCCTTGTACTGCTCGGGCGAGGAGAGGTACACGGCCCGGCCCGTGCGGGCGACCTCGGCGGCCGGGTAGTCCGTCTGGAGGGACATCTGGGTGAAGGGGCCCTCGTCACCGGGCCGGTGACCGTGGTGGCCGATGATCGTCAGCCGGTCGCCCTCCACCCCGAAGACGGCCAGCCCGTCCGGGGAGAAGCCCGGCATCGACAGGGCCGCCGCGACCCGCAGCACCTCCTCCGTGGACCGGGCCTCCGCCAGCGCCCGGCCCGCGTCCAGCAGGAACGCCTCCCGGGAGCGCCGCCAGTCGCCCGTGACGGCGGTCCGTCCGGCGGGGGTGCCGGGTCTCGGCTCGGTGACCTCCTGGAGGGTCCCGATCAGCTCGTACGCCTTCTTCACCGGATCGAACGACGGCTTGGAGCGGCTGCGGACGACCCGGACGACCCGTCCCCGGTCGTCCATGATCCGGATCCGGACCTCCGCGAGGGTGCCCTCGGCCACGGCGAGCTGGACCACGCCGGTGATCTCGTTCCAGTCGACCGGGTGGAGGCGGGCCCGGGTCTGGGCCTCGGTGAGGACGGTCTCCTCGGCGGGCAGCCCGAGCAGCCGGGCCGCCTCGGCATCGACCGTGACCAGCCCCGTAGCGGTGCTCCAATGCCACACGCCGGTCGCGAGGGCGGCGAGGACCTCCCCCACGGCGGGCAGAGGCTCGCCAGTGCGCATTGCCCCACTTTAAGAACAAGTAATCGAGACGTGCCACTGATCACTGACGTCGATCACGGCCTCGGACGTCTCGGTCAACGGCCGTACGCGTCTCGGCCGACGACCTCGTGCGTCCAGACCAGCGGCGGCATAAGTGGGGAGAGCCGATCTTGGGCCGCCCGGTACCCTGGGGTTGTTTCACGTGAAACGTGCCCCCGATCCGCGAAGACTGGATGAACGACGATGCATCGGTACAGGTCCCACACCTGCGGCGAGCTCCGCGCCTCTGACGTCGGCACCGACGTCCGGCTGAGTGGCTGGCTGCACAATCGGCGCGACCTGGGCGGCATCCTCTTCATCGATCTGCGCGATCACTACGGCATCACGCAGCTGGTCGCCCGTCCCGGCACGCCCGCGTACGAGGCCCTCGACAAGCTGACCAAGGAGTCGACGGTCCGTGTCGACGGCCAGGTCGTCTCCCGTGGCGCCGAGAACGTCAACGCCGACCTGCCCACCGGTGAGGTCGAGGTGGAGGTGACCGAGGTCGAGCTGCTCGGCGCCGCCCAGCCCCTCCCCTTCACCATCAACACCGAGGACGGGGTCAACGAGGAGCGGCGCCTGGAGTACCGCTTCCTGGACCTGCGCCGCGAGCGCATGCACCGCAACATCATGCTGCGGACGGCGGTCATCTCGGCCATCCGTCAGAAGATGGTGGACCTCGGCTTCAACGAGATGGCGACGCCGATCCTGACCGCGACCTCCCCCGAGGGCGCCCGCGACTTCGTCGTCCCGTCCCGTCTGCACCCGGGCCGGTTCTACGCCCTGCCGCAGGCCCCGCAGCAGTTCAAGCAGCTGCTGATGATCTCCGGCTTCGACCGCTACTTCCAGATCGCGCCCTGCTTCCGCGACGAGGACGCGCGTGCCGACCGCTCGCCGGGCGAGTTCTACCAGCTCGACGTCGAGATGAGCTTCGTCGAGCAGGAGGACGTCTTCCAGCCGATCGAGAAGCTCATGACCGAGCTGTTCGAGGAGTTCGGCAACGGCCGTCATGTCACCTCTCCCTTCCCGCGGATCCCGTTCCGCGAGGCGATGCTGAAGTACGGCTCCGACAAGCCGGACCTGCGCGCCCAGCTGGAGCTGGTGGACATCACCGACATCTTCGAGGGCTCGGAGTTCAAGGCGTTCGCCGGCAAGCACGTGCGCGCGCTGCCGGTGCCGGCGGTCCAGGACCAGCCCCGCAAGTTCTTCGACCAGCTCGGTGAGTACGCGGTCGAGCAGGGCGCCAAGGGCCTGGCGTGGGTGCGGGTCGGCGAGGACGGCTCGCTGTCGGGCCCGATCGCGAAGTTCCTGACGGAGGAGAACGTCGCGGAGCTCACCAAGCGGCTCTCCCTCGCCGCCGGCCACGCGGTCTTCTTCGGCGCGGGCGAGTTCGACGAGGTCTCGAAGATCATGGGTGCGGTGCGGGTCGAGGCCGCGAAGCGTTCCGGTCACTTCGAGGAGAACGTCTTCCGGTTCTGCTGGATCGTCGACTTCCCGATGTTCGAGAAGGACGAGGACACCGGCAGGATCGACTTCTCGCACAACCCCTTCTCGATGCCGCAGGGCGGCATGGAGGCGCTGGAGAACCAGGACCCGCTGGACATCCTGGCCTGGCAGTACGACATCGTCTGCAACGGCGTCGAGCTGTCCTCCGGCGCGATCCGGAACCACGAGCCGGACATCATGCTCAAGGCCTTCAACATCGCGGGCTACGACAACGAGACCGTCGAGCGGGAGTTCGCCGGCATGCTGCGCGCCTTCCGCTTCGGCGCTCCGCCGCACGGTGGCATCGCGCCGGGCGTCGACCGCATCGTCATGCTGCTGGCCGACGAGCCCAACATCCGCGAGACGATCGCCTTCCCGCTCAACGGCAACGCCCAGGACCTGATGATGGGCGCGCCGACCGAGCTGGAGGAGGCGCGGCTGCGGGAGCTGCACATCACGGTGCGCAAGCCGCAGCCGAAGTAGGCGTCGGCCGACAGGCACCTTTCGCAAGGCTGCTGAAGAGGGACCTGAAATCCACGTCGATTTCAGGTCCCTCTTCTATGCGCGACCTTGCGCGGCCTTGCGCGGCTATCCGCGGCCATGCGCGGCGGAAGTCGACGAGGCCGACGCCCTGACGCGCGGAAGGCCCCGGTCACCGGCTCCGCCCCGCTGCCCCCGGCCGGTGACCGGGGGCCTCTGGGAAACCTCACCGGAGCCCCACAGGAATCCCGAGGGGGACCCACAGCGGCCTGTCGTCTCATGGGACACCGGACGGAGCCGACCAGGGTTCGGCGCGGGCCCGCGGGGCCTGTGGGGCAAGGGAGGGAATCCAGCCATGGCGTTCATGATCACGCTCTCACTGCTGCTGATCGCCGGCGCGGTCGTCGGCGTCGTGGCCCGGCGCCGGACGCACCGGCGCCACCCCTCCTCGGGCCTGTCCGACCTGGACGCGGAGGTGGAGGCGAACCAGTGGCTCGTACGGCTGGGCGGCGGTCTGGTCCCGCCCGACGTGCGCGTCTGGGCGGGCGCGGACGAGGAGGCGGCCCGGGCGCTGATCCGCGCGGCGGAGTGCCATCGGGCGGCCCGCGACCGGCTGGCCACGGCCCGTACGGCGGAGGAGTACGGGGAGGCCACCCGGATGGCACGGGAGGGACTGCGCCAGCTGCGCCGGGCCCGTACGGCACTGGGCCTGGAGAAGCCCCCGGCCGCCGACGGGCCGCCCCCGTGCGGCCCGTCGGCCGGCCGGGGCGGGGGCGCGGTAGTGCTCGGAGAGTGGCCGGAAACGTGTTGCCCCCCGGTGCCCGTCGCCGGGCTCATGGGATCGCACAGGTCTTTCCCACCCTCCTGACAGGGCGGTCTCCTAGCTTCCTCGCTCATGACGGGAAACAAGGAAAACCAGCAGGGCCCCCGGCACAAACGGGATCTGACGCGCCGCAAGGTCGTCGTCACCGGTGCGGGGGCGGTGGCCGCGGTCGGGGTGGGCGGCTCGCTGGCCGCGGGCGCGTTCGCGGGGGAGACGGGCAAGGCGAAGGCCGGTGCCCCGGCGACCGGCAGCGCCAGTGCCGCCGAGGTCTGCTACAAGCTCACCTCCGAGACCACCGAGGGCCCCTACTACATCGACGCCGACAAGATCCGCCAGGACATCACCGAGGACAGGGAAGGGATTGCGCTCAGCCTCGGCATCAAGGTCATCGACTCCGAGACCTGCGAGCCGTTGCGGAACGTGGCCGTGGACATCTGGCACTGCGACGCGCTGGGCATCTACTCCGGTTACGAGAGCCTGTCCACGGGCGGAGGCGGCGGTGCGCCGGCCGACGCCCCCTCGGGCACACCCACCGGTACGCCCACCGGTGAGCCGCCGACGGGCGCGCCCTCCGGCGGGGCCGGCGGTGGCGGGGGCCACGAGGAGCCCACCGACGACGAGCGGTACCTGCGTGGCACCTGGAAGACCGACAAGCGGGGCCTGGTCACGTTCAAGACGGTCTTCCCGGGGTGGTACCGGGGCCGGTGCGTGCACATCCACACGAAGGTGCACGTCGACGGCGCGTGGACGGACGCCGGGTACGAGGGCGGGCACACCTGCCACACCGGTCAGTTCTTCTTCGACGAGGAGTCCGTCCTCGCCTCCGCCGAGGTGGCGCCGTACTCCACCAGCACCACCGAGCGCACCACGCTCACCGAGGACACGATCTACGACCAGAGCGGCACCCAGGGCGGCCTGCTCAAGCTGAAGTACGACAAGAAGAACATCGCGAAGGGCGTTCAGGCGTCGATCACCGTGGGCGTCGACCCGGAGGCGACCCACACCGGCACCGACGACGCCGTGCAGCCGGGCGCGTCCGCCACGGCCGCGGCCTCCGGCGGGGCGTCCCCGTCGCCCTCCGTCGGCTGACCCCTTCCGCCTCCTCGGACCGACCCCCGCGGGGTCGTACGGCCGCACCGCCGCCCCGGCGGGTGACCGTACGCCCCCGTTCTGTCGAGCCCGCCACTCGGACGCGGGGTGACCGGGCGCCCCGGGTGCCGGTGCACCGTAAAGACGTCCTCCGTACTCGCCATCGGTCTGCTCAACGGCATCCCCGAGGACGCGACGGCCCTGCCCGTCACCCTCACCGCACTGATCGTCCTGACGCTGTACGTCGCCGACCACCCCCGCCTCTTCGCCCGCCACCGCACCCGCACCCTGCGCCTGGACTCCGCGCACACCGACGAGGACGCGCTGCGCGCGCACCTCGCCGTGCTGCTGGGCGGACGGGTGGTGAACCTGTCGGTCAAGAACATCGACCTCGTCAACGACACGACCCTGGTGGAGGTCCGGTACGTGGTGGCCGCCACGCGCGCCCCGGTCCCCTCGCCGGACGGCACCGGCGGCCTCGCGGCGGCGACGGGCGCCCTCGGCTCGGCGCGGGAGATCGCCACGGTGACGGCGGGGGAGGCCCCGGAGGGCGGCTTCGGCGGGGGCCGGCCCTGAGCGGGGAGGACGCCCGGCCGGGGCAGGCGCCGACCACCGGGAACTCCGGCAAGCGCAGGTGAGGAGAACCGAGGAGACCGGCGGGAGAGGGCGGAAAAAAATCCCTCCGAAGCGGCAACTCTTCCTCCACGGGCGCCCACTGACGGGTCGTAAGGCTCGTTCGACACACCCGTAAGGACTCCCCCGTGGCAGCCACCACCCACCGTCGGTCCCTCCGCAAGCGCCGCACCCTCGTCGTCTCCGCCGCCGTCGTGGCCGCCGGGGCCGGTGCTGGTGTGTTCGTGCTGAACGCGAACGCCGACGCCGTCGACCTGTACCACCAGACGCTCGCCGCGAAGGACGGCTGGGCGTCCTCCGGTACGGGGACGACCGGGGGCACGAAGGCCGACGCCGCCCACACCTTCACCGTCTCGACCCGCGCCCAGCTCGTGAAGGCGCTCGGGTCCGCGTCCGACACCACCCCCCGGATCATCAAGATCAAGGGCATGATCGATGCCAACACCGACGACTCCGGCAAGAAGCTGACCTGCGCCGACTACGCGTCCGGCACCGGCTACTCGCTGTCGGCGTACCTGAAGGCCTTCGACCCGGCCACCTACGGCACCTCCAAGCTGCCCTCCGGCGCGCAGGAGACGGCGCGCGCCGCCGCCCAGGCCAAGCAGGCGAAGAACATCGTCTTCAGGGTCCCCGCCAACACCACCCTCGTCGGCGTGCCCGGCACCAACGCCGGGATCTCCGGCGGCATGGTCCAGATCCAGAACGTGGACAACGTCATCGTCCGCAACCTCACCTTCGCCGCCACCGAGGACTGCTTCCCGCAGTGGGACCCGACCGACGGCGACGACGGCAACTGGAACTCCAACTACGACTCGGTCACCCTGCGCGGCGCGACCCACGTCTGGGCGGACCACAACACGTTCACCGACGCCCCGCACTTCGACAGCGCCAACCCGAAGTACTTCGGCCGCGAGTACCAGATCCACGACGGCGCCCTCGACATCACCAAGGGCTCCGACCTGGTGACCGTCTCGCACAACCAGTTCACCAACCACGACAAGACGATGCTGATCGGCAGCAGCGACACCGACAGCGTCGGCAAGCTGCGCGTCTCCATCCACCACAACGTGTGGAAGGGCATCATCCAGCGCGCCCCGCTGGCCCGCATCGGCCAGATCCACATCTACAACAACTACTACGACGTCACGACCCTCAACGGGTACGCGCCGCAGTACAGCATCAACTCCCGCGCCAAGGCCCAGGTCGTCGCCGAGAACAACCACTGGAAGCTGCCCTCCGGCGCGAAGGCCGCCAAGCTGCTCAGCGGCGACGGCACCGGTTCGGTCGCCGGCGGCGGCAACCTCGTCAACGGCACCGTGACCGACCTCGTCTCCGCGTACAACGCCGCCTCGTCGAAGGACCTGAAGACGACGGTCAACTGGACGCCGACCCTCACGACGGGCCTGGAGTCCTCGGCGAAGAACCTGCCGACGACTCTGGCGACGACGACGGGCGCGGGCGTCCTGAAGTAGCCCACGCCCGAGGGGCCCGGGAGCGGCACACGCTTCGCCCGGGTTCGGCGAGGGCTGCGGGCGTGTCCTGCGACAACCAGGGGGCCCGGGAGTTGTCCCGGGCCCCCTGGTCACGTGTACGGCGGTCAGGCCGTCGGCTTCTCCTCCAGGCGGGGGAAGAGCACCGCGCCCTTGGTGACCGTGGAGCCGGGCGGGAGCAGGCCCCAGGTGGCGGCCTCCTGCACGCGCTGTTCGGCGAGTGCGCCCAGGGCCGGCTCGGCGCCCAGGGAGTCCCAGAGCCGCTGGGAGGTGTCCGGCATGATCGGGTTGAGGAGGACGGCGACGGCACGGAGGGACTCGGCGGCCGTGTAGAGGATGGTGGCGAGACGGGCCTTGCCCTCGTCACTGGTGTCCTTGGCCACCTTCCACGGCTCCTGCTCCGTGATGTAGCCGTTGACCTGCTTGACGAAGTCGAAGACGGCCAGGATGCCGCCCTGGAAGTCCAGCTCGTCGCCGATCTTCCGGTCGGCCTCGGCGACCGCCCTGGCCAGGCCGTCGTGCAGCGCCTTCTCGGCCTCGCCGCCGGCGGTGGCCTCGGGCAGCCGGCCGTCGAAGTACTTGCCGACCATGGCCGCGACGCGGGAGGCGAGGTTGCCGTAGTCGTTCGCCAGCTCGCTCGTGTACCGGGCGGAGAAGTCCTCCCAGGAGAAGGAGCCGTCCTGGCCGAAGGCGATCGCGCGCAGGAAGTACCAGCGGTAGGCGTCCACGCCGAAGTGCGTGGTCAGGTCCTGCGGCTTGATGCCGGTCAGGTTCGACTTCGACATCTTCTCGCCGCCGACCATCAGCCAGCCGTTCGCGGCGATCCTGCCGGGCAGCGGCAGGCCCTGCGCCATCAGCATCGCGGGCCAGATCACCGCGTGGAAGCGCAGGATGTCCTTGCCGACCAGGTGGACGTCGGCCGGGAAGGTGGCCTCGAACTTCTCCTGGTTCTCGTTGTAGCCGACCGCCGTGGCGTAGTTCAGCAGCGCGTCGACCCACACGTAGATCACGTGCTTGGTGTCCCAGGGGATCGGGATGCCCCAGTCGAAGGTCGAGCGGGAGATGGAGAGGTCCTGGAGTCCCTGCCGGACGAAGTTCACGACCTCGTTGCGCGCGGACTCGGGCTGGATGAAGCCGGGGTTCGCCTCGTAGTGGGCGAGGAGCTTCTCGCCGTACTCGCTCAGCTTGAAGAAGTAGTTCTCCTCGCTGAGGATCTCCACCGGCTTCTTGTGGATCGGGCAGAGCTTCTGACCCGCGAAGTCACCCTCGCCGTCGAGCAGCTCGCCGGGGAGCTTGTACTCCTCGCAGCCGACGCAGTACGGGCCCTCGTAGCCGCCCTTGTAGATCTCGCCCTTGTCGTACAGGTCCTGCACGAACTCCTGGACGCGGTCGGTGTGCCGCCGCTGCGTGGTGCGGATGAAGTCGTCGTTCGCGATGTCCAGGTGCTCCCAGAGGGGCTTCCAGGCCTCCTCCACGAGCTTGTCGCACCACTCCTGCGGGGTCACTCCGTTGGCGTCGGCGGTGCGCATGATCTTCTGACCGTGCTCGTCCGTGCCGGTGAGGTACCACACCTTCTCGCCGCGCTGACGGTGCCAGCGCGTGAGCACGTCCCCTGCGACGGTCGTGTAGGCGTGGCCCAGGTGAGGAGCGTCGTTGACGTAGTAGATGGGGGTCGAGACGTAGAACGCCTTCGCACCCTGCTTCTCGGTTCCAGTGGCCGCCATGCCCGAAATCCTACTGGCCCCCCGAAGATCGACTCACACGCGTTTCGGGGGGTGGACGGGCCCGGTCGGCGGGTCCGTCCACCCCCCGGCGGGGTGCGACGCGGGTGGTGACCGGGGCTTACGGCCGCCAGGTCGCGAGCACGCCCTCGTACAGCTCCTGGTCCGTGAGCTCGCGGGGGGCGGGGCCCGCGTGGAAGAAGGACGTGTTGTCGGTCTTGAGCTTGCGGAGGTAGTCGAAGGCCTTGTTGTCGTGCTCGCCGAAGGCGACGAAGGAGAAGAAGACGGTGGGGTGGTTCTTCGCGGCGTCGGTGAGGGCCTGGGTGGCGGGGGTCTTGGCGTCGGGGGCGCCGTCCGTCTGGAAGACGACGAGTGCGGGGGTCTGGGGGGTCGCCGCCTTCCCGTGCTTCTCGTGGTGCGCCACGACGGCCTCGACGGCGGCGTGGTAGCTGGTACGGCCCATGCGGCCGAGGCCGGCGTGCAGCTCGTCGATCCTGTTCTCGGGGTCGGTGAGCGTGAGGTCGGCGGTGCCGTCGAGCTCCGTGGAGAAGAAGACGACGTGGACCTTGGGCTCGGCGGCCTCGGGGGTGAGGCGGGCGGCGAGGGCGAGCGTCTGGTCGGCGAGGGCCTGCGCGGAGCCGTCCTTGTAGTACGGGCGCATGGACGCGGAGCGGTCCAGGACGAGGTAGACGTCGGCCCGGGCGCCGGAGAGGTCCAGCTTCTCGAGGGTGGCGTCGGCTGCCCTGTGGGCGGTGGCGAGGTGGGCGGGGACGGGGGCGTCGACCGTGGTTGCGGGGTCGCTGGACTTCACCGGGGCGGCGGCTGCGGGCGCCACGGCGTCCACGGGCTCCACGGCGTCCACGGGCTCAGCGGCGTCCGCCGTGTCGGTCGGCTCCGCCGGGGCCGTCGCGTCCGCGGTGGGCTCCGGCTCCCGCTCTGCTTCCGGCTGGGGCTCCGCGGCGGTCTCGGCCTGCGGCTCCGCCTCGGCGGACGTCTCAGCCGTCGGCTCGGGCTGCGGCTCCGCCGCAGGCTCCTCGGCGGCTGCGACCGGCTCGGACTCCGCGTCCGGCTCGGACTGGTCGGCGGCCGCGGGCTGGTCGGCCGGCGCGGCCTCGTCCGTCAGCTCGGACTCGCTCGTCCGGGCGGGCTCGGCTTCCGGGGTGGTCTCCTCGGCCACCGGTGCCGACCCCTCGGCGGCCGGTACGGCCTCGGGCTCGGACTCCGGGGTGGCCTCTTCGGCGACCGGCTCGGTGTCGGCCTCCGGTTCCGGTGTGGCCTCCTCCGCGACCGGCTCGGTCTCGGTCTCGGCTTCCGGCGTCGCCTCCTCAGTCGTCGGCGCCGCCTCCTCCGCGACCGGCTCGGTCTCGACCTCGGCCCCCTGAGCGGGCGTGTCGGCGACCGGCTCGGGCTCACCCTGCGGGGACGATTCCTCGGCGACGGGCTCCACCGTGGGCTCGGCCTCCGGCGTGACGGCCTCCACCACCGGCTCGTCCGCCACCGGCGCCTCGGCGACCGGCGCCTCGGTGACCGGCACCTCGGTGACCGCCGCCTCGCTGACCGGCTCCTCGGGCACCCGGGTCCCGGTCACCGGCTCCTCGGCAACCGCCGTCGGCGTCTCCCCGACCGGCTCCCCGGTCGGCGTCGGCTCCTCGGTGACCGGCTCCGCCGCGGACTCCCGCGTCACCGGTGCCGGCTCCTGCGTACCCGCCGTCGTCGCGTCGGTCCGGTCCGCCGGCGGCTCCTCCGTGCCCGCCTCCGGCTCCTCCCCGGACCGGGTCGGCCTCGGGACCGTCACCTTGTCGAAGGCCGCCGCGACCAGTTCGTGTTCGTCGTTGGACGCCGTGCGGGGCTCGGGCACCTGGGCCGTGGGCTCCGGAGCGGTCGGTTCGGTGGTCGTCGGCTGCTTCGTGTCCGCCGCCGGCGAAGGGGTCGCCGGCGAAGGCGCTGCCTGCGAAGGCGCTCCCTGCGAAGGAACCCGTTCCGCACCCTCTGCCTCGGCCGTGCGCGTCTTGCGTGAGCGGCCGAATGCGTTCCGCAGGAGAGTGAGAATGCCCATGTGCGCAACCCTTCGAGTGAGTTGATGCCCGTAATCCCTGGCCAGGACGGACACGTAAGGTTAGCGGCCCCCGGTGGCGATCTTGGGGAGGGGTGAGTGGACGGAAGGCGGGTGTGTCAACACCGCCTCGGTGACCCGCCGACCCCTGCGCCGGCCCCCGCCCCACTCCCGCGCCAACGCCCTTGTGGCTGCCGGGGATTCACCCACCGTTCACCCGGCGTCAGCGCTTCCGCACGTACGTGCCCCTACCGTCACGTCCACACCCACGGGCACGCAAGGGGAGATGTAAGTGCGCAAGCTGCTGCCGCTGATCGGAACGCCGAACCAGTCGCATCCCGGCGGACGATCCGCCATGACCTGTCGTTTCCGGTGTGGTGACGCCTGTTTCCACGAGGTGCCCAACACCAGCGACAACGAGTACGTCGGTGACGTCATCGCGGGGGCCCTCAGCCGCCGCTCGATGATGCGCGCCGCCGCCGTCGTCACCGTCGCGGGCGCCGCCGGTGCGGCGAGCGTCGCCGGGGCGCGTCCGGCGGGGGCGGCGACCCCGCAGGCGGACCAGGCGGGCAATGCGGATGCGGCGTCACAGTCGTACGGGAAACCGGCGAAACCGGGCAGGGGGGCGCGTGGGCTGCGGTACAGCAGTGTCGCGCCGAACACCACCGACGCCGTCGTCGTCCCGGACGGCTACACCCAGAACGTCGTGATCCGCTGGGGCGAGCCCATCCTGCGCGGTGCGCCGGCCTTCGACCCGGAGAAGCAGACGCCGGCCGCCCAGGCGGGCCAGTTCGGCTACAACAACGACTTCCTCGCGCTGCTGCCCCTGCCGGGGGAGCGCGACCGGCAGCTGCTCGTCGCCAACCACGAGTACACCGACGAGGTCCTGATGTTCCGCGGCTACGACGCCGCCAACCCGACCCGGCAGCAGGTCGAGATCGCCTGGGCCGCGCACGGGCTGTCCGCCGTCGTCGTGGAGGGGGACCGCAGGACCGGCAAGCTCGTCGCCGTCCCGCGCCACCCGCTGAACCGGCGGGTCACGGCCACCACCGAGTTCCGGATCACCGGTCCCGCCGCCGGCTCCGACCTCCTCAAAACCTCCGCCGACCCGACGGGCACCAAGGTCCTCGGCACGCTCAACAACTGCTCCGGCGGCACCACCCCGTGGGGCACCACCCTCCACGGCGAGGAGAACTTCAACCAGTACTTCGCGAACAGCGGCCGCGCCACGGACAAGCGGTACGGCGTCGGCACCGGGGCCAGCGAGCGCAAGTGGGAACGCTTCGACAAGCGGTTCGACGTCGCGCAGGAGCCGAACGAGGTGCACCGGTTCGGATACGTCGTCGAGTTCGATCCGTACGACCCGGCCTCCACGCCCCGCAAGCACACCGCGCTCGGACGGTTCAAGCACGAGGCCGCGACCGTCCGGCTCACGCACGACGGCCGTCCCGTCGTCTACTCCGGTGACGACGAGCGCTTCGACTACTTCTACAAGTTCGTCAGCAGCAAGCGGATGAGGCACGGCACCTCCCGGGCCGTGCGCGAGCACAACCTCTCGCTGCTCGACGAGGGCACCCTGTACGTCGCCAAGCTCACCGGCGACTCCCCGGCCCTCGAGATCGACGGCACGGGCAAGCTGCCGGGGGACGGCGAGTTCGACGGCGCCGGCGAGTGGATCCCGCTGGCGACGGCCACCGCGAAGGGCGCCGTCTCGCACGTGGCGGGCATGACCGCCGCGGAGGTGTTCGTCTTCACGCGGCTCGCCGGTGACAAGGTCGGCGCGACGAAGATGGACCGGCCCGAGGACATCGAGCCCAGCCCGGTCACCGGCAAGGTGTACGTCGCCCTCACCAACAACTCCAACCGCGGTGTCGGTACGAACGCCAAGGCGGACGAGGCCAACCCGCGCAACGCCAACAAGCACGGTCACGTCCTGGAGCTGACCGAGCGCTGGAACCGGCCGGAGAGCACGACGTTCGCCTGGTCGCTGTTCCTGGTCGCGGGCGACCCGGACGACCCGGCGACGTACTTCGCGGGCTTCCCGAAGGACGACGTCAGCCCGATCTCCTGCCCGGACAACGTGGCCTTCGACCCGTACGGCAACCTGTGGATCTCCACGGACGGCGCCCAGCTCGGCTCGCACGACGGTCTCTTCGGTGTCGCCACGCGCGGTGCGCGGCGCGGCGAGCTGAAGCAGTTCCTGACCGTGCCGAACGGCGCCGAGACCTGCGGCCCGATCATCCAGGAGCGGCGCGTCCTCGTCGCCGTGCAGCACCCGGGTGAGATCGACGGGGCGTCGGTGGAGAAGCCGGCGAGCACCTGGCCCGACGGACCCGGCAGGCTCGTCCGTCCCGCGGTCGTGGCCGTGTGGCGTGAGGACGGGGCGGACATCGGCGTCTAGTGTTGTGACCGCGAACGTTCACCGGGTTGGTCGTGATGTGCTCGATCGCCGGACGGTTGGACAACCCAGCTCGTGCGGCGATCGAGCCCGCCTCAGGTCCTCCTTCAACAGGTGCGCCCTCATCCGCAGGGCGGATACGGTCCGCCGTAGCGGACGAAGCGCGGCCGCTATGTCCAGGGCCAGCATGTACGTCATGACGACAGCGACCGCCCCTCTCCCCGCCTCCGTACCTGCGCCTGTCTGGGCTCGCCTCGCCGCCCACGCCATCGCTCTGTGCGCCGTCCCTTCCGGCCTGTGGCGGATCGCCATGGCATCCGGTGTCTATGTGGGCTACAGCGACCAAGTGCTGCGCGACGTCTTCGACATCCCGGGCTGGGGCATCGCGTACGTCGTCGGCCTCTCCGTCCTCACTGAGCTGGCCGCTCTGTTTCCGCTGCTGCTCGTCAGCGACCGGTGGAGGCCGCTGCGCCCCAGGGTTCTCGCCCCGCTGGCCTGGACCGCCTCGGGCGTCCTGTTCCTGGTGGCACTGTGGCAACTCATGGTCGCTTTCACCGTCGAGAGCCAGACGTACATGTCGAGCGGTACGGCGCAGACTGTCTGGGGGTTCGCTTTTGCCCCGCTTTTCGCCATCCCGGCCCTGATGACCGCGGTGACCTGGTCGTACGCAAAGCGGCACCGGGCACGGGGACAGGCATAGGCCCGTACCACGTCCTTGACATCGGCTAACCCTGTTCCACCGCCTCCCGGCCCGACAAGCGTGGCCGATGGCTGAGCAGCCCGGTGATCCTTTTCCGATCACCGGGTTGAGCGGTCAGGCTGCTGTGGTGAGGGGCGTCCGCCCCAGCGGATGCCCTTCTCCTTGCGGATGCAGGCGTGTTCCTTGCGCTGGGCGGCGAGGACGTCGGGGTGGCGGGCCTTGGCGTGCGCCAGCGCAGGTAGCGGTCCAGGGCCCCGGGTCTGTGCGGGATGGGGACGGGCCACTGTCGCAGCGCACAGGGGTTCAGTTCGGTGCTCCCCAAGCTTGGCGTCCGGAGGTCCTGAATGGCGTCCGAACTTCCTTGTCAGGCACGCGCGTTGGGCAGTGCCAGGGCCTGGAAGAAACGCGGTGCCGATCCGTGTTGCTTCCTGTGAAGGACACCATCTCTCACAGGGCCTGCGAGGAGATATTGAGCATGACCGAGATCAGTACGGGCGGCGACCTGGTCACTTACATCAATGTCTTCACTGTCGCTCCCGAGAATCAGCAACGTCTCATCGAGCTGCTCCAGTACATGGCGCGGGAGGTCATGCCGAAGCAGCCTGGCTATGTGCAGGCCAATATTCACCGGGGTCTTGAGGGAACTCGAGTGGCCAACTACAACCAGTGGCGCTCGCAAGCGGATCTGGCGGCCGCGCGCGAAGACGCCGATGTGCGGGCGTGCATGGAGCAAGTACTCGAGATCGCGACGCTCGACCTCGTACCGTATGAGGTTGTCTCCGTACACCGGCCGTAGTTAGTGGCCGGAAGGTTGGCTTTGTGCACTACGAGGATGGCCAGCTGCTCGAAACCCTCGTTCTGGCCGGCTGGTACCGCACGATCAGCTACATGACCAATGGGCTCCTCCTGGAAGAGGAACCCTGAGGCACCCGCTTCCCGGCCCGGTGACCGCACTCCGCACATGCTTGGCCGTTGACCAGCAGTGCGGGACAGCTCTTCAGACGGGCTGGAAACAGTGATCTCACAGGAGGGCATTCATGCGTGCCATGCGGTTCGGGAGGTTCGGTGGGCCGGAGGTCCTGGAGGAGGCCGATGTGTCAGATCCGTTGGCGGGGCCGGGCGAGACTCTGGTCCAGGTGGAGGCCGCGGGTGTCAATTTCGGCGACATCAAGCAGATCGCGGGTGAGCACACCGACGGTTGGTCCTGTAGGTGAGAGCTGGCAACGTTTGTCGACGGTTTTGGGCAGCACTTAGCCATCACAGGGCTCGGAAATGTCGATGAGAACTAGCAACGCTTTCGGAGCGCACGGCGGCTGGAAGTAGGCTGCCCCCAGTCCACCTGCCGCGCCCGTTGCGGGGGCGTCGCGTGCATGGCGGGCATCGGCTGGCGCCCTGGTCGGTCTGGGCGCTGGTTTGGTGCTCGGATCGCTTCTGCGCGGCCGACGCTAGAGCCTGTCCGGCGGATCTTTCCGTGCCCGGCGCGCCGGGCACGGCTACGTTGTCGAATTATCCAAGTGTGCCCACGGCTGGCCCCAGGCTCCCGCGCCAGTAGTGGGCCGCACCAAGGTTGGCCGGACAGTCACGCGAGCGACGGCCACCGATCGGCGGCCCACTCCAGCCATCCTGACCACCCAGGAGGTGGACTCCCAACCTCATGTCCATCGAGTTCCATGGCGTCGGGCTCCTCGAACAGCGTCCTCCAGTGCGAGAGGTCCGTCTCGCTCATCGCGAAGGTCTGATCAGGGGTGGTCGACTGGCGATGGGCGATCCGAGCACGTTGGGTTTCATGGTCCACCGGCACGTACACAAGTTGACAGGACGCGCCCGCAGACGTCACCAACCAGCGGATCGCGGACCTCTCATCACGAGACCAGCATCCGAAGTCCAGGACCACGTGGGTTCCCAGCCTCAGCGCCTCCAGACCAAGCCAGAGCAGCCGTCCTTCCAGCACATCGCGCTTCCCCTCCGGCTGCGGATCGCCGAACAGCGGGATCATCCACTCATCCGGCGTCAGCCGCAGCGCGCTGTGCTCCTTGGCCAGCTGCCGAGCTCTCGTGGTCTTCCCGGCACCTGGCAGGCCGACCGTCAGGAACAACGTCGTCACACCCAGATCGTGTCACGAAGGCCAAGTGGAGGACGACTGCTCTTTCTGCCGAGATCGCCGCGACCGACGCGGCCCAGCAGCGCGATGACGTCCAGTGGCGGTGACGCACGCCTCCCAGGTTCTTTCCGGTGGTTCAGGGGTCGTAGGTACTGGCGGGCCGATGCCGTGTGATGCGGCTGATCACGGCTTGAGCCAAAGGCGGATCGAAGCCGCGGCGACGGTGCCGTGGAAGACGTAGGCGCGCTAGTCGAATCGTGGCCACGGCCCGGGAGTTCTTCTCCATGACCGGGATGAGCTGCGGGGACGTGAAGTGGCCGAGTCATTCCCGGCCCCACTTAGCGATCTTGGAAGCGGTTTTCGGGAGCGAGTTTTGGCCCCACCGCACTGAGGAGCGGCGTCAGTCAGCGGCGCGTGGTGTGGGGACGTAGGGCTCGATCTCGTGCCATGGCGGCGGTCCTCCCAGCTGCCGGTTGATGGGCTGCTGGGAGCCGTCGAGGGAACTGCGGGCCGCGTTGACGAAGGCGAGCTGTCCGGATGCGAGTTCTGCCGTGATCCGCTGCAGGCTGTCACGGTTCTTCGGGCCGCGGTCGGCGACCAGGAGCGCGAAGCGGCCGATCGCATCGGCCAGGTCGCCGGCGGCATTGGCAACGTCGGGGGTGGCGACCAGGCTGAGTGAGGTCAAGGCGGCGTTGAACGGTGGCCAGTTGGCGTTGTTGGGCCGGTCGTCGAGGTATGCCTCACGCAACTCGATCTCGACCGCCGTGAACTCCTGGAGGAAGGCTCCGTAGGCAGCTGTCTGGGTGTCGCGCAGCCATTGCTGGTTCTGGCTGCGGCGGCCGACGAAGCCACCCACCACGATGCCGATGATGGTTGCGACGGCACCAACGCTCGTGGACACCAGAACATCCCAGGGGGCGGCCAATTCAGTTTCCTCCTTCAGCGCGCTGGCTGTGATCTGTGGTCAGCGTGGCAATCGACTGGTCCATTCTTGATCACGAGGTGTGTTCTGCGGGACCGGATCCGGAGGTCAAGTGGTGGCTTGCTGTTGTGCACGGGTCTGTGCGAGCCGGTAGGACTCGGTGCCGGTCTCGATGATGTTCCCGCCGAAGGTCAGACGGTCGACGATGGCCGCGCAGAGCCGCGGATCCGTGAATGTCCTGGTCCAGCCGCCGAACGATTCGTTGGAGGCGATGGCGACGCTGTTTTTCTCCTCGCGTTCCGTCAGCACCTGGACCAGCAGCTCAGCGCCGCGGCGGTCCAGCTCCATGTAGCCGAGTTCGTCTATGCAGAGGAGATCGACGCGTCCGTAGCGGGCGATGGTCTTGGTCAGGATTTTTTCGTCCGCCGCCTCGACCAGCTTGGTGGCCAGTGTGTAGCGGACCCGGAAGCCAGCCATGGCGGCCTCAGTGCCGAGCGCGATCAGAAGGTGGGACTTGCCGGTGCCGGAGTCGCCGATCAGGCAGAGCGGCAGGCCCTTCTTGACCCATTCGCAGGTCGCCAGGGTGTGAATGACGGCTGCGTCGATGTTCGCGTTGGCGTCGAAGTCAAAGGCCCTGATCGACTTCTCCCGAGGGAACTGCGCCGCTTTGATGCGCCGTTCGGAGCGGCGGCGGGCCCGGTCGTCGCACTCGGCCATCAGCACTTCGGCGAGGAAGCCGCGATAGGACATCTGGTCCCGGGCGGCGGCTTCGGCGAGTTCGGGGAACTGGGCCCGGATGGTGGGAAGCCGGAGCATGCGGCATGCCTGGTCGACGGCGGCGGTCGCGGCCTGTTCGGTCAGCCCGCGGTGGCGTTTGAGTGTCACGGCATCTCTCCCTGGATGGCGGGGCGGTCGGCCAGCTGCCGGGCTCGCAGCAGCTGGTCGTAGGCCGCGACCGAGGGCAGCGGCCGGGTGTCGGACGGCAGCTGGGCCAGTCGCCGTTCGGTCAGCGAGGTCACGTTCGTCCGTTCCGGCTCCGCAGGGACAACCGGAGGCGCGACCTCGTCGGCTTCGGCCGCCTTCCGTGCCTCCAGGGCGACGGCATCCGCGGTCAGGGCGCCGGCCCTGAGTGCGGATGCAAGCCCGGCGACCAGGTGCTCGTGGGGGACGTGGCGGCCCATCAGCAGGACCTCGATCAGGGCCCGGGTGCCGTCCCGCTCACCGTGGGCAGCCTTCGCCGCCTTCCACCAGGCGTCGTGGACCGGCGTGAACTTCCCTACGGAACGGGCCTGTTCGAGGGCGGTGGCCCCGGGAAACGCGCCGGGCTTGCGGACCAGGGCTTCCAGGTAGTGGTCAAGATCCAGCCGCGCCTTCCCCTTGGCGATCAGCCGTTCATGGCGGGCGACCTCCTGCTGACCGTCGTAGACGACCAACTCGGATGCGTGCAGTATCGCTCTCACCGTCCGGCCGATCAGCCGCACCGGCACCGAGTAGCGGTTGGTGCGAACACTGATCTGGCTGAAGCGGTCCACCCGCAGGCTGAACAGACGTCCCGTCTCGAAGGGTTCGTCCGGTAACGGCTGCAGCAGTGGCCGTTCGACGGCGAAGTACTCGCTCACCGGCCGTGGACGGGAGCCGATCCGGCGCCGTTCGTCTTCTTCATCCCACTGCTCGATCATCGCGTTGAGCTCAGCGAGGGAGGCGACCTCGGGAACGGGGACCATGTGATTGCGGCGGAACCAGCCGATCTGCCCCTCCACCCCGCCTTTCTCGTGAGCGCCCTCGATGCCGGGGAGGCAATTGCCGTAGTGCGACCGGAACGTGGTCCACCGCTCGTTCTCCGCGCGGGAGCGCGAGCTGAGCACCCGGGAGACCGCGGAGCGGAGGTTGTCGTAGCGGACCTTGCCGGTTGGCACTCCGCCCAGCACGCTGAGAGCGTGGACGTGGCCTTCGAGGAACGCCTCCTGGCCGCAGGAGGCGAAGACACGGTGCACGGCTTTGCCCGAATACGACAGGCGCATCGCGAACACGAAGCAGGTGACCTGCTCACCGGCCAGGCGTACCTTCACGTCGCCGAAGTCCACCTCCGCCTCGGCCCCCGGCCGGTGGGACTGCGGAATGAACGCGTGTACCACCCCGCGGCCGGCCTCAACAGCGATCTGGGGACGCCGATCGGCGACATAGGCCCGCACCATCGGATAGGTCACCGCCTCCGCCCCGTGCTCGTCCAAGAGCCGGTCGAAGATCCGCTTGACCGTGTGACGCTGCTTGCGCGGAGCATCCAGATCCACCCGGAGCATCTCGTCGATCAAGGGCTTGTAGGCATCCAGGCGGGTCGCGCGGCCGCGGCTTCTTCCGCGGCTCCGGCCAGACCGACTCCAACGCGGCTTTCACCGTGCGGAATCCGACTCCGTACTCACGCATCAAGGCCCGGTACGACATCCCTGCCCGGGCGTCACGGCGGATCGCCGCGTACAAATCGACCTTGGACTTCGGTGGCGCCATCGCAGCCTCATCCCGCAGAGCACGTCCATGCTCCCACCGCAAGCTCTCAAGTGTTGCCAGAACTCACAGACATCGCCCTCCGGCGAAACAAGGCGTTCTCGGCCCTGAGCGACAAGTGGTGTCAGGTTCCACTAACAAAGCCAGACGGTCCCTACGCCCCCCAAGGCCCGCTGCCCCGTATTCCTGGCATGGAGGTCGTCGGCCGACGAGTCCTCGGCTATGTTCCGCAGGGCGGTTACGTTGCCAAGACGGTCGTCGCCGACCGCCACCTGGTCGCGTTACCGCAGGGGGTGGCTGCGGGCGAAGCGCTGGCAGTTCTCGTACAGGGGTTGACGGCGTGGCATCTGCTGCGGTCGGTCGCACGTATCAGGCCCGGTGAGAGCGTGGTGGTCCATGCCGCCGCGGGCGGGACGGGCAGTCTCGTCGTCCAACTGGCCCGGGAGTTCGGGGCAGGACGGATCATCGCCACGGCGTCGTCCGACGAGAAGCGCGCATTTGCTCTCGAACTCGGCGCGGACGCGGCGATCGACGGCGACGCGGAAGGCTATCGAGAGCGGGTCCTTGACGCCAATCACGGACACCCGGTCGACATCGTCCTGGACGCCATCGGCGGCCCCGTCCTCGACGCCGGCCTGGACACACTCGGACACCTCGGCCGACTGGTGACCTACGGCGCCTCGTCCCGGCAGACAGCCTCCGCTATTGCGCCGAGCCGACTGGCGGTGGACAACATCACCGTCGCCGGCTTCTGGGTCATCCCGCTCATCGCCAGGAACGGCGCCGGCGGTGCGGAGCTGGCGGAGCTGCTCGACCTCACGGCGCGGCGTCGCCTGCGGCCCCTGGTCGGCGCGGAGTACGACCTGGCGCGGGCCCGCGACGCGCACGAGGACCTGCTTGGCCGTCATACGAAGGGGAAGCTGGTCCTCCGTCCTTGAAGGCGAACGTCCGTCTTGCCACCGGACGGGCCCCACTGTCGGCCCGCGCCGACCCCACCGTATGGTTCGAGGACAGCCACCCCGTGCCCGAGCAGGAACCGCTGAGCAGCTTCTTCCTACGGTTCTCCTTGTGGGAAGCCACGCTCGCCGCTGTGTACCAAGCCAGTTGCGACGACCTCCCCATGCGCCTGCTTCCGGCGCTCGAAAGCTGCCTTCAGGGCGTCCCCCCTACGACCGTTGGGGGGCGCTGCGTGCAGTGCTGTCGATGAGCTGGACTGGGTCAGCCTGCCAGTCGGGCGAGGGCCAGGGCGTGAGCGTGGTCGAGGGAGTCAGCAGCGGCGCAAGGGATATCTGGCTGCACACCGGTGCCCTCCCAGTTCGTGTGGGAGACGGGGTTGATGGCGCGGCCGACGGGGACGGTGGCTTCAAGGTGTGGGTGCAGGGTCCAGCCCTGGCACGGGTGCGCGCCGCCGCGGGTGGGCTCGCCGACGACTACGGCGCGGCCGAGCTGCTGGAGGTCGTACGCCAGCTCCTCAGCGGCAGAGAAGGTGCTGTCGCTGGACAGCACATACAACGGCTTGCTGCCGCCGAAGCGCGCGCCCGGAACGTGCGGCAGGCTCCAGGACTGCTCGCTGTGCTCGCCGCCGTGCCAGTACATGGTGTTGAGGTGGGTGCGCTCGTCCAGCAGGTAGCTGCAGACGAACGCGACCGTGTCCGGGTCGCCGCCCCGGTTGGCGCGCAGGTCCACGATCAGCGCCTGGGCGCGGGAGGTCAGGGTGAGCGCGGCGCTCAGCGGTTCGGCGGCCCACTCCAGCGGAAACAGCATCGGTGCCAGCTCCACCACGGCGACCCCTCCGTCGAGCAACTGCATCCGGGGCGCACCGCCCAGAGAGGAGTCGAAGTCCCGGCGCATGGCGTCCCGGGTGGCGGCCCCCTGCTTCGGGGAGGCCGGGGCGGCGTGGTGCTTCAGTCTCAGGTGCCGGTCGCCGTTGACGGACTGCAGGTCCGCGGTGACCAGGCGGGCGAGCTCCTCGGCGTCGTCGACGTCGTAGGCGCCCTCGGTGAGGCGTCGTTGCAGCAGGCCGGCCAGCTGCTCAGCTATCTCGGGGAAAACGTAGTGCTCGGTGAGCAGCCGGGCCGTCTCGTCGATGACAGGGGCCGGCGCAAGCTTCGTCGGAGTCGTCATGGCAGGGAGTAGAGCACTGCCCTTGCGAAAGCGTCAAAGAGTTTAGACGCTTTAGGTATGCGTGATCAGCCTCCCTATTCACCGCCTCCTGAGGACGTCCTGGAGATCGGTGCGCCTGAGCAGTTCGCGGCGCTCTCTCACCCATTGCGTCAGCGGTTGCTCTTCGCCCTGGGCCACCAGCCTGCCACCACCAGCCAGCTTGCGGCGCAGCTCGACGCGAAGAAGGGCAACGTGGCCCACCACCTCAAAGTGCTCCGCGAAGCCGCGCTGGTCCACATCACCGAGACCCGCCAGGTCCGCGGCGGCACCGAGCAGTACTACCAGCGCACGGCCCGCCAGATGGTCGTCGCCGAACCCCAAGCGGCAGGCACCGCCGCGATGCTCGCCGCGGTCGCCCAGGAGCTGGACCACTCTCCGGTCGACACCCACCTGACACTGCGCCACCTGCGTCTGAGCCCTGCGAAGGCAAGAGAACTCGGCGAAACCCTCGCCCAACTGGTCGATGAGGCCGAGGAGGATGCGGACGACCAGCCCGTGCACGGTGTGTTGGTAGCGCTCTATCAGCAGGCCCTGCCGACCAGCACCACTAGTTCCGCCTAGCGGCACCAACCTGCCCGGACAGCACACCTAGGTTCTGTCTCTTTGGTCAGCGTCGGGTCCAGATGAGGATGCTCGCGAGGTGGAGTGCGCCCTGGTAGGCGATCGCGAGCTTGTCGGTTCGTGTGGCCAGGCCGCGCCACTGCTTGAGGCGGTTGATGCACCGCTCGACGGTGTTCCGCTGCTTGTATGCCTCGCTGTCGAAGCCGGGCGGACGGCCTCCGAGTCGGCCTCGCCGCAGGCGGTGGCCGACTTGGTCGGACGGCTGTGGGATGACCGCGCGGATGCCCCGGCGCCTCAGGTGGCTGCGGATGGCACGTGAGGAATAAGCGCGGTCGGCCAGAACGGCCAGGGGCCGGGTCCGGGGCCTGCCGGGGCCAGTGCGGGGGACGCGGATGCGGGACATCACCGTCTCGAAGGCGGGTGCATCACCTGCCTGGCCTGCGGTGACGGTGAAGGCGAGGGGTCGTGCGCGGCCGTCTGCGGCCAGGTGGACCTTGGTGCTCAGCCCGCCGCGGGAGCGTCCGAGCGCGTGATCGGCGGGCTCGCCGGAGTGGGCCGCCCCGTTTTGAGTGCTCCGGCAGCGTGCTGGTGGGCCCGGACGACCGTGGAGTCCACCGACACCGTCCAGTCGATGTCGTCGTCGGCGTCCGCCGCCGCCAGGACAGCGGCGAGGATCATCTCCCAGGTGCCGTCGACGGCCCATCTGATCAGCCGTTTGTGAGCGGTCTGGAAGGAGCCGAGCTCGTCGGGAAGGTCCCGCCAGGGCGAGTTGGTGCGGTACTTCCACGCGATGACCTCAAGAGTGCGGCGGTGATCGGCCCATCGCCGCCCGCGGACCGGATCCGCCGGCATCAGCGGCTCGATCCGGTCCCACATCGCATCGGTGATCACTAATCGGACGGACACATCCGATCAACTGACCAACCCATCAAAGAGACACGCGCTAGCCGACGCGCCTGACCTCCGCCTTCCGACGACGGCCCGGATCCGTGCTCGACACCTCGACTCCTCGACTCCTCGACACGGTCCGGGCCGTGGTCACCGCGGTCGGCGCGGCGGCCGGTGCAGTGTGAGGTCCACCAGCAGCGAGCGGTGGTCGGTGCCGGGGAGGTCGAGGAAGCGGGCGCGGCGCGCGGAGAACTCCTCGGAGACGAGGACGTGGTCGATCTGGGTGCCGAAGGCGGGGGTGGTCCGGGTGGGCCAGCTGGGCTCGCGATGCGCTCCGGCGAGGCGGGCGGCGTCGTACAGCCCGGTGTCGAGGACGCGGCGGAAGGCGGCGTGGTCCTGGGAGGCGTTGAAGTCGCCGGCGAGGATGAGGGGCCCGTCGTCGCGGTGGGCGTCGGCGAAGTCCCGCAGCCGGCCCAGTTCCCGCTTCCACAGGGCGACCTGGCGGGGCAGCGGCGGCTTGGGATGCGCGAGCTGGAGCCGTACGGGGTGCCCGTCGACGTCGGCGACGGCACCGGGCATGCCCATGCGGCCGGGGACGCCGGCCGTGGGCGTCAGCGGAAAACGGCTGAGGATGACCGACCCGACGGAGGTGTCCCCCGGCACGGCCCGCCGATGCGGGTAGCCGGTTCCCAGCTCCCGCGCCACCGCCGCCTGGCAGCCGTACTCGCACTCCTCGACGAACACGAGGTCCGGTTTCTCCCGGCGCACGGTGGCGATCAGCGCGTCCGTCGCCCACCCGAACTCGACGTTCGAGGTCAGCACCCGCAGCCGTGCGACCGCCGCCCCGTCGGGGCGGTCGGCCTTGCCGTACGGCTCGACGAACCAGGCGAGCAGCCCCAGCAGGACGACCCCCCACAGCAGCCCGGTCCACCACCGGGCGAGCAGGGACAGCAGCAGGCCGAGCCCGGTCGGCACGAGCAGCCACGGCAGGAAGGCGAGCAGCTGCGGTACGGGCGTGAAGGCGTCGGTGTCACCGGCCCGGCACCCCACGACCACGCTCACCGCGGCGAACAGCAGCCCCGCGCACCAGCCGCCGGCCAGCCGCCCCCGCCGCCGCCCGTCGGACATGTCAGCGGAACTCCCGGACGACCTCGATGCGTCCGACGATGTGCGCGTTGAACTCATCCAGCTCCTCCGCCGGCACCCAGAGTTCCAGGATGGTCTCTCCCCCGGCCTGCCGCACCGGATACCGCTCCAGGAAGTCGCTCTCGACCTCGAACCGGGTGACGTATCCGACGCCGGACGCGGGGACGTTCCAGTCCCGGGCGATCCGGATCGCGTAGTCCTCGTTCAGCACGGGGTAGAAGATCGGCTGCTCGGGCAGCCGCGGCGGCCAGGCCGTCCACCCGGAGGCTTCGACGAGGGCGAGCTCCTCGGGGCCGGTGGGGCGCCAGAGGGTGGTGGTGCGCATGGGAGGTGACGGTAGCCGGGCGGCCGGCGGCACGGCCAAGGGATTACCCGGCGGCGCGGTCGGGCGATCACGTGACGGCGCGGTCGGGCGATCACGTGACGGTGCGGTCGGGCGATCACGTGGCGGTGCGGTCGGGCGATCACGTGGCGGGGCGGTCGGAGATCACGTGGTGGTGGCGCGGTCGGGGGACGCCCCTGCGGCGTGCTCGTCGACGTGGCTCAGGAAGTCCCCCAGCACCTCGTTGAACTCCCCCGGCCGCTCCAGGTTCGGCATGTGCGCGCAGCCGTCGATCACCCGGAGGACGGAGCCCGGTACCAGTGCGTGCATGGCCTCCGCGTCGGAGACCGGGGTGAACTCGTCGTCGGCCCCGACGACGATCAGGGTGGGGGCGGTGACGCGGGCCAGGAGGGGGCGGTAGTCGGGGCGTTCGGCGCGGCCGCGGAGGGCCGCGGCGGCGCCCTCGGGGGGTGTGGTGGTCATCATGCGGTGGACGTGGGCCTTGACGTCGGGGGCCGCGTAGGGGGCGACCATCTTGTCCAGGACCTCGTCGGCGTAGCCGCGCATGCCCTCGCGCAGCAGGCGGTCGGCCATCGCGTTGCGGGCGGTCCGGCCGTCGGGCGTCTCGGGGGAGGGGAAGGTGTCGGCGAGGACCAGGCCGCGGACGCGGTCGCCGAAGCGGGCGTAGCACTCCATCGCGATCTGCCCGCCCATCGACAGGCCGGCCAGCGCGAAGGTGTCCACCCTCAGGTCGTCGAGGAGTTCCTCGATGTCCCGGGCGAAGCGGGAGAGGGGGGTGAGGCCGGGGGTGACGGGCGAGGCGCCGTAGCCGCGCAGGTCGGGGGCGATGACGCGGCGGGCCGGGGAGAAGGCCTCCAGCTGCGGGGTCCACATCGTGTGGTCGAAGGGGTGGCCGTGGACGAGGACCAAGGGGACGCGGTTCCGTGAGGAGGAATCCGCGCCTTTGTCCTCGTATGCGAGGAAGGGTGCCATGGCGTCGACCCTAGGTTCGGGCAACTCATCGGTGCAATAAGATCTTTGCCCTCGGTGCAATCCCAGGGGGACCCGTGCACGACTACCGGCGTATCGCCGACCGCATCGCCGCAGACATCGCCGCCGGGCGGCTCGCCCCCGGCCAACAGCTGCCGCCGCAGCGGTGGTTCGCGCGCCGGCACCGGATCGCCGCCTCGACGGCGGGGCGGGTGTACGGCGAACTCGTGCGGCGCGGGCTGGTGGTGGGTGAGGTCGGACGCGGGACCTTCGTACGGGCCGCGCCGGCCGTGGGACAGGGGCGGGCCCTCGTCGAGGCGGCGACGGCCGCGCCGGTCAACCTGGAGCTCAACTACCCCTCCGTACCCGGACAGTCCGACCTGCTCGCGCCCGCCCTCGCCCCGCTGCTCCGACCCGACGTACTGACCGAGGCCCTGCGGCCGGCCGCCGCCGACGGCACCGCCACGGCCCGCGAGGCCGCGGCCGACCTGCTGGGGCTTCCCGGGCCCGCCGGGTCGGCCAGCTCCGCCGGGCGTCCCGGGTCGGCCGGGTCCGCCGAATTCCCCGACTCCTCCGGGCTCCCCGGGCCCGTTGGGTCCCCCGGATTCCCCGCGTCCCCCGGCCTGCCCGACTCCTCCCGGCGTCCCGGCTGGCGTCCCGAGCCCCGGCAGGTGCTCTTCACGGGCAACGCCCGGCAGGCCATCGCCGCCGCGCTCGCCTCGCTGGTCCGGCCGGGCGGTCGGGTCGGTGTGGAGGAGTTGACGTATCCGCTGGTCAAGGAGGTCGCCGCCCGGCTGGGCATCGTGCTCGTGCCGATCGCCGGGGACGACGAGGGGGTACGGCCGGACGCCCTCGCCGCCGCCCACCGCGCCGCTCCGCTCTCCGCCCTCTACCTCCAGCCCGCCCTGCACAATCCGACCTCGCTGACCACGAGCGAACGGCGTCTCGCCGAACTCGTCCGCGCGGTGACCGACCTGGACCTGCCCGTCGTCGAGGACCGCATCTGGTCCTTCCTCCGGCCGGACGCCACCCCGCTCGCCGCCCACGCTCCCGGGCTGACGCACGTCGTCGACGGCCTGTCCAAGCGGGTCGCGCCGGGCCTGACCGTCGGCTTCCTCGTCGTCCCGCCGCACCGGGTCGAGGCGGTGGCCGGCGCGGTGCGGTCCGGGGGGTGGAGTGCGGGGCGGTTCGCGCTGGAGGCGGCCGTGCGGTGGGCCGGGGACGGGACGGTCGCGCGGCTGGTGGCGGCCAAGCGGGCTGACGCGGCGCGCCGGCAACGGCTGCTGGCGGCCCACCTGGACGGGTTCGCCGTACGGACCGGCCCGCACGCCTACTTCGCCTGGTGGGAGCTGCCCGCCCCCTGGCGCGCGGACACCTTCACCGCCGCGGCCGCCGCCCACGGCATCGCCGTCACCCCGGGCACCGCCTTCGCCGTGGACCCGCACCGCACCCCGAACGCGGTCAGGCTGGGGCTGGCGTCGGCGGAGGAGGGGGAGTTGGGGCGGGCGCTGGGGGTTCTGGCGAGGGTGGCGCGGCAGGGGGTGCCGGGTGAGAGGGCTGGATGAGAGAGCTGGGTGAAGGGGCTGGATGAGGCGGCCTATGGGCGTGTAGGGGGCGAGGCACCTGCCGGGGCCTGGGGTGGTGGGGGTCCGGGCAGCGGGTCGTCCGGCCGGCCGAGTGGGGCGGGCGGGTGGGCCGAGGCCGGTTCCGGATCGCCGCGGACGGCGTGGACGCGGTGGAGGGGGCGGACGTGCCGGCTGAGCCACGCCCCGCCCGCCACCGTCAGGCCCGCGGCCAGCAGCAGCCAGGACGCCGTGCGCAGGGTCGCGGTGAGGGCGTCGTAGATGGCGGCCGCGGCCGGGCGGTGGCTCTGGTCGGGGAGGTCCGCGAGGGTGAGGTGGCGGCCGATCGCCACCGCCAGGCCGAGGAAGGCGCCGCCGATGGCCGTGCCGAGCGCGGTCGCGGTGAGGGCCCGGCGCCGGCCGGCGGCCACGGCGATGCCCGTGACGGCGAGGGCGACCGCCGCGAGCGGGAGCCAGAAACCGGCGATGTCCAGCACGCGGTAGCCCTTCCGGAGTGCGGCCAGCTCGCCGGCCGGGAGGAGTGCGACGCGGGTGTGCGTGACCGGGACCCGGTCGGCGAAGGGCACGCGGTCGGCGGCGAGTTGGTCCTTGAGGCGGGTGGCCACCGGGGCCAGGTCCACGGTGACCGCGCCGCCCCGGTCGTCGTGCAGCGCCGTCATGACGGCCTTGTGCGCCTCCTCGTTGCCCGCGTCCCACGCCCTGCGGTAGGCCGGGGTGTGGGTGAAGGCGCGCACCGCGTCGTGGACGAAGGGCGTCACCTGGGGGTGCAGGGGGAGGCGGTCGTCGGCGGCCTCGCGCAGGATGCCGTCGACCACCGTGTCGACGACCTCGTTCCGTACGGCCGGGTCGGAGGCCAGGGGAGCCATCGTGGTGACGTAACGGCCCGTGTCCGTCAGGCCGTACGCGGCCCAGGCCGCCAGCGTGCCGAAGGGGAGCAGGAGGCAGGCGAGGACGATCAGGACGGCCGAGACGGCGGTCCGCAGGCGGGTCGGCGGCGGGGGCTTGACGGGACAGCGGGCTCGGGACACGTATCCAGGCAACGGGGTGCGGGGGCGGGTGCGCCAGCGGGGAGCCGCCGGTCGGGTGGGCCGGGGCCCCTGGGGCGGCCGGGGACCGTGTCCTCCGGTGGAGGGTTCACCCGAACGGGTGTCTCATGGATGTGGGGAGAGGGTTTCAGTGCTTCCGGAACCTCGTCGGGCGGGTGGGAGTGGATCCCGCTCGCGCGGTGAGTGGAGGGATGAGGGAACGTGGGCCCCGGCGACGCGTCGCCGGGGCCCACGGATGTGCGGGTCCGTCAGCGGACGGGGCGGCCTTCCGCGTCCTCGTGCGTGTAGTAGCGGTAGAACAGCACCGCGAAGAAGCCCGCCGCGATCACCAGCGCGACGCCCGCGGAGTACAGCACGCTCGCCCCGCTCTGGTTGATCAGGAAGCCGAACGCGCAGCCGGCGAACGCCGACCACAGCAGGGCGTGCCCCTCGCGCCTCAGCCGCGCGGCCAGGGCGCGGACGGCGACGTACAGCGCGACGAACACGAGCGCGGTCACGAAGCCGAACAGGATGTTCCAGCCGGTGACGGGTCCGCCGCCGCGTCGGTTGGCGGCGGCCCAGTAGCCGTAGACGAGCCCGATGACGACGGGTACCGCCCACTTCGCGATCCGGTGGGTCCGCTCGTCGAAGACGTCGGGCGGCGGTGTCTGGGCACGGGGCCGCCTGTCCGGTGCGGGTGCCGCTTGAGCCATGAGAGCACTCCTCTCTCCTCGCCCCGGCTTCCAGCGCACACCTGGGCGGGTGCGGTGGCAAGTCGGACGCCCGGCACGAGGGGCCGCGTGCCCGGATGCGGTCGGCCCCCGCCCGTGTTTCGCTGACCCCATGAAGCGGCCTCATGCGGCGGGGCCCCTCATGCGGCGGGGCTCTCATGCGGCGGGGCCCCTCATACGGCGGGACCCTCGTGAGGCGGGGCACCTCGTGGAGCCGCGGGACGACGGGCTGTTCGACCGCTACCCGCGGACCCGGCGCCGGGACGTCCTGCAACGCCACCAGTTGCTGCGGATCCGCGGCCGCAGCGTCACCTGGCTGGTGCCGCTGGTGACGCTCGTCGTCATCGCCGTGGTCGACTTCAACACCACCGGTGAGTTCCGGATCGTCTCCTGGTGCGTGTTCGTCGCCGCCATCGCCGCCGCCCTGTGCGGGGTGTGGACGACGGTCCTCTTCGCGGTCCTCGCCCTCGTCACGTACGTCGGGGCGGACGCGGCCTGGCCGGACCAGTACCGGGCGGGCTCCGCCGACTTCGTCCTCGTCCTCGTCGGCGGGGTGCTGTCCGTCCTCGCGGCCGACGTGCGGGTGCGCGCCGAGCGGCGGATGCTGCACATGCGGCAGATCGCCGAGACCACCCGCCGTACCGTGCTGCGCCCGCTGCCGCCCGGCTGGGGCGGCCTCGACCACGCGGCGGTGTACCTCGCCGCCGACGCCGAGGCCCGCATGGGCGGCGACTTCTACGACATCCAGCCCGGCCCGCACGGCACCCGCGTCCTCCTCGGCGACGTGCAGGGCAAGGGGCTGGGCGCGGTGGAGGCGGCGGCCGCGCTCCTCGGCACCTTCCGCGAGGCGGCGTACCACGAGCCGGACCTCGCGACCGTCGCCGCCCGGCTGGAGACCCGGATGCGACGGCACCGGCAGCACACCGTGGCCCTCGGACGGGACGACGGGGACCGGTTCGCCACGGCCGTGCTGATCGGCTTCCCGCAGGGGGAGCGGGGCGTGGTGGACGTCGTCGGCTTCGGTCACGAGCCGCCGCTGGCGGTCGGCCCGGCGGGCGTACGGCCCCTGCCGCACGGCGACGGCCTCCCCCTCGGCTTCGGTGACCTCGCCGCCGACGGGCCCCCGCGCGTCCGGCGCGTCGCCCTCGCCCCCGACGAGACGCTGCTGCTGGTCACCGACGGGGTCACCGAGGCACGGGACCGCGCCGGCGTCTTCTACTCGCTCGCCGACGACCTCGCCGAGGCCCTCGCCCGCGACCCCCGGACCGCCGAGCCCGCCCGCCTGGTCGCCCACGTCCGGGACCGCACCCTGCGTCACTGCGGCGGCCGTCTCGCCGACGACACGACGATCTTCGCCGTACGGCGGCAGGGGGCGGATGCCCACGAAGGCCCCGAACGGGGACGTTTGCAGTCCTGAGGTCCACCTTTGCAGCAGCAGCGGTTACGGTGCTGACGTACGTGATCGACAGGGGGAGGGACGATGCCTGGAACCGTGCTGCTGCTCGCGGCCTCACCCGTGGGCAAGGGGTGCCTGGTGGACGCGGCCTCCGTACTCCCCGTGCTCGCGGCCGTACCGCCCGCCGTGCTGGCCGGCACCGACACCGCGAACGTCGTCGAACTCGCCGATCCGCTGGAGCCGCAGGCCGTCCTCACCCGGCTGCGGGCCGCCGCGGCCGCGCCCGGGCCGCTGACCGTGTTCGTCACCGGCCAGCTCCAGCTCGACCGCCGCCAGCGGCTGCCCCACCTCGCGCTGGCCCGTACGACGCCGGCGACCGTCCGGTACACGGCCTTCCCCTGGCACTGGTTCCGGGAGGAACTGCGGCTGCGGTCGGCCGGGTCGACGACGCTGCTGCTCGATCTGCACGCGGACGCGGAGACCTGGGAGTGGCTGCGGGGGCGTGCCCTGGACTGTGGGCCCGGGGTCGCCGTGCACGGCCGGATCGCCCCGCCGGCGGGACGGCGGAAGGTGGCCGCGCCCACGTACATGAAGGCCGTCGCGACGGTGCTGCGGAGCGGGGGCCGTCCGGCGGTGGAGCAACTGCACCAGATGGCGCTGGCCCGGATCGCCGGGGAGGGGGAAGTGGGAGACCTGGTGCTGTCCGGCGTGGGGGCGGGTACCGGAGCCGGTGCCGGTTTCGGAACCGGTTTCGGAACCGGTGCGGGTACCGGTGTCGGAATCGGTGCCGGCGCGGGGTTCGCCCCCGCCACCCCCGCCACCCCCGCCGGCCACGCCGTCCCCGCCGCCCCGACCCTTCCGGTCCCCTGGGGCCACCGCCCCCAGCCCCCCGTTCCGGCCCTGGACGTGGCTCGTCCTGAGGCGCCCGGGGAGGGGGCACCCCCCGGCGGGCCGGTGGGACCGGACCAGGCGGGAAGCGACCCGCACGTCGCCATCACCACCGCCGTGCAGTCCGGGAAGCACGCCGACGCCGACGCCCTGGCCGCCCGCTGGGAGCAGGCCGCCGCGGCCGCGCACGGGCCGGGGTCGGAGGAGGCGCTGCACTGGACCGAGGTGCGGGCCGACCTGGCGATGTTCGCGGGGGACGCGGAGCGCAGCTGCCGTACCTGGATGGCCGTCGCGGCGGCGCGGCTGACCGCCGGGCAGCCGGTCGACGCGCCCGCGGTGGAGGCGGCCGTGGACCGGGCCCACCACCAGTGGGGCCGCATAACGGACCCGACCCGCGCCCGCGACCTCGGCCCCGCCCTGGCCGACCTCCGCGGTCGCGTCCCCGGCCGCCGCGAGGGCGCCCTGGACCACGTCCGCCGACAGCTGCGGCAACTACAGACCCAGGGCTGAGCCGCTCCCACGCGACAGCGGGGGGCGGGCTTCGACGGGGTGGGAAGGTGTCGCTGGTGGCCGCCCGTTCGCGAGGCCGTCAGTCCCTCTCCCCCCGGCGCCGACGGCACCACCCTGTGCGGAGTTCCGGCCCAGGGCCTGCCCGCCGGATCTCGTGGCCGTCGTGGTGTCGGGATCCGCGACTGGCTGGTCGTCCGAGCCGGTGGCCGACGGCGGTACCTCGACGACGAAGAACAGGAAGCAGGTCTTGGTCGACAGGTCGTGGAAGCCGTCGGGGAACAGTTCACGGGCGGCCGGGTCGGGCCGGGGTTCGCTGATGACGGAAAGGCGGAAGCCGGCGGTGGTGAAGGCATCGGTCATCGCGTGCAGCGGCTTGCGCCAGAACCTCATCGGGCAGGACTGCCCGTCGAACGTCCAGTCGAAGGTATAGCTGGTGGTCGCGAAGTAGTCGGGCCGGGGATCCTGGAACGTGTAGGCCACGAAGGGGTGGTCCACCGACGCGATCAGCCGGCCGCCGGGCCTGAGCACGCGCCGCATCTCGGCCAGCGTCGGCCCCCAGTCCTCCAGGTAGTGCAGGACCAGCGACGCGACCACGTCGTCGAACGCACCGTCGTCGAACGGCAGGGGGTCGCGCAGGTCGACCAGGTGCAGGTCCGCGTCGTCGCCGAGCCGCCGCCCGGCCAGCGCCAGCATCCGGGCGCTGGCGTCGATGCCGGTGACGACGGCACCGCGGTCGCGCAGGGCGGCGGACAGGGGACCCGAGCCGCAGCCGGCGTCCAGGATCCGACGGCCGGCCACGTCCCCGGCGAGGGCCAACATCGCGGGCCGCTCGTAGTACGCGTTCACGAGGTTGTTCTCGTTCTCCGCCGCATACGCCTCGGCGAAGCCGTCGTAGTCATTCGCCCGGACCGGATCCACGGGCGGGTCGAAGCTTTCGGGCACGTCGGTCGCGCGTTCCATCGGCGCAGCCTAGTAGTCGCATGATCCGCCGGACAGCCCCGGACCGTGTCACGGCCTAGCCGCCCCGCACCTGCCCCTGTGCCGCGGACGGGGTCTGTCGTTCGTCCGTCGGGTGGGCCGGGACCGCGTTGGCCGCGGCGATCAGGGCCGCTGTGGCGACGACGGCCGCCGCGACGGCTCTGGCGTACCGGCCGGTGGAACGTCCGTAGGGTGCGGTGGTGCGTCCGGGCACGGCAACCTCGCAGCGTCGGCGACTACGGCGGTCAAAGAGCGAATGGCGGGCGAAAGGACGAGTTCTGCCACGCCTGGCGGCGTCAACCATGTATTAAGCATGCTTAAGCCGCCATTTAACCTAGGGGCTGTGCGAGCCCGACGGCAAGGGGCCGAGGGGCGGTCGGGGGGAGTCGGGGCGTGGGCGAGCGGGACGAACCGGAGGTCATCGGGCGCCGGGTGCAGCGGCTGCGCGTCGAGCGCGGGCTGACCCAGCGGCATCTGGCCGAACCCACCTACACCCCCGCCTACGTCTCGACGCTGGAGGCGGGCCGGGTGCGCCCCTCCGACGAGGCGCTCAAGCACATCGCCGAGCGGCTCGGCGTGGACTTCGAGGAACTGGCGACCGGGCGTTCCGCCCGCCTCGCCACCGACCTCAGGCTGCGCCTCACCGAGGCCCAGCGCGCCCTCGCCACCGGGGAGGCGGAGGACGCGGCGGCACAGTACGCCCGCCTGCTCGCGGAGGCCGAGGAGCACGGGCTGGCGGAGGCACGGGCCACCGCGCTGCTCGGGCTCGGGGAGTGCGCGATCCGCACCGGCGACCTGGAGACCGCCCGGGAGCACTTCGAGCGCGCCGAGAGCTGCCTGGCCGGCGCGCCCCTGCCCACCCGCGTCCCCGCCCTGCGCGGTCGCGCCGTCGCCCACTACCTCGCCGGTGAACTCCGGTACGCCGTCTACCTGCTGGAGTCCACCCTCGACGAACTCAACCGGGGCGGACTGCACGACCCCGACGCCCTCCTGCCGCTCTACGCCTCCGTCATCGGCCCCTACATGGACATGGGCGCCCACGCCCGCGCCGCCCAGGCCGCCGAGTTCGCCCTCGCCCTCGCCCCCCGGGTCGGCGACCCCGCCCTCGTGGCGCACATGCACCGCTCCGTCGCCCGCACCCTCCTCGCCGAGGGCCGCCTCGCCGAGGCCGACGCCTCCCTCGCCAAGGCCGCCGAGCTCTACCGCCAGCTCCAGCTCCGTACCGAACTCGCCAACTGCCACTGGATGCGCGGCTACGTCTACGCCCAGAACGGCCAACTTGACCGCGCCGAGGACGAGTTGAGGCAGGCCCAGGCCATGCTCGCCGCCCAGCGCGCGGCCCTCTACGGCAGCCAGGTCACCGTCGAGCTGGCCGACGTACTGCACCGCAGGGGCAGGTCGGAGGAGGCCGCCGCGCTGCTGCACGGCGTGCTCGGGGACCTCTCCCCCGAGCGCGGGGCCGTGCACTCCGCCGGCGCGCACCGGCTGCTCGGCATCATCGCCGAGGACGCCCGCGACACGGAGGCCGCCGAGGAGCACTACGTCCGCGCCCTGAGCCTCCTGGAACGCGCGGGTGCCGTCGGCGACCTCGCCGACCTGTGCCGGCTCCTCGGGGACCTGCTGCGGCGCACGGGCCGGGTGGAGGCCGCCCTCGACGCCTACCGGACGGGGCTCGGCCACCGTACGGCCCCCGGCACGACGACCCTGGGACCGGCACCCGCACAGCCACCCCTGTACCCGTCGGTCCACCCGCCGGCCCTCTGACGGGCCCGCCCCGTCACAGGCTGCCCCCGGCCCAGTCCTGGGCAGCCCACAGCCGCCCTCACTAGCGTGCCCGCGACATCGGCAGACGACATCGACGGACGACCTCGACCCACGACGTCGTCAGGCGGTACGCACGGAGGGGGCGGGAATCCCGGCGTGCAGAACCACCACACCGTGGCCGACGGGCTGCGGTTCGCCGTGCGGGCGTGCGTGTACGCCGTCCTCGGCGGCACCGCGCTCCTCGCCGTCGCGACCGTCGCGACCGTCGTGGCCGTGCTGGGCCCGACGCTCGCGCTCGACCTCTCACCCCGCCCGTGGCCGCCTGGTGGACGGTCTTCACGGCCATCACCGTCCAGGGGGTGCCGTTCCTGCTGCTCGGGACGGTCGTCTCGGCGGCGATCGGCGCGTTCGTGCCGGAGCGGGTGCTCAAGCGGCTGTTGCCGCGCAGTCCGGCGCTCGCCGTGCCGGTCGCGGGGATGGCCGGGGCGGTGCTGCCCGGCTGCGAGTGCGCGTCCGTGCCGGTGGCCGGGAGCCTGGTGCGGCGCGGGGTGGCCCCGGCGGCGGCCCTCGCCTTCCTGCTCTCGGCGCCCGCGATCAACCCGGTCGTGCTCGTCGCCACCTCGATCGCCTTCCCGGGCCGGCCGGAGATGGTCCTCGCCCGCCTGCTCGCCTCGCTCGGCACCGCCGTGGTCATGGGCTGGCTGTGGGCGCAACACCTGGGTCACCGTCACCGGCACCTGGCACCCGAAGGGCGCCCCGGGCTCCGCGGAGGCCTGGCCGCCGGTCCTCGACGCGGTGACGGTGACCCGGGTGAAGCAGCCGGCGGATCCGTACGAGAAGGCGTAGCGGCACGGGTTCTCCCGCCGGGCGGGGGGTACCCGGCCGGACGACGGGGAAGGTGTGTGCGGCCGGCGTACGCGGAGGTGGTCGGCGTGCGCGATCGGGACCGGGAACGGATCACCGACGTGATCGCCCAGGAGGTGCGGGACGCCGAGCCGGGTGAGGTGCCGGAGCGGCTGTGCGCGGCGGCGGTGCGGCTGCTGCCGGTGAGCGGGGCGAGCGTGTCGTTGCGGGGCGAGGGGATGCCCGTACCGCTGAGCGCGAGCAGTGAGCGGGCCGCGCATCTGATGGAGGTGCAGGCCACGCTGGGTGACGGTCCCTGTCTGCGGGCCGCGGAAACCGGCGCCGCCGTCTTCGCCTCCGACCTGACGGCCGGCCGGGACGCCTCCCGCTGGCCGGTGTTCGCGCAGCAGGCGGCGGCCGCCGGGGTGCGCGCGGTGTACGCGCTGCCGCTGGGCGACCGTTCGGTGTGCGTGGGCACCCTCGACCTCTACCGGGACGTCCCCGGCGAGCTGGCCGCCGACGACATCCGCACGGCGCGTTTCGTGGCCGACGTCCTGACGGCGGCCCTGATGGCGCTGCCGCGCGGCGAGGAGGCCGGCCGGCTCGGCGACGGCCTCTGGCTGAGCCCGCTGGCCACCGACCACGACGAGGTGTACCAGGCCGTCGGCATGGTCATGGCCCAGCGGGGCGTCGCCTCCGACGAGGCCCTGGCACTGCTCCGGGCGCACGCCTTCGCGGAGGGCCGCACGGTGCTCGACATGGCCCACGAGGTGGTCGCCCGGTCGACCCGCTTCGACCCCGACTGACGGGGGCTACGGCCTGACGGGACCGTCCGTCCCGGACGGATCCCTCACCTGCTCATCTCACCACCTCTCCCCCGCACCCCTCCCCTGCCCGTCTCCCCTGCGCCTCTCGCCCGCCCCTCTCCCCTGATCCTCAGATCTCCACCCGCCCCTGCTTCCTCACCTCCGTCAGCCGCTGCACGCCCAGCTGGACGGCCGCCTGTGTGGCCTCGTTCGGTACGTCGTTCAGGCCGCCGTTGGTGAGGGCGAACGTGTCCTGGCCGACGCGGACGGCGGCCACGTCGACGGCGAGGACGAGCGGTTCGGCGTCGTCGGTGTTCCAGTCGGTCAGTGTGACCCGCAGGCCCTGCCGGACGTCGCCGACCTCCGGCAGGGGCAGCTCGGCGACCGTCACCTCCAGCACGGTGTCGTCCGGCGCCTTCGCCGCGAACTGCGCGCACTTCTCCGGCAGCGTCTCCAGCCAGGCCAGGGCGCGGTCCGCCTGCGCCGGGCTGCGGTCGGTGAGCTGGTAGCGCAGCTGGGCCTCGCTGTGGGGGTCGTCGAGGGCGACGACCGCGCGGGCGGGGCCGCCGAGCACCTCGTCGGCGTAGAGACGGTCGAGGAGTTTCTGGCACTCCGCGGTCGGGGTGGTCGCCTTGAGCAGGCCGTCCCGCCAGGTGGCGGCCCCGCGCGTCGGGGTCCAGGGCGGGCCGAGGTCGGTGTCGGTGATCAGCGCGGCGTGCGCCTGCGCCTCGGTGAGGCCGGGGGCGGCGGCGGGGTTGGAGGACGTGCCCGACGACGACTCCTGGACGGTGGGCAGGGCCTGCCGGGCGGTCGGCGGATGCTCCAGGCCGAGGGTGGCGCAGGCGCTGGCGGTGAGGAGCAGCCCGGTGAAGAGGCAGGCGGAGGCGAGGAGGGGACGGCGGGTCATCGGGCTGCCTCCTGGTGGGCGTGGTGCGCGGGGACGGTGGTCTGCGTGGGCGGTGGTCTGCGCGGGGTGCCTCCTCTCACGGCACCATCACGGCCGCGGGCCGACCAGCGCGGCGGGCCGTCCGGGTTACGGCGGTTGGTGCGGGCGGGTGGCCGCCGAGCACCCGGTGCGTACGGCCGCGAAAACCGATCGCCCGCCCTCCCGCCCCCTTGCTACGGTCCCCGCATGCAGCGCGCCCCCATCTCCCTCACGACGACGCCGGAGAGTGTCCCGGCGCGCTGACCACTGGATGTCCGAAGCCCCGGGGCGAGTGCCCCGGGGCTTCGTCGTGCGGGTGCTCGCCTCTCGTCCGAGAGGAACCCACCGTGAACGACCCCCGCCCGAACGACCCCCGCCCGAACGATGCCCGCGTCCAGGACCCCCGCCCGAACGACCACCGCGTCCACGAGGACCCCCGCCCGAACGACCACCGCCGACTCGGCCGGGAACTCGGCCTGTTCGACACCGACCCCCTCATGGGCGCCGGCCTGCCGTACTGGCTGCCCGACGGGGCGGTCGTCCGCCACACCCTGGAGGAGTACGTCCGGGAGGCGGAGCGGGCCGCCGGCTACCGGCACGTGTACTCGCCGATCCTCGGCAAACGCGACCTGTACGAGATCTCGGGCCACTGGGACCACTACCGCGACGACATGTTCCCGCCCATGGACCTGGGCGCCGATCAGGTCGTCCTGCGCCCCAGCCTCTGCCCCCACCACGCCCTGATCTACCGCTCCCGCTCCCACAGCTACCGCGAACTACCGCTCCGCATCGCCGAGTTGGGCGGCATGTACCGCTCGGAGCTGTCCGGCGTGCTCGGCGGGCTCACCCGCGTCCGGGCCATCCAGCTCAACGACGCGCACATCTTCTGCACCCTGGAGCAGGCGGTGGAGGAGGCCCGCGCCGCCCTCGCCCTGATCGCCCGCGCCTACGCCGACCTCGGCATCCGTGCCTCCCGCCACCGCCTCTCCCTCCCCGGCGAGGGCGGCAAGTACGTGGCCGACCCGCAGTTGTGGCGCCGGGCGACCGCGCTGCTCAGGGAGGTCCTCGACAGTTCCGGCGTCGACTACGAGGCCGTCGGGGGCGAGGCCGCCTTCTACGGTCCCAAGATCGACGTACAGATCACCGATCCCGCGGGCCGCGAGGCCACCCTCTCCACCGTCCAGATCGACTTCCACCAGCCCGAACGCTTCGACCTGCACTACATCGGCGCCGACGGGGCGAAACACCGGCCCGTCATGGTCCACCGCAGCGTCATCGGCAGCGTGGAACGGGCCGTCGCCCACCTCGTCGAGGCGCACGGCGGCGCCTTCCCGGTCTGGCTCGCGCCCGTGCAGCTGGTGGTGCTGCCGGTGGCCGGGGCGCAGGAGGAGCGGGCGCACGAGGTCGTGCGGCTGGCGGAGGCGCGAGGGCTGCGGGCGCGAGTGGACGGTCCCGGCGAGGGCACCCTCGGGGCCAGGATCCGGGCGGCGCGCCTGGTGCCGTACCAGGCGGTGATCGGGGAGCGGGAGGCCGGGGGCGGGCTGGTGGCCGTACGGTTGCGGGACGGGCGGCGGCCGGGGGCGGTGCCGGTGGACGAGGTGCTGCACCGGATCGCCGGCCGGGTCGCGGATCGCGGGTCCGAACTGTGGCCGGCTGCGTAAGGTCACTGACGTACCGGTACGGGCGTACCCGTACTGACGTATCCGTGTGAGAGGAGCGCCGCTGTGACCGGTCGGCCCATTCCGGTGATCATCGACTGCGACACGGGTGTCGACGACGCCCTGGCCCTGCTGTTCGCCGTACGGCACCCCGGTCTCGACGTGCGCGCGGTGACCTGCGTGGCCGGGAACACCGACGTGGACGGGGTCGTCCGCAACACCCTGACCGTGCTGGAGCAGGCCGGCGCGGGGGACGTCCCGGTCGCGCGGGGTGCCGAGCGCCCGCTGATCGAGCCGGTCCGCACCGCGCGGCACGTGCACGGGCAGGACGGGATGGGCGACCTGGGGCTGCCGGCACCGACCCGGGTCGCGGTCGACGTGGACGCGGTGACGCTGCTGCGGCGCGAGATCCTCGCCTCCCCGCGTCCGGTCACCCTCATCCCCACCGCGCCCCTCACCAACATCGCCCTGCTGCTGCGCACGCACCCGGAGGTGGTGCGGAACATCGAGCGGATCGTGTTCATGGGCGGCGCGGTGACGACGGGGAACGCCACGCCGGTCGCGGAGTTCAACGTGTGGCACGACCCGGAGGCGGCCGCGATCCTGCTCACCGCCGGGGTGCCGATCACGATGTACGGCCTGGACGTGTTCAAGCAGGTCCTGGTCCCCGCGGCGGACGTCCAGCGGCTGCGCGCGAGCTCCGAGCCACGGCTGAGGCTGGCCGGTGAACTCCTCGCCCACCGCGACCCGGCCACCTCCGGCGACCCCACCCCCACGGGCGGCCTCGGTGACGCGGGCGCGGTCTGCGCGGTCGTCGACCCGGCGGGCCTGACCACCGAACCGCTGCCCGTCGAGGTCTCGTTGGCCCCCGGCCCCACCCGTGGTCAGACGATCGTCGACCGCCGCCCCCGCCCCGGCGAGTCGGAGATCCACGACGGCGTCCGCGAACAGCCGCTGGTGGACGTGGCGTTGGGTGTGGACGTGGAGCGGTACGTCAGCCTGTGGCTGACGACGGTCGAGAAGCCGTAGCCGCCGGACGGCGGCCGGACGGCCGACGCCGGCCGGTTTCCCACAGCCCGGCCGGCGTCGAGTCATCAGGTCACCGAGTGACGAAGGGGTCTGTCGTTCGGACCACGCCACAGACGCGGGTTTGGCACGCGCATCCGCGGCGTTGCCGAGACGACGTCGATTCCCCGCGACCCGATCCGAACGACAGGCTTCAGCCGGTCGCCCTCTTCCGCCGCGTCGCCAGGACGATCGCCGCGCCGCCCGCCAGCAGGGCCGCCGCGCCGCCGACGATCACGCCGGTGCTGCCGTTCGCACCGGTCTCCGCGAGGTCGCCGCCACCGCCGTCGGGGGTGGGGGCCGGAGCGGGGGTGGACTCCGAGGCGCTGGGCGTCGGGGTGGACGTCGACGGGGTCTCGGACGGGGTGTCCGACGGCGTGCCCGACGGGGTGTCCGAGGGGCTCTCGGGCGGCGTCTCGGAGGCCGGCGCCGACGGCGACTCGGGGGCGCTCGGCGGCTGCGAGGACGGCGGGGTGGACGCCGGCGGCTGCTCGACCGTGCAGTCCTTCGAGCCGCCGTTCCAGGCCGCGATCAGCTTGTCCTTGATGACCGGCCGGTCCGGGCCCTTGGGCAGCTCACCGTGCTCGAAGCCGTCCTTGGCGTCCGGCTTGCCGTCGAACTTCACCGCGCCCCGGTACAGGTCGATCTGCGCGTAGCAGCCCGCGTCCGGCACGGCGATGTCGAGGGTGTCGGTCTGCCCGGGCTTGACCGTCACCGTGTCGAAGTCGACGAAGACCTGCTCGCCGGAGGTGCGGAAGTCCGCGCCGTGGGCCAGGTAGGAGGCCAGGGAGGCGGTGCAGGTGGTGGCCTTGTCGGCGGTGCGGACCGTGATGTGGACCTTGCCGTCGTCGGTCGGCTTCAGGTTCTGGTCGTCGACGCGGACGGAGTCGAAGAAGCGCTTGCCGTCGAGCGAGAACTGGCAGCGGTCGGTCTCCGTCTCCGTGCCCGCGCCGGTCCCCGGCTGGAACTGGCCGCCGGACTTCCAGCCGTCGCCGCCGGGCGTCCCGGTGGCCCAGGCGCCGGTCGCGGCGGCGACGGAGGCCGTGCACAGGGCGAGTGAGGCGGCGCCCGTCCCCAGCAGGCGGCGCACGGTGACACGTCTCGCTATGGACATGCGTATCCCATCTTGGCGAGTGACCGTCACAGCCGGCGAGGGCCAAAGGGGCGCAGGCCGGGGTGACGGGTCAGATCAGAAAGAAACACTGGGCCCATTGGTCACATGCGCCGCAGTGTGGGCACATCGTGGGTCGCGCGGTGGACAGCTGTCAACCTGGGCCTATGGAGGGGGAGTTCAAGGTTCCGTCACGAATTCCCCATGTGAGGAATGATCCGATCCGCATGGTGTGCACGTTGCCTTTCCCGGCAAAGTGGACAGTCTTCTGTTCGTGACCGACTACGACACCGCTGCCGCGACCGACCTGTCCTCCCGCAACCCCGACTGGTGGCGCCAGGCCGTCGTCTACCAGGTGTACCCGCGCAGCTTCGCCGACGCCGACGGCGACGGGCTCGGCGACCTGCGAGGCGTCACCGAGCGGCTGCCGCACCTCGGCGCCCTCGGCGTCGACGCGCTCTGGCTGAGCCCCTTCTACCCGTCCGAACTGGCCGACGGCGGCTACGACGTCATCGACCACCGGGACGTCGACCCGCGCCTGGGCACCCTGGACGACTTCGGCGCGCTGGTCGCCGAGGCCCACCGCCTCGGCCTGAAGGTGATCGTCGACCTCGTCCCCAACCACACCTCCCACCGCCACGTCTGGTTCCGGGAGGCCCTCGCCGCCGGCCCCGGCTCGCCCGCCCGCGACCGCTACGTCTTCCGCGACGGACGCGGCGCGCACGGCGAACTCCCGCCCACCGACTGGCAGTCCGTCTTCGGCGGCAGCGCCTGGGAGCGCGTCCCCGACGGCCAGTGGTACCTGCACCTGTTCGCCCGCGAGCAGCCCGACCTCAACTGGGACCACGAGGAGGTCCGCGAGGACTTCCGCACCACCCTGCGCTTCTGGTCGGACCGCGGGGTCGACGGCTTCCGCGTCGACGTGGCCCACGCCCTCGCCAAGGACCTGCGCGACCCGCTGCGGGACCTCGGGGCCCCGGAGCTGAGCGACGAGGAGGCGCTGCTGTCGATGGAGCCGGGCACCCACCCCTTCTACGACCGCGACGAGGTCCACGCGGTCTACCGGGACTGGCGCCGCATCCTCGACGGCTACTCCCCGCCCCGCACCGCGGTCGCCGAGGCCTGGGTCCCGGGCGCCCGCCGCGCCCTGTACGCCCGCCCCGACGAGCTGCACCAGGCGTTCAACTTCGAGTATCTGAAGGCTCCTTGGGACGCGGAGGCGATCCGCGAGGTCATCACCGCCTCCCTCGCCACCGCGCGGGCCGTCGGCGCCTCCGCGACCTGGGTGCTCTCCAACCACGACGTGCTGCGCCACGCCTCCCGCCTGATGCTGCCGCCCGGCACCGACGAGAACGCCTGGCTGCTGTCCGGCGGCCACGCCCCGCCCGTCGACGAGGAGTCCGGCCTGCGCCGCGCCCGGGCGGCCACCCTGCTGATGCTGGCGCTGCCGGGATCGTCGTACGTCTACCAGGGCGAGGAACTCGGGCTGCCCGAGGTCGCCGACCTGCCCGTGGAGGTCCTCCAGGACCCCCTCTGGGAGCAGACGGGCCGGGTCCGCAAGGGCCGCGACGGCTGCCGGGTGCCGTTGCCGTGGACGACGACGGGTCCGTCGTACGGCTTCGGCGCGGGCGGGGCGTGGCTGCCGCAGCCGCCGTGCTTCGCGCGGTACGCCGTCCAGGCCCAGGACGGCACGGACGGCTCCACCCTGGAGCTGTACCGCACGGCCCTGCGCCTGCGCCGCAAACTGCTGGAGGGCGAGGAGCTGACCTGGGCGGAGGAGACCCCGCCCGGCGTGCTGGCCTTCACCCGCTCCGACGGCTGGCGGTGCGTCGCCAACCTGTCCGGGCGGTCGGTGCCGTTGCCGCCCGGCGAGGTGCTGCTGACCAGCGTGCCCCTGGACGGCGACGGACGGATCGGGCCGGACACGACGGTCTGGCTGGCGTAGGGGCGTCAGCCCACCGTGGGGGTGGGGGCCGGGGTCACCCCGCCCACCACGGACGCGCCGTCGATGTCCACCGGCGTGGACGTGGCGGTCGGCGGCGGCGTGAGGACGACCATCGGCTGACCGGCGGCCGGCGGTGGCGGGGTCATGTCCGACTTGGGCAGCTTCGGCGGGGTGGTCTGGTTGAAGAGCGTCTGGTCGAAGTCGACCATGCCGGTCTTCTCCATCACCGTGATGTGGTCGAGGACGGTGTCGTTGGCCTGGTCGGCGAGCGCCCGCACCAGCGTGTTCTTGGTGGTGGAGCGGACCTTCGCGACGGTGTTGAAGATGGAACCGTGCGTCTGGCGCAGGATGTTGGCGAACTCGATGTCGAACTGCTGACCCTGGGCCGCCTGGAGCGTGTTGACGAAGCCGATCTGCTGTGGACTGGCCACGTTGGGCAGCGTGATGTTCAGCATGGGCGCGATCTTGCGGCAGGTGGTGTCCAGGGCCGCGTGCCCGTCGATGAGGTGCTCGCTCGCCGTCTTGACCGCGGGGCTCTGCCCCTTCTGCAGCCCGATGAATCCGACGGGGTACTCCCACAGGCCGGCCGCCCGTACAGCCACCACGAACGCCCGGTCGCCCTCCGTCAGCGGCCCCCACTGGGTGTTGGCGATGATCCGGTCGTTCGAGGTGGAGACGGTCTCCAGGCCCAGCATCGACGGGTAGGCGAGAGCCACGAGGGTCAAGCTCAGAGCTCCACCCACGAAGGCAGTTCCCATCACGTTCCGCGAAAAGCGCACCGTTCCTCCTTGCCCGGTCGGTCATACCGCCTGTGCTCGGCGGGGTCGGACGCACAGGAGTACGGACGCGGGGGCGCGGGAATTCACCGGTTTCCGCAAAATCTTGCTCGACGCACCGGGGACGGCGAGGCTCCCGCACGATCCTGGAGATCGGCCGGGACGGTTTCCCGCCCCGGCCCCGATGACGGACCGAGGGGGCGTTTCCCATGGCGGCGAGGGTCGCGGAACTCACGTACTACCCGGTGAAGGGCTGCGCCGGGATCACCCTCACGCAGGCCCGGGTCACGGCCCACGGCCTCGCCCACGACCGTGCGTACGTGATCGTCGACGAGGCGGGGGAGCCGCGCTGGCAGTGGGGCGACCCGCGACTGGCCCTGATCACCCCGGAGCGGGACCCGGACGACGGTTCGCTGACCCTGCGCGCACCGGGCTGCGGGCAACTACGGCTGGACGGCTCCGGGGAACCGGGCGAGACGGACCTGCCCGGCCGGTCGTACGTCGGCGTCGACCAGGGCGACACCGCGGCGCAGTGGCTGACGGGGGTGCTGGGCCGGCCGAGCCGGCTGCTGCGGGCGAGGGCGAAGGACGGCGGGACGACCCCCAACCACAGCCGCCTGCACGTGGTCTCGCGCGCTGGCCTCGACCTCCTGAACGGAAAACTGCTCGAGCGCGGCGCCCCGCCCCTCCCCATGAACCGCTTCCGCCCGAACATCGTGATCGACGGCTGGCCCACCCCCCACACGGAGGACCACGCCCACCACCTCAGCATCGCCGACGTCGAACTGACCTTCACCGAACGCACGGTCCGCTGCGCCATCACGATGGTCGACCAGGAGACGGGCCACCGCGACGGCCCCGAACCCCTGCGCACCCTCGCCGACTACCGACGGGGCCCGGACGGGGTGGTCTTCGGGGCGTACTTCACCGTGACACGGGAGGGAAAGGTGTCGGTGGGCGACGCGGTGGAGGTGGGGCCGTAGCCCTGCCCCCGGTGCCCGCACCTCCGGCGGTCGTCAGAGGTCTCCGCCGCGTAGGGCGTCGAGGAGGTGGGTGAGGGGGGTGCGGGTGGTGGTGAGGACGGTGGTGGGGTCGTCGCTCTCTCGGAGGTGGGTGGTGGTGGGGGTGGAGGCGAGTTCGAGGCAGTTGTTGCCGTCGCCGCTGCCCGAGAAGGATGACTTCTGCCAGTTGTCGGGGGTGGTCATGGGCTGCCTCACAGTTCCTTCGCCAACTGGTGGATGAAGTCACGCGACCGTTCGGGGTCGAGTGATGCCGACTCCACCTTACGAAACAGTGCTCGAAATGCACCGAGTTGGGCTTCTGAGTCGATGAAGGCCGAGCCCTGAGGTCCGTCACGCATCGCGGTGTCCAGTTTGGGCAAGGCCCCGCCCGCGTACATCATGGCGTTTGTGGCTCCAGCGAACCCGTCCAGGTCGAAGGGGATCACCCGCACGGTGATGTGATCTGCCTCGGACACCTCCAGGATGCGGGCCAGTTGGGTCCGCGCTGCGGTCCGGTTGCCGACTCTGATGCGTAGCGCGGCCTCGTGGATCACCGCCTCGTAAGGGGTGGGTTCCGGGCGCTCGATCACCACCTTGCGCTGCATTCGGTGGCGGACGCGCAACTCAAGGTCCTCGGAGGGCAGTGCGGGCACCCGGTAAGAGAACACCGCCCGGGCGTAGTCCTCCGTCTGAAGCAGACCAGGGACGTGCAAAAACTCAACGTCGCGCCGGTACGTGGCGTGGTGCTCCAACTCGGCGAGGTCCAGGAACGACGAGGGTAGCGCGCAGCGGTACGAGTCCCACCAGCCGCGCGTCCGGTCGGTGGCCATCGCCACCAGGGCGTCGATGAACGCCTCGTCCATGCAGGCGTAGTGAGCGGCCAGGCTGCGCAGCCTCTTTTCGCTCACACCGGTGTGGCCGTATTCAATCTGGTTGATCTGGGTGGAGCTCACCCCGAGCAGCGCTGCTGCCTCTCGGCCGGTGAGGCCGGCTGCCTCGCGGAGCCTGCGCAGTTCGACCGCCAATCGCACCTGGCGTGCCGTCGGTTCGCGCCTCAGCACCATCGATCGCTCCTCCCAACGCCCCTGGGGACGCGACTCGTTCGAGGCAAGGTTACGCGATCAGCTTGCTCAACCTGGAAATCCAGGTCTACCGTCAGTGACGCGAACCTCACCCAGCGGAAGCGCACCGCCCCGTCCTGCCACGACGGCCGCGGCACTGCCACCGCGCCCTCAACCTCCCCCGTCGCCGAACGGAGTTCCGCCATGCCCGAACCCTGGGAGTACTCCCTCTACATCCCCAACGACCCCAGAGCCGTTCCCGTCTCCCGCCGCACCCTCCGCCTGATCCTCACCCTCCACGGACTGATCCACCTCGCCGACACCGCCGAGCTGATCGCCACGGAGCTGATCGCCAACGCCGTGCGGCACACCACCGGCCCGGCCGCCCTCCGCGTCCGCTACGCCGACGGAGTCCTCCGCGTCGGAGCCTGGGACGCCGACCCCGAACCGCCCGACCCGCCCGACCCGCCCGCCAAGTTCGAGGAGCTGACCGACGCGGAGGACGGCCGGGGCCTCGCCCTGGTGCGGGCCTGCGCGGACGTCTGGGGCTGGCAGCCGCTGTCCCGGTTCGGGCACCGGGGCAAGTACGTGTGGTGCGAGCTGGCCGCCGTACAGCCGTACAAGGGCTCCGCATGCGTGATGCCGGACGCGGGCCCAGAATGGAGGGCGAGGGACTCGTCCGGCCTGCGTCTCACGGATGACGCGGCATCTTGAGCCACCCCGTCCCCGCAGTCCGGGACCGGGGGGCGACGGGCACCCCTTCTCTTCAGGTCCAGGTCTGGAGCACTTCCATGATTCACGAGTCTTCCGCGCAGGCCGATCCGACCACCGAGACCACTGAGGAAGCGCTGGACCGCGCGGCGTCCGCCAGGGCGGCGGTGGCCGGGGAAGGCGGGGTGAGCCGCAGTGAGGCCCGCCCCACCTCCGGAATGAACGCCGAGGCGCAGTCCAACGGCACGAAGCCCGCAGTCCGCAAGCAAGCTCCCTCCGTGTGACAGGTGAGGAGGACGGGCCATGTCACTGAGGTTCAGGAACAGCTACCACGCCACCATCTGGGCGATGTTCGAGCGCTACTTCCCCAACTGCCCGGACGGAGGCGACTGGCTGAAGAAGGGCTGGTGGCGCATCGAACCCGGCCAGGAGGTCGTCGTCTACGGTGACGACCCCGACGACGTGAACCGTTTCTGGTACGCCTACGCGCACACCAGTAACGGCGTCGAGTGGGCCGGCACCTTCCCGGAACTGGTTCCCGTCCGCCGCTTCGAGTGGTGCGAGAAGATCTCCGACACCCAGTCGCGGACGATCCACATGCACCAGTTCGAGGTCACCGGCTCGGAGCACGTGCACACCTTCCGCACCTGAAACGGGGCCTGCCCCGGCCGGCACGTCAGAGCCCGTACCGCCCCTTCAGATGGCGCCAGAAGTCGCGCAGCATCCACTTGTCGAACTCGGTGATCTGGGCGGCGCTGCCCGCCTTCATCAGGAAGCAGCACTGGCCGGTCGGGGTCCAGTCGTAGAAGTCGTCGAGGCCGAAGGTGTGGCCGACCTCGTGCAGGTAGATGTGGATGTTCGGCTGGTCGAGGGCGGAGGTGAAGTACTCCTGGCCGAGCCGCTGGCCCCAGTCGCCCCCGGCGCCGCCCTGGAAGCCCTTGGTCAGCCACAGGGACTGGTCGTAGTGGCGGGCGGTGCCGCCGGGGCACTTGGAGTAGTTGCCGTCCTGGTGGAAGAAGCGGCCGCAGTCGGGGGCGCACTGCGGGGCGCCGCCGCCGTCGAGGACGTTGGTGTAGATGTCGACGGAGTTGTCCGTCCACTGGAGGGTGGCGCGGTCCTTGACGGCCCAGCCGACGATGTTGACCGGCACGGTGGTGTACGGCCAGTTGTTGTAGCCCCGGCCGTTCTGCACCTGGGCGGCCATCCACAGGGCGAACTGCCGTTTCAGCGCCGCGTGGACGCGGTCGCGCAGGGCGGCGCTGACCGGGGCGTCGGACTCCCAGCGGACGCAGTAGTTGATGCTGCCCTTGTTGGCCATGACCTGGTCCCAGCCGTAGTTGCGGAACCCGTAGAGGTCGGGGTACGTCGTCGAGACGTGGTTCCAGACCTCGTTGAGCGGCTGGACGAGGTGGGCGGGCGGGTTCCACTCGTCGGCGGCCTCGGCGCGGGGAGCGGCGGTGCCGGTCGCGTGGAGCAGCGCGGCCAACGCCGCGAGCACGGTGAACAACCGTGCGAGATGCCTGCGCATGGGTGAACTCCTCGTGTGGGGAACGGGATTCACGGACGCCCCTTGGTTGCCGCCGCCCCCGCCGGGGTTGCCGTGCCGCCCGGTCGCGGTCGGCGGGGCCGTTCGGCTGAGTGCGCGGCGCGTCTGCCGGGGTGCGGCCGGCCGCTGGTCCGATGATCCCAAGATGCGACGAGAACACTCCCTACGCCGTTCCGCTGTCGCCGTCCTGCCGGCCGTCCTGCTGGTGGCGCTCGCCGCGGTGCCCGCCGGTGCCGGGAGCGAGGGCGTCCGCGAGCGGGCCGCCCGGTTCGTGCGGGCGCACGAGCAGGCCCGCGCACGAGTCGACCGGCTCCGCAAGGACGACGCCGGCCACAAGAAGGTCGAGGCGGCCGAACGCCACCGCGAGGCGGTGCGCGCCGAACTGCGGGACCTGCTGGGGGCGACGGCGCGCCGCACCGGCGATCCGGTCGCCGTCGACCCCACGGGGCAGGCCGGCCACTGCACCGTCCGCCCCCGCACCCGCGCCCGCACCGCGGGCCGCCCTCCCGCGCGCGCCCGCGCCGGGGCGGGCGCGGCGCACTGGACCGCCCCGACCCGCGGCTACTGGCTCTCCGCCGGCTACGCCGACCGCGGTTCGCGCTGGGCCCACCACCACACCGGCCAGGACTTCGCCGTGGCCACGGGAACCCCCGTGTACGCCGTCGGCCCGGGCGTCGTCCGCGCGACGACCTGCGGCGACGGCTTCGGCCACCAGGTCGTGGTCCGCCATCCCGACGGGTACTTCACGCAGTACGCCCACCTCTCCCGCATCGAGGTCCGCAAGGGCCGGCGGGTGGAGGCGGGCCAACGCCTCGGCCTCTCCGGCGCCACCGGCAACGTCACCGGCCCCCACCTCCACTTCGAGGTGCGGATCACGCCGTACATGGGCTCCTCGGTGCCGCCACTGCCGTGGCTGCGGAGGAAGGCCGTCGAGGTGGTGCCGGAAAGCACGAGTCCGAACAAGCCCGCGGCACCCACGCGGAAGGGGGCGAAAACCGCGCGCGGGGACCGGGCGAGCCGGGCACAGTGAGGTCGACCACGGGACAGAGGAGGCCAGGGAGTGAGCAAGCGGCGCTATGTCGCCCGGGGTGTGCCCGGCGGCTACCGCATATGGGACAACCGCGGCCGCCGTTACTGGGGCGACTTCTACGAGCTGTGCCCGGACGAGCTGCTGACCGAGCTGAACGGGGGCGCGGACCAGGCACGGATCGTCGAACTGATGCGGAAGTACAAGAAGCTGAGGCGCTGAGTGACGAGGCGTGCCGAGGGACGGACGGAGTGACGGACGGACTGACTGACGGACTGGCTGACGGACTGGCTGACGGACTGGCTGACGGACTGGCTGACGGACGGAGGCTCCGCCCGCTCAGGCCGGCCGGGCCGTCGCCCTCGGCGGCCGGTACGCGGCCAGCGCCCAGATCACGAACACGTCGATCGCGATCAGGACGATCGACCAGACCGGGGCGTACGGCAGGAACAGGAACTGAAGGACCAGGTTCAGCGCGGCCAGCGCGATGCCGACGGCCCGGGCCCAGGCGGCCCCCTTGAGCAGGCCGGCGCCGGTGGCGACCGCGCCGGCTCCCACGATCAGCAGGATCCAGCCCCACCCGGTGAGGTTGATCTTGTAGACGTAGTCGTCGATCTGGGCGTACACGTCGTCCCCGGCGATCGCGGCGATGCCCTGGAAGACGGCGAGGAGGCCGTGCACCAGCATCAGCACCCCCGCGAAGACGACACCACCGGCGGCCCACCCGCTGCCGCCCGCCGGACCGGAGGCCCAGCCGGCCGCGGGCTGCCCGGTGCCCTGGTGGGACGGATCCCAGACGGGCGACTCCTCGGTAGAGGGTGTGTGGGACCGCGACGACGACTGCTCGCTCATGGCCGTACCCCATTTTCTGTGTTCCAGCGTCGGCTGTTCTCCTGTTCTCCCTCGACCATCCGCCCCGCCGACGACCACCACCACGAGGAGTGGCCCGTCCGGGTGAGCCGACGTGCGGGTACGGGCGGCCGGCCCTTCACTGGAGGCGACCCCACGACGTACGCAGGCTGGAGACCCCATGACCTCTCACCGCGCGCACTGGGCGGGGCGAGCCGCCCTGACGGCGACGGCGTGCGCCCTCGTGCTCTCCGCCTGCACGGACGAGAGCGACCCGTCGTCCGTGGCCAGCCGCGCCGCCTCCGCCGCCGAGTCGGTCGGCGGCCGCGCCGCGTCCGCCTTCGCGTCGGCGACCGCGGAGGCCGGCCGCAAGCTGGACAGCATCAAGGGCGGCGTCGAGGCCAAGGCCGACGTGAAACTCGGCACCCCGTCCACCGACGCCGACGGCCGCACCACGGTCGACGTCACCGCCACCAACCCCGACGACTCGACCAGGTCCTTCGCCGTGCAGGTCGACTTCAAGGACCCCGACGGCACGTGGCGGGACACGGTCCTCGTCACCGTCCCCGACGTACCGCCAGGCACATCCCGAAAGGCCACGGCCCGCAGCACCCGCAAACTCCCGGACGGGACCCGAGCGGAGGTACCGCGGGCGGTGCGGTACTGACGAAGGGCGGGCCGGGCCCGTCGTGGCCCTGCGTCGGGCCCCTGCCGCCGTCATGGCAATTCCCGCGGATCACCTCGAGGCCCGCCCCTTCGGGCATTAGAGTCTCCCCGTGCGCGCCGTGTGTCGCGCGTCACATCGGCGGGGGCCGTTAGGGGGGGGCATGTGCACGAGATGGTCAAAGGCGCCAACGTCGGTCTGGCGGCGCTGAGCGAGAACGTCGACGCGGTGATCGTGAGCCTGGGGTGGGCCAGTTCGACCGGCGAGGGGGACGCGGACGTCTCCGTCCTCCTGCTCGACGGCAACGGGAAGGTGCGCAGCGACGCCGACTTCTACTTCTACAACAACCCGGTCGCCGCGGACGGAAGCGTGCAGCTCCTGGGCAAGGTCCCGGCCGGGGAGGGCAGCGAGGACCGCATCGGATTCGACCTGACGGCGATTCCGGCCGACGTGGAACGGGTCGTGGTCGCCGCCAGCCGGTACGAGGGCGCGCGGTTCGGGGAACTGGAGGACCTCCGGGTCACGCTGGCCGACGGCGCGGGGGAGGACCTGCTCCGGTTCTCGATCGACGACGCCGGGTCGGTGAGCGCGTTCATCTTCGGCGAGCTGTACCGGCGCGCGGACGAGTGGAAGTTCCGGGCGGTCGGACAGGGATACGACACCGGTCTGGCCGGACTGGCCACGGACTTCGGCGTCGACATCCAGGACGACGCCGCCGAGGACGAGGCGATCGAGGACGCGGGCGCCGACGGGGCCGAGAGGGCCGACGAGTCCCAGGGGGCCGGGCTGCCCGGGGCCGCTCCGGTCGCCGGGGAGGCCGCACAGGAGACCGCCCTCCCGGCCGTTCCCGCTCCGCGCCGGGCCGGTGACGACACGGAGGCGGGCAAGGCCACCTCGCGGCCCCGCACCGCGAAGAGGAAGGTCACCCTGCCGAAGACGGTGAAGAAGTCCCTCGCGGAGAACGAGTCCTGGAAGCAGGCCCGGCTCTTCCCGGTCTCCGCGCTCAAGAGCGACCGCGACCGTGAGACGCGGGCGACGTCGGTGCTGCTGTCCGTGATGGCGCAGGTGCCCGAGTTCGGCAGGAGGCTCACGGCGGCCTTCGGAGCCCCGGCGGGCCGTATGGAGACGTTCACCGAGGTGTCGCTGCCGCACGGCGAGACTCCACGACGCCCGGACGGGGTGATCCGCGTCGAGCGGGCCGGCAAGTTGTGGACCGCGCTCGTCGAGACGAAGACCAACGGCAACGCGCTCAAGTCCGAGCAGGTGCAGGCCTACATGGACATCGCGGCACGGCGCGGATACGAGGCCGTGATCACGCTCTCCAACGACGTGGCGCTCGAGGGCAGCCCCCTGGTGGACGTCAAGATCGACCGACGCCGCAAGCACAAGGTGGCGCTGCGCCACCTGTCCTGGGCCGAGGTGGCTCATCAGGCGCAGATGCTGATCCGGCACGAGGGCGTCGGCAACAGCGCCCACGCCTGGCTGCTCCAGGAACTCCTCCACTACCTCCAGCACGAAAACTCCGGATGCCACGGCTTCCAGAACATGGGCGCGGCCTGGGTCCCCGTACGCAAGGGCATCGACGACGAGACCCTCTGCCAGGGCGACCCGCGCGCCCTGGAGGTCGTGGAGAGCTGGGAGCGGCTCATCCGCCAGGTCTGCCTGGGGCTCGGCGGTGACCTGGGGCAGAAGGTGCTTCCCGTCCAGCGGGCCAGGCGTGGAACCGACCCCGCCGCCCGCCGGGCCCGCATGGCGGACCAGTTGTGCGCGGAAGGGAGGTTGCAGGCGGAGCTGCGCATCGACGGCGCGCCCGGGGTCCTCGCGGTGGGCGCCGACCTGCGGACCGGAAAGCTGCGCACCTCCATCGAGATCCCGGCACCTGTACAGGGGTACCCCCTGACCTGGGCCAAGCGGCTCGTCCGACGCCTGGCCGAGGCTCCGGCGGACCTCCACGTGGAAACGCTGGTCGACGACGAGACGGGCGGACCGCGCGGCACCCTGGAACGGCTCCGCCCGGAACCGGCGGACCTGCTGCCGAAGAACGGCGGGAAGATCACCGGTTTCCGGCTCACCCTCTTCAAGGGCATGGGCAACGGCCGGGGCAGCGCGGAGTCCGGCTTCATCCGCAGCGTCGACGACGCCGTGCGGCGTTTCCACGGCACCGTCGTGGTCCACCTGGAGCGAACGGCTTCGCCCAGGTCGTCACCCATGGAGGCGACGGCCGCGGGCTGAGGAAGAGGGGCATCTCCGGGGGGCGTACGCGCCGCCCGTACGGCGCCGCCGTACGACAGGCGCCGACGCGCCCCCGGCCCCCGCAGCACCTCCTCCGCCACCCCCCACCGCTCCCGCAGGGCCCATCGGCCCGTGGGCGTCACCGTCACGATGGGGGTTGTGGTGGTGCGGGTCAGCCAGGTCTGGTCGAGGGCGTGGCGGAAGAGGGTTGACCAGGAGGCCCCCGCGACCAGCCGGTTGAGGTGTGCGGTCGCGGTGGGCGGGGTCGCGTCGGTGAGAGGCGGGCCGGGCCCGGAAAGCGGGTGCGGCTTCCGGTCCGAGACCCCGTGGGAGAGCGCGGCGTGAGGTGAATTCTGTCCCAACAGGCAACCAGGGCAACGGTTTTACCTGTCTCACAGGATGTTCACAGAGGTGGCCGGGGCGCGTGGGGTGCGTCCGTACGGGGCCGCGTCCGTGGGCTGTCCAGTCCGATGCCACTGACCATGGCACTCGCAGACGAGGAACCGATGACCAGTCAGCCACAACGCAAGAAGCTCCAGCGCGCGGCGTTCGCCGCGGGGGCCGCGCTCACCGTCGTAGCCGTCGCCGGGGCGGCACCCGTCGCCGGCGCGACGCCGAAGAGCACGCCCGGCGTGCCGGAGCTCAAGCTGATCGCCGCGTCGAAGTCCGTGACGCTCGACCGGTGGGAGGGGGAGCCCGGCGTCTACCTGGACCTGGGCACGTACCTGTCGGTCGACAACGCGCCGCTGGAGTTCAAGGTGACGCGCAAGTCGTACAAGGACCCCGTCGTCGCCCAGCAGATCCTGCGCGACGGGAAGAAGACGAAGACCAAGAAGCTGCCCGCCGGCCTGGTGAACGACTTCAAGGGGCTGCCCGGCTTCCTGGAGGTGTCCCTCACGGACGCGTCCGGGGCCGAGGTGGCGACCAGCAAGGGCACCTTCTGCCCGAACAACGCCTCCGGGCGGATCCGTCCGGACGCCCCGGCGACCTCGCACTACCCGGAGAGCTGCCCCACCAACCCGTTCACGCTCGGCTCGGTGTGGGGCATCGAGCAGGGCTGGGCGGCCAACTCCAGCGCCGTCGACTACGACAAGCCGGTGGACCTGCCGGTGGGCGAGTACACGGCCAAGGTGTCGGTGGCGAAGAAGTACCGGGACCTGTTCTCCATCCCCGACGACCGGCCGACCATCAAGGTGACGGTGCGCGAGCAGAGCTGGGAGGACGGGGGCGGCGTCGGCCTGCGGTCCGCCGCGGGCCACGGCGGCGACGGCGCCCACTCCGCGCACGCCGGCCACGAGGCGCGGGGCGGAGGCCACCACTACGGTCCGCGCGGCGCCGACGCGCCCACCCCGCCCGCCCTCTCCCACGCCCTCGAGGACCGCGGCCTGGCCCACCACCTCGGTGACGGCAGCGGGCACACCGACGGCTCCCGCGTCGCGCCCGCGCTGACGGCCAACGCCAAGCGGCCCACCGGCCGCGCGGGCGTCCCGGCCGACGTGCCCAAGCCCGACCTGCGGTCCCTGCCGGCCTGGGACATCATGATCACCGACGGCGAGGACGGCGACGTACCCGGCAAGGACTACCTCGCCTTCAGCGCCAACGTCTGGAACGCGGGCCCCGCCCCGCTCGTCGTGGACGGCTTCCGCAGCCCCGGCCAGGATTTGATGGACGCCTACCAGTACTTCTACGACGCCAACGGCAAGCAGGTCGGCTACACCCCCACCGGCACCATGGAGTGGGACCCGCGCATCGGCCACGAGCACTGGCACTTCACCGACTTCGCCAGCTACCGCCTGCTGAGCGAGGACAAGACGAAGGAGGTGCGCAGCGGCAAGGAGGCGTTCTGCCTGGCCAACACCGACGCCGTCGACTACACGGTGAAGAACGCCAACTGGCACCCGAACAACACCGACCTGTCGACCGCCTGCGGCCAGCAGAACTCCATCTCCGTCCGCGAGGTCCTGGACGTCGGTTCCGGCGACACGTACACCCAGTACCGCCCGGGCCAGTCCTTCGACGTCACCGACCTGCCCAACGGCACGTACTACATCGAGGTCCTCGCCAACCCGGCCGAGCGCCTGAAGGAGACCGACCTCGACAACAACGTCTCGCTGCGCAAGGTCGTCCTCGGCGGCACGCCGGGTGCCCGTACGGTGACGGTCCCGCCGTACGACCTGATCAACGCTCCGTAAGGGGTGGGGTGTTGGCGGCGGGACGCCGGGGACGAGGACGTCCCGCTCATGATCCGTCGACTCGGGGAGCGCACGACGTCATGAGCACCACCTCCCGCCGCCGACGCCCGTGGCCCCGCCGTGGGGCCGCGGGCGGGGCGGGAACGCACGAGGCGGATGAGTCGTCTGTGTTTTCGGGACGTATTCCCACCTGCGTGTAGTGTTCCGTCGTTCGGCGGTGACCCACGCCGCACGATCCGAGCACGGTGTACGGGGTGAAAGACGGCCGAGGCGGAGGGGCGAGCGCCGGTGAGCGGAACAGGAAGGCGGCGGCGTACTCCGCCGGGCAGGACCGGGGGGCCGGGCAGGACCGGGGCGCCGGGCAGGACCGGGGCGCCGGGCAGGACCGGCGGGCCGGGGAAGACCCGGCTGACGCGGCGGGGGCGGGTCCTGGCGTGGAGCGCGGGGGTGACCGCGGTCGTCGTCCTCGGGGTCGGCGGGGTCGGCGCGTGGATCTACCAGGACCTCAACAACAACATCGACTCCGCCGACGTGGACGACAAGCTGGGCGCCGACCGGCCGGAGAACCTCAGCCCGGGCTCGAAGAACATCCTGGTCGTGGGCTCCGACAGCCGCGAGGGCGCGAACGCCAAGTACGGCAACAAAAAAGACCTCACCACCATGCAGTCGGACACGCTGATGGTGCTGCACGTGCCCGCCGACCGGAAGTGGGCCGCGGTGGTGTCCTTCCCGCGTGACTCCTACGTGGAGATACCCGCCTGCGACATGGGCAACGGCAAGACGTCCTCCCCGCACAAGGGCAAGATCAACGAGGCGTTCGCGATCGGCGGCACCAGCGGCAAGGTCGCCGAGGCCGCCGCGTGCAGCATCAAGACCGTCGAGGCCCACACGGGCCTGCGCATCGACAACTTCATGTCCATCGACTTCTCCGGCTTCAAGGGCATGGTCGACGCCCTGGACGGCATCGAGGTCTGCCCCGAGCAGGACATCACGTCGGACAAGGCCCGCCTGGAGTTGAAGGCCGGCTGCCAGACCGTCGACGGCGAGACCGCCCTCGGCTACGTCCGCGTCCGCTACGGCGTCGGCGACGGCTCCGACATCGGCCGCATCGGCCGCCAGCAGGAGTTCATGAACTCCCTGGTCAAGAAGGCCAAGTCGAAGCTGACCAGCCCCGACGCGCTGTACGGCTTCCTCCAGGCCGGCACCAAGTCCCTCACCACGGACCCGGACCTGGCCGGCATCCAGCCGATCTACGGCCTCGCCAACGAGCTGAAGGGCATACCCAGCGACCGGCTGGCCTTCCTCACCGTCCCCAACTACCCGCGCGAGGCGGACGTCCCGACGGACCTGGCCAACGTCGTCTGGCAGTACCCGCAGGCCGCCAACCTGTTCACCTCCCTGGCGAACGACAAGGAGATGACCAAGGCGCAGTTGCAGGCGGCCGTGAAGGACCTCGTGTACGCCTCCTCCGTGCGCGTCCGGGTCCTCAACGGCACCGGAGTCGCCGGACGCGCCGCCGCCGTCGCCGAGAAGCTGCGCGCGGCCGGCCTCACCGTCACGGAGACGGGCAACGCGCCCGAGACGGTGACCAAGACGGCCGTCACCTACCCGGCGGGCCTGGAGAAGCAGGCCGCGGTCCTCTCCTCGCGTCTGCCCAAGGTGCGGTCCTCCGCGTCCGCGGACGCCACCGCGGGTGCGGTCACCCTCGTCGTCGGCCCCGACCTGGACGTGGACGAGCTCCACTGACGGGTGGTTCGGAGCACCCCCGGGATGCGGTAAGCTTGATCACGAGCTGGTCGCCACAACAGCGGTGAATCGGTTCTGCGTTGGTGGTCCAAGGAAAGACGCCCCGCTTCCTGCGGGGAGATGCAGGTGCAAGGCCTGCCCGGCGCTCTCACTACGAGGCCCACCCCGTGTCGAGCGGGGTGGGCCTCGTGCTGTGCGTACGCGAGGGTCGTGCTTACCCGGTGTTCGTGCGTACGCGGTGTTCGTGCGTACGTGAGGGTCGGTACGGACGCCTGGACCGGGTCCGGGGTGTCCGGCCGGGGTGGCGCCCTCGTCGTGCGGGGCCACCCCGTCCCGTCGGTCAGGACGCGTTCGCGTTCGACCGGCCGAAGAACTCGATCTCCGCGATGGCCACCTGCTTGCTCGCGGAGGCCGCGTACGCCGACTCCACCGTGAAGCGCACCTTCGTCACCTCGCCGACCCGGAACGCGCGCCGCTGGCCGCCCGCGCTCTGGTCGAGCGTGAGGTCCCGCGTCGTGGTCGTGCCGTCCTTGCGGGTGATGGTCACCTTGACGCGGTGCGGCAGGGCCGACTGGGAGAGCTGGTCGGCGCGGGTCGAGACGCCCGGCGTGATGATCAGGTCCAGCAGGCGGGTGGGTTCGGCGAAGCGGGCCTCGATCCACTCGCCCCGGCCCGACTGGGAGACACCGGGACCCCACCAGCTGTTGTTGATCTTGTCGAAGGCCAGCTCCGGCTTGTGGCCCGGGTAGGAGCGGGAGGCGGCTATCAGGTCGGGGGCGACCGGGGCCCGCTTGGCGAAGTGGTCGCGGGTGGCCTGGATCGCGTCCGGGGTGTTCGCCCCGGCCCAGACCAGCAGGCTGAGGACGGCCGCGGCCACCACCCAGGTCACCACGCGGTCGAAGGTACGGCGCATACGGGGACGGTCGCCGGCCCAGGGCGTCTCACGGTTGCGGAAGTCCAGCACCCGGCGCCACCACGGGCGGTGCTCCGGAGAACGGTCCTCCCGGGTCATCGGCATCGCGCAGCGGGCGCAGAAGTGCCGGTCGGGGCGGTTGGGGGTGGCGCACCAGGGGCACGGGACGCCGTTCTCGTCGCCCTGCTCGGGGCCGGGGGCGCGCACCTGGGGCCGGTTCGCCACCGGCCGGCCCGGCAGCACCGGGGCGACGGCGGGCGGCGGGGTCGGGCGGGTCTCCGGCTCGGACACGGGGACGAGGAGGGAGCGGGCCCGGGCGGTCATCGTGTCGTCGGGGGCGGGCGCGGACGCGGGGGGGGGGGCCGCCGGGACGGGTTCGGTGGGTGCCGTGTCGTCGGGGGCCGCTCCCACCGGGGAGGCGGTCGCCGGGGTGCCGGTGCCGTCCGGCGCGGTGGCGGGGTCGTCCGGCGGGAGGACGGGGAGGGGGGTCTCCGTGGTGTCCTCGTCGTCCGGGGTGGTGACCCGGTCCGCCGGGCCGGCCGGCGTCCGTGCGGCCGTCTCCGCCGTCTCCGCCGCCACATCCGTCTCCGCCGACATCTCCGTGTCCGCCGTCCCTGTCGTGGCGGACGTCGTACGGGTGGGGGCGCCGGTGCCTGCCGGGGTGCCCGGTGCCTCCGGCTCCGGGGCGGCCGGCGGCCGGCGCGTCTCCTGCGCCGGTCCGGGCGCCGTCCTGGCCGGCGCACGGTCCGTCCAGCTCAGGACGGCCCCGCAGGCGTCGCAGAAGGACTGGCCCGGCTCCGCCCGGGTGCCGCACTCGGCGCAGTGGTGGGTGGTCATCTCTCCGGGATCCTTTCGGCGGCGGTCACCTTGACCGTGTACGGCATGTGGGCGGGCCGGGCGGCGGCCACGAGGGTGTCCAGGCGGTGTTCGTCCGCCGGGGTGGGGTCGGGCAGGCGGAGCGTGACGTGCAGGTGGGGGCGGGGTTCGCCGGGGAACGGGCCGAGGGGGCGGGCGCTCCAGGCGGCGCCGCCGCTCTCGGAGATGTCCGGCTCGACCCCGAAGGCCAGCCGGATCGCCTCGGCGAGGCCGCGCCGGGTGCCCCTGACCCGGTGCAGGTACGCGGCGGCGGCGACGGCGGCCCGCAGCCTCGGCTCCGGTTCGGTGCCGTCGGTCTCGGCGCCGACCCAGCCGGCCAGCCACCGGGTGAAGTCGGCGGGGGCGAGGGCCGGGTCGAAGTAGGCGGGCAGGCAGTCGAGGACGTTGAGGATCGGCGCGATCACCTCGTCGAGCCCGGCGACGAACCGCTGTGCGAGGTCGTCGTCGGCGAACACGGCCGGCAGCATCGCGCCGATCGGGGCGGACGAGCCGAGGCCGTCGACGGAGCCCCTCATCGGCGGGCCTCCTTCCCGCGGGCGCTCACGTGCCGTCCCCGATCACGCGGACGCGGTGGTCGTAGGAGAAGACCAGGGAGGGCGCGGACAGGTCGATGCGGTCCGTCGCCTCGCCCCGCTTGCCGGTCAGGGGGTCGGCGGGGTGCAGGGTGACCTGGTCGACCAGCTCGACGCCCGGGACGCGTTGCAGCACCGCGAACACCTCCCCGGACTGCACGGGGCGGCCGAACGGCCAGCCGCGGCCGTCGGCGCCGCCGGTCAGCGGGTCGAGGTGGCGGTAGAGGGCGTCGTGGGCCTGGCGGCGCACCCGGTCGGTGTCGACGCCGCGGAAGGCGTGCACGGTGGCCACGACGGTGACGCCCTGGTAGTACGGCGGGCCGACCGCCAGCCTCGTCCCGATCAGCCGGCGTTCGTCGAGGTGACGGGTGATGCGGTCCAACAGGGTGTCACCCGGCACGAGTTGCTCGAAGCGCAGCCGGCCGCCTGGGTCGGGGACCGCCTGCGGGACCACCAACACCCGTACCGCGTACGACCCGTGCTCGTCCGGCTTGCCTTCGAGGCAGGTGATGCGGGCGGTCTCGGGGGCCGCGCGGCGGGCCAGCTCCTCGTAGTCGCGCAGGGTGACGGCCCGCTCCTGGGCGCGCAGGGTGATCGGGGCGCGGACCTTCGCCTCCTCGACCGTCTCGCCGTCGACCCCGCCGCGCGCGGCCTCTCGGTTGACGACCTCGGACACGTACGGGACGGAGGTGCGCAGGACCTGGACGGCGCCCCGGGCCACGTTGCCGGCGCGGCCGCCGCCGGTGCGGTAGCGGCGGGCGCGCACGACCGCGCCCTTGGGGGCGACGGCGCCGTACTGGCGCAGCCGGCCGTCGGGTTCGCGGACGGACGGGCCGAAGGCGATCTCGCCGGTGGCGGCGTCGAGGGTGATGTGCCGGTCGTGCGGGCCGGAGGCGGCGAAGTGGGGGACGACCTGCCAGTCCACCCAGCCGTCGTGCTCGGCGGTCTGGAGCAGCAGCGGCGGGTCGTCGCCCACGACCGGTGTGTGCGCGAGGCGCAGGCGCTGGCCGGGCAGGCCCGTCGACTCGCCGAGCGCCTCGTCGTACACCGTCTCGGCGTGCACGGTGGGGGCGGTGCCGCCGACCGTGAAGGCCTCGGCGCTGCGGACCGTGGGGGAGGTGGTGTAGAAGGGCTGGCCGGGGAGGGGTTCGGTGACGCGGCAGCGCAGCCAGCCGGCCTCCTGGCCGCCGGAGCGGGACAGGACGTGCCCGCCGGGGACGTGCAGGACGACCTCGCCGGGGCGGTTGAGGCCGCCGGTGCCGTCGCGGTCGACCTCGCACTCCTGCCAGCCGTCCTCCGTCCACGCCTCCCACACCAGTGGGGGCTGGCGCGGGTCGACGCCGACGCCGTCCACGCGGCTGTCCAGCTCGAGGGCGACGGCGCAGTGCGGGGCGGCCGCGCTCAGGCCGAGCAGCATGCAGTCGCCGGGCCGCGGGGCCTCCGCGAAGCACATCAGGTCCTTGCCCTCGGCGAGGTCGGTGGTCCGGTCGGTCACCGGCCGGCCCTGCTGCTGCACCACCAGGTGCCGCAACGCGCACGGCACGACGGCCAGTTCGCGTTCGGTGGCGAAGACGACGGCCTCCTCGCTCTCCGTGCGGACCGTCGCCACCTCGGTGCCGACCGGCAGCAGCACCGTCTCCTCCTGCGGTGCCGACAGCCAGAACGTCACGTCGGTGCGGGCCGCGGAGGGCGGGAAGAGGCGGATGCCTACCAGGTCCAGGAAGGCCAGGTGGTTCTTGTCCGGGACCCGGTTGAGCCGGTAGACGATCTGGTCGGCCATGTGGGCGACGGTCTCGACGAGGGTCACGCCGGGGTCGGAGACGTTGTGGTCGGTCCACTCCGGCGCGCGCTGCTGGATGTAGCGCTTGGCGTCGTCGACGAACTGCTGGAAGCGGCGGTCGTCGAGGTTGGGGGAGGGCAGGGCCATCAGCGGTCGCTTTCGGGAGCCGTACCGGAGGAGCCGGGGGAGTCCGGCTCGTCGTGGGACGGGATGACGTAGAAGGGGAAGACGAGGCTGCGCGGGTTGTTCGTGCCGCGGATCGAGTAGCGGACGTCGATGAACAGCACGCCCTGCTCGGCGCCGGCGGTGACCTCGACGTCGTGGACCTCGATGCGCGGCTCCCAGCGGTCCAGGCTGGCGTACACCTCGTGCTGGATGCGGCCGGCGGTGGCCTCGTTGACCGGGGCGAACACCAGGTCGTGGATGGCGCAGCCGAACTCCGGGCGCATCGGGCGCTCGCCCGGCGCGGTCGCCAGGACCAGCCGGATCGCCTCCTCGATCTCGCGCTCGCCGCTGACCAGCGCGATGCCGCCGGTGGGGCCGATCCGCAGCGGGAACGCCCAGCCGGACCCCACGAACTGTTCGGCCATCAGTGGGCCACCTGCCTTCTCCTCATTCCTGTCGATCCCTTTCCTGGCGGGCTTCTCCCGGCGGTCTCCCGGCGGACTTCTCCCGGCGGACCGCTGGGTGGCCGTCACGGGATCGGATACGGCTTGGCGTTGACGAACACGGCGCCCTGGAGCGCGAGCGTGACGGCCCGCAGGCTCACGTTGGCGACGGAGTTGACCTGCACGGTGCCGGTGGCGGAGAGCGTGGCGGCGCCGGCCGCCTTCAGGTCGAGCGCGCCGAAGGCGTTCACGCTGACCGCGCCGGCGACCGAACGGAGGTTGACCAGACCCTGCCCGCGCAGGGTGAGCGGCCCGCCGCTCTTGATCGTCAGGCTGCGGCCCGCGCTGAGCGTGAGGTCCGTGCCCGCCTCCACGGTCACCGACCGGGTGCCGGTGATGCTGACCGTGCCCTTGCTGTCGACGGTGATCTCGGTCTTCGTCCGGTCGAGGTTGATGACGAGCTTGTCGTCGCCGCTGGTCACGCGCACGCCCTGCTTGCGGCCGCCGGTCCGCTGGCTGAGCAGGTCGACACGGTTGCCGTCCCGGTCGGACAGGGTGTGCCGGGCGGCCCGGCGCCGTGCCCCGTCGTGCAGCGGGACGTCCTTCACCGGCGTCGGCCGGTCCTTGCCGTTGTAGAGGCCGCCGATGACGTACGGATGGTCGAGGGCGCCCCGGTCGAAGGCGACCAGCACCTCGTCGCCGACGTCGAGCGGGAAGATCGACCCGCCGTCCTTGCCGCCCCACTGGACCACCCGCGTCCAGTCGCTGACGTAGGTGTCGTCCAGCCACGGGAACTGGAGCTTGACGCGGCCCTGTCCGAGCGGGTCCTGCACGTCGGTGACGAGGGCGTTGGCGGTGCCGGGGAGCCGCAGGCCGTTCTGCGTGTCCCCGCCGCCCGAGGACAGCCCGTACAGCGAGCGCCACTGCCGGCCGCTGACGGTGACCCAGGCCTCGTAGTGCTTGCCGTCGCCGAAGACGTGCCGTACGGAGGTCGCCGTGTACTTGCCCTCGAAGGGGGCGCCGACGTCGGCGAGCGCCACGGGCAGCCCCGGACGGAGCTTGGGTGTCCCGCGCGCGACGACCTCCAGCTCGGCGAAGGAGCCGGTGACGTCGTCGGCGAGGGCCTCGGCGGCGAACTTCACCTCCGACTGCCGGTCGTACGGCACCTGCGCGTCGACCAGCTTGGCCGGCTTGAACCGGGCGGCCGCCTCGCCGGGGGTGGTCCCGATGCTGATGCCCGGGTTGGTGCGGGCGGGGGCGGTGGCGGTGAGCTTCTTCTTGGTGGTGACGTCCCAGCCGCGCGCCTCGACCGTGCCGACCTGTTCGGCGGCGGAGACGGCGGCGCGCAGGCGCAGGATGTCGGTACCGGCCTCCAGCACGAAGGGGCTCTTCTCACCGGGGGTGGAGACGGGCGGAGCCCCGGAGGCGGGGTCGGGCCGGACGAACTGGAACTTCCCCTTGGCGTCCACCGACATGACCATCTCGTTCTCGTCGGCGAGGCGGGCGAGGAAGTCCCAGTCGGTGACGTTGGCCTGGCTGATGAACTCGTAGACCGTCCTGGTGGACTCGATCCGCCCGACGGGGACACCGTCCTGGGCGGCGAGCTTGCGGGCGATGTCGGAGGCGCTCTGGTTGCGGTAGGCGGCGACACGGCGCCGGCGCATCAGGCGGTGGCCGTGGTCGTAGCCGCGGATGACGGTGAAGGTGCCGGTGCCGTCGTAGTCGGCCTCCAGGCCGCAGACCTCGCCGGTGAGCAGCGGGTTGGCGGCGCCCTGGCCGTCGGCGACCGGGGCCAGGACGACCGGGGTGCCGAACCGCACGCCCAGTTTGCCGAGGATCTGGTGGTAGGGGTCGCGGAAGGTGAGCCGGAAGGCGGCCGGCACACCGAGGCCCTGGTCGACCCAGCCCTCGACGAGGAGCGGCGCGAAGTCGGCGGGGAGGGGACGGCCGCCGAGGGTGACCTGGATGACGCTGGAGTACGCCGACCGCACCATCAGAAACGCACCTCCTCGGCGGCCGGGAGGACCAGTTCGATGCCGGTGGGCAGGCGGGTCGGGTCGTCGATGCCGTTCGCCTCGGCGATGGCCCGCCAGGCCGCGGTGTCGCCGTACTCGCGCCAGGCCAGGGACTGGAGGGAGTCGCCGGCCACGACCCGGTGCACGCGCTGGGCGGTCAGGGCGCCGGAGGTCGGGTTCTGGCCCTTCGTCTTGCTGGGGATCTCGTGCAGGCGGACCTGGCAGGTGGCGCGGATCGGGACGCCCGTCGTCCCGAACAGGGAGTAGGTGGCGTCGACACTGCTCACGTAGGCGGTGAAACGGGCCGTGGAGAAGGACCCCCACTGGAAGACGACCCACGGGGGTGAGGGCTGCTTGGCGGCGATGCTCTTGGTGGTGACCTCGCAGCATTCGAGGAGCGACTCGACCTTCTTCAGGACCGTGTTGCTGCCCGGCTCGTCGGACGAGTCCAGGAAGATCTCCACCGTCATCTCGCGCGGCTCCGGGCCCATGAACTCCGGGACGGATCCGTCGCGGACGGCGGCCGTGGGGGTCACCTTCCACTGGGCGCGGCGGCCGAGTTGCAGTTGGGCCGGGTTGAAGTCGAACCCGAAGGACCTGATGAGGCCGCCCGGCGTGGTGCTGGAACCGACCGGTGGTTCGTGGATCGCGAGCGTGGCACGGACCAGGCTCTTGCCGGCGCCGCCCTTGTTTCCCCTGGGCATGTCTTCGCTGTCCTCCCTCAGTCCGTGAAGCCGTGGTGGGTGATCTCCAGGACCTCCGTCGCGACACCCGGGTTGGCGGGGTCGAGGGACGGTCCCTGCCAGCTGACCGGCAGCACGTCGATCAGGCCCCACCGGGCCACCTCCGAACCGTCGGCGCGCAGCGCCGCGATCTGGGCGGTGGGGCGGGTCACCCCCGTGGTGATCGACGAGATCCACTTGGCGACCTTCGTCGTGTCCGGGGTGAGGGGGCGGGTCAGGCGGATCGTGGAGAAGGTGACGCGGGAGGGGAGTTGCCAGACGAACCCGTTGTTCCCGCCCTCCTGGCGGTGCTCGATCTCCACCTGGGAGGACAGCCCCTCGCACCCGTTGAAGTAACCGAGGCTCTCGCCGTCGATGGTCAGGGTGAAGAAGATGGTGGAGCCCGGGTCGAGATCGCGGGACATCGGAGGGCCGGCCTTTCTGGGTTCTGGCGTGCGGTCGAGGGGTCAGTGGCGGGGGTCGCGGAGCCTGCCGATCCGTTCGCGGTCCAGGCGGAGTTCGGTGCGGAGCAGACGGGTGATGCGGCCGGTGAGGCGGTGGGTCAGCTCGTCCAGCTGGAAGTCGGTCAGGGAGCGGGGGTCGAAGGGGGGTGGGGGGTGTTCGGTGGGGGGCGGCGAAGGCCGGGGTGGGGGTGGTGACGGTGAGGGGGGCTTGGTCGAGGAGGAGGTGGTGGGTTTGGGCGCGGGCGGCTTGGTGGGCGTGGGGGTGGTGACTGGGGCGCGTTGGAGAGTGGGTGCCGGTGCCGGTGCCGGTGCCGGTGCCGATGCCGGTGCCGGTGCGGGCGCGGGTGCCGGTGCGGGCGCGGGTGCCGGGATGGGTGCGGCTGTGGGGGTGGGGGCGGCCGTCACGGGTGCCCGGGGAGTGGGCTCCGTGGGCTGGGGAGCGGTGGGCTGGGGAGCGGTGGGGGTTCGGCGGGGTTGGACGACCGGGCGCGGGTCCGTGCCCGGGGTGGTGCGGCGCAGGGGTACGGCAGGTCCAACCGCCTTGCGCTGTACGACCGGTGTCGGCGTCGGTGTCGGCGCGGGCGCTGTGAGCGGGGCGGGTGCGAGTACGGGTGCGGCCGGGCGCCGGGTCGGTACGGCTGGGGGCATGGGGGTGGCGGGCGCGGTGGTGTGTTGCGGCGCGGCGGTGCGTTGTGGCGTGGGGAGGGCGACCCGGGGTGGTGCGGATCGCTGGATGGTCGGGTGGCGGCTCTCGACGGGCCCGGGGGTGTGGGAGGAGACGGCCGGGGGCGGGGGCGACGCGGGGGTGGTGCGAGGCATGTAGGGAGCCGGGTGGGCGGTGGCGCTTTCGCCGGTGCCGGTGCGCTGCACGGTGGGGACGACCTGCTGGGCTCGGAGCGGCGTCGCGTCCGAGGGGCGGGTGGGCAGCGGGCCGCCGAGCAGGGGGCGCGCGGGCTTCCCGGGAGGAGACGCCGGGGCTGCGGTCGCACGCGAGGCCGTGGGCAGGGGGGTGCCCAGGGCGGCGGTGCGCCGCACCGGGGGCAGGGGCTCGGCCGGACGGTCGCCGGGTGTCCGCACCGGGCCTGACGCAACATCTGACGCGGGGCTCGCGGACGGCGCGGGCGGAACGGACGGCCCGGACGGCCCGGACGGCGCGGGCGGAGGGGACGGCGCGGGCGGAGGGGACGGCGCGGGCGCAGCGGACGGCGAGACGCGCTGGACGGTGGCGGGGTGTGCGGCGGAGCCGCTCATGGGGGTCGTGGTCCCCCGCGCGGGGGCGCCCAGGCCGACGCGGCGGGGGCGAGCGGGTGCCGGGGAGGCGCTCCGCTGGACGCTCGGTGCCGGATCGGCGGGCGGAGCCGGTGACTTGGCGGCCGGCGAGGACGGGACGGCCGGGCGTGCGGGCGGGATCGCGGGGCTTGCCGGCGGTGGTGCCGAGGGTGTGTCCGGAACGTGGTGCGGCGTGGGCGGTGTCGTACGGCTGGGGGTGGACGTACGGCCGTGGGGCGCCGCGGGCTGGCCGGGAGCGGGAGCGGCCGGTCGCCGTACCTCGGTGGATGCGGGGCGGGGATCGGCCGACCGCTGCACGTCGGTGGCGGTGCGGACGTGAGGCGTTGCCCGGAGGAGGGGAGCCGGGCCGGGGTCGGGCGACTGGTGCGCGTCGGTGGGTGTGGCGGGCCGCCCCCCACGGGCGGGGGCGGACCGCCGCACGCTGGTCGGGGTGTGGTCCTGGGGCGTCGTCGGGGGTACGGGAGCGGGGTCGGGTACGGCCGGGGCGTGCGACTCCGTACGGCCGGAGGGCGACGACGACCGCTGCACGCCGGTCGGCGCGTCGGACGTCGGCGGGGACGGCTTGGTCACCGGGGCCGGAACTCCCCGGCGTGCCGTCGCGCCCGTGGACATGCCGGGTCCGCCGACGGGCGGGGTCGACGCACCGGGGGACGGCTCGGCGCCGGGGCCCGCGACGGGGGACGCGGCCGGCGCCCTGACGTGGGCGCCTTCGGCGCCGGCCGACCGCTCGGGTGCGGCAGGCGGTGCCGTACGGCCGGCAGCGGCACGCTGCACGTTCGTTCCGGCGCCGGTCCGGCCGGGAGCGGGGGCGGTCGTGTCCGACGTGGTGGCCGGGGCGGCGGGAGCGGGCGGCGACGAAGCCGGCCTCGCCGGGGCGGCCGCCGGTGCGGCAGGCGCCGGCGCGTGCTCGACCGCCGGGAGCGTCCTGGCGGCCGGAGCGCGCTGGACGGACGGAACGGCCCCGGTGACCGGAGCGGTGTTGCCGGTCGGGCCTCCCGTGACGGGACCGGTGTTGATGGCAGGGCCCGGCCCTGTGACGGGACCGGTGTGGGTGTTCGGGCCTGGTCCTCTGACGGGACCGGTGCTGCCGGCCGGACCTGATGGCGTGACCGGACCGGCATCGGAAACCGGACCTGATGGCGCGGCCGGACCAGCCCCGGAGGCCGGGCGTGCCCCCACTGCCGGACCGGAGTCGGACCTCACCCTCGTCCCCGCTCCCGTCACCTCCGACCCGACCGGCGTTCCCGACCTGACCGGCGCGCTCGACCCGGTTGCCGTCGCCGGACGCCCGGCCGGGGCCCGCTGTACGACCGGTGTGTCCGCGCCGGACGTCCTCGAAGCAGTCTGTGCCGGAGGCGAGGGCTGGGCACTGGCCGACGCGGGCTGCTGTGGGAGCTGCCGGTCGGGCAGGGACCGCGCACGCGGCACCGAGGACCGCGCCGGCTGCGGAACCGGTGCCGGGTGGGACGTCGTACCGCCGTTGTCCGGTGCCGTGTCGCCCTGTCCCGTGATGTCCGGTGTCGTGTTGCCCGGTGCCGTGGTGCCGGGGCGCCCTGGCGACGTGCCGGCGTCCTGCCGGGCCGTCGGCGTCCGCTGGAGCGGGGGCGGCAGGGGCAGGGGCGGGGGCGGCGGCGCGGCAGATGGGCCGGGCTCCTTGTCGGGGGCCGTCGTTCCGCCGGTGCCACTGGAGCCGGGTGCCACCGTTCCACCGGTGTTCCCGGGGCCGGGTGCCGTCGTTCCGCCGGTGTCACCGGCGCCGGGTGCCGACGTCCCGCCGGCGTCCCCGGAGCCGTGCGGCGTCGGCGCGGACAGGATGCGGGTGGGCAGCGAACGTCGTTGCACCGGGGCCGAGGTCGACCTGGTCAGCGGTGAGGTGGGTGCCGCGGGCGGGACCCGGGCGGGCAGCGGGCGTCGTTGCACCGGTGCCGTGGCCGGCCGCGTCGTCGGCAGCGCGCGGACGGTCGGCGTCGGCGCCTCGGCGGCCGGGGCTGCCGGAACCGTCGGTGGCGGCGGTGCGGTCACCGGCGGTTCCGGAGTGGGGTGGTCGGGGCTGGGGTGTTCGACGGTGGGCGGCAGGGTCGTCATCAGGCGGCCCTGTGCCCCGTCCAGGACGGCCGGCGGGCGTCCGCCGGTGAAGGACGGGTTCTGCCAGGTGGCCAGCCGGTTGCCGAACCCGGCGTCGGCGACGCCCGCCGTGCCCCGGGCCGCCGCCCGCTGGAGGGGAGGCAGCGTCGGCCAGGCAGCGGTACGCGGACGCACCGCATCCACGCCGCCGGTGCCGTCCCGCGCACCGGTCACCGGCGTCACGGCACCCGACGTCACGGCACCCGGCGTCTCCGCACCCCGCGTCGCTCCCGCAGCCTCGTCGGAGCCCGGTCGTCGCCCGCCCCTCAACCGATCAAGGAACCCCATCCCTCAGCCCTCCGCCACCAGCGCGGCGATCCGTTCCGTGTAGCGGCGGCGGTCGTGGTGTTCCAGGTCCAGGATCTCCTCGTGGCTCCAGTGGAAGTGGAAGGCGACGTACGCGATCTCCTCGTGCAGCCGGTCGGTCGCGTACGTCACGATTCCCCCAGGCGGCTCCCGCCGAGTTCCACCTCGAAGGGCTCCGCGCAGTGCGGGCACTCCACGGTCGCGCGGGTGTGGCCCTCCGCGTTGATCTGGCGGTAGAAGTCCTGGAGGAACGCCAGGTCGGAGGCGAACATGTTCTCGACGATCCCGTCGTGGACGAGGGGGAGCGTGCCCAGGCGGGTGATGACCCTGCCCAGCAGGACCACCGACAGGTACGCCGGGTTCTCCTGGACGCGGATGTCGCGCAGCGGGACGAGTTCGTCCCGTGCCGTGGCCAGCCGCATCACGCCGTCGCGGTGGACCGTGCCCGCCTCGTCGACGTAGCCGCGCGGCAGTTCGAAGGGGAACTCCGTCTGCAGACGCTGCCGCACCGGCGCAGGCGTGGGCGCCGGCGCCGCCGGCGGGAGCGGTGTGGTCTCCTGCTCCCCGCCCGCCGGTGCCGGCACCCGCACAGCCGTACGCCGCATTACTCGATGACCAGTTCTTCGAACGTGATGGTCACCGTCTCGGTCAGCGCGGACGCCTCGCCCGCCTTCACCGTGCTGGTGTCGATCTTGCTGCACCAGGCGTTGCGCATGTTGTACCGCTTGACCGGATTGTTCTGGTAGTCCATCACCATGATCGTGGCGTTCTTGCGGGCGGTGCCCATGACGCCGTTGATCGACTCGGTGATCCACTGGTTGAAGGCGGCGGACTGGGTCATGCCGCGCACGACCGTGCAGGTGCCCGCCTTCTTCACGCCCGGCAGCTTCTTGGTGACCGGCTTGCCCTGCGCGGAGACCTGCTGGTACTCGATGACGTCCTGTTCGAGGCTGAGGCCGCTGACCTCGGCGAGGTACTCGACCATCACGCCGTCGATCTGGAGCCCGAAATTGTGCGATGTGAGGGCGTCACCCGGCTGGAGACTCATCTGGCTTTCCTTCTGGGGGAGTTGACTGCGGTCGACCGACGGAGGCGGAGGCTCGGCTACTCCTCCAGCTCCCCGCTGCCGCTGGAGAACTGGGCCAGCCGGAAGATCACGAACTCGGCCGGCTTGACCGGCGCGATGCCGATCTCGCACACCACCCGGCCGACGTCGACCGACTCCGGCGGGTTGGTCTCCTCGTCACACTTGACGTAGAACGCCTCCTCGGGCCGGGCGCCGAAGAGGGCGCCGGCACGCCACTCGTTGACCAGGAACGCCGAGACGTTGCGCCGGATGCGGGCCCACAGGGCGTGGTCGTTCGGCTCGAACACCACCCACTGGGTGCCGATCAGGATCGACTCCTCCAGGTAGTTGAAGTACCGGCGGACGTTCAGGTAGCGCCACGCCGGGTCGGAGGAGAGCGTGCGGGCGCCCCAGACGCGGATGCCGCGGCCGGGGAAGGCGCGGATGCAGTTCACGCCGATCGGGTTCAGCAGGTCCTGCTCGCCGCGGGTGATCTGGATCTCCAGGTCCACGGCCCCGCGGACGACCTCGTTCGCCGGGGCCTTGTGGACGCCCCGCTCCGCGTCGTTGCGGGCCCACACGCCGGCCACGTGGCCGCTCGGCGGGACCAGGCGGGCCTGACCGGTGGCCGGGTCGAAGGACTTGATCCACGGGTAGTACAGCGCCGCGTACTTGGAGTCGTAGCCGGCCGTCTCCTGGCGCCAGACGCGGATCTGACGGGCGTTCAGGCCGGGCGGCGGGTCGATGACCGCGACGCGGTCGCCCATCAGCTCGCAGTGCGCGATCAGGCCGAGCTGGACCGCCTTCACGGCCTCCAGGTCGATCGCCCCGCGCTGGTAGGCGGCCATCAGGTCGGGGACCGCGACCATGGACACCTCGTCGACGGCCTCCAGGCCGCCGAAGCCGGTGCGGTCGGCGCTGTCGCCGAGGTACTGCGCCGGGCCGGCCTGCGCCGCGTCCTCCTCGTCCGCCGGTACGGCGGGGGCGGCGGCGGGCGGCGCGGCCAGCGTCACCGACTGGTTGTCCGGGCGGGCCAGCTGCGCCGAGGGCGCCGCCTCGGCGACCGTGATGAGCTTCGAGCGCTCCTTGACCTGCGTGACCACATAGGAGCGGTTGCCCTTCTTGGCGGTCACGTCGAACGTCTCCACGGCCTTGTCGCCGTCCTTGACGATCAGCTTGAAGCGCTCGGCGGGGCCCTCGCCCTCCGCGTCGGCGACCTCCACGCTCAGCGTGCCGCTCGTCCCGGGCGCGGTGGCCGTGACGGTGAACGTGCCGAGCTGCGCGGGCTCGGCGGCGGGCAGCGCGGACGGGGCCGAGGAACCGGTGACCGCCGCGGACGGCCGGGCGTCTCCCGGCGCACCCGCCGGGGAGCCGCCCACGCGGACGACGTACGCCGCCGAACCGCCGTTGTTGAAGAAGCCGTAGACCGAGTGCGCCAGGTAGTAGCCGTCGGTGAAGTCGCCGAACGCCGCCACGTACTGGGTCCAGTTGGTGACCAGCGTCGGCTCGTTCAGCGGGCCGGTCGGCGCGAGCCCCACGAAGGCCGCGACCGAGGTGCCCACCCCCTCGATCGGGCGCGAGCCGCTGGCCACCTCCTCGACGTATACGCCGGGCGACAGATAGGACGGCATGCTGTGCTCTCCTCGGGGTACGCGTCAGGACGTCTCTCACCGTCACGCGCGCAGCGCGTGGTCGAAACGGCCTGCGGTGCAGGGGCGGGGGCAGGGCTGTTGCCCGCGAGGGCAGGCCCGGGGGCGGGCCGCACCCGGGGCGTGCCCCCGGACTCCGGCTCCTGCCGCCGTCTCCGCTCCGGCGCGGGCGCCGGCAACGCGTGGAGGAGAGGCCGTGACGGGAGGCGGCCGGCGTCACCGTGTGAACGGGCAGTGCGATACGTCCCTTTCGGGCAGCGGTCCTGCCCCGGGGCCTCCTGACGGGCCACCACCCGCCGTCTTAGCGTCGACAGGTGACTCTGTGGACTTCCCTGGAACCGGCGGCCGCGACGGTGGACCCCGGCGGCAGTACGACCGTACGGCTACGGGTGCGCAACACCGGTGACGTCGTCGACGAGTACCGTTTCGAACCCGTCGGCCCCGTCGCTCCCTGGACGACGGTGGAGCCGCAGACGCTGCGGCTCTACCCCGGGACGACGGGCACGGTCGAGCTGACCTTCGCCCCGCCGCGCACCCCGGACGCGACGGCCGGCCCGAACGCCTACGCGGTGCGCATCACGCCCACCGAACACCCCGACGCGGTCACCGTCCCGGAGGGCAACCTCACGGTGACGCCGTTCACGGAGGTGCGGGCCGAGCTGGTGCCGCCGACGGTGAAGGGCAGGTTCCGCGGCCGGCCCCGGCTCGCCATCGACAACCTCGGCAACACGCGGGTCACCGCGTCCGTCGCGGGGGCCGACACCGGCGACCATTTGTCGTACGACATCCGGCCGGGGAGTGTGCAGATCGAGCCGGGGCGGGCGGTGTTCGTCGACGCGACGCTGCGGCCCCGGCAGGTGATCTGGTTCGGGGCGAAGGAGCAGCGGCCGTTCGCGCTGACCGTGCAGCGGTCGGGGGTGGTGCCGCTGTCGGTGGACGGTACGTTCGTGCAGCGCGGGTTCCTGCCCCGCTGGCTGGCGACCGCGCTGAGCGTCACCATGGCGCTGGCGATCGCGTTCGTGATGATCTGGCTGGCCTACAAGCCGCAGGTCAACAGCCGTGCCACCGAGAAGCTCGCCGAGGCCGGCAGCACCGCGTTGCCCAGTCCCGCCGTCTCCGCGCCGTCCGCGCCGAAGAACGACGCCCCCGCCGAGCCGCTGCCCTCGCCCGAGGCCCCGTCCGCCCCCGAGGAGGAGCAGGACACCGGCTCGGGGACGACCGGGTCGGGGTCGTCGGGGGGCGGTGGTTCGGACGACTCCGGTGGGGGTTCGAAACCGGAGAACGACCAGCCGGTCCCCGGGGCGGTGATCATCGGCCAGGGCTCCGACCGGTGCATCGACGTCACCGGCGCCGAGGACGGCGAGGGCAAGGACGGCACCCCGCTCCAGCTGTGGGACTGCGCCGGGTCCGCCAACCAGAAGTGGGTCTTCCACGACGACGGCACCGTCCGCGCGCTCGGCCTGTGCATGGACGTCGCGTGGGGCTCGCGCGACGACGGCGCCGTCATCCAGCTCGCCCGGTGCAGCGGCAACCCCGCCCAGCAGTTCGTGCTGAGCGGCGCCGGTGACCTGGTCAATCCGCAGGCCGACAAGTGCGTCGACGCCAAGGACAGCGGCACCGGCAACGGCACCAAGCTGCAACTGTGGACCTGCTCGGGGACGCCCAACCAGAAGTGGCGGGCGGAGTAGGCCCGCCGCGGGCCGCCCGCGGCGCCTACCAGGTGGCCTCGCCGGGGACCAGGCGGCCCGCCTTGCGGTACTCGCGGCGGGCGCCCTCCAGCAGGTCCTCGGCACCCACCCGTCCGTCGCGGCCGGCGGCCAGGTAGGCGGCGGTGACCACCGCGCTGCGGATCGAACCGCCGGCCAGCTCGAACCGGCGGGCCAGCGGCTCCGGGTCGATGCCGTCGGCGCACGGCACATGGGTGAGGCCGTGCCGCCACAGGGCGAGGCGCTGCTCGGCGTCCGGGAACGGGAAGTCGACCACCAGGTCCAGGCGTCGGGTGAACGCCTCGTCGATGTTGGCGCGCAGGTTGGTGGTGAGCAGCGCGATGCCGTCGAAGGACTCCAGCCGCTGGAGCAGGTAGGCGCTCTCCATGTTGGCGTACCGGTCGTGGGAGTCCTTGACCTCGGAGCGCTTGCCGAAAACCGCGTCGGCCTCGTCGAAGAGGAGCACGGCGTCGGTGCGGTCGGCCTCGGTGAAGATGCGTTCGAGGTTCTTCTCCGTCTCGCCGACGTACTTGTCGACGACGGAGGAGAGCTGCACGACGTAGAGGTCCAGGCCGAGTTCGGCGGCCACGACCTCCGCGGACAGCGTCTTCCCGGTGCCCGACTCCCCGGCGAACAGGCCGAGGACGCCCCGGCCCCTGCCGCCGCCCGCGCTGAGGCGCCAGTCGCCGAGGACGCGGTCGCGGTGGCGGGCGCGCAGGGCGAGTTCGCGGAGCTGGGTGAGGGGGCGGTCGGGCAGGACGAGATCGTCCCAGGTGACGTCGGGGCGGATGCGGCGGGCGTGCCGTTCCAGGCCGGACGCCGACTGCTGGCGGGCGGCCAGCCGCAGGTGGGCGGCGGTGAGTGGGCCGCCCTCGAAGGCGGCCAGGTCGCGGGCGGCGCGGGCGGCCCGGACCACCCGGTCGCCGCCGAGCCGGTACGGCGCCACGGCCGTCGCCAGGTCCACGTCCGACGCCCGCGGGCCGAGCGCGGCAGCCCAGGCCGCCGTTCCGCCCGCCCGGCGGCGCGGTGCCTCGAGGACCAGCGGGTCGCGGGGCGACCAGTGCGGGTCGTACGGGCGGGGGTCCGTCAGCAGCACGGTGATGTCGGTGGCCCCGGTCAGCCGGCCGATGAGCGCGGCGGGCTGCTCGGGGAGGGCGGACAGCACGACGGCCCGGCCGGTCAGGCGAGCCTCGCGCAGCAGCTCGGGGACGCGGTCCTCGGGGCCGGTGAAGCGCAGGGCGTCGAGGCCGGCCGCGTCCAGGGCGGCCGCGATGCCCGCCAGGCCGTCGCCCTCGCGGTGTTCGCGCAGGTAGGTGGTGAGGGGGCCGTTCCGCAGGCGGGTGGCGAGCCGGTCGACGAAAAGCTCGTCGTCGTCGGCGGTGGGGAGCGGATCGGGGAGGGGGAGGAGGTGGCCGTGCAGGGCGGCGTCCGGGGTGTCGTCACCGAGGAGGTGGGCGAGGAGCCGGTCGGGGACGCGCAACGAGCGGGAGAGGAAGGGCCGTTCGGGCTCCTCGACGTCCAGCAGTCCCAGGGCGCGCAGGGGCGCCGAGGTGTGGAAACGGGCTCGGGCCGGCGCGTGGTGGGCGGGGGCCGCGCACAGTTCGAGGGCGAGGCCGGTGGTGGCCCGGCGGCGGCCGACGTCGTCGTTGAGGTAGCCGTAGAGCGGCTCGAAGGCGCGGTCGAGGTCGGGGGCGAGGGCGATGAGGAGGATCGCCGCGTCGAGGCCGGTGAGGGGGAGGCGGGCGGCGAGGGCGGCGAGGCGGTCCTCTCCGGCGACGGGAAGGGGGAGGAGGAGGGGGCCGTCGGTGGCCAGGGGGTCACCGGGCGGCGGTGGCGATGGCGCGACCGTGGTCAGCAGGTGGCGTACCGCCTGCTCCGAGAGGTACAGCCCGCGCAGGGGGTCGTCGGCCGTCGGGTCGGTGGCTGCGCGCCGGTCGACCAGGGCGGTGACCCGCTCGCGCAGGGCGTCGAGGCGGGTGAGCAGGGGCTCGCGGTGCACGGCGGGGGGCTGTGTGCGCACGTCGGTCACCGTCGCCGCCTCCGGGCCTCGCGGGCCGCCGCCACCTGGTGGGGGCGGTGGGCGCGCTCCGCCGACTCCGGCGGGTCGCCGTCCAGGCCGCGGACGCGGACCACCGCGCCCTCGGTGACCGGCGGCCCGGCGTCGTACTCGGGGTACGCCGGGAAGGGCACCGTCACCACCAGGTCCAGGGACGGCTTGAGTTCACCGCCGAGCGCGGACCAGATCTCCGCGAGGGAACGGGACTCGGTGTGCAGTCCGGCCACGGTCAGCGGGACGGCGAGGCCCAGGGCGCCCAGCGAGCCGGGGAGTTCGGAGGCGGGCAGCAGCTCGCGGGGCAGCAGCGTCGCCAAGGCGGCGGACAGCAGCCGGTGTTCGTCCTGCGGGGTCTTGGTCCAGGCGGTCACCAGGTACGACAGGCGGAACCATCGCGGGGGTTGGCGTCGGCGTACGACGACGTCCTGCTCGTTCCGCACGGTCATCTGGCCGCGCTGGCGGCGGGCCACGTCCTCGCGGATGTCGTACAGGTAGGTGTTGATCACGGGGGCGTTGCGGCGGGCGGCCCAGTCGCGGGTCGGTGCCTCGAAGGAGACCTCGATGCCGGAGCCCGCCAGCGCGCCGCCGCCGAGCAGGCCCTTGAGGACCTCGTCCACTTCGTGGATCACCGTCGCGCTCCTCAACTGCCTTGCCGTACGGGCGGCCTGCCCGGACGCCGATCGTGCCCCCTCCGTCCGGCGGACCGCAGGCGCGGCGGGGTCGGCGGGCGGGCACGGCTGCCTGCCCGCGTGTCCGCCTTCGAGTGCCCGTTCGGTCAGATGTAGCCTTCCCGGAGGGCATATGCCACGGCGTGCGCCCGGTTGCGCAGATGCAGTCGCGTCGTGAGTCCGTGCATGACGTTCTTGACGGTTCGTTCGGAGTAGGACAGCTTGCTGGCGATCTCTCCGGTATCGAGGCCCTCGGCGACCAGCCGCAGGACGTCCACCTCACGGGGCGCGAGGCCCAGCGAGGGGGCGCCGGGCCGGTTCGCCGCGCCCCGGTGCAGGGTGCCCACCTGGCTGATCAGCCGGCCCAGCAGGTCGGCGGGCAGGTCCCCGTCGCCCCGGGCGGCGGCCACCACCGCCTGCACCAGACGGTGCGCGGTGGCCTCCCGGCGCCAGACGATGGCGCCGACCCCGCACTCGATGACGTCCAGCAGCTCGTTCTCCCGGATCGTGCCCACCACGAGCACGGCCCGCGAGCCCTCGCTGCGCACGATCCGGCGCAGCCGGGCCAGCGCCGCCTCGTCCAGTGTGTCCTCGATCAGCAGGGCCACCGTCTCGTGCCCGTACTCCTCGCGCAGCTCGACCTCCGGACGGGACCGCAGCTGGCTGACCGCACCCTCGCGGGAGAGGGGGTCCGGGGCCTGTACGGACACGGCGATCCGCCGACGGACGGCGGTGGTACCGGTGTGTGGTGTGCGGGATGTGCTGAGCAACCGTTTCCCCCCTGGTCACGGGCCCGCCGGTCGGCGGCGGCCGGTGGCGGGAGAGTCGGTCCCACACTTCTGCGGCGGCTGGGGCGAGCGCAATCGTGGAGCACCACGAGGCGGACCACGAGGGCAGGGCCACGACTACCACGGTGTACGTACATCACCGCAGGTCATAGAGGTGTGCGCGGGCTCGTGGGCCGATTGGGGCACCGCCGTGAGCATCGCCACAGCGGCCGTAGGAACGCGTAGGGCCGCTCACCCGTCGCCCCTCGGGTCATCGCCCGGCACTCACCGCCCACCACCCACTGCCCTCACGTCACCGCCCACCACCTCTCACCTCACCACCCGTCACCTCACCCACCGCCCATCACCCAGCAGGAGGCAGGGATGACCGGACCGTTGCGCGAACGCGAGGACGCGCGGGCGCTGCTCGCGTCCGAGGCCGAGCGTGCCCGGGCCGGCGCCGGCCGGCTCGTGCTGCTGCGCGGAGCCACCGGAACCGGCCGTTCCGCCGTGCTGGAGGCCGCCGTCGCGCACGCGGCCGAGCGCGGACTGCGCGTGCTGCGCGCCCGCTGCTCCCCCGAGGACACCGCCGTGCCGTTCTCCTCCGTCCTCCATCTCCTCGGCCCGGTACCGGAGTTCGCGGACCTGGGCCCCGGGCTCGACGACCGGGGCAGCGCGGCCCGGCTGTGGCGGCTGCTGCGCTCGTACGCGGCCGAGTCCCCGCTGCTCGTGGCCGTCGACGACGTCCACCTCGCCGACGGCGCCTCCCGCCGCTGGCTCGTCGAGGCGGCCCGCCACATCGACCGATTACCGGTGCTGGTGGTCGCCACCGAGCGCAGCCAGTACGACATCGACCGGCAGCCCACCGGTCTCACCCACGCCCTGTCCCCGTCCCTGGTCCGCACCCACACCCTGGCCCCGCTGACCGACGACGCCTCGGCGGACCTGGTGCGGGCCGCCTTCCCCACGGCCCCGCCGGCCTGGACCGCGGACTGCGTCCGCGCGGGCGCCGGCAACCCGCTGCTCCTGCGGGCCCTCCTGGAGGACCTGGACGGCACCCCGCCCCCGGCGGCCGTACCGCGGACCTGCGCCGCGCTGTACCCGGGCGCCTACCCGGCGGCCGTCTCCTGGTGGCTGGACAGCGCGGGCCCGGCGACGGCCGAGGTGGCGAGGGTGCTGGCGGCGGCCGAGCTCGACGGATGGGGGAGCGGTACCGAGGGGGCCGCCCTCCTCGCCGACGCCTCCGGCGCCGACCCCGCCCGCGTCTCCGGCTGGCTCACGGCGATGACCCGGCTCGGGCTGCTCCGCCCGGACGCCGAAGGCCGGCCCCGGTACGCGCACCCGCTGCTGCGGGACGCCGTGCTCAGCGGATGGTCCGCCGACCGCCGGCAGGCGGCGCACCGGGCGGTCGCCGAGGCGATGCTGCGGCGCGGCGACCGGGCCGAGGCGGTCGCCGGGCAGCTGCTGGGCACCGGCCCCGTCGGCCTGCCCTGGGCGCTGCGCGTCCTGCGCGACGCGGCCACCGTCGCCGTGCGCGAGGCGCGCCCCGAGGACGCCGTCTCCTATCTCCGCCGCGCCCTGCTGGAACCCCTCCCCGACGACCTGCGGCAACGGCTGCTGACCGAGCTGGGCTCCCTGGAGTACGCCTCCGCCGACGCCCCGGCCGGCATCCCCCGGCTCGCCGAGGCGCTGAACCTGCCCGCCGAACCCCACGACCAGGTCCGTACGGCCATCGCGCTCGGCACCGCCCTCACGGGGCGCGGCGAGGTCCGTACGGCCGTGGAGGTGCTGCGCCGGCTGGAGGAGCGGCTGGGCGACCACCCCGAACTGGCCCGCACCGTGCGGACCGCCTCCGTGCTGCTGTCCGACCAGGACCAGACGGTCCGCCGGGAGGCCTACCGCTGGCTGACCGACACCGCCGAACGCACCCCGGAACTCGTCGGCGCCACCGGACAGGCCCTGCTCGTGCGGTACGCCGCCACCGCCGGGGCCGGTACGGCGCAGGCGGCGATGAGCAGGCTGCGGACCCTGCTGACCGTGCCGGCCGACCCGCTCGCCGAGCCCTTCCTGCTGGGCACCGCCGCCGCCGTCGCCCAGTGGGCCGACGAACTCGACGAGGCGGAACGGCTCGTCGAACGCGGCCTCGCCGGCCAGCGCCCCGCCCTCCTCCACCCGATGACGCGCGCCCTGCACGACGTCCGCCTCGACATCGCCGCCGCCCGCGGCCGGTACGACCGTCTCACCACCCCCCGCGGACCCGGCGTCGCCCCCGTCAACGCCGACGCCCACGCCCTGCTCGCCCTCGTCGAGACGGGCCGCACGGACGAGGCGCGGCGCCTCGCGGACGGCTTCGACCTGCGGGAGGCCCCCGACTCCTGGGAACTGAACCGCTTCCTGTACGCCCGGGGCGTCCTGCGCCTCACCGAGGGCGACGCCACCGGCGCCCTCCACGACTTCCTGGAGTGCGGCCGCCGCCAGTCCGCCCGCGCCGTCCTCAGCCCGGTCGTCACGCCGTGGCGTACCGCGGCCGCCGCGTGCCGGCTCGCCCTCGGCAGCCCCCGGGAGGCCCTGGCCCTCGCGGAGGAGGAACTGCGGCTGGCCCGCGTCTGGAACACCCCGCGCACGGTCGGCCGGGCCCTGCGCGCCCTCGCCCGCGCGACCGGCGGCCGGCGCGGCCTGGACCTGGCCGAGGAGGCGGTCGCCCTCCTGCGGAACTCCCCGGCCGAGACGGAACTGATCGCCGCCCTCCTCACCCAGGGCCGCCTGCTGACCAGCGCCGGAGAACGCGCCCACGGCCGCGAGTGCCTGCGCGAGGCCGCCGAACGCGCCGAACGCCTCGGCGCCGTACGCCTGCGCACCCGCGCCGAGGACGCCCTCCGCGCGGGCGGCGCCCGCCGCCGCGCCACCGCCCACACCGGCTCCGCCGCCCTCACCGACAGCGAACGCCGCATCGCCGGACTCGCCGCCGACGGCCGCACCAACACGGAGATAGCCGACCTGCTGCACGTGGCCCGCCGCACCGTGGAGACCCACCTGACCAGCACCTACCGGAAGCTGGGGATACGGCGACGCGGGGAGTTGCGGGAGGCCCTGGAGGAAGAGGCGTGAGACCTCAGGGGCCCGAGGGGGCGTCCCGCGTGGCGCGGTAGCGGTGGGAGGCGCCCTGCCGCGCGTTCTCCGGGGCGATGGTCACGGTGCTCGCTCCTCGTCGTCCGTGCCCAGGGGCAAGGAGCGTCGCTTTCATGCCAGGTGGACTCCGGGGGGATCGGATCGGCAGTCGCGGCAGCGGCCCGGTTCGGGGGCGCGGAAGGCGCGGTCGCAGGTGTCGCAGTTGCGGAGGGGGTGCCGGGCGGGCGGGGGTGGTTCGGGGGCGCGGAAGGGGGGTGGGGGCGGGAGCTGGGCGGCGAGGCGGTGGGCCAGGAGGGCGGCCGGGCGGCGCAGGGGCTCGGGTGGCAGGTCGCTGGTGAGCGCGTGGCGTACGGCGGTGGGGGTGACGTCCCGTTCCAGCCAGGCGGCCACGCCGGGGGCGAGGTGTTCGGCGTCGGTGGCGGACAGGAGGAGACGGGGGTCGTGGCGTCGCAGGCCCGCCAGGACCTCGGTGGCCGTCCTGAGGAGGTCGGGGGCCGGGTACGACGGTCGCGGGACGGCGGGCAACGCCTTGCGGGGCGCCGGGCGTTTCCGGGGCGGCGGGGAGGGGCTGTGGTCGTCGGCTGCCGGACGGCGGTGGCCGGGCCGGTTGCAGGAGACCGTGCGGGTGACGATCCGGCCGCCGGGCACGCGTTCGCGGGTGCGGCGCAGGTAGCCGTGGGTCTCCAGCTCCCGCAGGGCGGCGGCGATCCGGGTGGCTCCCTCGGGGAAGCGGGCGGCCAGCGACTTGATGTCGACCCGGGCACCCTTCGGCAGCGACTGGATGTGCACGCCCAGGCCGATCGCGAGCAGCGACAGGTCCTGGTGCTGGGCGAGGTGGTTGCCGATCACCGTGAACTGCTCGGTGTGCCGGGAGTTCTCGTGGACGAGACCGCCGTGCCCGGAGTGACGGTGCCCCCGGTTCGGGTGGTTGTTCTCGGCAAGTCCGGACTCGGCGGGCGTGGGCGCGCTAGGGTTTTGCGTATCCATTGGGAAGGTGTTGCTTCCTCTGTGGCTAGGCCCTCGCACTGGGATTGCCGTCCCGGCGGGGGCCGTCGCATGTCTGCCGTGGTCGCGCTGAGCGTAGAGCAGGCAATGGCCCCCAAATCCAGTTGAGTTGGCATATTCACCCAGGCGAGTGAGTTTGCGGCTCGGGCGGGAGGGGTGGGGCTTGGTCGGGTTCTTTCACCCATGTGGTCCTTGGGAAAGACCGCCCCTGGCACCGCGGCACGGTGCCCCGGGTTCCGGTGGCAGACGGACCTCCGCCCACACCGTCTTGCGTGGCGCCGGGCCCTCGCTCACCCCCCAGCGGACGGCCAGCGCGTCCACGAGGACGAGTCCCCGGCCCGACTCGCCGTCCACGCCGCCCTGTCCCACGTACGGCACACGGTCACTGCGCGTGTCCGTGACCTCGATGCGGAGGGTGTCGCCGATGACGTGGAGGAGCAGGCGGAAGTCCCGGCCGGGGACACGGCCGTGCGTGACGGCGTTCGCCGCGAGCTCGCCGACGATCAGCTCCGCGGGGTCCAAGGACAGGCCCCAGGAACGGAGTTGCCCGGTCGCGAGCAGACGGGCGAGGCGGGCGCCGCGCGGCGTCGGGGACAGCTGGACGTAGAAGTTGCGAATGGGGGAGCCGAGTTGAGGGGTTTCTCCGATCACGTCACCCAGAGTGGCCGGGCGCGCTTACCGTGAACAGTGACGAAGCCGTTGCGTACGGTGACTGTCCGCTGGTTGTCCGGTGGTGTCCGGGCTTGTCGGCGGCGGGTACGACAGGAGGGGCACGGAATGCTGGTCGACGGCGAGGCGGCACGACTCAAGGGCGAGGCGGACGAGCCGGGGTGGGAGGTGGATCCGGACGACGAGTGGGGTGTGGCGGTCGTCGAGACGGTGGGACGGCAGCTGAAGCTGCGGCGGGAGTCGGTGGGGATGCGGGCCGCGGAGTTCGGGGCGGCGGTCGGGTACGGCGAGGATCTCGTCTACAAGATCGAGAGCGGGAAGCGGATTCCTCGGCCTGAGTATCTGGACAAGGCGGACGAGGTGTTGGGGGCGGGGGGATTGCTCTCGGCGATGAAGAAGGACGTGGAGAAGGTCCAGTACCCCAAGAAGGTACGGAAGATCGCCGAGCTCGAGGCGAAGGCGGTGGAGCTCCAGCTCTACGATCCGCTGAGCATCCATGGGTTGTTGCAGACACCCGAGTACGGGCGCGGGTTGCTACTCATGCGCCGTCCTGCGTACACCGAGGCCGAGGTGGAGCGGTTCATTGCCGCTCGTGTGGCCCGCAAGTCGATTTTTGAGCGTGACCCGGCCCCCGAACTCGGATTCGTCCTTGAGGAGTGGACGCTACGGCGTCCGCTCGGAGGGAAGGCCGGACTGCGGCGCCAGTTGGAACACCTATTGGAAATCGGTCAGTTGCGGAACGTCGAGCTTCAGGTCATGCCAATGGATCGCGAGGAACACGCTGGGGTGGACGGGGGTATTGAGGTGCTGAAGTTCGGTGACGGCTCATCCATGGGGCGTTCTCCGGCCGTGTTCAACGGCCGACCGGTCTCTGAGCCCAAGCACCTCCGTATCCTTGAACTGCGGTATGGCATCATCCGGGCTCAGGCGCTCACGCCGCGTGAGTCGGTGGCCTTCATCAAGCAACTGCTGGGGGAGACATGACCCGCGACGACCTTGTGTGGTTCAAGAGCAGCTACAGCAGCGGCTCCGAAGGCGACTCCTGCGTCGAGGTCGCGCTGGCGTGGTTCAAGAGCAGCCACAGCAGCGGCCCTGACGGCGACTCCTGCGTCGAAGTCGCCACCACCCCCGCCACCATCCACATCCGCGACTCCAAGGTCACCGACGGCCCCTGTCTCACCCTCGCCCCCGGGGCCTGGGCGGAGTTCGTCGGTTACGCCGCCGTCCAGGACTGAGCCGATCAGCACGCCGTAGGGTGGCGGGATGTCCGCCGCCGCCCCCGTGGGGAACTCGCCCGCCGTCACCGTCCGCCGGTACCTGGCGGGCCTGTTGGTGAATCTGCTGATCGGCATTCCGACCGTCCTGGTCGTCGTGTGCGCCCGCTGGTACGCCGCCCACGGCCACTGCGCGTACGAGGACCTCCAGGCGCCCACCATGGACTACTGCACGTACGACCAGATCGAGAGCAGCGGGTTCGTCCGGTTCGGGCTGCTCCTGTTCGGCGCCCTGGTCCTGCTCCTCATCCTCGTCTTCGACATCCTGCGGCCCCAGTCGAAGCAGCGCCCGCTCGCGCCCCGCCTGCTGACCCTCCCCGCCATCCTCGTCCCGTACGCGCTCCTGGCCGCGGCGGCGGGGTGAGCGGCGGCCGGGGTTGCTGTACAAACGGGCGAATGATCTACCACGTCGTACCGAGGGCCGAGTGGGACGCCCACCCCGGCCGGCCCTACGCGCCCGCCTCCCTCGACGAGGACGGCTTCGTGCACTGCTCGCCCGACGAGGCCACCACCCTCGCCGTCGTGAACGCCTTCTACCGTGCCGCGCCCCGGCCGCTCCTGGCCCTGGTCCTCGACGAGGACCGCCTCGGCGCGCGCTGCGCGTGGGAGGCGGCGGCGCCCGCCCCGCCTCCCGGGGTCCCCGACGGCACCCTGTTCCCGCACGTCTTCGGCCCCCTCGACCGCGACGCCGTCACCCGCGTCCTCGAGGTGCGCTGGGACGCGGAAGGCCGGGCGACGGGACTGGGGGAGCCACCGGCCTGACGGGCCGGCGCCGCCCCCTCAACACCACGCCGACCCCCCGTCCGTCCGCGCGCTCTCAGCGCTCGTCGGGGTCGTCGCGCGGCACCAGCGTCACGCGGCGGAAGTTGCAGGAGGCGGCGGACGGCCCGGTGTCCGGCGCCTGTGCCAGGTGCGCCTTCAGGGCGACGCTGACCAGGCTCATCAGCAGGTCGACGTCCGTGTCGCAGTCGAGGTGGACGGTGACCCAGCGGGAGCCCGGCACCAGCCGTACCGCCGTCGACTCCCGCAGGTCGCGATGGATGCGCTGGATGGCCGGGACGGTGAGGTGCAGGTCCACGTCCCGGTCGGAGTGGAAGTGGAGTATCTCGCTGTGGACGGAGCGCAGTGCCCGTCCTGCGCCACAACTGGCCTGTCCCGTACTGAGGTCGGGCCAGCCTCGCAGTCGTTCCATGGCGCGTTCGGCCAGAGTCATGGGCCCATGGTGGCTCGATCACCGCGCCGCAACCAGGGGTTGAGGCAAATGTAACCGGTGCGTGAGGTGGCGCAGTTGCCCGTACGGCCGCCCGCGTGACCGCCTGTGCGTCGGCTGTGACGTTTCCACCGCCCCCTGCGCTGTGATCAACATGCGCCTCACATTCGAACGCACGCCCGATAACGCTCGTCGTCTCCCGTTCCCGCCCGCCGGCCGTCGCGCCCGCCGCCTGGCCCTCGTCGTGGCCGTCGCCACCGTCCCCGTCCTCGCCCTTCCTCCGGCCGCCCACGCCGTGGACCCGACGACGGCCTCGGAACTCGTCCTGCCCACCCCGGTGAAGTACGTCCCGGTGCAGGACACCCTGTACGCCGCCGGCGACACCGGCTACCTCCACCGCCGCGAGACGACCGACGGCTCGACGCCGACGTACCAGTGGCGGGGCTACGACGGGACCGAGCGCACGGTCGAGAACTTCACCGGCAAGGTACCGGGCCAGCAGGGCTACTACGGCGCCGGGACGGACATCCTGCCGGTGCCGGTCGACGCGAGCGGCGTCGTCGAGCTGCGCGACCCGGCGACCGGCGAGTCGACGCAACTGACCGTGCCGGACGGGCAGTACACGGTCGGCTCGTTCGGGCGGACGGTGCTGACGGTGTCGTACAACGAGGTGTGGCAGGTGGACAGGCTGCACCTCCTCCGCGTCCGGGACGGCGTCACCGTCGACACCCCGGTCGACCCGGCGGAGGGGGAGCGGTTCGACCGGTATCCGGTCGTGGCCGGGGACGGACAGGTCGCCGTCGTGCGGTTCCTGCACGGGCGGACGCTCGGCGTCCTGGACCTGACCACCGGCGCCCTCACGCCCGTCTCCTCCGGCGTCGCCGTCGACGAGTCCTGGAACATCCAGGCCGCCGTCTCGCCCACCCACATCGCCTGGTACCAGCAGGGCATGAGCACGGCCCGCGTCGTCCGCCGCGACGACCCGGCCGGGACCCGGACCTCCGTCGCCGTACCGTCGAACGGCGAGGACATCCCCGTCGTCGGCCTGGCCGGCGACTGGCTGCTGACCGGCTACCGGCCCGCCGCCGCGACCGAGCAGAACCCGCCGCTGCGCCGTGGCGGCCCCCTCAGGGCCACCCCGATCGGCGGCGGTTCACCGGTCACGCTGCTGGCCGCCGCCCAGCCCGACCTGTTCCAGGTCCCCGGCGGCGGCGCGGTCACCGTGGGCGGCGCGGACGCCGGCGACTGGGCGGTGCGGCGGGTCGAGGTCGCGGCCGACGGCGCTCCGGTCCTGCGCACGCTGTCGGGGGTGCCCTCCAGACCGGCCGTGGTGCGCGGGATCGCGCTCTCCGGCGGCCAACTGGTCACCAAGGAGGAGGACAGCGCGCCGCGCCCCGCCTACCTGACGCGGAAGGTGACGCTCACCGGGACGCCGTCGGCGGGCGAGCGCTCCGAACTGACCACCGCACCGCTCGGCGACGCCTACGGCCAGCCGCTGGGCGCCGGGGACGGCTCCGTCGTCCACGTCCGGCACGACGACGCCACCCAGCGCGACATCGTCGTGCGCGCCACCGCGTCCGGCTCCCGCACCCAGGTCGTCCCCTTCGACCGCTACACCCCCGCCACCACCGGGCGCGGGCTGCGCGACGCCGCCGGACGGTACGCGGTGTACGGCGGCGGCGACGAGCGGGCGGTCATCGACTTCGAGGCGCCCGGCGGGGCGGCGGTGGTGCAGCGGCTCACCACCCCGGCGGCCGCGCTGTGGGGCTCCAGGCTGTGGACCACGGACGGTACGGGGGGACGGATCGAGGCCCGCGACCTGGCGACCGGCACGGTCACCTCGTACACGGTCGGCGCCTCCTGCGTGATCCGCGACATCCAGACCGTCGGCCGCTGGGTGTACTGGGACTGCCTGGGCCAGGACGTCGTCGGCGGCGACCAGTCCACCCCGTTCGGCGTGTACGACCTGGCGACCGGCGCCACCATCGGGCTGCCCGAGCGCGGTGAGCTCGGCGACGGCTTCGTCGTCAACCATGACACCGCCGCGGGCAAGCTCCGGCTCACCGACTTCCACACCGGCACCGCGAGCGAGCCGCGCACCCTCACCGACCTGCCCGCCGTGTCGAACTGGAAGAACCACGACGTCGACAAGTTCGGCGGCGGCGTCGCCTGGCTGGACGGCGCCGGGCAGGCCCACGTCGTCCCGAGCGGCGTCCCGGCCCAGCCGCTCGCCGTGACCGCGAGCACCGTGCCCGCGGTCCACACCCGCACGGCCGGCGCCACCTGGAACCCGGTGTGGCGACTGTCGAAGCCGGCCACCGGAGCCCGCCTGGTGATCAAGCGCAAGACGAAGGTCCTGCGCACCCTCGACGCCACCGCCGCGGGCGCCGCCCTGACCGCGAGCTGGGACGGCACGCTCGCCGACGGCACACCGGTCGCCGCGGGCACGTACACCTGGGAACTGACGGCCGCGCCCGAGGACGGCACGGGAGCGGGCCTGAGCCTGAAGGGCACGCTCACCGTGACGGACGGCGCCTGACGACGGCGGTCCCCGGCCCGGCGCACCCGCCGCCGGGCCGGGGACCCACCCGGCCGCCCGGGACGGGCGGTCAGCCCTGCTTCGGTGCCGCCTGCTGGACCACCTCGAAGGACCACAGCGTCGCGTCCGTCGCGGCGGGCCTCGGCCGCTCGCCGCCACCCTCCGCGGAGCCGCCGCCGTGCGCCGCCTGACCCCGCCCGGACATCCACTTCTGGAAGTCCTCCTCGGTACGCCAGCGGGTGTACACCAGATAGGTGTCGGTGCCCTCCACCGGGCGCAGCAGCTCGAACCACTCGAAGCCGTCCGAGCCCTCCACCGCGCCCGCCCGGGCGGCGAACCGCTTCTCCAGCGTCTCGCGCTGCTCTTCGGGAACCGTGAGTACGTTGATCTTGACGATGCTCATGGGCCCATTGTCCGCCGAGAACCCGTCCGCCACGCGCCCGTGCCGCCGGGACCCCGCGATCGTGTCCCGGCGGACGGGGAACGGTGACGGCCCGGCCCCAGGCGTACCCGGCCACAACGTCGGGCGCGTCGCCGGGGCGGGCGAGATTCATGGAACCGGCTTGACCCTCACCTTGCGTGAGGCCGGAAGGTGGGGCGCATGAACGATTACTTCAACGCGTTCGAGATGAGTCCCGTGCCCGCGCCCGGCCCGGACGCCGTTGCGCCGGAGCTGTTCCGTGGCATCTACGGAATGCCCGCGTTCGTGACGATCCCCACGAGCGATCTGGCGGCGTCGGTGGACTTCTGGACTCGTGGCCTCGGGTTCTTCGAGCTGTTCGGCATCCCCGGCAGGCTCGCGCATCTGCGCCGGTGGGCGTTCCAGGACGTGCTCCTCGTCTCGGCGGAGAGCGTTCCGGAGGAGACGCCGGCGATGAGCCTCAGTTTCGCGTGCGTGCTCGGCCAGGTCGACTCCCTCGTCGAGGCCTGTCGTGCGCTGCGCCCGGACTCGGTCGACGGTCCACGGGACACCCCCTGGAACACCCGCGATGTGGAGGTGATCACCCCCGAGAACGCACGGATCGTCCTCACCGCGGCGAAGCCCCTCGATCCGGCCAGTCAGGAGGCGCGGAACCTTGAAGCCGTGGGTATCACCGCACCGGGCGACGGCCGCGGCGACAATGGGGGGCATGCCTGATGCCACTGACGTCGATGGCCTGACCGTCGGTCAGGTCTCGACGCGTCTGGGCGTGACAGTCCGCGCGCTGCACCACTGGGACGAGATCGGTCTGGCGCGACCGTCGCTGCGCACGGCCGCCGGATACCGGCTCTACACCGCCGGTGATCTGGAACGCCTGCACCGCATCGTCGTCTACCGCGAGATCGGTCTGGGCCTGGACAGGATCCAGGCCGTCCTGGACGACTCGACCGCGGACGTGCCCGGCGCATTGCGCGCGCAACGCGCCCAGGTCGCCGAGCGGATCGACCGCCTCCAGCAGCTCAGCGCCGGACTGGACCGGATGATCGACGCCCACGAGCGAGGCCTGCTGCTGACCGCCGAGCAGCAGGCCGCGATCTTCGGCCCCCGGTGGAACCCGGACTGGCCCGCCCAAGCCCGTCGGCGCTACGGAGACACGACGCAATGGCGGCAGTACGCCGAACTCTCGGCCTCCCGCGGTCCGCAGGAATGGCAGGCAGTCGCCGACGCCATGGCCGGCCTCGAACGCGCCCTCGGGGATGCGATGGACGCCGGCGTCACACCTGGTGGCCCGGAAGCGAATCGACTCGTCGAGTGGCACCGCGAGATTTTCAGTTCCTCGTACTTCCCCCTCACCAGGCAGATGCAGGTCTGTCTCGGCCGCATGTATGAGGCCGATCCGGGATTCGCCGCCCACTACGACGGCATCCGCGCCGGCCTTGCCGGGTGGTTCCGTCGCATCATCGACGCCGGCGCGCGCGCCCACGGCATCGACCCCGACACCGCGACCTGGCAGTAGAGCGCGGTTTAGGAAAGCGGCACCCGGGGGCGTCCGGCGCCTGCACGCCCCCGGAGGTCTCCCGGCCGCCGATCAGCCGACCGCGGCCCACCTCAGGACCGGGCGGACGTCTAGGAGCCGTCCGCCCGGACCGCGTACACGTAGCGCTTGCCGGCGTACTCGCTGACGTTCCAGATCACGGACTCGCCGTACGCCCAGCCGGACGCCCCGCTGCTGTGGTAGCTGAGGTCCTCGCAGCCCACGGCCAGGTCGCAGACGGTGCTCGCGGTGGCGGCGCCGGAGGTGAAGGTGCGCAGGGCGCCGGTGCCGGACGGGCCGTTGCTCACGGACAGGTAGTGCCTGCCGTTGCGGGAGACGACGCCCTGGATCTTCTGCTGGGCGACGCTCACGGCCTCGGTCGCGGTGAGCGAGGCGGGATGGCGGGTGGTGTAGTCGAGGTTCCAGCGGACCACCTTGGGGGTGGCGGTGCTGGGCGCACCCGTGCCGTTGAAGGCGCCGTCCGTGTAGCTGACGGTGCCGGAGGTCGAGTACTCGCTGATCACCAGGGAGTCGGGGGTGCTGGCGCGGTCGAGGCCGATCGTCGTGTAGCGCAGGTAGGTTCCCGCGTTGTCGTAGGCGTGGCTCTGCGGCAGGACGTACTGGTAACCGTAGCCGTAGTACTGCCCGTCGGTGTGCAGACCGCACACGTCGCCCTCCCCGGTGGTCACCCTGAACAGGGTGCGCAGGTCGAACACGCGCAGCCCCTTGTAGGTGTCGACGACGTACAGCAGGTCGCCGTACCACATGATGCCGCCGGCGTGTTTGCGGACCGGGCTGAAGGAGGGGGCGCCGGTGGCGGTCGTGACGGGTTCGACCAGCAGCACGTGCTGGTAGCGCGGGGCGGCCGGGTCGTTGTAGTCGACGAAGGTCAGCCGCATGCCCTTGTCGAGCGGGTACTCGTCGACGCCGTCGGCGTCGGGGTCGGTCTCGAAGAACCAGGAGACGAGGACGACCCTGTTGCCGCCGCCCGCCGGATAGAGCCCGTTGCCGAAGGCGTCGGCGCTGGTGGTGACGCCCTGCGGGATCCAGTAGTCGACGGCCTGGTCGGCGGGGTCCCAGGCGAACCCGGTCTGGAAGGCCTCGGCCGTGCTCGGGGCGGCGGTCAGGCGCGTGGCGCTGCGGTTGGTCCCGGCGATGACCGTGGCGGCGTCCACCTTGGGCAGCACGCCCGCCAGCCCGGCCGCCAGGTCGGCGAACTCGCCGTACCGGTTGGCGGAGCGGCTGGTGAGCGTGAACTGCCCGGCGTCGATGGTGGCCGCGTGCGCGGCGGTGGGGGAGATCAGGCTGCCGGCGACTCCGACGAACGGGGAGGCCGCCATGCCCTTGAGGATCGCTCTGCGCGTCATGGTCATGACGGGCAAAGCTAGGCGTATCCGATCACGTGGCACAACAACTTTCCCATGCCGGAGGCGGTTTGCGGGCGGTGGCCGGCGGGTGAGCGGAGACGATCTCGTGAGAGTGTCTCCGCGCCGATCGGCGAGTTGGCAGGATGGAGCCGTGCCAACGGAGCCGGAGACGATCGAGCTGGGCGAAGACGAACTGCGTGAGATCGCGGGCTACGCGGCTGAGTGCGCGCGCAGAGTGCTGTCGGTCTTCGAACGGAGCCTTCCCGCCGACACGCGCCCGCGCCACGCGATCGATGCGGCACGGGCTTTCGCCGCGGGCGGCCGGCGCACGGCCGCTCTGCGGCAGAGCGCGTGGGCGGCGTACAGAGCGGCACAGGAAGCGGCACAGGCACAGGGACAGGGACAGGGGCAGGAAGCGGTACGGGAAGCCGCTTCGCCCGGTGCGGCCGACGCGGCACGAGCGGCAAGCCACGCGGCCGCCGCCGCGTACCTTCATCCCAAGGCGAGCGCCCATCAGGTGAAGCACATCCTCGGTGCGGCGGCGCACGCGGCGCGAGCGGAAGAGCTGGCATCGGGAGAAGAGCAGCGGGTCACCTCGGGGACCCTCGCGTGGGCGCGTCATCACGCACCACCAGCGGTCGTCGCGGTACTCGGCCGCCTGCCCGCGGCACCGCCCGGAGGCGGGCGCGTGGGCGATCTCGTCCGCGCCCTGGACGCCGCTCTGCGCGCAGCCTGAGGGCGATCAGACAGCTGACCACTCGGTCAGGACGAGGGAACCCCTGCCTCCTTCATTCCCTGGTATGACACCCGCGGCAGCCCTCGATCCGGCCGGCCCTCGGCCGCCCGTCGTCCACTCATGTGAACGAAAATCACGTACAGGTCTATTGACGTGTTCAGGCCGGACCTCCAAGCTGCCCATGGAAAGCGCTTTCCAGCCAGACGACGACCCGCACCGTCCTGGAGAGGGAGACCCCACGATGCGTCTGAGATCCGCCATAGCGTGCGCCGGCCTGCTGGCAGGCGCGCTCGCCGCGCTGTCCGGCCCCGCGGCGCAGGCCGCGACCACCCGCTACGAGGCCGAGACCTCCCCGGCGGTCTGCACCGGCACCATCGACTCCGACTGGGCCGGCTACTCCGGCAGCGGATTCTGCAACGGCACCAACGCGACCGGCGCCCACGCCCAGTTCACCGTCAACGCGGCCACCGCGGGCACCGCGACGCTCAACGTCCGCTTCGCCAACGGGACCACCACCGCCCGTCCGGCCTCGCTCGTCGTCAACGGCACCACGGTGCAGACGCCGTCCTTCGAGGCCACGGGCGCCTGGTCGACCTGGGTCACCAAGACCCTGACGGTCACGCTGAACGCGGGCAGCAACACCGTCCGGCTCAGCCCGACCACGGCCGCCGGACTCGCCAACATCGACTACCTCGACGTGGAGACCAGCGGCAGCACACCTCCGGCGAGCGGCGCGCTGTACGTGGCGCCGAACGGCACCGACGGCGCGGCCGGGACCCAGTCCGCCCCCACCACCCTCACCTCGGCGATCAGCCGCGTCGCCGCCGGCGGGACGATCTACCTGCGCGGCGGGACGTACACCCACGCGTCGACGGTCACCATCCCGCAGACCAACAGCGGCACCGCCGGCGCCCGTACCACCCTGACCGCCTACCCGGGCGAGACCCCGGTCCTCAACTTCGCGGCGCAGACCGAGAGCGCGGCCAACCGCGGACTCCAGCTGTACGGCTCGTACTGGCACGTCAAGGGCATCGTCGTCGAGCGCGCCGGTGACAACGGCATCTACGTCGGCGGCAGCCACAACGTCATCGAGCGCACCGTGACCCGCTACAACCGCGACACGGGGCTCCAGCTCGGACGGATCTCCTCCAGCACCCCCACCGCCCAGTGGCCGTCCGGCAACCTGGTCCTGAGCGCCGAGTCGCACGACAACGCCGACTCCGACGGCGAGGACGCCGACGGGTTCGCCGCGAAGCTCACCACCGGAACCGGGAACGTCTTCCGCTACGCCGTCGCCCACCACAACATCGACGACGGCTGGGACCTCTACACCAAGCCGGACACGGGCCCCATCGGCCCGGTGACCATCGAGGACTCCCTCGCCTACGGCAACGGCACGCTCAGCGACGGCACCGTGAACTCCAACGGCGACCGCAACGGCTACAAGCTCGGCGGCGACGACATCGCCGTCAACCACGTCGTCCGGCGCAGCATCGCCTATCAGAACGGCAAGCACGGGTTCACGTACAACAGCAACCCGGGCTCGATGGCCGTCTCCAACAACCTCAGCGTCGACAACACCCAGCGCAACTACTCCTGGGACGCCGGGACGTCGGTGTTCCGGAACAACACGTCGTGCCGCTTCACCGTCAGCGGCTCCAACGACAAGACCGTCGGTGACGCCGACAGCTCCAACCAGTTCTGGACCGGCTCCAACGGCTCCCGCTGCTCCTCGTACAGCGGTGCCCTGGGCTGGTCCTTCGCCTCGGACGGCCGGCTCGTCGTGACCCTCGGCGGGAAACAGGTCACGCTGTGACCGCCGCGGTGACCGGTCCGCGCCGCCGCGGGGACGACGGATAGGCGTGTGACCCGGAACCCCCGGTCCCAGGACCGGGGGTTCACGCGCTTCCTTTTCGGATTCCGCCGGAAAGGGTCCATTCTTTCAGGAATGGGTAAAATTACTGATGGGGTGTGTCGGTGACCGAAGAGTGACGGTTCAGCTCTTTCACAGCCGCACCAGTCAGAAGAGGCGTGCAATGGATCCATGGCTGATCTGGTTGATCATCGCAGCTGTGTTGGCCGTGGCGGAGATCTTCACGCTCACCGCCGCGCTCGGCATGCTGGGCGCGGCCGCGTTGGTCACCGCGGGAGCCGCCGCGGTCGGGTTGCCGCTTCCCTTCCAGTTCCTGGTCTTCACCGTCGGTGCCACGGTCAGCGTGGTGTTCCTGCGGCCCATCGCGCTGCGCCACGTGCTCCAGCCCCAGGCGGAGCGATTCGGCATAGACGCGTTGATCGGCAGAGCCGCCTATGTCGTCTCCGAGGTGACGGGCCTGGGCGGCAGGGTCCGCATCGACGGCGAGGAGTGGACGGCCCGCGCCTACGACGAGACTCTGGTGATCCCTCCCGGAGCGACCGTCGACGTCATAGAGATCAGTGGCACCACCGCGCTCGTCTACCCACGGGACTGAAACCATGGAGACCTCGGCGTTTTTCATCGCTGGCCTGATCGTCGCACTGATCGCGGTTTTCACCGTGGTGCGGGCGGTCCGTATCGTGCCCCAGGCGCGTGCTCGCAATGTCGAGCGACTCGGCCGCTACCACCGGACACTGAAACCCGGCCTCAGCCTCGTCATTCCTTACATCGACCGCGTCCATCCGGTTATCGACCTCCGGGAACAGGTCGTCTCCTTCAGACCGCAACCGGTCATCACCGAGGACAATCTGGTCGTCGAGATCGACACCGTCCTGTATTTCCAGGTCACCGACCCGCGGGCGGCCTTCTACGAGATCGCGAATTTCCTCCAGGCCGTCGAGCAGTTGACCGTCACCACTTTGCGCAATGTGGTGGGCTCCATGGATCTGGAAAAGACCCTCACCTCGCGCGACACCATCAACAGCCAGCTCCGTGGCGTGCTGGACGAGGCCACCGGCAAGTGGGGGCTGAGGGTCAACCGGGTGGAGATCAAGGCCATCGACCCCCCGCAGTCCATCAAGGACGCGATGCAGAAGCAGATGCGGGCCGAGCGGGACAAGCGGGCCGCGATCCTCGGCGCCGAAGGACAACGCCAGTCGCAGATCCTCACCGCCGAGGGCGACAAGCAGGCTGCCGTCCTGCGCGCGGAGGGCAACCGCACCGCCGCGATCCTCCAGGCCGAGGGCCAGTCCCGGGCCATCGACGAGGTGTTCCAGGCCGTGCACCGCAACGACCCCGACCCCAAACTGCTCGCCTACCAGTACCTCCAGATGCTGCCCCAGCTCGCGCAGGGCTCGGGCAGCACGTTCTGGGTGATCCCCAGCGAGATGACGTCCGCGCTCCAGGGTGTGTCCCGCGCCTTCAGCGAGGTGCTTCCCCAGTCGCCGGCCACCCGCGAGCGGCCCTCGGACGACAGTGCCGCCCAGGCCGCCGACGACGCGGCACAGGCCGCCGAAGCCGCTGCCGAGGCCCTCGCCGACGCGGCCGGCGCCGACCGCGCCACCCCCGGCACCCTCCCGGCCCGCGCTCCTCTCACTGACGGCGGATGACACCCGCGCAGGACGGCGGTGCCAGGGCCTGACCGGCATGCTTCGCCGGTCAGGCCCTGCTCGCGCGTCGGGGGGTTGCCTTGCCGTCGGTCGCCGACGGTGAGTCACCGCCCGCCGCCCGCGGCCTGATCCGCCGGACCGACACCAGCCTGCGTGCCCTCGGGGCCGGGACCAGCCCCGTGCCCTGGTGCGCCGGGCCGGGAGCGGTCTCCGTGCCCTGGTGCGCCCCGACCGGCGCCGGCCTCCGTGCCTTGGCCCCGCCGGACCGGGACGCGGAACGGCCCCGCGCCCCGATCCCCCGGACCCGCATCACGCCCGCGCCCGATCCGCCGCACCCGCATCACGTTCGCGTCCGATTCGCCGGACCCGCATCACGCGCGCGCCCCGAGCCGCCGGACCGGCGTTCGCCTCCGCGCTCCGATCCGCCGGCCCCCCCCACTAGTCCCCGTGGTGGATCCGGTGGCCGGTTCGTACTGCGTTCTCAGTAGGGGGGATTGTCGGCAGGTGCACGACGACAGGACGGGCCCGGCCCGGGGAGCCTGGGCGGACCGTCGGCATCAGATGTGGAGATCCCCTGTCGTGGCTACTTTCCTTTACCGAGTGGGCCGTCTGGCCTTCCGGCGACGCTGGTACGTCGCCCTGGTCTGGGCGGCCGTCCTGGCCGCCGTCGGACTGGGCGCGCTCAAGGCACCGGGAGCCTCCGACGAGGAGTTTTCCATGCCGGGCATCGAGTCCCAGAAGGCGTTCGACCTGATGGAGGAGCGCTTCCCCGGGGCCACGGCCGACGGGGCGACCGCGCGGGTCGTGTTCGTCGCGCCGGGCGGTGAGAAGGTGACCGCGGCCGAGAACAGGCGGGCCGTCGAGCAGGCCGTGGCCGAGCTGGCCGACGGCACGCAGGTGGCGAGCGCCGTCGACCCGTTCCGGGCGAGGGCGGTCGGCGAGGACGGTACGACGGCGTACGCGACCGTCACCTACAAGGTCAAGGCCACCGACCTCACCGACGCCAGCAAGGCGCAGTTGGAGCGGGCCATCGACGGGGTCCGGGACGCCGGGCTGACCGTCGAGGCCGGCGGGAGCGCGATGGGCGAGAGCGGCGGCGCGGGCGGGACGGCCGAGGTGATCGGCATCGCCATAGCGGCGGTCGTCCTGCTGGTCACCTTCGGTTCGCTGGCCGCGGCCGGGCTGCCGCTGCTGACCGCCGTCATCGGCGTCGGCGTCAGCATGGCCACGATCCTCGCCCTGTCCGACGCCCTCGGCCTGTCGACCACGACCGGCACCCTGGCGATGATGCTGGGCCTCGCCGTCGGCATCGACTACGCCCTGTTCGTCGTCTCCCGCTACCGCGAGGAGCGCGCCCGGGGCCGTGCGCCGCAGGAGGCGGTCGGGCTGGCGGTGGGCACCGCCGGGTCGGCGGTCGTCTTCGCCGGGCTCACCGTCGTCATCGCGCTCGCCGGGCTCGCGGTGGTCGGCATCCCGATGCTCACCAAGATGGGTCTCGCCGCGGCCGGCGCGGTCGTCGTCGCCGTGCTGATCGCGCTGACGCTGGTCCCGGCGTTCCTCGGGTTCTGGCCGAACGCCGTGCTCCGGCGGCGGGCCCGCAAGAGCGGCCGTATCGAGGAGAGCACCGAGAACAACGGGGGCACCCGCTGGGCGCGGTTCGTGCTGCGCCGGCCCGTCCCCGTGCTGCTCCTCGGCGTGATCGGGCTCGGGGCCCTCGCGGTGCCGATGACGGACCTGCAACTGGGCATGCCCGGCGACGAGGCCAAGCCGACCTCCACCACCGAGCGCCGTGCCTACGACGCGCTCGCCGAAGGCTTCGGGCCGGGCTTCAACGGGCCGCTGACCGTCGTCGTGGACGCCAAGGGGGACGACGACGCGAAGGGTGCCGCGGAGACGATCGCGAAGGAGATCGGCGCCACCGACGGCGTCGTGTCCGTCTCCCCGGCCCGCTTCAACGCCGCCGGTGACACCGCCGTCTTCCAGGTCGTGCCGTCCACCGCGCCGACCGACGAGAGGACCAAGGAGCTGGTGCAGACCATCCGGGGTGAGCGGCCCGGGGTCGAGTCGGAGACCGGGGCGGCCTTCGAGGTCACCGGCACCACCGCGCTGAACATCGACATCGCCGACAAGGTGCAGGCCGCGCTGGTCCCGTACCTGATCGTCGTGGTCGGCCTGGCGATCGTGCTGCTGCTGGTGGTGTTCCGGTCCCTGCTGGTCCCGCTCAAGGCGGCCCTCGGCTTCCTGCTGTCGGTGCTGGCCTCCCTCGGCGCGGTCGTCGTGGTCTTCCAGCAGGGGCACGGCGCGGAGCTCCTCGGTGTGGAACAGACGGGCCCGATCATGAGCCTGATGCCGATCTTCCTGGTGGGCATCGTCTTCGGGCTCGCGATGGACTACGAGGTCTTCCTCGTCTCCCGGATGCGGGAGGCGTACGTCCACGGCGAGCGGCCCGGCCAGGCGGTCACGTCCGGCTTCCGGCACAGCGCCCGCGTGGTGGTCGCCGCCGCCCTGATCATGATCGCGGTCTTCGCCGGGTTCATCGGCGAGAGCGACTCCATGATCAAGATGATCGGGTTCGGCCTGGCCTCCGCCGTCCTGCTCGACGCCTTCGTCGTCCGGATGGCGATCGTGCCCGCCGTGCTCGCCCTCCTCGGAGACAAGGCCTGGTGGCTGCCGAAGTGGCTGGACCGGATCCTGCCCCGCGTCGACGTCGAGGGAGAGGCGCTCAGCGGCCGCTCCGAGACGGACCCGGCCCCGGCCGAGGCGGCCGGCCTGGAAGCGGCGCACTCCTGACCCACCGTCCCGCCCCCACCAGGGGCCGCCCGGAGGGGCCGTTCGTGGCCCAGGTCACGGGCGGCCCCGCTCGCCGTCCTCGTCCGGAGACGTCCACGATGGACCCAGCCCACCGACCGGAGAGCCCGATGAGCACCAGCCTGGAGCGTCGCTACGCCGACCGCCTGGAGGAGTTCTCGTACCGACACCCCTTCGTCGTGGACCTGGCCATGGTCCTGCCGCTGATGGGCTGCGCGACCCTCGGCAGCCTGCTCACCCTGCCCGGTGCCGACCCGCCGGACCAGGACAGCACCGCCACCCTCCTCATGGGCGTGTCCTGCCTCGCCCTGCTGAAGCACCGCAGCCACCCGCGCACCGCCGTCGTCGTGACGGCGGTCTGCACCAGCATCACGATCGCGTTGGGGTATCTGCTCACCCCCCTGCTGCTGGCTCCCGTCATGGCGGCGCTCTACTGGCTGGCCACGCTCACCGAACGGAGGACCACCCGCGTCTACGGCATCACCACCATGGTGGCGGTGGTCGTCGCGGCGGCGGTGTCCGACTCCATGGACCACCTGTCGCTGCTGCTCAGAACGATCGGCCCGTTCTTCTGGCTGCTGCTGCCCCTGGCCGCCGGCAACATGACCCGGCTGCGGCGCGCCTACCTCCAGGCGGTGCAGGCCCGCGCCGAGCACGCCGAACGCACCCGTGAGGAGGAGGCGCGGCTGCGGGTCGCCGAGGAGCGCATGCGCATCGCCCGCGAGCTGCACGACGTCGTCGCCCACCACCTGGCCCTGGCCAACGCCCAGGCCGGCACCGCGGCCCACCTGTCCCGCACTCATCCCGCGCAGACGCGGAAGATCCTCGACGACCTGACCGGCACCACCTCCTCGGCGCTGCGCGAACTCAAGGCCACCGTCGGCCTGCTGCGCGAGCCGAACGACCCGGACGCCGGATCCCTGGAGCCGTCCCCCGGACTCGACCGCCTCCCCGAACTGGTCTCGGCGTGCGAGTCCGCGGGGCTCGAGGTAGCGGTCACCACCGACGGGCAGCCGCGGCCCCTGTCACCGGGAGTGGACCTGACGGCCTTCCGGATCGTCCAGGAGGCGCTCACCAACGTCACCAAGCACTCCGCCGCGCAGGCGGCGCACATCCGCCTCGCCTACTCCGGAAGCCGGCTGACGATCACGGTCACCGACGACGGAACCGCGACCGCCGGCGCCACACCGGCCACCCCCACCGCTCCGACCGCCGAGGAGGGCCGTGGCTTCGGCCTGATGGGCATGCGGGAACGCGCCCAGTCCGTCGGCGGCGACCTCCGCGCCGGCCGCCGCCCCGAAGGCGGTTTCGAAGTCACCACGGCACTCCCGCTGCACTCGCATGCCCCGGAAGAAGAACGAACGCCATGACGATCCGTGTCCTGCTCGCCGACGACCAGGCCCTGCTGCGGGCCACCTTCCGGATCCTGATCGACTCCTGCGACGACATGGAGGTGGTCGGCGAGGCCTCCGACGGCGCTGAGGCGGTGGAGCTGACCCGCGCCCACCACCCCGACATCGTCCTCATGGACATCCGGATGCCGGGCACGGACGGTCTCGCCGCCACCTCCGCGATCTGCGCCGACCCGGAGCTGGCCGCCACCCGCGTCCTGATCCTGACCACCTTCGAGACCGAGGACTACGTCGCCCAGGCGCTGCGCGCCGGTGCCAGCGGCTTCCTCGGCAAGGACGTCACCGCCGACACCCTGCTGGACGGGCTGCGCACGGTGGCCTCCGGCGAGGCCCTCCTCTCACCCGGCGCCACCCGCACCCTCATCACGCGGTTCCTGGCGTCCCCCGCCCCGGGCACCCACCTGGCACCCCCGGAACGCCTGGCCGACCTCACGGGCCGCGAGCGCGAGGTGATGGCGCTGGCGGCCGAGGGACGGTCCAACACCGAGATCGCCGAGGTCCTCGTGCTCAGCCCGCTGACCGTACGGACCCACATCCACCGCGCGATGACCAAGCTGGGCGTGCGCGACCGTGCCCAACTGGTCGTCGTCGCCTACCAGACGGGCCTCGTCCAGGCCGCCCCGCCCGCACCGCCGGCCCCCTGACCCGGGGGCCTTCGGTCACCTTTGCGATCAGCTCTGCGATCAGCTCTGCGACGCGATGATGTTGACCATCCACGGGACGCCGAACCGGTCGGTGCACATGCCGAAGACATCGCCCCACACCTGCTTCTCGAGCGGCACGGACACCGAGCCGCCGGCGGACAGCTTCTCCCAGTAGCCGCGCAGCTCGGCGTCGTCGTCGCCGCTCAGGCTCACGGCGAAGGTGTTGCCGGGGGTGAGGTCCATGCCGGGCGGGGCGTCGGCGCCCATCAGGGTGAAGCCGTTCGGCGTCTCCAGCATGCCGTGCATGACCTTGTCGGCCTGCGGGGCGTCCGACTGGCCGAAGTCGCCGTAGGAGTTGAGCGCCAGGGTGCCGCCGAAGACCTCCTGGTAGAACTCCAGCGCCTGCCGGGCGTCGCCGTCGAAGCTGAGATACGGGTTGAGAAGCGAAGCCATGAAAACTCCCTTAACTGGTCAAACCGGTCGACTGGGCGGAGGTTAACGCGGACCGTCGGCCTCCGCGAGCGTGTGCGCGACGAGCGCGTTGGCGTGACCGTGCCCCAGCCCGTGCTCGGCCTTCAGCCAGTTCACGAGCTCCATGTGCCTGGTCAGCGGCGAGGAGCGGATGATTTCCTTCCACTCCGCTATGGGCCGGCCGTACTTCTTCTCGATGGAGGGGAAGTAGCTGGCGGGGCCCTTCACGGCTGCGGTCATGTCGGTGGTGTCCCGTCCGTCCTGGAGTGCTGCGGTGTTCTCGTAGGGAGGACCGGCGGGGGCACGCGAGGTCATCGGCAACAGAAAGTGACCTGCGTCACAGTCACACTCACGGTCACGGTCACAGGGGCAGGGGCAGGGGCAGTGGCAGGCGCGATCGCGCTCGGGGCGTGGCTCGCGCCCGACTCACTTGGCCGGCAGGGACGCGGCGAAGGCGTGCCCCTCGTCGATCCAGGTGGCGAGCGTGTCGTCCTCGGCGAGCGCGGTGCCGTCGACCAGGACCCAGCCGCGCATGGGGCGGCCGGTCATGGCGAAGACGCGCGTGCCCGGCCGGGAGAGCGCCGCGTCCGTGGCGTCCGGGCCGACCCGGACCATGAGGTCGTCGCCGGTGACGCCCACGGCCATGTTGCCGCGGACGAGGAACGCGATCCCGCCGAACATGCGCTTCTCCGCGATCTCCGGGTCGGTGCCCAGCCGTTCGCGGACGCGCTGCGCCAGGCCTTCGTCGTACGCCATCGCCGTGCTCACCCCTCTTCGTAGGCGGCCACGCGGTCGGGCGGCAGCGGGACGACCCGCTCGGCCGTCACGTCGACGGTCATGGCTTCAGCTTCCGCGCTCCCGCCCCGGGTCACCACCCGGTGCGCAGCAGATGGTTGAGGAGCAGCGCGAGCACCGCCTGGGCGGTCAGCCAGGCGCGGGGGCGGGTGAGGAACGCGCAGGACGGGAGCAGCCACAGCGCGAAGGGGAGCCAGATGCGTTCCGTCTCGGCCTTGCTCATGCCGGACAGGTCGGCGACGAGGAGGGCGAGCACGGCGGCGGCCACGAGGAGAGAGAGGTGGACGCGACCGCCCGGCTCGGTGCGCGGCCGCAGCAGCACGGCGCCGGTGCGCCGCAGCCCCGCCGCCGTCGCCAGGCCCGTGATCAGCACCGTGCAGGCAAGATTCGCCCATACCCAGTAGCCGTACGGGCGGACGCCGCCCGCGCCCTGGTAGTAGCGGGTGACCAGCAGGTGGTACGCCTCCCACCAGTCGAACCCGGCCAGGGTGAACGCCGTCGGTACGACGGCCACCCCGGCGAGCAGCCAGGCGAGCAGCACCGGGCGCTCCCGGACGTGGCGCCGGCCGAGCAGCAGCACCGCCGCACCGATCAGCGCGAAGAGGGTGAGGCCGTAGGAGAGGTAGCAGGTGAGCCCGAACAGGAGTCCGGAGGCCGCCGCGCGGCCCGGCGACCGTCCGGTGACCGCGAGGGCCAGCAGCGCCACCGCCCAGGCGGCGACCGCCGCGAAGTACGCGTCGGCCGACGTGCCCATCCACACGGCGGCCGGGGCCAGCACCAGGAACGGCGCCGCCCGCCGGGCGAGCCCCTCGTCGGCCAGTGCCCGCACCGCGACCAGCACGGCCACGCCCGCCGTCGCGCCGACGACGACGCACCACGTCCCCGCCCAGCCACCGCCGCCCAGCCCGAGCCGGTCGAGCAGGACGAAGGTGAGCGTGGCGGCCGGCGGGTGACCGGCGACGTGCGCGGGCCAGTTGTCGGGGGAGTCGAGCAGGATGTGCCCGGTGAAGTCGCCCAGGGCGCCGGGGATGTCGTGGAAGCGGTCGATGACCTGGAGGTATTCATGGCGGGTGGTGAGCCGGCCGGCGATGCCCCGCTGCCAGCCGTCGATCAGGGCGAGGGAGAGGATCCACGCCGTGGTGGTCCCCCAGACCGCCGTGAGCAGGGCCCGCCAGGGCAGGCGGGCGGCGAGGACCGGTCCGTACGCCACCACGGCCACCGCCACCAGCAGGGCGGCCGGGGTGCCGGGGCCGGCGTGCGGCCCCCAGGAGCCCAGCAGCGGGGGCCAGTTGACGTGCAGGGTGTGATGGGTGCGCTCGATGTGGCGGCCGACCAGTACGGCCGCGGTGACGAGCAGGGCGGCGGCCAGGACGGCGTACAGATCGCGGCGGTGGGTGCGGGTCACAGCGGCACGCTAGGCCGGGCGGTGGGCCGCGCGGCGTCGTCCGGGCCGGACGTCAGCGTTTCGTCATGGGTCGCGCACCCCGTCCCGGGGGTGTCCCGGCCTACCGTCGGGACATGCGCGACCCCGACGTCCCACGGCTCCCCACCTCGCCCGGCTTCTGGCGCAGCCCCCTGCGCGGCCCCTGGTTCACCTCCGTGCTCGGCCTGGTGCTGCTCGCCGGCATCACCGTGCTGTTCGTGACGGGACTCGTCTCGTACGCCGCCTACAACCCGGACCTGTCCCCGGTGAACGACAAGACACCGGACAAGGGGATCCTGGGCTTCTACCTCTTCGCCTGGCCGACCGACCCGCACTGGCTGTACCGGCTCACCCAGGGCGTCCACGTCACCCTCGGCATCACCCTGATCCCCGTGCTGCTGGCCAAGCTGTGGTCGGTCGTGCCCAGGCTGTTCGCGCTGCCGCCGGCCCGCTCGCTCGCCCACGCGCTGGAACGGATCTCCCTGCTCCTGCTGGTCGGGGGAGCGCTGTTCGAGTTCGTGACCGGGGTCCTCAACGTCCAGCTGGACTACGTCTTCCCCGGCTCCTTCTACCCGCTGCACTTCTACGGCGCATGGGTGTTCTTCACCGCGTTCGTCGTCCACGCCGTCCTGAAGGCGCCGGCGGCCGTGCGGAACGTGCGGCGGATGCGGGAGGAGGGCGGCGGCGTGGGCGGGGACGTGCGCGGCGGGGACGACGGCGGCGAGGGCGGTGATCCCGGCGACTCGTTGGTGTCGCCCCGCCCCGGCCCGCCCACGGTCTCCCGGCGCGGGGCGCTGTGGCTGGTCGGCGGCGGCTCGCTGCTGCTGTTCGGCACGAGCGCCGGCCGCAGCTTCGACGGGCCGCTGCGGGAGACCGCCCTGCTCACCCCGCACGGCGGCCCCGACCCGGGCAGCGGCCCGAACGGCTTCCAGATCAACAAGACGGCCCGTTACGCGGGCATCACCGCGGCGGCGACGAGCGAGGACGCGTGGCGGCTCGTGCTCACCGGCCGTACCGGAACCGTCCGCCTCAGCCGTGCCGACCTCCTCCGGCTCCCCGCGCACAGTTCGTCGCTGCCCATCGCCTGCGTCGAGGGCTGGTCGACGTCCGACCAGTGGTGGCGGGGCGTACGGCTGCGGGACCTCGCCGCACTCGTGGGACACGACGGGGACCCACCGGACCTCTTCGTGGAATCCCTCCAGCGGCGCGGCGCCTTCCGCCGCGCCGCCCTGCGCGCCAACCAGGTCGCAGACCCGCGTTCCCTGCTCGCCCTGTCCGTCAACGGCGAGGATCTGAGCCCCGATCACGGCTACCCGGCCCGGATCATCGTGCCCGCCGCACCCGGCGTGCTGAACACCAAGTGGGTGGCCCGCATGACGTTCGGAGACCTGTGATGCGACCGACCCGCCGCCGGCTCGTGATCGGCAGCCCTCTCCAACTCCTCCTGCTGGCCTGCTCGTTCGCGCTCGCCGCCTACGCGGGCGTCCGGCTGTTCGCCGACGACTGGTTCGGGGTGGCCCTGTGGTTCGTGGGGGCGGCGCTGCTGCACGACCTGGTGCTGCTGCCCCTGTACGCGGCGGCCGACCGTGCGGTCGTACGAGGGCTGGGCGCGGCCGGGCACCGGGAGTGGACCCCGTACGTGCGCGTGCCGGCGGCCTTCTCCGGCCTGCTCCTGCTCGTGTGGTTCCCGCTGATCAGCGGCCGGGCGGACCGGCGCTACCGGTTGGGCGCGGGGCTGTCGGCGGACGGCTTCCTGGTCCGCTGGCTGCTGATCACGGCCGTACTCTTCGGCGTTTCCGCGCTGCTGCTGGCGCTGCGGCTGCGCAGGGCCACGAAGCGGCGGCCGCCCGCCGTCCACTGATCGGCGGCCCGCCAGCCCGCCCGGGCCGCGTGCCCGAGCAGGGCCGGCGTGCCGAGCCGCGCCCACGGGAAGGGGCGGCCGGCGGCGCGGGTGCCGGTGGCGTCGACCAGCTGCACCTGGGCGCGTTCGTCCACGTCCACCGGCGCGGTCTCGGCCACCAGCAGGCCGCCGGGAGCGAGCAGCGCGGCCGCGCGGTCCAGCAGGGCGCGGGGCTCGCCGCCGATGCCGACGTTGCCGTCCATGAGCAGGACGGTGCCCCAGCGCCCCGTCCCCGGCAGCGGGTCGAACACGGAGCGCCGCAGCGCCTGCCCGCCGAGCCGTACCGTGTGGGCGACGGCGGCCTCGCTGACGTCGATGCCGAGGACGGTACGGCCCCGGGCGGCGAGTTCCGCCACCAGCCGGCCGGGCCCGCAGCCCACGTCCAGCACGGCCCCCTCGCACCGGTCCAGCACCGCCCGGTCGACCGCGTCGGCGCGCCCGCACCAGCGTTCCACCTCCAGCGGCAGCAGCCGGCCGTCGCCGCGGCGCAGGAACAGCGGGCCACGGCCGGCCCGCAGGGCGGCGGCGTAGGGATCGGAGACGGCCCACGGAGACGGGGCCGGCGGGACCGTCGTGCTCATCGGCTCGCCGCCGCCGTGAACCGGGCCAGCCGCGCGGCGAACCGGCCGTGCGGGGCCAGCGCGGCGACGGCCCGGGCGTCGGCGGCGGTGTCGACGTCGCGCAGGCGCGGCAGGTCCCGCACCCGCAGCCCGGCCCGCACGAGCCGCTCCCGCTGCACGGCCCCCGTCACCGCGGTCGACATGGGCACCCCCCGCAGCAGACCCGGATCGGGCTCGGCCAGCCCGAGGGCCCAGAAGCCGCCGTCCTCGGCCGGCCCGAAGTACCCGTCGCAGTCGGCGAAGTCCACGGTGAGCAGCTCCGGCGTCACCTGCGGGGTGTCCATCCCGATCAGCAGGGCGGGCCCGTCGCACCGGGCGAAGGCGTCCGCGAGCCGCTCGTCGAGCCCGCCGGCGCACTGCGGTACGACGTCGAAGCCGGACGGGAGCCACGGGCCCGGCCGCCCGTCGAGCACCAGCACCCGCCGGCGGGCCGGCGTCGCGGCCACGGCCCGCAGCGTGTCGGCCAGGGCGGCCTCGGCGAGGGCCGCCGCCTCCCGCGGTGTGAACGGCGGGGTGAGCCGCGTCTTGACCCGGCCGGGCAGCGGCTCCTTGGCGATGACGAGGAGTGTGGTCACCGGGCGGTCCCTCCCTCGTGCACGGGGGCTTCGTTCAGCACGCGGCTCATGTCCCGCACCGCCCGCCAGGTGCCGCGCCAGGTGCCCGTCACCTTCGAGGCGCCGGTACGCGGCAGATACGGGACGTCGTGCTCGGTGATCCGCCAGCCCGCGTCGGCGGCACGCACCACCATCTCCAGCGGGTAGCCGCTGCGCCGGTCGGTGAGGCCGAGGGCGAGCAGCGGCTCGCGGCGGGCGGCGCGCAGCGGGCCGAGGTCGTGCAGCCGCAGACCGGTCCGGCGGCGCAGCAGCCGGGCGAGCGCGAGGTTCCCGGCCCGGGCGTGCGCGGGCCAGGCGCCCCGGCCGTGCGGCCGTCTGCGCCCGAGCACCAGATCGGCGGCACCGGCCCGGACCTCCCGCACGAAGGGCACGAGCAGCCCCGGGTCGAGGGAGGCGTCGCAGTCGCAGAAGCACACGACGTCGGCGGTGGCGGCGGTCAGCCCGGTGTGGCAGGCGGCGCCGAAGCCCCGGCGCGGCTCGTGGACGACGGTCGCGCCCAGCGCGCGGGCCACGTCGGCCGAACCGTCGGTGGAGCCGTTGTCCACGACCAGGGCGCGCCAGCCGGCCGGGATCCGGGCCAGCACCCAGGGGAGGGCCTCGGCCTCGTTCAGGCAGGGGAGCACGACGTCGACGTCCTGCGGTGTGGTGGTCACGGCTCTCACCCTACGAACGCCAATAGGACATACCGGGCTTCGGCTCCTTACGAAACGCGGACGTCCGGGCGCGCGGAACCCCGGGCGGCGGCACGGACCGGGGGCGCGGTGCGAGGCTGGACGCATGCAGCAGCCGTACGAGTCACCGGCCCCGCGCACGGCCTCCGCCCGGGTCCTGGTCGTCGACGACGACCCCACGGTCGCGGAGGTCGTCGCCGGATACCTGGACCGGGCCGGTTACGTCGTCGACCGTGCCGACGACGGCCCCACGGCCCTCGCCCGGGCCGCCGCGCACCGGCCCGACCTGGTGGTGCTGGACCTGATGCTGCCCGGCATGGACGGCCTGGAGGTGTGCCGCCGGCTGCGCGGCCAGGGCCCCGTGCCGGTCATCATGCTCACCGCCCGAGGCGACGAGGACGACCGCATCCTCGGTCTGGAGGTGGGCGCCGACGACTACGTCACCAAGCCGTTCAGCCCGCGCGAACTCGTCCTGCGCGTGGAGTCGGTGCTGCGCCGCACCCGGCCCGCCGCGGCCGCGCACCCGCTGGGCGCGGCCGGCCTGACCGTCGACCCCACCGCCCGCCGCGCCACCAAGAACGGCACCGAACTCGCCCTCACCCTGCGCGAGTTCGACCTCCTCGCCTTCTTCCTGCGGCACCCGGGACGGGCGTACGGCCGCGAGGACCTGATGCGGGAGGTGTGGGGCTGGGACTTCGGCGACCTGTCGACCGTCACCGTCCACGTCCGCCGGCTGCGCGGAAAGGTCGAGGACGACCCGGCACGACCCCGCCTGATCCAGACCGTGTGGGGCGTGGGCTACCGCTTCGACCCCACCGCGCGGGAGACCGGCTGACCGTGCGCGACTCTCCTGGGGGGTCTGCGCGGGGAGGGCGTCTTCGCCGCCGTGTCACCAGATGCCGGGACCTCCGTCCCGCCGCCGGTCGGCCTCGTCGTCGAAGCCGGACTCGGCGAGGGCCAGCATATGCGGGGCGTTCAGCGCGTTGCGCGGATCGGCGGCGACGGTCAGCAGCCAGGTGGCCGCCGCGACGGACTCGCCGGGCGGGATGACCAGCAGCTGCCGGCGCCCCACGGTGCCGCAGTCCAGGGTGATGGCGTGCGCCTCGACATCGACGTCCGTCAGGGCCACTTCGATCGCGTGGCCGGGGGCCAGGACCGTTCGCGGGGCGTCCGGCCAGGCGGCGGTGTCCACGGTGACCCGGGTGACGGTGCCCAGACCCGGGTCGAGCGAGCCGACCAGCGCCGGCAGCTCCAGTTCCAGCGCGTCGCAGCGGGGCCACCAGGCGCCGTCCAGCGGGCCGTGGCCGGCGCCCGGGGAGAGCGTCAGCCGGGGCAGGGGCATCCGGTAGGTGCGCGCGGTCACGTCCATGGTGCGATCCCGTCCCGTCCCGGACGGCACCCGGCCGTCCGCGGTGAAGCCGGACTACGTCCGGCCGCCGATTCGGCTCACTGGTCCGAGTAGCCGATGTCCCCGACCGTCCAGGCACTCACGTCCCGCAACGCGACGCGGTACATGCCACCGGTGTCGGGGATGCCGAAGCTGCCCTGGAGGATCCGGGCGACATGGAAGTGCAGGTGCGTGGGCCGGTTCCCGTCCTCCGGTGCGGCGCCGCTGTCGTCGGCCGCGGTGAACGCTGCGGCGAAGTGCCCCAGGTCCGCGGAGTCGCGCAGCACTTCGGCCACGCGCTCCTTCCACATGGCTTCCGGGGCCAGCCGGCCGGTGATGACGGCTCCGGGGACCACCACGGTCAGGGACATCCGACTGCTGTGCTCCGACTCCACCAGCGCGGCGATGTCCACGAGCAGATCGTCAGGGTGCGACATGCCTGAGGAGCCTAGTCGAGTGGGCCGACGGCGCGGGGCACGAAACAGGGGTTACCTGATCCACGGGGCCGCTCCGGAGGGGACCTCCGGGGCCGGCGTGACCGCGGGGGCGTCGTGGCAGGTGAAGCCGAGCCGGGTCAGCGCCCTGCGCATCTCGTGCGCGGTGAAGTCGCGCCGGTCCTGCTTGGTGATCACTTCCCCGACCTGCTTGACGGGGTACTTGCGGCGGCCGATGGTCACCGACACTCCGGTGACGGGCTCGGGCGTGATGCCCTCCATCGACTGCTCGACCTCGCTCTTGATCAGGTCGAAGGGGAAACGTGCGATGACACAGCGCATGATGCCTCAACAGGGTGTGGGAGGAACGCCGGAGGGGCGACCGCGCGCGAGCGGTCAGGGGGTGAGCGCGAGGACGCCCAGGGCGTAGCCCTGCGCGTCGACCACGGGGGACACGTCCAGTGTCCGGACCCGCATGGCGGCCTCGGCGTCGCCGAGGCCCGCCGCGGAGGAGGTGAACGGGCCGCGGTCGAGGGGGATGTCCCGCAGCCGCGTCCGGTCGCTGTACCACGAGCCGCCGCGGTGGGCGGCGAGCTGGGCCCGGGTGACCAGGCCGCAGCAGCGGCCGTCGTCGTCCCGCACGAGCAGGTGCGGGACCCGGGCGCCGATGAGGACCGACAGGGCCACGTCCACCGTCATGCGGTCGTCGACCTGCGGTCCGGGAACGTCCATGGCGTCACGGGCGGTCAGGCCGGTGCCGTAGGCCTGGTCGGCCCAGTGGGGCAGGGTCGGAACGGGCGTCAAGGGCTTCTCCTCCGCGTGCACGGCGTCTCTCGGCAAGGCGTCTCTCGGCAAGGCTGCTCGCTTCGTCGGGGCCGGCCTAGCGGGCGGCGTTCGGGGAGGAACGACGGCCCCGGCCGGCCCGTCCGCTCCGACCGCGGCCGGCGGCCCCGGCGCGCTTGGGGCGTTCGGCGACCGGGGCGGCGAGTACGACGGGCACTCCCGACGGGGTCCGGGCGCCGGTGATGCGGATCAGCTCGGCCTCGCCCGGGCGGACCCGGGCGGTGCGGGCGGTGATGCCGGCGTCGGCCATCAGACGGTCCACGGCGCGCCGCTGGTGCGGCAGGACGAGGGTGACGACGGTGCCGGACTCGCCGGCCCGGGCGGTACGTCCGCCGCGGTGCAGGTAGTCCTTGTGGTCGCCGGGCGGGTCGACGTTCACCACGAGGTCGAGGTTGTCGACGTGGATGCCGCGGGCCGCGACGTTGGTGGCCACCAGGACGGTGATGTGGCCGTCCTTGAACTGGGCGAGCGTGCGCGTGCGCTGCGGCTGGGACTTGCCTCCGTGCAGGGCCGAGGCGCGCACACCGACGGACAGCAGGTGCTTGGCCAGCCGGTCCGCGGCGTGCTTGGTGTCCAGGAACATGATCACTCGTCCGTCGCGGGCGGCGATCTCCGTGGCGGTGGCGTGCTTGTCGGCGTCGTGCACGTGCAGCAGGTGGTGCTCCATGGTGGTGACGGCGCCCACGGGCGGGTCGACCGAGTGCACCACGGGGTCGTGCAGGTAGCGACGGACCAGGAGGTCGACGTTGCGGTCGAGCGTGGCCGAGAACAGCAGCCGCTGGCCGCCCGGGTCCACCTGGTCGAGCAGGGCGGTGACCTGCGGCATGAAGCCCATGTCGGCCATCTGGTCGGCTTCGTCCAGGACGGTGACGGCGACCCGGTCCAGACGGCAGTCGCCCCGGTCGATGAGGTCCTTGAGACGGCCGGGTGTCGCCACGACGACCTCGGCGCCGCCGCGCAGGACGCTGGCCTGCCGGCCGATCGACATGCCGCCCACCACCGTGGCGAGCCGCAGACGCAGCGCCCGGGCGTAGGGGGTGAGCGCGTCGGTGACCTGCTGGGCCAGTTCCCGGGTGGGGACGAGGACGAGGGCGAGGGGCTGCCGGGGTTCGGCGCGCTGTCCGTCCATCCGGGCCAGCAGGGGCAGGCCGAAGGCGAGCGTCTTGCCCGAACCGGTGCGCCCGCGGCCCAGGACGTCCCGGCCCGCCAGCGCGTTCGGCAGCGTCGCCGCCTGGATCGGGAAGGGCACGGTCACGCCTTCGGACCGGAGCGCGGTCAGCAGCGGCGCGGGCATGTCGAGCTCGGCGAACGCCTCGACCGCCGGCAGCGCCTCGGTGAGGGTGGCCGGCAGGGCGAACTCCCCGCGGCGCGCGGGGGGCCGGGATCCCTGGCCGTTCGTGCGCCGGGTGGCCGGGCGGGCGCCCTGCCGACGGGTGTCCTGCGTGCGGAAGCGGTTGTTGCCCCGAGCGGTGCTACGTGCGGGGTTCATGGGGAACCTTCCTCGATGCGGCACGTATCGAGGAATTCCTTCCGGCGGTGCAGAGCCGCACGAGGATTCGCAAGAATGAGCCGAAGAAACGCGAAAAAAAAGGCCAGTCCTGGCCGTGTTACGGGAAAACAATGTGGCTGGGGCCCGCACCCCGAGAGTGCGGGCCCCAGCCACATTGGTTCGCGTCAGCGTCAGGCGGGAACGATGTTCTCGGCCTGCGGGCCCTTCTGGCCCTGCGTGACGTCGAAGGTCACCTTCTGGCCCTCCTGAAGCTCGCGGAAGCCGGAGGTGGCGATGTTCGAGTAGTGGGCGAACACGTCAGCGCCGCCGCCGTCCTGCTCGATGAAGCCGAAGCCCTTTTCCGCGTTGAACCACTTCACGGTGCCAGATGCCATATTGAATCTCCCTTGGGGGCAGTGCCGGTATCCGCACTTTACGGATACCGAGTCGCCGCGATGATCACCCCTCCGGAAAGACCCGGAAAGCGCCGCAAAGAAACAAGTCTCTGGTAACCAAAACTGCAACTGGTATCACGCTAACACACGTCAGCCGAAAACCCCACGCGTTTCCCGGCCCCCATCCCGTGGCCGCGGGAATTTCTGTGGTGGCGGCACTAGATATCCGTACCGCGCCCGCCCAGCTTCTCGCGCATTTCCTCGTTCAGGCGGAGGGCCTCGTCGAGCTGGTCCTCGAGGATGATGATGCGGCACGCGGCCTCGATGGGGGTGCCCTGGCCGACGAGCTCCCGGGCGCGGCCGGCGATCCGCAGCTGGTAGCGGGAGTAACGCCGGTGGCCGCCTTCCGAGCGCAGGGGTGTGATCAGCTTGGCCTCGCCGAGGGCCCGCAGGAAAGCGGGGGTGGTGCCGAGGATGTCGGCGGCTCGCCCCATGGTGTAGGCGGGGTAGTCGTCGTTGTCGAGGTTGCCGACGGCAGGGGGGTTCTCAGCGGGCATGGCACCTTCGTTTCGGGGACGCGGCGAGGGACCCGGGCGTGCTCGGCACCCGTGCTCCGAAGACTCAGCACCATCTGCCTGGTGCCACAACCCTAACTCCGCCGGGCGCGGATATGTGCTGCTGCCGTGACAGATTGCCGCCATCGCGCGGAACAGTCCCGCGTGCGAACACCGACCCGTCGCGTTCCCGCTCCCGTCGTCGCCCCGGCCCCGGGAGTAGCGTGGACGTGACCGAGGGCACGTCGTACACCGGTGACCGGGCCGGTCTCGTCCTCGGGCGCTGGGCAACGCGGGCCGTCCGGGTCCGGGGTAGGTTCCGCCGCATGGCATCCGACACCGCACCCCGTTCTGATATGTCCGGCACGCCCGAAAAGTCCGGGAAGGGTCCCGGGAAGCGGGTCCGGGTGGAGGTCCGCATCGTCTCCGAGCACCCGGAAGCCGCCCGCCGCGTGGCCGACGCCCTCCGGCACCTCTTCGCCGGCGGCGAGCAACGCAGTTATCCCGCGTACCCGTCGGGCACGGGGACCAGGCTCCACCTCACACTCGACTGCTCGGACGACTCCGCCGCCCTCGACTCCTGGCTCGACAGCAGCAGGCCTCCCGCCGACCGGACCCACCCGGACGAGATCGCCCGAGGGGGCGGCGCCGCGTCCGCCGGGTGACCGCCCGTCGGGCGCGCCGGGCCGAGGCCGGGCTGCCGAGGGGCGGGAGGGGGAGACCGGTGGCCGGCACGGCGGCACGGGCCTCGCCCCTCCCGGGGGCGTCAGTTCTTGCCGAGAAGCTTGTTCATCTCGGTGATCTCGGCGGTCTGCGCGGTGACGATGTCGTCGGCCATCGCCGTGGCGGGCCCGTACTCACCCTTGCTCTTCTGGGTGGTGGCCATCTCGACGGCACCTTCGTGGTGCTCGATCATCATGGTCAGGAACATGGTGTCGAAGGCCTTACCGGAGGCCTTCTCCAGCTTCTCCATGTCCTCGCCGTCCATCATCCCGGGCATGCCGGAGTGCGCCGAGTGGTCCATGCCCGGCATCGACGACTCCGTGGCGCCACCGGACGCCGGCACGTCCTCGCCCCACGCCTTCAGCCAGCCGCTCATCGTCCTGATCTCCGGGTCCTGGGCCTTCTCGATCCGGGAGGCGAGGTCCACGACCTGGGGGGACGAGGCCCGGTCGGCGGCGAGCCGCGCCATCTCCAGGGCCTGCTGGTGGTGCGGGATCATGCCCTGCGCGAAGGCGACGTCCTGGGCGTTGTGCGCGCCGGCGGTGGCGTCGGCGCTCGCGGACGACGAGGCGCTGTGGCCCGCGTGCCCGCTGCCGGCGGCGCTGCCGCCGTCGTCGTTTCCACAGGCGGCGAGGACGAGTGCGGCGGTGACGGCCGAGGCCGCAAGGGCGGCACGGCGCGTCAGGGCGGGGCGGCGCGTCAGGGTACGGGTGGTGGTCATGCGTGAACTCCTGCTCGGTGAAAGGGATGTCGACAGGCCGGTGCGCCACGTCACGGAGGTCGTGCGACGCGGTGCGGTGAGCGGTGTCTAGATCCGCAGGAGTTGGAGTTCCGCCAGGGACGGTGGCGCGCGGGCGCCGTCCGGGGCGACGGCCGCGTACGGGCACACCGCGTCGGCGTGTACGGGTACGGCGACCGCGTCGGGAACGAGCGCGGGCAGCACCGGCCCGCCGCTCACCCCGGCCGACACACAGGTCGGATCGGCGTGGTGGACGGGGTTCCCGCCGCAGTCCCCGTGTCCGGAGCAGCCGTCGTGGGCGGCGGCCGCCGTGGCGGTGGCCGTCACGGGCTCCGCGTGCGAGTGCTCCGGCATGGCACCGCCGGGCGCCAGACCGTGCATGCCCAGCAGCCCTGCCAGCAGCCCCAGCACGAGCAGCGCCCGCCACCGCCGCGCGGGCGGTCGGGCGGTGCGCTGCTCGGAACGGTTCACGGGCCTCATCCTAGGTGGGGGCTGTGACGCGGGCGCGACGGTGGTGTCCACATGGAGTACGTCCGTGTCGGTGCCCGGGTTCACCGCCCTGCGGAACGACCGAGCGGGGCGGTGTCAGTGGTAGGCGTGCACGACCGCGTGGCCCTTGCCCCGGCCGATCATCCACTTGTTGACCGGGGTGGTGATCAGGAAGGCGACGGCGAACCCGCCCAGCAGGGCCGACCAGAACAGTCCGTCCGACAGGTGGGCGTCCATCGCGCCCGGCGTGAGGGCGATGATGGCGTTGTCGACGAACTCCATCACGGCGATCGAGAGGGTGTCGGCGGCCAGCGCCACCTTGATCGCGGCCTTGAGGGACAGCCCGGCCCGGACCACCGCGAACAGGGTGAACGAGTAGCCGAAGAGGAACGCCAGCGCGATCGCCAGGGCCATGGTGGGCACGTTGCCCCAGAGCAGCGCGGTGCCGATGACCATGCCGAGGATCTCGCCGATGGCGCAGCCGGTCAGGCAGTGCAGGGTCGCCTTCACCGCCGTGCCCCAGGACGCCCCCGCGTGAGCACCGTGGGCCACGGTGTGCCCGGCGGGACCGTGACCGTCGTGCCCGGCCTGACCGTGCCCCTGGTGGGCGACGTGCCCCTGACCGTCGTGGGCGGTGTGGCCGTGCGTGGTGTCGGTGTGATGAGCGCTGTGGTCCATGACCTTCATCCCCAATCCCATCCAGTGTGGCCTCGGTCGGGGCCTCACGCACGCCAGTCTATACCCCTAGGGGGTATACGTCAGCCCCGAAAATCGTCGGCACGCCCGCTTCACGAGTACCGCGCGGGCCTGGAGCCCTCACCGGCCCCACCGACGTCGGCCGCTCCGCCGCGTCTCCGAAGATCCTCACCACGAGGCCGTCGGCCACCACGGTCGCCACCGGTCGCCACCGCGGTCACCGCCACGGCTGTCCGCCGTGCCCGACGGTCGTCCGCGGCGCGTACCGGTGGTGATCAGGGCGCGACCGGTGGCTCCGCGGCGCCGAGCAGTTCGTGCAGGAGATGCGAGGCGGTGATCACGCCGAGGAGCTGGGTGGGCCCGTGACCGTCCCGGTCCCCGTGACCGTCCCGGTCCCCGTGACCGTGCCCGCGTCCGTGCGCGTGTCCGCGCCCCCGCCCGCCGCCCGGCCCCGCCTTCGCCTTCCGCGCCACCGCCACCAAGGGGCTGCGCACCCGGGCCATGAGCGCGGCCACCTCCAGCGCGGTGTCGTCGGGGTCGGCGATCGGCGGCGGATCCACCTTGCTGGGCAGGCAGTCCCCGACCCGGCGGCCCGCCAGCGCCTGGCAGAGCCGGTCCGCGTGCTTTTCGTCCACCACGGAGGCGAGCGTCGGATCCTCGATCACATAGGCGGGCACCAGCACCTTGATCATCTGGGAGGCGGGCAGGATGGCCCTCGGCTCCCCCCGCTCGTCGAGGACCAGCAGGCCCGGCAGCCTGTGCTCGGCCATCAGCCGGGCCGCCTCCATGGCGTCGCTGTCGACGCTCACCGTCTCGTATTCGACCGCCAGGTCACGAGCGCGCACGGTCGGCTCCTCATCCGCGGAAACGTACCTGTGCCCAGGGTCGTACACCGGTCGGGCGCAAGCCAGAACCCGGACGCGAAACATACGCGGCGCCTCCGAGGGGCGCACACTGGAAGCGGGCTGTCGATGCTCACGAGGGGGTGTCGGCCGATGGCTGCGCCACAGTGTCGAAGGGTGCGTCTGTGGAGGTGGCGGCGGAATCCGCTCAGGCGCCGCAGCGACCTCGTCGAGGCGTGGATCGTCCTCGCCGCCTGGGTGTGCGCCCTGCTGGGCGGCCTGGTCGCGGGCTTCGCGACGGCGGACGCCGTCGAGGCGGAGGCCGCACGCCAGCGGGTGCAGAACCGCCAGGTCTCGGCCGTGCTGGTCGAGGACGCGAAGGACCGGGTCGCCGCGCGGGCGACGACCGACCACCGCGTCTGGGCGACGGTGCGCTGGACCGCGCCGGACGGCCGGACGTACACCGACGAGGTCAGGGTGGCGCCCAAGGCGCCGTCCGGGAGCACGGTCCCCGTGTGGACGGACGGCAAGGGCCGCGTCACGGCCGAGCCGCTGACCGAGGTCGAGAGCCGGCTGCACGCCGTCTCGGGCGGTGTGCTGGCGGCGGCGGCCGCCGGCGGGACGGTCCTGGGCCTCGTCTGGGTGGTGCGGCTGGGACTGGAGCGACGCCGTCTGGCCCAGTGGGCCGCGGAGTGGGAGCGGATCGACAGCCGAAGAGGGTGGCAGACGAACTGAGCGGGCCGCCGTGCGCGCTCGCCCGGCCCTGACACCCACGACCTCCGCCCGGCCCTGACACCCAGACCTCCGCCCGGCCCTGACACCCACCGAACCTCACGGGTGCCCACCGAACCTCACGCGTCCAGCGAACCTCACGCGCCACTGAACCCACCAGCCCACTGACCCCCAAGCGCGCACCGCCCCCGTGAGACCCCCGTTGCGCCCCGACGGGATACCCGGCGGACGTACCCCGGTATTTTCGAAAATCAGCCGATTCCTTGACGCGCGTTTCCGCGTGGCCACAAGATCAGGCCGCCCCCTACGCCACACCCGTACGACCCTGCGCCACATCTGTACCCACGGTGGGTGCTCCACCGCACGCCTCCCCGGCCGTCGGCCCCGTACGTCCCGGCGGCCGGCCGGTAGGGCGGCGACCGCGGTGCCGGACTCCACCCCCGGCGACAGATGGCCGCGCCGCCACGTCCGTCAAGGAGTCCCCATGAGCTCGTCCATGTCCCGGCGAACCACCCTCCAGGCAGCCGGCGCCGTCGCTGTCGCCGGCCTCGCCGGCAGTGTCGTGGGCGCCACGCAGGCCGCTGCCGCCCCGCAGCAGAAGACCTCCGCCGCCGCCGACATCGTTGTCAGCCACCCGACCCTTCCGCAGGTGCCCCTCAACAACGCCTTCACCGTGAAGGTCCGCCCGGCAGGGGGCAGCTGGCAGAGACTCGACGTCTACCTGGCCAAGCTGTCGCAGATCGACCCCGTCAGCGGCAGCAACAGGTTCCAGAACTCCTCCGTGGCCATGTTCGACTTCTCCGGCACCGTCGAGGTCGAGGTCACCTACAACCCCGGCGGCGTCGACAAGTTCCGGGTCCGCCCGGACTCGTACGGCATCACCCCGGAGGTACTGGGCAGCACCGCGCGCTTCACCCTGGACCGGCCCCGCAACGTCGTCGTCCAGGCGGACGACAAGATCTTCGACTGCCTGCACCTGCTCGCGAACCCGATCGAGCAGAACCCGCCCGCCGAGGGCGACAAGAACGTCATGTACTTCGGGCCCGGCTTCCACACGCCCGCCGACGGCGAGCTGAAGGTGCCCAGCAACACCACCGTCTACCTGGCTCCGGGTGCGGTCCTCAACGCCTTCGTGGACATCCAGGGGGTGGAGAACTCCCGGGTGACCGGCCGTGGAGTGATCTACAACTCCAAGTGGGGCGCGATGCTGATCCGCAAGTGCGAGAACGTCACGATCGACGGCATCACGATCCTCAACCCGCGGTACGAGAACATCCGGGTCGCCGAGTGCCAGAACATCAGCATCAAGAACGTGCGCGCCTTCAGCCACCAGGGCTGGGGTGACGGCATCCAGCTCTACTGCTCCGAGAACGTCACGATCGACGGCTGCTTCCTGCGCACCTCCGACGACAGCATCGCCCTCTACACCCACCGCTGGGACTTCTACGGCGACACCCGCAACATCACGGTCAAGAACTGCTCCCTCTGGGCCGACGTCGCCCACCCGATCAACATCGGCGTGCACGGCAACTCCGACAACCCCGAGATGCTGGAGAACCTGACCTACGAGAACATCGACATCCTCGACCACCGTGAGCCGCAGGTGACCTACCAGGGCGCCATCGCCTTCATGGTCGGCGACAGCAACCTCGTCCGGGACGTCACGTTCGACGACATCCGCGTGGAGGACTTCCGCTGGGGCCAGCTCATCCACATGCGGGTCGAGTACAACCCGAAGTACAACACCTCGGCCGGCCGCGGCATCGAGAACGTCTACGTCAAGGACCTCACCTACAACGGCAAGAACGCCGACCTCTCGATGATCGTCGGCCTCGACGCCGAGCACCTCGTCAAGGACGTCACCTTCGAGAACCTCCGCGTCAACGGACGGGTGATCGCCGACAGCGTCGGCAAGCCGCGGTGGTACCTGGCCTCGGACGGCGTGCCCATGTTCGTCAACGAGCACGTGCAGAACCTCCGCTTCCTCACCACCGAGGAGGCCGCGGCCCTGTAGCCGCGGACCTGGCCGGCCCCGGCGCCTCCCCGGCGTCTCCCCGACGTCACTGACAGACGCCGGGGCCGGCCGCCGCCCGTACCGACGGGACCGCCCCGGGGGCTGTACCGGACCGCCCGGGGGCTGTACCGACCGGACCGCCCGGGGGCTGTCCGGGCCGTACCGTCCCAAGGGACTGTCAGGACTTCGCTCCCACTGTTGTACGGCCTTCGCGCGCCGCTGACGCCGTGTGCTCCCAGGCCGCCGGTTCCTCGACGCCCACAGCCGGATCTCACCGGCGCCGTCTCGCCGCCCCCCCGGAACGGTCGCCGCGTACCGCGAATTGCGCGCCAAGCCCGCGACGGCGGCGTCCGGTACCACCCCTCGGCCTTCGGCGGCCCGGAACCGGATCGAATGCGCCACGGACGGCGCGAAAGTGGCGCGATCCGACGTTGCGACCATGTTTGGCGAGGCGCAGCCTGTCCAGTGTGGGAGCGCTCCCAGGGCGACCCCGCACCCCCCACAGCGGCAGCTCCCGCACCCCGCCACCCTCCACATCCCCCACATGGAAAGAGGGAGACCGTGTTACGCCGTACATCTTGTCATGATCACGACATGCGTCGAGCCCGGTTCCGTCCGGCCCTCCTGCTGAGCGTGCTCGCCGCACTGCTCCTCAGCCTGATCCCCGGCGGCACCGCCGCCGCCCACGGTTCGGTCGTCGACCCGGCGTCCCGCAACTACGGTTGCTGGCTGCGCTGGGGCAGCGACTTCCAGAACCCGGCCATGGCCCAGCAGGACCCCATGTGCTGGCAGGCATGGCAGGACAACCCCAACGCCATGTGGAACTGGAACGGCCTGTACCGCAACGGCTCCGCGGGCAACTTCCAGGCGGTCGTCCCCGACGGCCAGCTGTGCAGCGGCGGCCGCACCGAGGGCGGCCGCTACAACTCCCTGGACACCGTGGGCGCCTGGAAGACCACGGACGTCTCGAGCAACTTCACCGTGCGGCTCTACGACCAGGCCAGCCACGGCGCGGACTACTTCCTCGTCTACGTCACCCGCCAGGGCGTCGACCCCACGACCCAGCCGCTGCGCTGGAGCGACCTGCAACTGGTCGCCCGCACCGGCAAGTACGCGCCCAGCCAGAACTACTCCATCGACGTGAACACGTCGGGCCTGAGCGGCCGGCACGTCGTCTACACGATCTGGCAGGCGTCGCACATGGACCAGACGTACTTCCTGTGCAGCGACGTGAACTTCCGCTGAACCGCCGCTCCACCCACCGTTCCTGCCCGACGCCGCGCGTCCGGCAGGAACGGCCTCGTCGAGGGGCCGGGATCACTGGCACCGGCCGCGAGGCGCGGCGCATCAGCCCGTGGCTCGCTCAGCCGAGGCAGATCACGAGCAGGCAGACCTTCTCCGGCGACGTCGCCGACGGCTCGGGGCTCGGCTGCGACGCCTCCGGGTCCGCGGCGTCGTCGACAGCCGGCGGCGCCGCCGACTGCGGCACCGCCGCACCGGTATCGCCCACGGCGCCGGTACCGGCGGCGTCGGAAACGGCGGCGTCGGAGCCGGAGACCGGAGTGGTCCGCGGCTGCGGCGCCGCCGGCACCGCAGCCGGAGGGACGGCCGCGGCGTCCGGCCGGGCGGCCGGCGGCGTGGTGGGCTCGCGGCGCGCGTCCTCGGCCACGGTCGACCGAGCGGGTCGGGTGGGAGAGGGCGAGGGAGTGGTGGGCGCGTCCGCCACCGGCAGGTCGTGCTGCTCCAGCGGCTTCTCCGCGACGCCCATGCCCGCCGTGTCCGGTGTCGTGGTCGCCAGGGCCCGGTCGGTGGAATGCCGGTCGAACGGGTTCGAGGCAACGGTCAGGCCGCCTCCGACGAAGGCGACGGCCGTCGCGACCAGGGCACGGCGCTGCGTCTTCTTCCAACGTGCCAGCTGCCGACGCCGTGCCGCCCGCCCCGGCGGCGCGGTCGCCACGGCCACCGGGTCACCGGACGGGTCGGCCTGTGGGGCCTCGTCCCGTCCATCCGTGCGGGCCCCCACCGCCGTCGTGTCACCGGCAGGCTCCTCGTGCCAGGCCGCCCGGCCCGTCGGTTCCCACGCCCCCGCGCCGCTCGTCACCGTGCCCGTGGGCGCGGTGGCGACCCGCGCGACAACGGTGCGACCGTCGACGACGCTCGGTGCGATGTCGGGTGCGTAGGCACCGCACCCGGGGCACACGAGGGCGCCGTTCAGATGCCGACGACACGTGGAGCAGTAGTCCATCTGCGGCCTTCCTGAGTTGACCTGCCGACGACCTTCGAGGCCGTGGTGTGGCCGCGTTCGTACGGGGAAGGGAGTGGGCAGCAACGCTAACGACACCTGCGACGGGCTATGTGCAGTCTGTGTGACACTCCTGCACGGATTCGCCGAACGCCCTGTGAGCCCGTCCCGCGCCGCGCCCCCGACCGAGTGGGCTCACCGCGATCGACGAAGCCGGCGCCGCGATGCCGTCCCCGCCGTCCACCCGTCGCCCGTCGCCCGACGCCCGACGCCTGACGCCCGCTGAAGCGTCGGCGTTCGTCCCGGTGACCGGAAGGCGCTGCTCACCTCGGCGTGCGTCGCGCGCGGTGCGCTCGCCGGCGTCGGCGCAGCCAGTCCCCGACTTCGCCCAAGCCGACCAGGAACGCGCCGGAGACGACGCAACCGGGAAGGGAGACATCCTGGTCGGCCGCCCGGCCCAGGACCCACAGGACCAGGGCGAGCAGCAGCCACCAGGCCGTGAGGGATCCGGCATGCCGCCACACGCGGGTGCGGCCGGTCATCGTGCGACGCTCCTGGTCCGCTGGGTGGCGACCGCCGCCCACAGGCATCCCGCGACGGCCAGGAGCCCGGCGACGGCGGTGGCGGCCAAAGTGATCGCCTCGGGAGCGCCGGCCAGGCGGGGGATCGCGTTCAGTGCTACGGCCGTGTAGAGGGCGAGGAGGGTGACGCCCCGGGGTCGCATCGGGGCCGGCCGGTCCCGCAGCCGTCGCGGCACGTGCCCGGTGAGCAGGGCGACGCCGACCGGCAGCAGGGTGAGCGAGAAGAGGGCGAGGCCGATCCACTGCCAGATCATGGGTGCACTCCTGTCGTGGTGGGCGGAGGGTCAGGCGCGGCGGGTCACGGCGAGCACGACCAACCCGGTGGTGAGCGCCGCGAGGCCCATGGCCAGAAACGGCAGGCCGGGTCCGGGCAGGACGTACATCGCGGCCCCGGCCAGGGACAGCGGTGTCCCCACGGCCGTCAGGACGAACCCGATACGTCGTTGGGGCATGGTGCTCCTCACTCGGGCCGGACCGTTGCCCGGCGGGTCGATGAACGGCGTCTGCCGTGGTGGACCGGGTGGGCGAAGAGCGCCCACGTGGTGGACCGGGTGGGCGACGAGCGCCCGTCCGGCAGAGCCCGGCCCCCGTGGCCGTCCCGGCACGAGGCCGGCCGAGCAGATGGCGGGCGGCCGGCACCGCTGTGCCGGCGGCTGTGGGGGCACCGCTGTGCCGGCGCCGCTGTGGGGATGCCGCGCCGGCAGAAGTCGGGGAGACCGTCTGGGGTGGGCGTGCGGACTCGTACCGGCGCCGGTACGGGGAACGCGGGGCAGCGGCAAGACAGCGGGTCCTCCGGGCACGTCGACACATGGGCACAGAGCCCCTGCAAGCGCCGACCAGGCTTCCCGGCACACCTCGCGCCGCTCCCGGCGCGTTCCTCGCACCCTATCCGCGACGACCCGGCCCGGCCCAGACCGCTTCCGCCAGAGCTTCTCCCCGAGCGGACCGGGGACGGCCGAGCGGACGCCCGGTCATGGCCTGAGCGGACGCCCGGGCACGGTCTGGGCGGACGCCCGGTCACGGCCGCCTCGCGAGGGGCGCGGGACCGTGCCGCATACTCCTCGCGTGTCCGAGATACCCGTCCCCGCGCCCTCCGGCTCCGGTCCCGCGGGTGCGCCCGCCTGGCTGTCCGTCGATGCCGACGCGTGGGCGCACGCCCGCCCCGCGCCCTGGACGTGGCCGCTCTGGTCCGTCCTGGCGCTCGTGGCCACCGTGGCCTGGGCGATCGCGGTGGAACCGGTGCCGGTGTGCAGTGACGCGGCACCGTGCGGCCCGGACTGGGTCGGCATGGTGCAGAACGGCCTCGCGGCCGGGCTGCTGTACTGGCTCGCCCGACTGCCGGAGCTGACGGTGCTCGCCGCACCCGCCCTCGCGGCCGTCGTGGCGTGGGTCGAGCTGCCGGGCGCCGAACCGGCGTCCCGGATCGCGAACATCGCGGTGATCGCGGCCCTGGCGTTCGGCTGGGCCGCGGCCCGCGCGAGGCTCGGCTCCCGGACGAGGCAGCGGCGACTCGCCGAGCGGGCGGCCGGCGTACGGCACCCGCTGCCGGGACTCGTCGGGCCACTGTGGCGCGGGACGGTCCCCCTCGCTGCCGGCCTGCTGCTGTGTGCCGTGGCCGCGGGGGCGGTCGCCCTGGGGCTGAGCGGCATCCGCGCGGACGAGCGGCACGCGGCCGGCGCCGTACGCACCCCGGCGCAGGTGATCGGACGGGGCGAGGAGTCGCTGCGGATCCGCACCGACGACGCACGGCGCCTCACCGTCGACGCGGCCTTTCCGGAGGACTACGGCATCGGCGGCGCGGTGACCGTGCTGGAGGACGGTTCGTGGCGGCGCCTCGCGGCCGAGCCGTACGACGCCTTCGGCCGGCAACTGCTGACCCTGGCCGTCGGACTGCCCGGCCTGTCCCTGCTCACCGTGGGCGTCCTCGCCCGCCGCCGCGTCGCCCTGCTGCGCCGCGCACCGGTGCCCACCCTGCGCGTGCTGCACCGCACCGACCACGACGGCCGCACCTGGGTCTACGCGGCCGACGACCCGTCGGGCCGTACCCCCCTCTTCGCCTGCCTCTGCCTCCCGGTCGCACTGGACGGCGACGTGCCGAGGGAGACCGAGCGCCCGGCGCACTTCGACGAGCGACTCCCCGCCGGCGACACACGGTTGCGCGACGCCGTCATGTTCGGTGCCCCGCACGACGGTGGCGAACTGGTCCTTCTCACGACTCCCACCACCTCCGGCAACGCGCACCCCGTCGTGTTCCGCACCACCAGCCCGGTCCGGCCGCCTCGAACCGGCGGGGGAGCACTGTGGGACCGCACGGACCCGAACCCCGCCTCCGACCCCGAGCACCCGCGCTCCCCCGGCCGGGCGGACCGCGTCGCCGCGACCCTGACGCCCACGGCACGTCCCCTGCGCTGGGGGCCGGGGCCGGTCTCCCGAGCGGGGGGACTGGCCCTGGCCGCGGGTTCCCTGGCGGGCATCGGATACTTCGCCCACTCCCTCGCGACGGAGGGGTTCGGCTGGGACGTCCTTCCGCTGGTGGGGATCTTCTGGTGGACCGGTCAGGCGGCCGCGCTGCTCAACTGGCGTGTCACCGCGGACAGCACAGGTCTGTGGCTGACCGGAGCCTTCACGGTGCGGCACGTCCCCTGGGACCGGTTGCGGGCCGCCCGGTACACCAGGGAGGGCAACGTCGAGATGCGCCTGTCCGACGGCGGTACCTGGCAGCTGCCGGGCCTGGGCGTGCCGAGGATCGAACGGCGGCTGAACCGGCGGCCGTCCTACGTCCGTATGGTCGAGGAAGTCGCCGCTCTGCACGCCCACGCGGAACTGCGCCCCACCGAGCCGAGCCGGACACGCGACCACGGCCTTCCGCTGGGCCCCGCCCTGGTCCTCCTCGCCGTCCTCGCCGCCACCGCCTTGATCACCATGCTCTGAGCGGGCAGGCGAACTCGGCCGGGCGGGGCCGGAAGGCCCGCAGCCACCGGAGGTCGTGACGCGCGGTCCTCGGGCCTCGATCGTGGCGGGCGTCGGTCCTCGGGCCTCGATCGTGGCGGGCGTCGGTCCTCGGGCCTCGATCGTGGCGGGCGTCGGGCGTCGGGCCTTGGGCCTCGGCGTCGGGCCTCGATCGCTCGCGGCCTTCGCGTGGTCAGGCCCCGAGGAACGTCTCGCGTGCCGCTCGCGCCCAGATGCCCTGCTGGCGCGGGGTGAAGCCCATGCGGTTCCACTGGTAGAGGATGTGCCGGGCCAGGATGCCGCGGGTGCCGACGCCGAGCAGTCCCGCGTTCGCGGCGAGCGCGAGGGCCTGGCCGCCGTGCCGCATTCCGGCCGCCCAGTCCGCGTACGGCGCGAGGTGGTCGGTGTTCGTGCGGGCGGGACCGGCGTCCGTCGTCAGAAGGTCGTGGAGCCTGCTGGTCATGGCGGTGACACGGTCCACCGGAACGTCGTCGGGCAGGGGCCGTTGCGCCTCGACGCGCGCCCACACGTCGCCCTGGTCGCTCCACTCCTGGCCGGCGGCGCGGAGGAAGTCGCTGATGACGAGCAGCGAGGTCGTCCTGGCGTCCAGTACCCCGTTGTCGGCGGTACTCGTCCGGTGCAGGTAGTCGAGGGCGCCGACACTGTCGATGTGGAACAGGTCGTGGGCGATCCTGATGCCCTCCGGGCCGCCGAACTCCGTGGTCTTCGGTTCGTACAGCGTCGACCACCAGCGCTTGACCACACCCCACGACACCGCACTGTTCAGCGCACGCACGAGGTGCTCCGACAGTTCCTGGGCCGTGGTCTCGTGACCGGGAGCGACTCGCAGGCGCCAGCAGGGGTACTTGCGGCCGAACCACCAGGACCCGACCGCCCCGGTGTCGGTCGCCTGCCGAAGGGGCGGCAGCAGGTAGGTGAGGAAGGTGAGTTCGGCGGTCGGGTAGTCGGCGAACTCGATGTTCACCTGGTGCCACCCCGACGGTTCCGGACGGGTCGTGAGGGCCGCGCGTCCCGCCGAGCGGTACCGCTCGGCGGCCTCGGCGAGATGCTCGGGCGAGAAGCGCGCCCAGTCGGCGGCCTCCGCGAGCGGGGTACCGGTGAGGACGGCCAGGACGGCCTGCTCGGTCGTGCTGCTGTCATGCAGGTCCATCCGAGTCCCTTCCGACGGGGCGGTCAGATGACGAGGAGGCGGGCGTCCCGGCCGAGACGGGCGCCGCGCCCGATCCGCTGTTCCGGCGGGCGGCGATCACGGCCCCGGCACGCTCATCTCCCGGAGGGCCGGACGCCACCGCCCCCGCACGTCATGGCGCTGGGGCGTTGGTGTTCCGGCCCCGGGTGGCCGCTTCGGGACGGAGCTGGTCGTGAGCCCGGCACGCGCCCTGCGGGTGAGCGGCCCCGGTCGTCACCGCGCCGGTGAGGTCTCCGTCGGAGGTGTCCTGCACGGGCGAGGGCCTCAGCCGGTGCCGGGGCATCGACCGTCGGGGCGCGCGGGTCAGGGTGATCTGACGGACGGCCTGCTGGAAGCAGGCCAGCGAAGCGAGTCCGGGCAAGGCGGCCGCAGTGGTGTCGAGGAAGGTCTTCGGCGCCTGGACGACACACAGGAAGATCGCGATGGCGGAGAAGAGGAGGACCATGCACCACGAGTGCACGGCGCGGCGCTGCTGCAGTGCGGCCCGGAGGATGGAGAGCGACGCGACCAGCCAGGGCCCGTACACCAGCAGGGGCCACCAGGCGACGATGCCGCCGTGCACGCGGGCCGCGGCCACGACGCGCAGGGGATCGCAGGCGACCATTCCGCTGAAGAAACTCACCACGGAGGCGATGACCGCCGTCAGCGCGGCGATGAGATAGCTGGTGGTCTGGATCGCGCTCGGCCGCTTGCGGTCAGGCACCTTACGGTGACCACGGGACATGCCCTGCAACGGGGGGAGTTCCGCCGTGATCTCCTGGAGGTTCCCCAGGGGCGTGCCGGGGGCGGGGGCGGTGACCGATTCCTCGTCCCGGGCCGTGGGGGTTCTCGGGGCCTGCCGCTCCTCCATCGCTTCCTGCAGCATCCAGGCCAGTTCTTCCGCCGGGTCCCAGGCCGCGTCCGGTGCCATCAGAGGTGCCGAGAAGACCTGGGTCGGGGCTCGGTGCCGGCCCATGCCGGTGTCGTTGCGCATCCCCAGGTTGTCGGCGGAGCGCACGCGGTGATGATCGATTCCTTCGTCGTACATGACGCAGCCTGGTTATTCCGCTCTCGGGAAAGGGCATCGACCTTCGGACGTGATCCATCGTTGCGCGAGATCGGCTTCCAGCGCGCTCATGACGTCCAGGAATTCCCGCAGCAGGGACTCGGCCATCATGGGGGCAACGGGAAGATCGCCCATTGTCGGACTTTCGCACCCGGCGACCGACGAGCGCAGGGGGGCGGGGTCGTAGGTGTAGGGACCCGGCGTCACCCGACTGGCGGCCCCACACTCTCGCTCGGGATCCACGAGGAGGCGATAGAGCCCTTCCCTGGTTGCCTTATTCATATCCCGACTAACGTCGCCCCACTTAGACAGATGCGCGGCAAACGGGTGAAGGGATGCCTGGATAATTATTTAATCTAGGGGCCATTCAGGCTCCATATATCCCTGTACGAAAAACGGTATGAAGCTCCTGGTGTGGATCCTGGTGCACGAGTGGCGAGGAAATGCCGTCCCAATGCCGTCCCGCGGCCCCGCTCGCCGTCCGACCGGTGAGGTGGCCTGCGCCGGGATCCGGACCCGTGGGGGCCGCACCGCAACCGCGGTGGCCGAAAACATGTCTACCAGCACATGGCCCGAACGTCGGAGCGGGGAGGCTCCGGCGCGACGTCGGCCTTGGGGGCGGAATGAACAGCTGGTCAGTGCCCGGATACACCGAGACAGTCGAGCTCGGGTCGGGGGCGAGCGGGCGGGTCGTGCTGGCCGTGCACGACGAGACCGGCGTTCCGGTCGCGGTGAAGTACCTCAGCGAGTCACTGCGCACCCGGCCGGGCTTCGTGCACGACTTCAGGGCGGAGGCGCGGCTGCTCGGCGGACTCCGGAGCCCGTACGTCGTCGTGTTGTACGAGTACGTCGAGAGCCCGGACGGTGCCGCCATCGTGATGGAACTGGTCGACGGGGTCTCGCTGCGGACCCTGCTGACCGGTCGGGGCCCGCTCGATGCCGAGGCCGCGCTCGTGGTCCTCAAGGGATCGCTGCTCGGCCTCGCCGACGCGCACCGTCTCGGCGTCGTCCACCGCGACTACAAGCCGGAGAACGTCCTGGTGGCACCGGACGGATCGTCCAAACTCGTCGACTTCGGCATCGCAGTGGACGCCGGGACCAGCGGCGGCGCGGCGGGAACCCCCGCCTACATGGCCCCGGAACAGTGGACCGGCGCGCCCGCCTCACCCGCCGCCGACGTGTACGCGGCCACCGCCACGTTCTTCGAGTGCCTGACGCGTCACAAGCCGTACCGGGGCGAGAATCTCGCCGAACTCGCGCTGCAACACGTCGACGCGCCCGTCCCGGCGGAGGAAGTCCCCGAGGCGGTGCGGCAGTTGGTGCGGCGGGGTCTGGCCAAGGACCCGGAGGAACGGCCCGCGCACGCCGAGGCGTTCGTCACCGAACTCGAGACGATCGCCCGCGCCGCCTACGGGCCCGACTGGGAGGAACGCGGCCGCGGCCGGCTCGCCGCGCTGGTGGCACTGCTGCCGCTGCTGCTGCCCTCGGCCCGCAGCGCCCCGCGGACGTCCACCGACACCGCACGCACCGTCCTGGGTCGGGAACCGGGCCACGGCCGGGCGCGCTCGTGGCGGCCCGGTCGGCCGGGGCTGCTCGTGTCCGCCGCGGCCGTGGTGCTGGCCGTCGTCCTGTCCTACGGCAGCCAGCGCACCCCGGGAGCGGCGCCGCAGCAGGCGGCGCAGGCCCTGGCCACGACCAGCGCCCAGCCCGCCGCGGAATCGGGAGCCCCCACCGCTCCCACCGCGTCGGCCGGCTCGTCCCCGTCCCCGACGCCCACCGTGATCCCCACGACCGTGGCGCCCACCAGCGCGTCCCCCTCGGACCCGGGGACCACCGGTACCGGCGAACCCGTGGCGCCCGTCCCCACGGTCGCGGACCCCCGGACGACGACGCCCGGCGGGACGACCGGCGAGGCATCGCCGCCGCCCTCTTCCCCCGCCCCGCCGACCGCTCCCGCCGTCAAGGACGTCGCGGTGTCGGACTTCCGGCAGACGGGGGCGACGACCGCCACGGCGGTCATCGAGGTCACCACGGACGGCACCGGGCCGGTCTCCCTCACGGTCTCGTGGTTCACGGGCACCACCGAAGGGCGGCTCGGCAGCCCCGACGGCGTCTCCCAGACCTTCGAACGCAGCGGCTCCACCCGGTACGCGCTCACGCTCGACCACACCTTCCAGAACGCCGGGTGCTACTGGGCGGTGCGGGTCACGACCACTCCGGACGCCGCCGACGGCGGTGCGTCGCAGCAACTCCTGACCAGGCAGTGTGAGCTCCGATGACCGCGCGGAACGACCGCATCCCCGGGCCCGCGGAGGACGGCGAGCCCACTCGGGTGCTCGGATCCGCCGACACCGAGTACAGCGCGACCGTGCTCGCCAGCCACTGGATCCAGCGACCCGAGCCGGACGACACCAGCACCCTCGTCACGCCGACCCGGCCGGACCGCGTCGAGGGCACCGTGCTGCGGTTCGGCCCGGGGGTCACCGCCGCCGGCGCACAGCTCACCCGCGCTTCCCGGACGCTGCCCGCCGTGCCGCCGACCCCGCGCCCCCCACGCCGGCATCCGCGCCGACACGCTCTGCCCGCGCTGGTGCTGATCTCCGTCATCGCGTTCCTCGCCTGGCAGCGCCTCGGACCGCCCGTCGCGGTGCACGAGGTCGCGGTGACGGCCCGGCCGACGGCCCTGGGCTGCGACGACACCGCGGACCTGGTCGGCCTCGTCACCACGAACGGCCGGCCGGGCACGCTCTCCTACCGGTGGATCCGCAGCGACGGCACCGCCTCGGGCGTCCTGCGCGAAAAACTCGTCCAGGGCCAGCGGCAGGCACGTCTGCACCTGCTGTGGACCTTCCAGGGCAAGGGTCACCACACCGCACGGGCCGAACTCCGCATCCTCTCCCCCACCCCCCACACGACCGCCACCCACCTCACGTACGACTGCCGATGAGCCCGACGATCGTCCGCCGCACGGACACCGACCGGTGAGCGCACGAAGGGGTCCCGGATCGAGCGGGTGCGCCTGCTGACCTACTTCTCCCCGGCGGTGTCCCGGGCCGCGTCCTGCTGGTGCGAGACGCCCACGGCGCGTCCCTCGGTCACACCCGTCCGGCGCGGGCACGCCGGCCAACAGCGTGCCCCGGCTGGCGAACGCCTCCTACGACACGGTCCTGACCGGGATCGCCGTCGGCATCGGATTCTTCGTCCTCGCGGGCCTCTTCTTCGTCCTGGCCGGAAGGCGGGACGCCCGAGCCCGGGAATGAGAGCGCCAGTGCGACTCAGGCCCCCGGCCCGCGCGGGCCGGGCCCGGAGCTCGCACCCCGGGTCACGTGGTGGGTGTGTCGTCCGGCTGGGTGTCGGCGAACTCCCACCAGGCGAGCGGCAGCCAGTCACCGCCGACGAAGCCGTCGACGGATCCTCCGGTGCCCCGTATGGCCACCTGGGTCCCCACCGGATAACTGGTGCCGGACAGCCCTGACACCGGGACGAGCAACACGCCGAGACGTCGTGTCAAGGTTCTTGATCCTCTCCGAACCGTACAGAAACGAGACTTCGCAGTCCTTAGATGCAAATCATCTCATCGTGTACCAGTCTGGAATATGAGGAAAAGCACAGAAGGTCAGTCGGGATGCGTGGATCGAGGCTCGTTTCCGCGACGAACGGAGAGGTCTCCCTGACTGCCGTTTCCATACGTGATCGAGCAAGCACGCTCAGTGGAGGTGCTCGACAATGAGGGCTGTCGTGTACAAGGGACCGTTCGAGGTAGCGGTCGAGCAAGTGGAAGATCCCCGGATCCAGCACCCGAACGACGTGATCGTACGCGTCACGTCGACCGCCATCTGCGGCTCCGACCTGCACATGTACGAAGGCCGCACCGCAGCCGAGCCGGGGATCGTCTTCGGCCACGAGAACCTGGGTGTCATCGAGGACGCCGGTGAGGGCGTGACGACCCTCAGCCGTGGGGACCGGGTCGTCATGCCGTTCAACGTCGCGTGCGGTTTCTGCAAGAACTGCACGGCGGGCTTCACCGGCTTCTGCGTGACGGTGAACCCGGGCTTCGCCGGCGGCGCCTACGGCTATGTGGCGATGGGCCCCTATGTCGGAGGCCAGGCGGAGTACGTACGGGTTCCCTACGCCGACTTCAACTGCCTGAAGCTCCCGGAGGGAACCGAGAAGGAGACCGACTTCGTCCTGCTCGCCGACATCTTCCCCACCGGCTACCACGGCAACGAGCTGGCAGACGTGCGCCCCGGTGAGAGCGTCGCCGTCTACGGCGGCGGTCCGGTCGGGCTGATGGCCGCCTACTCGGCGATCCTCCGGGGGGCGAGCAAGGTGTTCGTGGTCGACCGGGTGGCCGAGCGGCTGCAGAAGGCCGAGGAGATCGGCGCCGTACCGATCGACTTCACCCAGGGCAACCCGGTCGAGCAGATCCAGGAACAGACCGCCGGGGAAGGCACGGACAAGGGCATCGACGCCGTCGGCTACCAGGCCCAGGCGCGCGGTGAGGATCGCGAGGAGCCGGCGACCGTGCTGAACTCGCTGGTGGAGACGGTCCGGCCGACGGGTGCTCTGGGTGTGCCGGGCCTGTACGTGCCGCGCGACCCGGGTGGACCGGACGAGCAGGCCAAGCAGGGCATGCTGGTGGTCGCCATTGGGCGCCTCTTCGAGAAGGGGCTGCGCGTGGGCACCGGCCAGTGCAACGTCAAGCGCTACAACCGTCAGCTGCGTGACCTGATCATCGAGGACCGTGCACAGCCCAGCTTCGTCGTGTCGCACGAATTCCCCCTCGACCAGGCGCCGTCGGCATACGAGAAGTTCGACAAGCGAGTGGAGGGCTACACCAAGGTCGTTCTGCACCCGCACGAGTAAGGGCGCTCACGGCAATGGTGAACCCCCAGGTCTTTGACCTGGGGGTTCGCGCGAGGTCGGAGGGCACCGCCGGGAGCGGTCCGTGAAATCGTCGTGGGTCGGCACCCGGCCCGGTGGGCGTGGTCGAACGGGGTGGCGGTCATGATCCCTCGCGGAACTGCTCGACAGCGCCGCGCAGCTGTTGCCGCCGTGCCCGTCGGCCACCTCCCGTTCGGCCAAGGCCCCGATGAACTGCGGGAGTTCGACGCCGACCCCGAGGAACTCGCGCTCGTGGACGAGGTGTTGCCCCGCGGTCAGGTGCGTGTGGACCGCGGAATCAGGAGCCGGGGACGTGCCGTCGTCGATCACCGTGCGAGGGGAGCGACGGGGTCCTGACCCCTACGCGCCAGGAGGCCGGTACTGGACGGACTCGGCCTTGCGCAGGGCGTCCAGTGTCTCCTCGACGGTCAGGAGAACAGTCGTCTCGAAGGAGCTGAGTGCGCCGCCCCCGCTGATGGCCAGCGCGACCGCGGCCATGGACACGTTGTCCGGGGCCTCCCACAGGCAGTAGCCGTCGTGCCTGCCGAAGGCGTACCAGAAGCCGTGGAGCTTCCCGCCGACGGACTCGATGTACGACTGACCGGCCTTCGTGCGGTCCTCGGGGTGGCCGATCAGTCTCGCCCAGGTCTCCGGCGTGTAGCTGAACCTCGATAGATAGAGCGGCATCATGTCTCCTTTTCGTTCCCCCCAGGAATGCCCCGATGGAGCGGGAACGCGCCGGAGGCCACCCGCCTATCCCCCGAACGGCCGCGGACGATGACCAGTACGGCCACAGCCGACCGTGAACGCGGCCGAACGAGACGGACCCGAGACGGTGGCGTGTCTCTACGGGATGCCCCGTACGGCGCCACCCGCTCACCCTGTGGCAGTCAGCCCGCGAGGACGGCAGTCGTACGGGCGGCCGCCGCTGCCCGCACCGCCGCGTCGGAGCCGCCTTCGACAGCCCCGGTCACCGGGTGAGCCCATGTCAGTTGGCGGGCCGGTCAGCGGGTTGCGGCGCGAGGGCGCGGACCCGCGCCCATTCCCGCACGAGCTGCCCGGACGAACGCGGGACACGCTCCCGCCACATCCACGACCCGAGTCCCATGCCGGTTCGGCATGGAACAGCGCGTCGGCGTATTGGACCGCGTGGTCGCCCGAGGCCAAGGATGGCTCTGGCACTCATCACCACGTACCGGGATGGAGCCGTGCCTTTCCATGCCGTTCCGTGCCGGTACGTCCCCTATGCATCCCCGTCTGCGGAACACCCCGGAGGTTTTGGACCATGCAGCGCATCCGTGCTCGGCGCGCCGTTCCTGGTGTGCCGGCCACGCTCGCCCTCGTCCTGCTCGTGGCCTGCGGCCAAGGCGAATCGTCGGGCTCGTCGGGCACGTCGACCCCGTCGTCTCCGTCCGCGGCGACGACGAGGCCGAGTGTGGCCGCGAAGCCGTACGCCGGCGAGTTCAAGGAGCTCGAGCGCGAGTTCGACGCGCGGCTGGGTGTCTACGCCGTCGACACCGGCACCGGGCGCGAGGTCGCCTACCGCGATGGTGAGCGGTTCGGCCACCACTCCACGTTCAAGGCTCTGGCCGCCGGTGCCGTACTGCGCAAGTACTCGCTGAGCGGGATGGACAAGGTGATCAAGTACTCCAGGAAGGACCTGATCGCCAACTCACCCATCACCGAGAAGCACGTCGAGACCGGGATGACCCTGCGCGAGCTGTGCGACGCCGCCGTCCGCCACAGCGACAACACCGCGGCCAACCTGCTGTTCGACGCGCTCGGCGGGCCCAAGGCCCTCGACGCCGCACTCGAGGAGATCGGCGACGACGTCACCCGCATGGAGCGCTACGAGACCGAGCTGAGCCGATGGGTCCCGGGCGAGACGCGGGACACCACCACGCCGCGGGCGTTCGCCAGGGATCTGCGCGCGTACGTTCTCGGAGACGTCCTCCGTGAGCCCGAGCGCGCGCAGCTCACGCAGTGGCTGCGGACCAACGTCACCGGCGACGAGCTCATCAGGGCGGGCGTGCCGAAGGGCTGGGTGGTCGGTGACAAGACCGGAAGCGGCTTCTTCTACGGTGCCCGCAACGACATCGCCGTGGTGTGGCCCCCCGACGCGGCCCCCATCGTCATGGCGATCATGTCGAACCGCGGCACGAAAGACGCCGACCACGACGACGAACTGATCGCGGAAGCGGCATCCGTGGTCGCCGACACGCTGTCGTAGCAAGCGTCCCTCGCACATCCACCCAGCTGGAGACGTCACCCGCCGGAAGCCCGGACCGGAAGCCCGGACCGGAAGCCCGGACCGTCTGGCAAGAGGCGCCGGCCCCGGCATCGGGACACGACGTGCCAGTCCGAGCACGAAGCCGAGTTGCGGCGCACGAAAGGGACATCAATGGCGGGCCGAACCCCGGACACACCCGATCAGAACACCTCGCCGGCAGAAACCCCCGCCGACGAACGTGACCCGAGTCCGACGGCCTTACGCGAAACGCCCACCGGACCGTCCGAGCAGAAGGCGTCGCCACCGACGGACGCCGCGGGACGGCGGCCGGCGCACGAAGCGGCCGACCTCGCGACCACGCCCGAGCCCGCAGCGGCACCCGGATCACCGGTGACCGAGTCCCCGTCCCAGGGCCTCCGCGAGCCCTTCGACGAGACGGAACCCTCGGACAGCGTCGAGGAGGCCGCGGCACCGGCCGTCGCGGAACGGACCACCCCGCCCGCCGAATCCTCCGTCGGCCGAAGAACCGGCGACTCCCCGAGTTCTGCCGAGCCGACCGCGGACTCGCCCGACCGGGGCGGCGATCCGGACGCCGACGCCAGCGACCTCGTCACGGTGAACTCCGCCGACGCGCCGCCGGTCAAGCCGCCCCAGCCGGCGGCGCACAACCGTCCCGGCCCCGATGCCACCGCGTCTCCGGCCAAGGCCGAAACCCCGCCAATCGACCAGGTCCCCGGGTTCTCCTCTGATCAGCCGGCCCACCAGGACGGCTCCGGCCCGCCGCACGAAGCTCGGGTCGCCGAGCAGGACGCGGCTCGGGTCGCCCAACAGGACGCGCAGTCCCCACTCGAACTGCTCGCGCAGTTGACCGACACCCCCGCGCCGCCCCCGTCCCTGCCCCGCAGCCTCGCCCGCCGGATCAGGATCTGGACCCCGCTGGTGGCGCTCCTCGGGATCGTCTTCCTGGCCGTACAGACACTGCGCCCGCTCCCGGACCCGGCCCTTGCCCTCGGCGAGACCACCTCTTCCTTCACCGTCGGAGGCGGGAGGTTCTCCATGCCGTGGCCCGAGAAGGGACAGGCCGCGGTCAGGGTGGTGGGCTCGGACACCGTCTGGACGTTCGGGAAGGAGAAGCCCGTCCCGACGGCGAGTATCGCCAAGATCATGACGGCCTATGTGATCCTCCGCGAGCATCCTCTCGAGAAGGACGAGAAGGGCCCCCAGATCAAGATCGACGCCCAGACCGTGGAAGACGGCAAGGCCGGGCACGAGTCCCGCATCGAGGGGCTCGAGGCGGGCCGGACGTTCAGCGAGCAGGACATGCTGAAGATGCTGATGATTCCGTCGGGCAACAACATCGCTCGGCTGCTGGCCCGTTGGGACACCGGGTCCCAGGACGAGACAGCGTTCGTCGCGAAGATGAACGACGCGGCCAAGGACCTCGGCATGAAGAACACCACCTACACCGACCCCAGCGGCCTGGACAGGAACACCGTCAGCACCGCCGTCGACCAGCTCCAACTGGCCGAGGAGGTGATGAAGTTCGACGCCTTTCGCGCGATTGTCGCTCTGCCCAACGCCGACATCCCCGGTGTGGGACGCATCAACAACAACAACGACCGCCTGCTGATGGCCGGACTGAGCATCAGGGGCATCAAGACCGGCTCGAACACACCGGCCGGAGGCACGCTGTCATGGGCGGCCTACAAGACCGTGGACGGCGAGGACCGGCTGATCCTCGGCACGATGATGGATCAGCATGCCACCGGCCCGGACCCCAACGGAGCCAACAGCCTCATCCTGGTGCAGGACAACAGCAAGCGAGTCATCGAGGCGGTACGCGAAGCCCTCACCTCGGCCACCGCGGTCAACAAGGGCCAGGTCGTCGGCCATGTCGACGACGGCCTCGGCGGCCGTACACCGGTCGTGGCCACCGGGGACCTCAGAGCGGTCGGCGTCCCCGGCCAGAAGCTGAACCTCACCATCGGCGACGGCGGCGGGACCGTCCCTCGCACCGCGAAGGCCGGCACCGTGGTCGGCGAGGTGACCGTGGGGACCGGGGCCGAGGCGCGCACAGTACCGGTGGCCCTCGGAGCCGACCTCACTGAGCCGTCGTTCGGCGCGAAGCTGACCCGCCTCGGATGAACGTCCTGGCCGTCCGGCACGGCCTGCCCCTGCCGGCCGCCGGGGAGGAGTGCGGTGGGCAGGCAGTGGAGCCCGGCCACCGGCCCGCAACGTGCGCGAGAGCCGGAGCACCGGCGTACAGGGACACGAGGACACCGACGGACCCGAGCCGCCGCCGGAGGAGCCGGTCGCGGAACTCGTGCTCCGCCCTGAAGCCGGCGGCCGAGCCGATCCGCCCGCGCCCACGGGATCAGCTCGAACCGGGACCGGAACTGTCGGACGCTTCCTTCGCGGCACGGCGGTACTCGGCGTTGATGCGCTGAGCCTCCTCGAGCTGGTCCTCGAGGATGACGATGCGGCACGCGGCCTCGATCGGGGTTCCCCTGTCGACGAGCTCGCGGGCGCGAGCGGCGATCCGCAGTTGGTAGCGGGAGTACCGGCGATGTCCGCCCTCCGAGCGCAGCGGAGTGATCAGACGAGCCTCACCGATGGCTCGGAGGAAGCCAGGGGTCGTGCCGAGCATTTCGGCGGCCCGGCCCATGGTGTACGCGGGGTAGTCGTCGTCGTCCAGACGATCGCTGAGTGGGGTATCTGCTTCCATGTCACCTCGTTGTGCAACGCGTCGAGGGGCCCTGGTGCCGTACGGCACCAGGGCCCCGAAGGAAATTCAACACCATCTGTCGGCCCTCATGCTCTGCCGACCTTCTGTTTCCGCTACCCGGCCCTGCGAGGGGAGGGGTGCGGGGATCGCGGCTGCTTGACCGGGGACCACCATCCATTCCGGGGTCTTGCGGTACCCGGACCGAGAGCTTTTCGGGCCGGGCGATCCTGATGGCGTCTGCTCCTCCGTCCTTCCTCTGAACCAATGATGTGATGAACGGGTACTGCGGTACTGCTGGGTGATGCCGTTGGCAGCCCCTCGACCTGCGGGCTGCCCAGTGCGGCTCTCAGCCCCGTCACCGTTCCGCGAACACCTTGGCTTCGGAACTCCAGAGCCGCACTGACCTGCGAACTTCAGGCACTTCTACCCGCCAGTTCGTGTCTGTCGGGTCTCGCTTGACCGTGTCAACGAGAAGAAGACTAACCATGCCGGACGCCAATGTCTACTCTGGCAAGAGTAGATTTTCGCGCGCAGGGGTCCCAGGGATCCTGTGGCCTGCGACAACGGGGGACACGACGAACGGCGACACACTGCGGCACGACGGCACGACGGCACGACGGCACGACGGCACGACGGCACGACGGCGACACGACACGGACGACAGCGATGCGAGGGCGACACGACGACGAGGGCCCTGCCGACGCGCGTCGGCAGGGCCCTCATCGGGTCTGTGGTGGCGGTTCCCCGCCCGTCCCTCACATCGTCGGAGAGGCGGTGCCTCCGAGGAGCGCCGACGCGGTCTGGAGCGGAGTGAGGACACGCACCGGCGCGGTTCCGGGCTGCTCGTGGCAGGTGAAGCCGAGGCGGGTCATGGCCCGGACGACCTCGCCGCTGGTGAAGTCGCGGCGGTCCTGTCGGGTGATGACCTGGCCCACTTGCTTGACCGGGTAGCGGCGGCGGCCGATGGTCACGGAGTCACCCGTGACGAGCTCCGGGGTGACGCCCTTCATCGAGGCCAGCACCCCGATCTTGGTCAGGTCGAACGGGTACCGGGCGATGACACAGCGCATGATGCCTCACAGGGGAGAAGGAGGACGGGCTGACCGGGGCAGGCGGACCGGCGGGCGAGGGTGTGGACACGCCCGGGGTCCGGCCATGGAGCGAGTCCCCGAGCGAGTGTCGACGACGCTCGTGATCACCGCACCTAGGCAGCCGAGCCGTAGCCGGGCCGCCGCTGTGCCCTGCGGCGCGCGGCTTCGCCGACGGGCCGGCTCTGGCCGGCGTTGCCCCGGCGACCCCGACGGCCCTGGGACGGTGAAGACGTGCCGCGGGGACGTTCCACGGCCGGCGCGGTGACGACGACCGGGACACCGGAAGGAGCCTGGGCACCGGTGATGCGGCTCAGCTCCGCCTCGCCCGAACGAACCTGGGCGACCCGGGGGGTGATGCCCGCCGAAGCCATCAGCCGGCTCATTCCGCGACGCTGGTCAGGCGTCACCAGGGTGACGACGCTGCCGGACTCGCCGGCGCGGGCCGTACGACCGCCGCGGTGCAGGTAGTCCTTGTGGTCACTGGGCGGATCCACATTGACGACCAGGTCGAGGTTGTCGACGTGGATCCCGCGTGCCGCGACGTTGGTCGCCACCAGGACCGTCACATGCCCGCTCTTGAACTGGGCCAGGGTCCGCGTGCGCTGCGGCTGGGACTTGCCGCCGTGCAGGGCCGCGGCGCGGACACCGCTGCTCAGCAGGTGCTTGGTCAGCCGGTCCACCGCGTGCTTGGTGTCGAGGAACATGATCACTCGGCCGTCGCGCGCCGCGATCTCGGTGGTCGTCCGATGCTTGTCCGCGTCGTGCACATGGAGGACGTGGTGCTCCATCGTGGTGACCGCGCCCGCCGACGGGTCGACGGAGTGGACCACCGGGTCCGTCAGGTAGCGACGGACCAGCAGGTCGACGTTGCGGTCCAGGGTGGCCGAGAAGAGCATCCGCTGCCCGTCGGGACGCACCTGGTCGAGCAGGGCGGTCACCTGGGGCATGAAGCCCATGTCGGCCATCTGGTCGGCCTCGTCGAGGACCGTGATGCCGACGGCGTCCAGTCGGCAGTCGCCACGGTCGATGAGGTCCTTGAGTCGTCCGGGCGTCGCGACGACCACCTCGGCCCCGGCGCGCAGCGCACCGGCCTGCCTGCCGATGGACATCCCGCCGACGACGGTGGCCAGTCGCAGGCCCACGGAACGGGCGTACGGAGTGAGCGCGTCGGTGACCTGCTGGGCGAGCTCGCGGGTGGGGACGAGGACGAGGGCGAGCGGCTGCCGTGGCTCGGCGCGCCGGCCCGCCGTACGGGCCAGTGCGGCGAGGCCGAAGGCGAGGGTCTTGCCCGAGCCGGTGCGGCCACGGCCGAGTACGTCCCGACCGGCCAGGGAGTTCGGCAGGGTCGCCGCCTGGATCGGGAACGGCACGGTCACGCCCTCGCGGCCGAGCGTGGCCAGCAGCGGCGCCGGCATGGCGAGATCGGCGAACGAGTCGACGGCGGGCAGCCCGGGCGTGATCGTCTTCGGCGGCGCGAACTCGCCCTGTACGGCCCGTCCGGCCGGTCGATTTCCGTAGCCCTGGGAACGGCGCGGACCACCGGAGCGGCGGTTGGTACCGGCGCCTCCTCCGAAGCGGTCATAGGTGCGGGATGTGCGGGCACGCTGCATGCGGAACCTTCCTTGATGTGGCGCGTAGCAAGGAATTCCCGCAGCAGATGAGCGGCGCAGAGAATCTCGAGACGAGCCGAATTCGATGGGGGCCGAGTCGGGCCGACGGGGAAAGGCGTCACCGGTCGGTGAGGTGGTGGGGCTTCCCGTCGAGCGCCCCTGAAAAGCAACGAGCCGGGGCCCGCACCCCAGAGGTGCGGGCCCCAGCTGCGAAGTATGCGTCAGCGCCCGGTGTCAGGCGGGAACGATGTTCTCGGCCGTCGGGCCCTTCTGGCCCTGCGCGATGTCGAAGGACACCTTCTGGCCTTCCAGCAGCTCGCGGAAGCCCTGGGCAGCGATGTTCGAGTAGTGGGCGAAGACGTCGGCGCCGCCGCCGTCCTGCTCGATGAAGCCGAAGCCCTTTTCCGCGTTGAACCACTTCACGGTGCCAGTAGCCATTTGATTTCTCCTTCGGAGGCGGTGTCAGGAATTCACCCTGTGCGAATTCCGTGTCGCCGTGATGATTACCCCGTCGGAAATGAACCTTCTGGCAACCACACCTGCAACTGAGATCGACAGTAGCACGGTGCGATCGGCCCTGCACGGTCCATAATTCTGCTCCGGTCGATGGTCGAGGAATATTCGCCGGGCCCCGCACCTATATCTCATTTCACGGGCACAGATATTGCTCTCCGCGGGGGCGGCGTTCCTGCCGTGCGCTTCCGCCCACAGCCCTGTGACCTCTGTCGACGGGGGAGGCGCCGCTGCCACCGTCGTCGGCGGACGGCACGACGGCGAACGCGCCGACACCCCGTTCCCGCGATGAAGGTCACATCCCCGGTTCGTCGACGACCCGGACGGCGTCGGGGCGTTCTGCCGCGAGGTGATACGGCGCGTGGCGGCGCTGGGGCAGCACTGAGGACGGGCGTCGACGGGGGCGAACGTCCCCTCGGACCCACCATGCAGGACCACGCGTCAACGAGAGAGTCCGGCCTCTTCGCAGGCCGACTCGATCCTCGGGATGCAGATCTGGTCGATCGTGTACACGCCGTCCTCGACCACGGTGTCCTCGATGGTGTCGACGGTCACGGGGATGGGGTCGAGCAGGACGGCGGGGATGTCCTTGGTGCTCGGCGTGTCGACCGTGGTCTCGGCGATGTCGTCGAGCTGTTCGCCGCGGCCCAGGGCAACGGCCATCTCCGCGGCCGCGTCGGCCTCGCCCTTGAAGGGCTTGTAGACGCTCATGTACTGCTCGCCCCTGATGATGCGCTGCACGGCCGCGAGGTCGGCGTCCTGGCCGGTGACAGGGGGCAGCGGCTCGATGCCGGCGGCCTTGAGGGCCGAGATGACGCCGGCGGCGAGACCGTCGTTGGCGGCGTAGACGCCGTCGATGGCGTCGGCGCCCAGGGCGGCGATGGCGCGGACCATGTTGGCGTGGGCGCTCTCCTGCCTCCAGCCCTGGACGTCGTACGTCTTGCCGATCTCGACCTCGCCCTCGAGGACGGACAGGGCGCCCCGCTTGAAGGCGACGTTGGTCGGGCTGGTCTGGGGACCGTTCATCATGACGATCCGGCCGCCGTCCGCCTTGTCGCCCAGGGCCTTAAGGAGCGCCTCGCCCTGGAGCTGCCCGACCCGTTCGTTGTCGAAGGAGACGTAGGCCGAGATCGGGCCCTCGACGAGGCCGTCGTAGGCGACGACCGGGATGCCCGCGTCGTGTGCCCTCTCGACCGAGGAGCGGAGAGATCTGAAGTTCACGGCGCTGAGGATCAGGACCTCGATGTCCTTGTTGATCAGTGTGTCCACCTGTTGCTGTTGGGTGGCCACGTCCCCCTCGGCGTTGGCGTACTCCAGCGTGCAGTCCTCGCACAGCTCCTTGAGCTTCTTCTCGATCAGGGGCTTGTCGAACTTCTCCCAGCGAGTCTGGACGATCTGGCTGAACAGCAGGCCGACCGTGAAGCCCCCCTTGCCGGAGGCAGTCCCGCCCGAGTCGGCGGACTCCCCGGCCGTGCCGCAGGCGGCGAGGGGCACGGCCAGCGACAGTGCGGCCGCGGCGACGGCCGTACGACCCCGGTACGCACTCACGGGGGACCTCCCTGGCGTGTCCCTGGCGTGTCCGAGAAACCCCCTGACCGTCCACCTCGGCCACTCGCTGCCAGGATAGGCCGGGCGGTGTGACGCGGCAGATGTCCGGCGCTTGGGCACCCCGCACCCGTCCCAAGGGTGTGGCTCAGTGGTCGTCGCGGATGGTGGTCGCCATGCCGTTGCTGATCACGACCTCGGCGGTGAAGCCCTTCTTGGCGGCCTTCTCCAGTTCGGCCTCGGTGCACTCGGTGCCGCCCTGGCCGCCTTCATCGGTGTTCGTGTCACCACAGATGTCGCCGTAGCCCCAGATCGCGGTGTCCTCGGCGACGAGGAACTGCTGCTCGACGCCCTTCATGTCGGAGACCGTGTACTTGCCCGGCGCGAGGTAGGAGACGTTGCCGAACCAGGTTCCGTTGACACCCTTGCCCTCGTTGATGCCCTCGACGACGGTCTCCCGGGAGCCGGAGCCGGAGCCGGAGCCGGAGCCGGAGCCCTGCTGGGCGGCGCGTCGCTCGGTCACCAGGGTCGCGATACCGTTCCTCATCTCCACGTCGGCGCTCACCGCGTCCTTCTTGGTGGCCGCCTCCAACTGGTCCAGCGTGCAGGGCGCGTCGACCTTGGACCCCGCCTCGCCGCAGATCGTGCCGACGCCGTAGACCTCGGTGTCGTCGGCCACCAGGAACTGCTGGTCGTCCTTGCCCGGTACGGACACGATGTACTTGCCCGGGGCGAGATGGGTGACCTCGCCGTTCTTGAACGTACCGTTGACGCCCTTCGAGTTCTCGGCGCCCGGCGTCTTCTGCGCGACCGCCGCAGCGTCCGTCCCGCTCCGGTCGGACGAGGTGTCGGCGGTGTCGTTCTGGCACGCCGTCATCAGCAGCCCGGCGGTGATCGCGGAGGTGGCGACGACGGCCTTGCGGAGGTGGTGGTTCATCACGGGGAGTTCCTTCCGGGGCTGGAGTGGCAGGGAGCCGACGGCGTTTCCGCCGGTCGCCCGCTCTGTGCTGACTATGAGGAGCCCCGGGGCCCTCAGGTCACGCCCGTCCTCCTTTCAGGACACCGCCGTGGCCCGGCCGTGACACGGCAACACCTCGGCAGTGGACGGCGGTTGGCCGACGCGCCGCCTTGCCTCACGCGGGCACGTGCTCGTGCCCGACCGGCCCACCGAGCCCGTCCGTCGCACCGGAATCCGTCCTGGCGACGCGTCCGTCTCACCGGAACCCGTCCTGGCGACGCGTCCGTCTCACCGGAACCCGTCCTGGCGACGCGTCCGTCGCGTGCCGGGATGCCGGACCTGCGGCGCTGGAGTCAGTGGCCCGGCATCGGCCGCCGAGGGAGACGACCGGCCGTGACCCACGCGATCGTGCACCTCGGGACCGGATGGACCGGATCCGCTCCGCGCCCCTTGCGGTCGGCTCCCTCAGATGAAGAGTTCCTCATCCCGGGCTCATCCTGGCAGTCCGGTGCCCGGCGAAGAATCGTCCTCATGGTCTTCTCCCGCCGGATCGCGGCCCTCGCCGCCGTCGTCGTGATTCCCCTCGGGATCGCCGCGACGAGCTTCGCCCTCACCGACCCTGCCGAGTCGCCCGGGGTACCGTCCAAGATAGAGCTCGACAGTGGTTCGCCCACGCCGACCGTGCCCCGGCCCACGCCGACTCCCACGCCGAGCGACGAGGTCGTGTCGCGGCCCCCGGTGACCGACAGCCCTGCGGGTGATGACGACGATGACGACGGCCCCGGCGAGAACGGCTCGGACAACGGAGCAGGGGACGGCGCCGGGCCAGGCGACGACTGACGTGCCGCGCCGGCGGATCTCCGCCCGGGTCCACATCCTGCTGTGGCTCCTGCTCGTGATGGCGGTCGCGCTCGCCTCGGTGGCCACGACGACCCGCTCGATCCTGCTGCGGGACACGGATCACAGGATCAACCGCCTGCTCGCCCAGGAGACCGGCGAGTTCACCAACTTCGAGGAACGGGGGGTCGACCCCGGGACCGGCCGTCCGTTCACCGATCCGAGTCGGCTGCTCAGGGTCTTCCTGGAGCGGCAGTACGCCGACCCGGACGAGGAACTGATCGGCCTGGTGGGCCAGGTGGGCGCAGAACCCACCCAGATCATCCAACAGCGGGAGATCCCCGCGGACCTGCCCCTGCACAAGGACACCGACGCCCGGCGCCGCATCTTCGACTCGCCCGACTCCACAGGGATCCTCCACCGGCCGTCGGGTGAGATCCGCTGGGCCAAGGTGGCCGTGGCCCGGTACGGCGGCGAACCGGAGGCCGCGTTCGTGGTCGCCTTCCATCCGGGGCGCGAACTGCGGCGCGTGGAGGAGGTGTTCCGCATCCTGCTCGCCATCTCCGGAGTGGCCCTGCTGATGACGACCGGGATCGCGTGGGGGGTCGCCGGGCGGATCCTCAAGCCGGTACGGCTGGTGCGCACCGCGGCCGCGCAGCTCACCGAGCAGGACCTCACCCGTCGTATCCCGGTGCACGGCAGGGACGACGTGGCCGCGCTCGCCGAGACGTTCAACGCGATGCTCGACCGGCTGGAGCGGGCCTTCGCCGCCCAGCGCGAGTTCGTCGACGACGCGGGCCACGAGCTGCGCACCCCGATCACCATCGTGCGCGGCCATCTCGAGCTGATGGGGGACGACCCGGTCGAGCGCGAGGAGACCGTCCGCCTGGTCACCGACGAGCTGGACCGGATGAGCCGCATCGTCGAGGACCTGCTCCTTCTCGCCAAGGCCGAACGGCCCGACTTCGTCACCCCGGAGCCGGTGCAGCTCGCCGAACTCACCGCCGACGTCTACGTCAAGGCCCGCACCCTGGGAGAGCGTGACTGGCGACTCGCCGAAGTCGCCGACCAGGAGGCAGGGCTGGATCCCCAGCGGATCACCCAGGCCATGGTCCAGCTGGCCCAGAACGCCGTGCAGCACACCATGCCGGGGCAGACCATCCGCATCGGCTCCCGCGCCCACGGCTCGCGCGTCGAGCTGTACGTCGCCGACTCGGGATGCGGCGTCCAGCCGCAGGACAGCGAGGTGATCTTCGAGCGGTTCCGCCGCGGGACCGCTCGGCGCGGCAGCGGCGGATCGGGGGCCGGGCTGGGACTGTCGATCGTCCGGGCGATAGCGGAGGCCCACGGCGGCCGGGTCGGTCTGCACGGCACGGAGGGCGGGGGCGCGACCTTCGTCCTGGTTCTGGATCGGGAAGAGGCACGCACGTGAACCGCATTCTCATCGTCGAGGACGAGGAGCGCATCGCCGCCTTCGTGGAGAAGGGCCTGCACGCCAACGGTTTCACCACCACCGTGGTCGGCGACGGCGACGCGGCGTACGAGTACGCCGTGACCGGCGGCTTCGACCTGGTCGTCCTGGACATCGGCCTGCCCGGCCGGGACGGCTTCACCGTGCTGCGCGAGCTGCGCGAGGCCCGGGTGACCATCCCGGTGATCGTGCTGACCGCACGCGACTCCGTGCGGGACACGGTGGCGGGTCTGGAGGGCGGCGCCGACGACTGGATGACCAAACCGTTCCGCTTCGAGGAACTGCTCGCGCGGGTGCGGCTGCGGTTGCGTACGGCGGCCAGGGCGCCCGAGGTGACGGTGCTGAGGTCCGGTTCGCTGAGCCTGGACCTGCGCACGCGGCGGGCACGGGCCGGGGAGCGGACCGTCGACCTGACGGCCCGCGAGTTCGTACTGCTGGAGCTGTTCCTGCGGCATCCGGGCCAGGTGCTGTCCCGCGAGCAGATCCTGTCGCACGTGTGGGGGTACGACTTCGATCCCGGCTCCAACATCGTGGACGTGTACGTGCGCGCCCTGCGGAAGAAGCTGGGGCCGGAGCGGGTGGAGACGGTACGGGGCATGGGGTACCGGCTGCCGGCGTGACGAGCGGCGGCACCCCGGGCGGCGGCACCCCGGGCGGCAGTGCCCCGGGCGGCGGGGCGTGAAGCTTCCTTCATCTGCGGCTCATCGACGGCTCACCGCCCGCATGAACCCTGGATGACGTGACCCTGAACCTGCGGCTGAGCATGGCCCTCTGTACGGCGCTGTCGCTCTGCGCGGTGCTCGTGGGCCCCGGCGACCTCCCCGGCCTGAGCGGCGACGCCCGCCTCACGCTCGCGGTGTTCGCCCTGGCGACCTGCGCATGGATCGCCACCCCCATTGACGACACGTACATCGCGCTGGGCGCCGGGCTCGCGCTGACGGTGACCGGAGTGATCAGCAGCGACACGCTCTTCGGCACCCTCGGCGACTCGACGGTGTGGCTGCTGATCTGCGCCTTCGTGCTGGCGGCCGCGGTGACCCGGACGGGGCTCGCGGGGCGGGCGGCGGTGTTCCTGGTGGGCGGGGCGCGCACCGTCCGGCAGCTCGTGCACCTGACGACGGCCGCGCTGGTCGTCACGGCGTTCGCGGTGTCCGCCACCTCGGGCCGGGCCGCGCTGGCGCTGCCGGTGTTCCTGGCCCTCGCCAAGGCACTTGCCGACCGGAAACGACTGGTCGTGATGCTGGCACTGCTGTTCCCGACGGTGATCCTCCTGTCCGCGGTGGCCACCCTGATCGGGGCGGGCGCGCATCTGATCACCGTGTCCGTGCTGTGGGAGGCCACGGGTGACCGGATCGGCTTCACACAGTGGCTGCTGCTGGGGCTTCCGCTGGCCACGGCCTCCTCCCACCTGGCCGCCGAGGCCGTGCTGCTGACGACCACCCGGCGCGCGGACCGCCGCGGTCCCGTGCGCATCACCGCCGAGCAGATCCAGGAGCACAGCGACCGCCCGGTCACCGGCCCCTGGTCACAGGCGGAGACACGCTGCGCGCTGCTGCTCGGCACGGTCGTGGTCCTGTGGTGCGCCGAGCCGCTGCACCGGGTACCGCCCGCGGTGGTCGCCCTGATCGGCGCGGTCGTCGCCTCCTCACCGGCCCTCGGCACGGTACGGCTGAAGGACGCGCTCAAGACCGTCCCCTGGTCGCTGCTGCTGTTCATGGCCGCGACGATGGCCATGGGCGTCGCACTCGCCGACTCGGGCGCGGCCGGGTGGCTGGTCTCCGGGCTCCCTTCGGGGATCACCCCGACCGCCTTCCTGACCGTCGTGATCGTCATCAGTACGGCGGCCCATCTGGTCCTCCAGTCCCGTTCGGCGCGCTCCTCGGTGCTGGTGCCCCTGGTCGTCGCGGCCGCCGTGGGCGCCGGCGTCAACCCGGTCGCCGCCGCCCTCGCCTCCACCGCCGCCGCGGGCTTCTGCCACACGCTTCCAACCTCGGCGAAACCGGTCACCCTCTTCGCCGAGATCCCCGGCACCCCCACCTACACCCCGCGCGACCTGCTGCGCCTGTCCGCCGTCCTGGCACCGCTGACGGCCGCCCTCGTCCTGCTCTTCGCCGTCGCGGTGTGGCCGCTGCTCGGCGTCCCCGTCGTCCGATAGGAGCCCGACCCATGCTCACTCGTGTCGCCGTAGCCCCCAGCGGCTTCAAGGAGTCCCTGTCCGCCCAGGCCGCCGCCCACGCCATCGCGGCGGGTGTGCGCCGCGTCGTGCCGGACGCCGAGCTCGACCTCATCCCCCTGGTGGACGGCGGCGAGGGCACGGCCGCCGCGCTGGCCGCCTCGACCGGGGGCCGGCTGGTCGCCCTGCCCGCCACCGGGCCACTCGGGGACCCCGTCGGCACCCACTTCGCGCTCCTCGGCTCCCGCGACACGGCGGTCGTGGAGATGGCGGCGGTCGCGGGCCTCTCCCTCGTCCCGCGCGGCCTGCGCGACCCGGGCGCCACCACCACGTACGGCGTCGGCGAACTGATCCGCGCCGCGCTCGACATGGGCGTCCGGCGCGTCCTCGTCGGCTGCGGCGACTCCGGTACGTCCGATGGGGGCGCCGGGGCGCTCCAGGCACTGGGTGCCCGCCTGCTCGACCAGGATGGTCTCGAACTCCCGCCGGGCGGAGGGGAGTTGACCCGACTGCACCGCATCGACACGTCGAACCTCGACCCCCGTCTGGAGGACGTGGACCTGCTCGTCGCCTGCAACCCGTACAACGTGCTGTGCGGCGAGCGCGGCGTCGCCAGGGTCTTCGGCCCGCAGAAGGGCGCCAGTCCCGCACAGGTGGAGGATCTGTCGACGGGCCTGGAGAACTGGGCGTACGTCCTGACCCGCGACCTCGAAGTCACCGGCACCGATCTCCGTCGCGGCCCCGGAACCGGCGCCTCGGGCGGCCTCGGCGCGGGCCTGGCCGCCCTCGGCGCCCGCCTCCTCCCCCGCTTCGAGGTGCTGCTGGACCACCTCGACCTGGACGCCCGCCTCGCCCGGGCCGACCTGGTCGTCACCGCCGAGGGCGCCCTGGACCGTCAGACGCCGCGCGGCAAGGTCCCGGCCGAGGTGGCCCGCCGCGCCAAGCTGCACGGGCGCCCGGTACTCGCCCTGGCGGGCACGCTCGGCGAGGGCGCGCACGAGGTGCCGGGCGTGGACGCCTGCCACGGCATCCTGCCCGCCCCGATGGCTCTGGCCGAGGCACTGCTGCGGGCGGCCGACCTGCTCACCGACGCGACCGAGCGCGCCCTGCGGATGATCCTCCTGGGCGCCCGGCTACCGGTTCCCGCGAAGGTGCCGCCGACGCAACGCCCGTCCTCCGTACCGTAATCCCACCGGACCCCGTCCCGGACGAGTCCTCGCATCACGCTCCTCAGCCCCACGGCGAATTCGGATGCGGGCGACTGTTCCGGCGTGTGCCCATCCTTCGTGCGGCTCACGCAGTTCTCCGGAAGCAGCACACGATCACAGGTGGCTCGTACCCAGGACATGTGTGGTTCGCGGATGCGTATGTGGGTCGGCCTCCGGCTGTCATTCGACGTCGACTCCGTAAGGCGCGGCGCGTCCGGACACGGACGCTCATCCCGGGAACACCGACACGGAAACCGAACCCCAGAACCCACCCCTCTCCCCGAGAACAGTCTGGCACCGCGAGTGATCTCGGGGGAGCAGTCGAGCTGGTTCTGCAGCCAGCTGTCCGGCACGCCTGATGCCAATGACATCACCGGCTGCCGAGGGTCGGCATCCCGCAATCCCGAAGACGGGAAGCTGCAGCTTGCGATCTCCCGCAACGGCCGAGAGGTAGGGAGGTGAAGGTCAGCTGTTGCCCAGCCCGTATTAACGCTTGCGTTAACATCGAGTCCGTGGCTCAATGGGAAGTGGTCCTCGTCGCGGAGGTCGCGGCGTGGTTCGAGGCGCTGGCCGAGGAGGACTGGGACAGCGCCGAACAGGTAGAAGACGCCATCGACATGCTGGCGGCCACGGGCCCCACGCTGGGTCGTCCGCTGGTCGACCGGATCCAGGGTGCCGATAGCCATCACTTGAAGGAGCTCAGACCGGGATCGTCCGGGAGTACCGAGATCCGGATCCTCTTCGCTTTCGATCCAGTGCGCCGGGCGGTTCTGCTGGTGGCCGGCGACAAGGCCGGAAACTGGCAGCGCTGGTACGACGTGAACGTCCCGATTGCCGAGAAGCGCTACCAGGCGCATGTGGCCGATCTTGAAACCAGGGAGTACGAATGAGCACGGTCAGCTGGGAGGAGACCAAGCGCAAGGCGCGCGAGCGGCGCGAGGCCGCTGGGTTGCCGGTGCGTTCGGCGCAGGAAAAGCAAGCAGCCATGGACAGGCTCACCGCGGAAGTGCGCGCTCACAAGCTGGCAGAGGTCCGACGTGAGCAGGCGCTGACGCAGCGCGAAGTCGCCGCCTCGATGGGAGTCTCAGCTCCCCGTGTTTCCGCGATCGAGCACGGAGAACTCGACCGCGCTGAGGTAGCCACGCTCAGGGCTTACGTGGAAGCACTCGGGGGTCGGCTGCGCGTGGTCGCAGATTTCGGGGATGCGGAGTACACCGTCGCTTGAGGCGACTGACACCTTCAGAGCTTGCGTACGCGCACCGGATTGGCCGTTCGCAGTTCATCTGGCGACACAGCGCCGTACGGCCCCTGGACCGCCACAAGGCGTTCCGCGTGGTGCCCGACGACCTCCCGCTCTGACGCAGGATCCTCCGCGGTCAAGTGCCTGCTCCGGCAAGGGACTTGCGTACCGCCCACGACGAAGTGCGTGCGGGACGGGTGTCCGCCGCCGCCCGGAAACAGCAGGCTGGGGGCTCGCCTTCCGTTCATCTACGTGACAGTGCAGGTCAGCGCTGGGCTGCGACGTGATTGGGGGTGCCATCTGGCGCCCGTGCCCTCTGCCTGCCCGATTTCGGGGCGCAGGGGTACCTGCACTACGCAGCAATGGCTCACCAATGAGCAAACCCCAGGCCGCTGACCTGGGGTTTCATCATGGAGCGGGTGACGAGAATCGAACTCGCGCTCTCAGCTTGGGAAGCTGAGGTGATCTAGCGCGCATTGCAGGGCTGACCTGCGACGGTGCGGTGCTGGCGCCTTCTGGGCGGTCGACTGGTTCCCCGGTGTTCCCCGTGGTTCCCCGTACGATCTGGCACGGATCTGGCACCACCTTCTCGATCACGTCGTGAGGCCGGAAGGACGGACGGGCTACGGATCGCGGCCAGCGGCGGGCTCCACGGCATCACATCTGCGATCGCAGCCTGCTCCAGCCCTAAGTTTCACCGGACCCCAGTCACGCGCTTGGCAGTACGGTACGGTATGGGACTAACTACCATCAGAACATTGGGTACTTAGAGGCGTGACCGGGCGAGGGTACAGAGCGTGAGCGAGGAGGACCTTCGCCGCCGGGGTCTACCGGCAAGCGCGCTGAAGGAACGCGTCAGCTACTTGACGCTCGGCCTCGTGGCTACTGGTGCGGGCTGCTTCCTTAGCGATCCTCAACTGGACTACGACTGTCTAGACGTGACGATCAATGGCTCCGGTCCACACCAGCGCCGACGCCCTCGCTTCGATGTGCAGATCAAGGCGAGCAGCGTGGGTGGCGCAGTGCGAGCCCTGGCAGGGGGAGACTTCTCGATCTCGCTGCCGCGTGACCAGTACGAGAACCTGAGGGCGCCGGCGTTCCTGCCGATCAAGTTCGTGGCTCACATCTTTCCACGGGGAACCGAGATCCCTCAGGTCGTCACCCAGGGCGATCGCATGATGCTCGATGGCATCATGCTTAGGTCTGACCCTCGTGAGTGGCGCCCGCTGCCCTCAGGACAAGAGTCCGGGACAGTGCATCTCCGCCGCGAGGACGTATTCGATATCGAGTACATCAAAAGCGAGATCAAAATTTTGGGTGATGGAGGTGGGCGGTGAATCAGAATCCGATGGACGATTTCTACGCCCTCGCTTCAATCATTCCTCCAGATCAGGTATCCCAGTATCTGTACGCCCAAGGTTGGGATCTGATCGATAGGCGAGATGGCCTGCTTGAAGAGTGGGCTGAGCCGACGGCACCGGAAGGGGAGGTCGAGTCTGAGATTCACCTCCTGCCTATAAATTCCGCATATCGAGACTTTAGGCGAAGGTTCGTCGAGCTCCTCGCGGCAGTTGCTAGTTACTATAAAATCGATGCCGCTGAGCTATCTAATCGCGTTCGCTTCGAAAGCACCGATGTACTCCTGTTTCGCATTTCCCACGATGGCGATCATGGTGATTCCGTAGGTATTGACGAAGCCACTGGTGTTTTGCGCGTAGCCCAACGAATGCTGGCAATGTCTGCGCGCTATACTTCTAGCCCAGGTAAAGAGTTCACTGGGCGAATGCGGCCGGAGGCACGAGAATATATCACAAAGCATGTAGCGCTCGGGCATACGCGGAAGGGGAGTTTTATTTTCCCCATCCTCTCTGGTCCACGAACCGGCAGAGGTCCAGAAACTCTATTTGCGCGTCGCGTGATGGAAAATCTCGCCATTGGTCTTCGTCGAGTTCAATCGCTTCCTGACGCGGTCTATCCTGCAGTATCGGATGAATTCGCCCCTCTAGTGATTGGGCTAGCCGATTCCTTGCAGGCCTTCTCTAAGGTGCCAGGTTTCCAACTCGTCGACATTTCTTTCAGGTGGGCGCCGGGGCATGAAATTCCTCATGGCGTTCCTGATCGGGCTATCGCCCTAGAGTCTGAGTTGATCGACCGGATCGTCCTATCTGGAACCAGAGCAAGAGAACTTCTGCAGAGCCGCCTTGGTGATCACGATCGCTTTGCGCTGATGGCAACTAGGAGAATGGTGGATGACCCTACATCCGTTCCGTCCTTGCCGCCTGCGGAAACCGTGGAAATTAGGGGTCAGGTCGTCGCACTTCAGATCGATGACAGGCGGATACAAGACTGGGGAAGTCGGTATTCTTTTGTCCTTCGTTCTGAAATCCGCGATGAAGTTTTCGACGTGCAAATCCCAGTCAGTGAGAGTGACTATTATGCGGCGGTCGAGGCCCGTAACAGTGGACTGACGACGACTGCTGTGGGTGTTTTGGCGAGAACTGGCAGCGGAATGATTCTGGAAGGTGAGGTCGCCTTTGATCGCCAGCGGAGTCGATGAAGGCAATGCTAGCCGAATGTGAGCCACAAATACCCGGCTCTCAGTTGAGGATAATCCCTGGCGTGCCTCGTAGCAGGGGAAAAATTCTTCTCTCCGAGGCCACGTGAGCTAGGCGGAATCTCAATGGGCGAGTCATGCCTGCATTCTTGCCCCTGTCTTGCCTGGGATCTCGGTGACCTGCGTTTTCCCTGCTCAGCAGGGGTGGGCCCTGCGCCTGGTGGTCGTCGTTGGTCGTCCTTGGCCACTGCTGAGCGGCCTCGGACGTCCAAGCCTTGCCGCATGCAGACCCACGCTCGGCTGACAGTCGGCAACCTTGATGCTGCCCGCCTGAACCTCAGCCGACGACAGTCAGCCACGATGGCGGGTGCGCCGACCGACCACGCACGCGTGTGCCTCGCTGCACCCCCTCCGGCCTCAGCCACGCTGCCGGTGTCGTCGACCAGAGCAAGCCGCGATGGCCGGCCCGTGAAGACGACCCGGGGCCCCAAGGACCTCAGCTTAGGCAGCTGCAGCATTGGGGCCCAGTTGGGGCGCTGACCTGGGCATACGGTCGCACCGTGGCCTCGTCCCGCTTGGCTGCCTTCACCGAGAAGCCCCACAGTCTCCCGCTCGATCTGCTGCGGTTGGCGTGCGGCGGCGCGGACCAACCCCGTTCTGGGCGGACAATGCGACGACATCGGCGCCATGTTCGGTGAGCGACTCATCGATGTAGCCGAACAACTCCTCGGCCATGTGCCTGCCCCACGCCCACGAACCTCACTGGGATCTGCTGTAGCACACGCATGGTGCTGTAAGCGGTCCCGCGATTTTAGGATGAGCCAGTCGCTTGGTGGGTAGTGTGGAACGCCGAGACCTACTAACCTTGTGGCGCTGGCGGGGGTTACGCAGGGGGGTAGCGCAGAATACATGCCAACAGTCACGCTTGCCGATCAAATGCTGTTGCATATTTCCACAAGTAAGAGTGCGACGATATCTGCACTTCCAGCGGGTGGAAGCAAGTATCCATTTCCAACGGCTCAATTACTGCAACAAGTCGTCTCGGATCGCCTACTTCTAGCAGGAGGGCATCTCCGAGCTGGCGATGCTCTTCTTTTCGCAACGCAATACAGATCCGCCATCAGTCGTTTCTATTACGCGATGTACCAATCTGCGCGCGCCATCGCTTTCGCGGAGACCAAAGGTGACGATCATGAGCGTCACAACGTATTGCCGCGCAATCTTCCAGCAAACATCGACAATCCGGCCGTGCGCGAGGCGGAGCTCGTAGATGCCCGCCTGCTGCGGAACCAGGCCGATTACGATATCTACCCAATCAAAGAGTCGGATTGGGAGAGTGATGCTCGTGCTCTTTCTGCAACAGCGGCCAACTTCGTCCAGATGTGCGAAGCCTTCGCCCTAACGAACGGATATATCTGATGTCGGCAAGCGATTACGAATCGCGTATCGCTCGGGTGCTCAACGATGCAGATATCTCCATTGTGCGCGTCGAGGAAAGATCATTCCCGGGCGAACGGTGGTTTCTTGTTTGGGTGAATGAAGACTCGATAGCGGCCGCGCAGAGCCTCGCTGGTGCAATTGAGCAGGAACTGAACTCCGTCCACGATACGGAAAATGAGTCTCTGGCCGTCACCTTTAGGCCGCATCGCACCGATGTCGAAAAGCCTCGGAGTTCCACGTCAAACAGCGTCCTCGCCTCTTCCAAGGTTGACCAGCTGATCCAACTGCTGGAAGCCAGGTCACGTACGTCTGACGCACTCCCCAGCTTGAAGTATATGGAGGATCCCAGGGCGAGCCTGGCCGCTATTGGCGCATCACGTCACCATCTCGTTTACGGTCGGCGTGGTGTAGGAAAAACGGCGCTCCTGCTTGAAGCTAAGCGTCTCGCTGAGAGGGACGGGCATGTAACAACGTGGATGAATGCCCATACTCTGCGACTGATGGACTCCTCTACCGCTTTCCTTATGATTGCGGAAAGCGTGCTGACCTCATTGATCCAGCACGCAGGTACTTCCCATGGTGACTCCTTCGCTCGCCTGAAAGATCTCGCCGAGAAAGTGGCGTCCCTTCGAGCAAATGGAGGGGACGTAGCGCTCGGCGAAACCATCGCCGATTTGAATAAGGCACTGCGGGCCGTTCTGCGGGCGGGGATCGTTCGCCTGTATCTGTACCTCGATGACTTCTACCTTTTCCCCATCTCCTCTCAGCCGCATCTGCTTGACTACTTGGCTGGCATGCTGCGCGACTGCGATGGGTGGCTGAAGGTTACGAGTATCGAACGCTTGACGCGACCTTTCGAGCCGTCCTCGCGTATCGGCATTGAGATTCCGCACGACGCATCGAAGATCGATCTCGACGTGACTCTGGAAGATCCAGAAGCCACACAGAAGTTTTTGGAGTCCGTGCTTACAAACTACACGGAGACCGTGGGAATTGCTAAGCCTTCCAGTATCACCCGCAGTGCGGCGCTTGGCAGGTTGATTCTCGGCTCAGGTGGCGTGCCGAGGGATTACCTGAACCTTTTCGCGTCTTCAATCGTGGCGGCTAGATCTCGTACCAATGCTCGGGAGGTCGGGCAGGAAGACGTCGCGGATGCTGCTGGCAAGGCAGCGCGAGGGAAGTTGCGAGACCTAGAGCAGGATGTTTCTGCCGATAGCGCCGATTCTTTGACGTCGGCACTCGAGTACCTTTCCTCGTATGTTCGAGGTGAGGGGTACACCTATTTCCGAGTCGACGTCGCGCAGAAATCCCATCCGGCCTATGAGACGCTTGCACGCCTTGTCGACCTTCGGTTCGCGCACCTGATTCAGGCTACGCTCTCGGATCAGCACCGTCAGGGAGTCAAGTATGAGGCGTACATTCTCGACCTCAGTCAGTACTCGGACGTGCGCTTGAAGCGCGGGTTGCACGTCCTTGACCTTGAGGATGGAAAATGGACTTTTAGGCTCAGCGGCAAGGCTAATACACTCAAGAAACTGAAGAGCACCCTATTTCGAGACGAGCTGCGACGATCGCCTGTGCTCGACTTGGAGGCACTGGGACGGCATGCGGGTCTGAACACAGCGTGAGGTCGGCGGAACGACTTCGGGCTGGAGCTGCTGAGGCGCGAGTGATCATGGCTCCGTAAGCTTCTGGCACGTGGGGCAGTCTGTGGACCTGCCCCGTAAAGCACCACGTCGGGGCCATGATCTTCGAGGCTCGGGCTAACGTGGCCGCGTAAAGCCGCGGAGCCGACAGCCCCAGCCACGACGTACGCCTTATCTAGCCTTGGGCGGCTGATTGCTGATGGCGCGGCACGGTCGCCGGCCGGGCTGGAGCGGGGCGGAGACAGGAGCGCAGGCCCGGCCGGGGGCCGGGCCGCGCGCGGTGAGCGGAGCGAGCCGCCTTGAACCCGTGAAGAAAGTTGTAACTCAATGACCCTGGGACTCGTGGGGCAGGACCCGGGTCCTGGTCAAAACGGTGGCTCTTCGCTGCAACCGTCGGCCCATGACAGGTTGGGATTCTGCGGGCGTTCTAGGCCTGATGAGTCTTCGCCCCAGGCGTCGAGAGCGTCGACGGCAAGTGCGCGGCGCTGCCAGAACTCGCTGGTGCCCAAGTCCGCTCGGATCAAGGGCGTGAGGGGCCGTCGGTGGTGCAGCAACCGAGAGTCATCAAGAAGCGGGATGCAGGCTGCTAGGGCTGCTTCGCGTACGTGCCGGTCGGCGTCGACGGTGTACGGCGCAGAGGCCGAAAACAGGAGTGGTCGCAGACCTTGGACGGCCACCGCCGGCGGCCAGTCGTGTAGGGGGTGCTCGCTCCGCTGGTACAGCGCTTCGGCTTCGTCTGTGACCTCTCCTGCAACCGAGGCTATCCAGGCAAGCAATTCGGCGCGTAGGCAGCCGGGGAAGTCGTACTCCGCCTTGTCGACGGCGCGGGTCGTTCGCGGGTCAGACAAAATCCCGGCCACATAGCGTGCCGTGGGCACTGTCGCGTCGTAGATTGTGTTCCCGTGGTGGAGCGTGTTGTACAGGTAGTTGAGGGCGTCGGTCCTGACGCTCTGATCCGCTTCGAGGAGTGCGGCAAGCCTCGTGGGCGAGTCGGCGGCTGAGCCACGGCCGTGCTCCAATGCTGCCCAGTTCGTGTCTGCGAGCACGTTCGCGGGATCGGGTAGCTCGACTGGCAGCCACAGACTGTCTCTGGTCATGCGATGTGCCAGAGAGGTGCGTCGTACTGCTCTGGACGGCTGCTGATGAGCAGTTGGCGCAGGTCCTCGCGGAGGGAGCCGTTGAGGTTCAGGGCCTCGGTGATGCGGCGGAACGTCGTGTGGGTGACTCCGCGGTTCCGTGCCTCGGCCTCGAACTGGTCGAGCTGGGTCAGCACGGCCTGGGGGTCGAGCTTCACCGGTGGCTGCTCTTTGAGCCATGCGGCCTTGTTGCGCTCGTAGTCGATCTCCGAGTAGCCGCAGATCTCGCGGCTGTGTGCTTCTACTTCGTCCAGTGTGGCGGTCGTCATGATGGCGCGGGCCAACTGGTTGCGGCTCAGTGCTTCGTCCAGATCGACCTCATGGACGGTCGGCCCTTCGTCGGTGAGGGGGACGGGGAGTCCGGCGTCCCGCATCTCGCACGTGCCGCGTACGCCTCGGGCTGTCGCCGCGAGCATCCCGGTTGCCTCGGAGGGGTGCCACTCCAGTACTGAGCTGACTGGCTCAACGTCCCTGGCTGTGAAGGTGTGGATCAGTGGGCCGAGCATGCCGCGCAGTTCATCGGGAGGCAGTTCGCCGTCCAGACCTGGGCCTGCCACCAGGAGGCGGATCGGTGCGTTCACCTGGCCGCACGCGGCGAGCGTGACGGCGTCTGCAAGCGGGCTTTTCAATGTTGGTTCATCGCCTCGGGCGAGGATGTCGCCGCCCACGTCCAGGAGATCGATCGACTCCGGTGAGAAGTGGCTTAGGAGCTCTTCGAGTTGGCGGGTGGCGCCCTCGGCTCCGTGGCGCGGGTCGATCAGCGCGAAGGTGTGCGGGAGCTCTGCTGCGAGGCGGGGGAGGGTGGATCCTGCCGGTGCGATCGGGCGGGCCTTGGCCGGCACTGCCCAGACTGCTGGGGTGAGGGATTGGAGGCCAGTGAAGTTCTCTGGCCCTCGGGGGCCTGGTACCGGGTCGATCAGCAAGCGGTCCCACGCGTACGTGAGGATCACCGCCTGGTCGTCGTCGCCGTACAAGGCGGCGTGAAGCATTGCGGCGGCGACTGCGTCGCCCCCTCCTCCTGCTGCGACGATCAACCGCGTCATGGCCCCAAGACTACGGGGTCGGCCCCTTGACCAGTCACCCTATAGTGGCTAGAGGCTATAGCCACTTGGACGAGGAGGAGACATGCCTCAGATTGAGGAGGCGCAGCCGAAGTATCTTCAGATCGCGCACTTCATCCGTGATCAGATCCTTCGGGGCGACCTGCGGCCCGGGGACGAGGTTCCCTCGGAGCGACAGTTGGCGGCGGACTGGAAGGTGTCCCGGCCTACGGCGGCGCGGTCGCTGGAAGCGCTGAGCCATCAGGGGCTTGTCGAGAAGCGGCAGGGTTCCGGCACGTACGTGCGGAGCCTTGAAGTGAACCGGCGGGCACGTGAGTTGTACGGGCGAGCCAGGCAGACCGGGAAGATCTACACGCCCGGTGAGTACGCCGTGATCACGTCGGCGGGATGGCTGGAGGCGCCGGATCACGTTGCTGAGGCTTTGGGCCTCGTGAAGGATCGTCGAGCCGTGCATCGCCGGCGTGTGACCAACAACCAGGACGGGCCCATCACGCTGTCTACTTCGTGGTTCGCGCCGGACGTCGGGCAGCGGGCGCCCAAGCTTCTGGAGCCGGAGCGGATCCAAGAGGGCACCTTGATGTACGTCGAGAACATGACGGGGCGGCAGGGGAGTTACGCCGAGGACCGCATGTGTGCCAGGCAGGCGACCGAGGAGGAAGCGTCAGACCTCCAGCTTGAGCCCGGCACTGCGGTGCTCATCGTGCATCACGTCGTCTTCGACCTCCAGGACCGGCCGTTGGAGTTCGCCGAAGCCACCTACCCGCCGCACCGCTGGGCGTTCGAGCAGGGATATCCGCTCACCTGATGGCTCGTCACTTCGATGGAACTGCTTGCACACTGCGAGTGGCTAATGCCACTATCCAGTAAGTGGCTAAGGCCACTTGATCGGAAGGGGGCACGGAGTGACGAGTCAGCGGCCGGACCAGGGAGCTCACTTACCTTGCCGGAGTTGCCGGGGACGTGGCTGGAAGCGTGTCAGTTCGCGTACGTCCCTGGCACTCGCCGCTGCCGCCGACCGCACTCGTGCCACATCGAAGCGGCGCTGCCTCGACTGCGACGGCAGCGGCAAGGAGTGAGCGCGGATGGCTTACACGATCGACCGCTACCCCTGTGAGGACTCCCCGCGGCTCGGAGCGATGACCTTGCATCCGACCCCGGAGTCCGTCCCCCGGGCCCGACGCTGGTTCAGGAAGTTCATCGCCCCGTACAACCCGGCCTGCTCGATCGAGGACTGCGTGCTGATGATCTCGGAGCTGGTGACCAATGCCATCTGCTACGGGCAGGCGGACGAGGCGTGGCAGGTGCGGGTGGAGTGGTTCCGGGAGGAGACCTCCCTCCGGGTCGAGGTGCACAACCCCGGTTTCCCGGCGAACGTGCGGCTCCGGCGCCCCGACGCCAACGACGCGCACGGGCGGGGGCTGCTGCTGGTCGACTCGATCGCCGAGTCGTGGCACTCCGGGCCCAGTCGCTTCGGTGGGACGGTGGTCTCCTTCGTGGTCGCTGATGCCTGGCCGTCGTAAGGGCAATACCGTCCCTTGGTACTGCGTCGGCGGATTCGTCGCTAGTCTGGTTGACCAGTTGACTTGGCCAATCTCGACAGGCGGCGGCGTTCATGGCGTATGAAGTGGAGGCACCGAAGTACGTCCGCCTCGCTCAGACCATTCAGCAGCGCATCGAGGACGGCACGTACCCGCCCGGCACTCGTGTGCCCAGTGAGAACCAATTGGTGCAGGCCTTCGGGATGTCCCGCCCAACCGTCGTCCGGGCGCTGGAGCTGCTGAAGCGTGACGGCTGGCTGGAGTCTCGGCAGGGGTACGGCACGATCGTGCGGGGGCGTCCGGCGGTAGTCGAGCAGAAGGACCGCCGGGGGAGTGAAGCGCTCGCACGTGACGAGTCGCAGTCCCCCGGGCGGCTCGTTGAGGTCGGTCACGTCCCCGTTCCGGCGCGCGTCGCCTCCGTGCTCGGGCTGCCAAAGCGGGCCAAGGTCCTCATGCGCCGGTTCCTCGTCATGGAGGACGGCGAACCCGTCGAACTGGTCTCGTCGTACTTTCCCGCCGGCCTGGTCGAGGGCACCGAACTGGAGAGTGCCGACGCTCTGAGCGGCAGTACTCGCGCGCACCTGGAAGCACGCAAGAAGGTCCGCTTCGACCACGTGACGGAACGGGTCTCAGCCCGGCTACCTGCGCCTGCCGAAGCCGAGCTTCTTGACGTCCCGGAGGGCGTTCCGGTGCTGAGCGTCCTCGTCGTCGCGTGCGACGCCTCCGGCCAAGCGCTGCAAGTCTCTGACGTGCTGCTTCCTGCCGATCGGCAGGAGCTGGAAGACACCTACCGCCTGCACTGAGTCCGGTTCAGGGCTAGCCATCCTCCCGGCCGGGAAGTGGCGCGCCCTGGAGAAACGCTCGGTAAGCGTCTGCGGCGTCGTCCTCCACGGTTGGCCCTTCCGGTCCGTACCGTGTGTCGCTCCGGTCGCGTTTCGGTCCGGAGATCCAGTAAGCCTCATCGGTCTCGACGTCGTAGAAGTTCGCGTCGAACAAGCCCAGACCCGTGGCGCGCCGCAGGGTTCGCCCTTGGAAGTAGGCCGTCTTCCAGCTCTTGGAGAAGTCCACCCACCCGATCCACGAGGGTCCGCGGTCAGTGTCGTGGCCCGTCTTGAGCTGCACGAACATGATTCGGCGAGGCATGGTCCCAGCTTGGCCGGTCACGCTCCCCCAGCAAACCGAGTTTGTGGATCGATCCGATGGCCCAACCGTTCTAGCTTGACAAGTCAACTTGGCATCTCTAACTTCGAACTTGCTAAGTCAACTTGTCAGGTGGCGAGTTGATCGACTCTGAAGGAGAAACTCTGTGCGTGTGATCCGAGTTGACGCCTCGACCGCGACGATCCTGCTCACCGAAGCGCCGGCGCCGAAGGTGCGCGACCGGCAGACCGGGGAGATCGCCAAGGACGCCGTGAGCGGTGAGGCGCTGATGACCATCGGCGTCGTCTACATCGACGAGGGTGAGTCGTCGCTGATCCAGGTCACCATCCCCGAGAGCGGTGTGACGGACGGCTTGGCCGTCGGTGCCCCGGTCTCCCTCCCGGGCCTCGTCGCCCGGCCTTGGCAGAGCGTCTTCAACGGGCAGCAGCGGCACGGCATCGCCTACCGCGCCACGGCCGTCATGCCCGGCACCTTCCAGATGGCTCAGGCGGGCTGATCGACGTGACCGATCTGGTGACGTTGGCCGAGCTGGGCGGACCGCTCGCCGTGATAGGCGGCGCGGCCTACGCCCGGCACGCCCACCCGGCGGCGTACTGGTCCACGGTCGGGCTGCCGCTGTCGGTGGCCCGGCTGCTGGCCTCGTACTCCTCGACCATGGACGCCTGCGGGCTGACCGTCGAACCGTCCCGCTGGCGGGCCTTGGCCGTTCGGGCGACTACGCGCCGTGAGGTGCGGCCGGTTCCTCCGCGTCGGGGGATGATCCGGCCCACCTCGACCGGGCTCCGGGTGCGGCTGCGGCTCGCCCCGGGGCAGGAACCGGCGGACGTGGCCGCCTCGGCCGAACGGCTGCGGCATGCCTGGGGTGTTCACGCCGTGTACGTGCGGGACGTCAAGCCCGGTGTCGTCGAACTCCGACTCGTCGGCTACGACGTCTTACGCAAGGTGCGCATGCCTCGCCGCGTGGACAGCGGGCTTCTGCGGGTGCCGGTGGCGCTGCGGGAGGACGTGACCGCGTTCGTCCGCGACTATCGCGCCGTACCGCATGAACTCGTCCTCGGCGCCACGCTGTCCGGCAAGTCCATGTACCTCCGACACCTCATCTCCGGCCTCGCGGCCCAACCTGTCGCCCTGGTCGGCGTCGACTGCAAGCGCGGCGTCGAGCTGGCGCCCTTCGCCTCGCGGCTCTCCGCGCTGGCGACCGAACCGGACGAAGCGGCCGAACTGCTGCCCGTCCTGGTCAAGGAAATGGAGGACCGATACGACCTGATCAAAGCCCGGCAGGGCATAGCCCCCGGAACTCCGGACGAGGAGATCACCTCGGACGTCTGGGGCCTGCCCGAGAGTGAACGCCCCGCTCCCATCGTCCTGTTCGTCGACGAGGTGGCCGAACTCTTCCTCGTCGCCACCCGCAAGGACGAGGAACGGCGGGATGAGATGGTCACTCACCTCATCCGGCTCGCCCAGCTCGGCCGCGCGGCCGGCATCTACCTCGAAGTGTGCGGGCAGCGCTTCGGCGCCGAACTGGGCAAGGGTGCGACCATGCTCCGCGCGCAGTTGACCGGCCGTGTCTCCCACCGCGTCAACGATGAAGCCTCCGCCAAGATGGCCCTCGGCGATATCGCACCCGAAGCGGTCGACGCGGCCTGCTCCATCGCCCCCGAACTGCCCGGCCTGGCCGTCGTCGGCGACACCTCCGGCGGCTGGTCCCGCATCCGCACCCCGTACCTGTCCCTCGCCGATGCTGCGGCTACCTGCCGGGAATCGGCGCACCTCGCCCCGGACGTACCGGCGCTCGCGCCCTTTCGGCCGTACGTCCCGCCCGTGCCCGTAGAGGCGTCCGGGACGGCGACCGTTCCCCGCCCGGTGACCGAGTAGCCGTACGCAACCCACCGGCCGGCGTGGCCGTACCGCGCCGAGTCCCTACCCCGCCATGCCCGCAAGCCGGAAGGAGTGGCGCCGTGCGTTCCCTGCCCGTCCGCCTCGACGCCGTACTCGTCCAAGCCCTGATCGCCGCCGCGCTGTCCTTCGCCCACCTGCACGACCTGGCCGCAGCCGCCGGACAGGACGGCTGGAAGGCGTGGGCCTACCCGGTCTCCGTCGACCTGCTGCTGGTGGCGGCCTGGCGGCGACTGCGCTCCGGTGGGTCGAAAGCGGCCGGGTGGTGCTGGTTCCTCGTCGCGCTCACCGCCTCGCTCGGCGCCAACGTCGCCACGGCCGGGCTGCTCGACCTGGACGTCGTGCCGGCCTGGCTACGCATCCTCGTCGCCGGATGGCCTGCGGTCGCCTTCCTCGGCGGCACGCTCCTCGCCCACGGCTCGACGGAAGAGCCCGCGGCGGCCTCGATCCCGGCGCCTGAACCGCCCGCCGTCGAAGCAGCGCCCGAACCGGCTCCACAGTCCGCCACCCCCGTCCCGCCCGCCCTCGTCGCCCACGCCCGCAAGGTCGCCGACGACCATCGCGCCCGGACCGGAACCCCCATCGACACCCCGACCCTCCGCGCCCGCCTCGGCGTCCCGCTGCCGCTCGCCGAAGCCATCGCCACCCAACTCACCTAGATCCGGGAGCACTTCCGCACATGCGTCCGTCCACGCTCCGCGTCCTCAACCGCGCCGCCGAGCTGACCCGCCAGAACCGCCTCACCGAAGCAATGCTCATCGCCGAACCCGTGATCCTCACCGCCGACGAGTACGAGGGCGAGGAGATCCGGCGGTGGCTGCTCGACCACGTCGCCGACTTCACCGGCGAGAACCACGACGAACCGAAGGAGCTGCCCTGATGCCCGCCAACCCCCGCTTCCGCCGCGTCGTCCGCATCGGCCCCGTCCAGGTCGGCACGTACCACGACGGCCGGGGCCGCGAGAAGCACGCCGCCGTCTGCACGGCTCCGCGCTGCGGCTTCTCCGCCGACTACGACAGCCGCACCGCCGCCGAGCTGGCCGCCCGCACCCACCGTTGCCGCGTCCGCTGAGGAGACCTTGTGACCGTCTCGCTCCCGCTCGTCTTCGTCCTGGGCGTCATCGCCTGGGCCGCGATCAAGTTTCTCGGCGTCCGCCTCTGGGTCGCCGTCGTGATCGCCCTGTTCGGCTTCTGGCTCTCGCACACCTTCCTCGCCCCCGCCATAGAGACCGGCACCCGCACCGGAGTCGGCGTCGTCAACGGCACCGACAAGTGACAAGGAGGCCCGCCATGTTGTTCCGCCCGCAGCTCCCCGAAGCACCGCACTCGCCCACGACCATCACCACGCAGCAGCACCAGGTGCAGGCTCCGGTGCCGTCCGCCGGCCGCCCGCTCACCCCCTACGTGGGCGCGGTCGCCGCCGTGGTCGTCGTCGGCATCGTCCTCACCGCGCTCCTGGCGGCGGTCGCCGTCACGGCCGTGTCCGTGGCCATCGCCGCCGTGGTCCTGCGCTCCCTCGTCACAGGCGCCAACCGGCGCTGACCGGCCACCGGGGCGGCAAACGCCGCCAAGCATCCCGCCGCCCCGGGGCCGTCCCTCCCAACCACCGAAACAGCCGAAAGGGACTCCCATCCTCACTCACTCGACCCCGCCCCCGCTGGCGGAGCTGAGCACCCTCGCCGCCCTCGGCACCATGCCCACCCTCGCCCGACAGCTCGCGGGCCTGGGCGGCTGCACCCATCCCGTACGCCTCGACGGCCACCGCACCGAATACGCGGTCGACACCAAGACCGGCGAGATCGGCAACGTCCTCAACCGCCTGGACTCTGCCACCCTCCCCGCCGGTCACCTCCTCGTCCGCTGCAACAACCGCCGGGCGACCCGCTGCCCGGCCTGCGCCGAGACGTACCGCCGTGACACCTACCACCTGATCACCGCCGGCCTGCGGGGCGGCAAGGGCACCCCTGACCGGGTCGCCACTCACCCGCGCGTCTTCGCCACCTTCACCGCCCCCGGCTTCGGCCCGGTCCACAACCGCCGCACAGACGGGCGCCCCTGCCGCTGCGGCGTCCACCACGGCCAGGACGACAAGGAGCTCGGCACGCCGCTCGACGCGGACACCTACGACTACGAGGCGGCCGTCCTCTGGAACGCGCACGCCGGTGCCCTCTGGCGCCGCTTCTCGATCTACCTCCGCAGGGAGGTCGCCAAGCGCGCCGGCCTCACCCAACGCACCTTCCGCGACCATGCCCGCGTCTCGTTCGCCAAGGTGGCCGAGTACCAGAAGCGCGGTGCCGTCCACTTCCACGCTGTCATCCGCCTGGACGGCCCGGAGGGCGGTGACACTCCGCCTCCGTCCTGGGCCACGGCCGAGCTGCTGTCGGACGCCATTCGCGCCGCCGCGACCGTTGCACGTGTCGACGGCCCGGTGATCGATGGCCGGGCCCACACCTTCGCCTTCGGGCGCCAGCTCGACGTCCGCCCGATCCGCTCCGCCGACTTCGACAACGACCAGGAGCTGACCGAGCGGGCCGTAGCGGCGTACATCGCCAAGTACGCCACCAAGGGCGCCGAGACGGCGACGGGCACCCTGGACCGACCGATCCGCTTCCTCGCCGAGCTGGCCCACGCCCGGATCACCGAGCACGCCCGCCGCATGATCCGTACCGCCTGGAGCCTCGGCGCCCGCAAGGAGCTGGAATACCTCCGCCTGCGCGCCTGGGCGCACATGCTCGGCTTCCGCGGCCACTTCTCCACCAAGTCCCGCCGCTACTCCACCACCCTCGGCGCCCTGCGCACCGCACGCGCCGACTGGCGACGGGCCCAGACGGCTCCGCCAGTCCCCCAGGACAGCGACAGCACGCTCGTCCTCGCCCACTGGGTGTTCGCCGGCACAGGCCTCAGCGCTGCCGAATCGTGGCTCGCCGCATCCCTCGAACCCGCTCCCGGAACGGAAGGAGAACCGACCGCATGACTGACCGCTATCTGTCCGTCGACCAGGTCGCCGAGCTGCTCGGCACGACGGCCCGCTTCCCCCGGCGGCTGATCGAGGAGCGGCGCATCCGGTACGTGAAGGTGGGTCGGCATGTTCGCATCCCCGAGAGCGCGGTCGAGGAGTTCATCAAGTCCCGCACGGTCGAGCCGCTGAGGCGACCTCGCGCCCGGTACGGGAGGGCTGCCTGATGGCCAACAACAAGGGCAGGCGCCGCCGCTTCGGCGCGATCAGGCGGCTCCCTTCCGGCCGCTATCAGGCGCGCTATCCGGGGCCCGACGGCGTGATGCGCCCGGCGCCGGAAACCTTCGCGACGATCGCTGACGCCGACGACTGGCTTGCCGAGAAGCAGACGGAGATCCGCCGAGGAGACTGGCGGGACCCCGAAGCCGGTGCCGTGAGCTTCCGCGCCTACGCCGACAAGTGGGTGGAGGAACGCGAACTGGCGCCGCTCACGAAAGATCTCTACATCTGGCTCCTCGACAAGCACCTGACCGCCTTTGCCGACGCGGACTTGGACGAGATCACCGCACCGCGCGTGCGCGAATGGCGGGCCGAACGGCTGCGGGTGACCGGAGCCAAGACGATCACGGCCAAGACGTACCGCCTCCTCAAGGCCATCATGGAAACGGCCGTTGACGACGAGCTGATCTCGCGCAACCCGTGTCGGATCAAGGGCGGTGGTAAGGAGAAGGCTGCCGAGCGGCGTATCGCCACTGTCGCGCAGGTCGACCGGCTTGCCGAAGCCGTGGGTATGCGGTGGCGGCTCATGGTCTACCTCGGCGCCTATGGCCCGATGCGGCCGGAGGAGCTGGCCGGCCTTCGGCGCCGGGACGTCGACCTCGACGACCTCCGGATCCGTGTTCGCCTCGCCGAGCCGGAACGGATGAACGGGCGACGCGTCCAGGGCGAAACCAAGAGTGAGGCCGGAACCCGGACTGTGATTCTTCCCGCGTTCCTCCGCCGGGAGCTCCGCTGGCACCTGGAGTCGTATGCCGAGCCGGGGCCCGACGGGCTGCTCTTCGTGGGGGAGAAGGGAGCGCCCTTCCGGCGCAGCTCCTTCGGCCGGAAGTGGCGTAAGGCGCGTGAGGTCGTCGGTATGCCTGAGGGCTTTCGGTTCTACGACCTCCGCCACACCGGACACACTCTGTCCACCCGATCCGGGGCAACCCTCAAGGACACGATGGTTCGGGCCGGCCAGTCCTCCGAGAAGGCGGCGCTGATCTACCAGCACTCCGACGACGACCGGCAGCAGGAAGTTGCAGCCGCCCTCGACGCGACCGTCCGCAAGGCACGCCAGGAGGCTGCGGCCGTGCCAGAACCGGAGGCGACCGACCCCGACGATCACCGTTCTGGCACGAATCTGGCACGCGGCGAGTGACCACAGAAGACAGCAAAAAGGCCCGGGTCTCTGACCTGGGCCTTAATCATGGAGCGGGTGACGAGAATCGAACTCGCGCTCTCAGCTTGGGAAGCTGATGTTCTACCATTAAACTACACCCGCGTAAGACGCCGGTCGGGGACCGGTGTCTGATCGCCCCGTCACTCTACCTCATGCCAGGCCCCCGGCGCGGAAGCCGTGGGGTCCGGGTCTGTTTCCGGGGGCGGATCCGGCTGCGGGCGGCCGGAGTTGGGGCGTACGGTGGAGAAGTGGGAGAGGGTCCCGGCGGGGACGGAGTGCCGCCTGGAGGGTCGTCCCGAACGTCCCGTAATGTGGCGTTTGTCGTCACGGCATCCCAGCCAGGCGTGACGCGGCTCTTGGGGAAGGGACTCTAGGACTTGATGGAGCGCACCGTCGTCCGTTGTGCCGATGGGCACGTGTTCAGCACCGCTTCGTTCCCGATGCAGCAGGCCGGGCGACTCGGCCCCGGGCGGCTCGTCCGGTGTCCTCGCTGTGCGCGGTTGCGCAGCGCGGTGCCGGTGAGCCTCGAGAAGCGGTAGGGACACGGAGGCAGAGGCAGACAGCCTGGCGCGCGGAGCCGTCCTGATGGTGGTGGGTCCGCGCGCCTTGCGTATCCTCGGGGCGTGCTTCTCTCAGACAAGGACATCCGGGCCGAGATCGACGCCGGGCGGGTGCGGATCGATCCCTACGACGAATCCATGGTGCAGCCGTCGAGTATCGACGTGCGCCTCGACCGCTACTTCCGGGTGTTCGAGAACCACCGGTACCCCCATATCGACCCGTCCGTCGAGCAGGCCGATCTGACCCGGCTCGTGGAGCCGGAAGGGGATGAGCCGTTCATTCTGCATCCCGGGGAGTTCGTCCTCGCCTCCACCTACGAGGTCATCACGCTTCCCGATGATCTCGCCTCCCGGCTGGAGGGCAAGAGTTCGCTCGGGCGGCTCGGGCTGGTCACCCACTCAACCGCCGGGTTCATCGACCCCGGCTTCTCGGGGCATGTGACGCTGGAGCTGTCCAACCTCGCCACCCTGCCCATCAAGCTCTGGCCCGGCATGAAGATCGGCCAGCTGTGCATGTTCCGGCTCAGCTCGCCCGCCGAGCACTCCTACGGGAGCGAGCGGTACGGGTCCCGGTACCAGGGGCAGCGCGGCCCGACCGCCTCCCGGTCCTACCTCAACTTCCACCGGACCCAGGTGTGAGCGCGGGATGAGTGACGCCTCAACGGGTGACGCCTCTACGGGTAACGCCTCCATCAGTGACGCTCCCATAGGCAGCGCCGCGTCCGTCGGTGACGTACGGGAGAACCTCAGCTACGAGCGGTTCGGTGCCGCCGTCCGGGAGCTCGCGCAGACCATCGCCGACGATGGCTACGAGCCCGACATCGTGCTCTCCATCGCCCGTGGGGGCGTCTTCGTCGCCGGCGGGCTCGCCTACGCCCTCGACTGCAAGAACATCCACCTGGTCAACGTGGAGTTCTACACGGGTGTCGGCACCACTCTCGAGATGCCGGTCATGCTCGCTCCGGTCCCGAACGTCATCGACTTCTCCGACAAGAAGGTCCTGATCACCGACGACGTCGCCGACACCGGCAAGACGCTCAAGCTGGTGCGCGACTTCTGCCTCGACACCGTCGCCGAGGTGCGCAGCGCCGTGATCTATGAGAAGTCCCACTCGCTCGTGAAGTGCGAGTACGTGTGGAGGCGGACCGACGACTGGATCAACTTCCCGTGGAGTGTCCTGCCGCCGGTACACAGGTCGGGGGAAGCGGCCAAGCCGAACAGGGAAGCACTCTGACCTGCGGCTTTCGCCAGTGCGGAGCTGCCGACACTGCCTGAGGCCCCCGACTGGTCATCGAGGGCCTCACGCACAGGCCGGTTCGCGGCGGCAGAACTCCGGGTGGTCTCGGGCGCGGTCGTCGCCGCTGGCGTCTTCCTCGAACGGGGAGACGCCGGCAGCCGTCGCCGTCGTACGGATGACCAACGGCCTCAACCGCGAGGCCGGTGGAGACGGTCCCCGGCCGGCCGCCGAAGCCACCGTCACCTGCGGGAGCTGGCTGCCTTGGGCCGGGGCCGCGCCGCGCGTATGCCCGGGGCGGGCTCCTGCGCGTCCTCGACCAGGAAGGTCTCGTCCTCCCCGAAGTCCGGGGCCTGGAAGGGGTTGGTCGTCGGAGGCGGCGATGCTGCGGTGGAACAGCGGGTGTGCCCTTCCGGAGCGGAGAACAGCGAGGTCAGATCGATGAGAGGTCTCCCTTTCGTTGCAGGTCCCTGATGGGGCCTGGGGTGCCGTGACCGGGCACGGCGGTCTACAGCTTGGTCATCTTGGCGTACGGGCTCAGGATCCGCATTTGGGCCGAGCCGAAATCGACGAGTGCCGCGATTCCTTCCTCGATGCCGATCACGCGGCCGAGGCCGTACATGTCGTGTGTGACCTGGTCGCCCACGGCGAAGTGCTTGGGAGCCGGCGCGACCGGGGCCTTGAAGGGGCTGGTAGGCAGATGGCGCTTCGATGCAAGAGGCTTTGTCATTGCACCCAGTATGCGCCTGCCTGTCTCCCGTTCGCTGCGGCCGTCCACGTCCGCTGCTCGGCGCGGACCCGGACGGCACCGGCCGATCTCGGCGAAAGGCGCGGGTGTCGTGCCGGTGACCTGCGGCTTCCTTGGTCGATTCAGGGGGCACGGAGACGCTCGGACAGGAGAAAGGGGCTCTCCCGCCGAGCGCGGGGGAGCCCCTTCCGTGTGGGGTCAGAACGTCCCGAGCTTCACGATCGACAGCAACGCGACCAGCTGGATCGCCGACGCGCCCAGCGCCTTCGGCCACGGCAGGTCGTGGGAGCGGGTGACCATGACGGTGAGGAGGGCGCCGGCCGCGACCCAGGTGGCCCAGCCGAGGATCTGGACGAACGACGCGTCGCCGCCGAGGAACATCGCGACGACCAGGCGGGGGGCGTCCGTGAGGGACATGATCAGCATGGAGAGGCCCACCGTGGGCTGCCAGGCGCCGTCGCCGCCGAGTTGGCGGGCCACGGTGTGGGTGACGATGCCCAGGATGAAGGAGCTCAGCACCATCGCGACGGCCGTCGTCAGGACGATCGGGATCGCGTTGGAGAGCGTCGCGTTGATCGCGTCCTCGCGCGTGTCGTCGAAGCCGAAGACGGCGAGCAGGCCGTAGAGGAAAGTGACGACGAGGGCGGGGCCCCACACCGTGTAGTCCCGCATCCGCAGGAAGGTCTGGCCGGGCGACAGGACGACGCCCTTCAGCAGCTCCTTCCAGTGCAGGCGCGGGCCGATCGGGCCCGGCGCGGCCGTGGAGCCGGCGTGGTAGGTGTCGCCCTGGCTGTACTGCTGGTGGTCGTCGATCGAGAACGCCTGCGTGTGACCCGGGTTGTTCGCGGCGTACGGGTCCGGGGCGGCCGGTCCGTGGGCGTACGGGTCGTCGGCGCCGAAGTACTCGGGCTCGCCGCCCTGACCGCCGTAGCCGCCGCTCCGGCCGCCGCCGTCGGCCGGGGGCCACTGGCCGCCACCGCCGCCGCTGCTGCCGCCGCCGTAGGGGGGCTGCTGGCCGCCGCGGTACTGCGGCCGCTGCTGCGGGTACGGCTGCTGCTGCGCCGACGGGTAGCCGTACGACGGCCCCTGGGGCGTCTGCTGCCCGTACGGAGGGTCTTGGGGTCGCGCTTGCGGGGCGCGGCCGTCCCGGCCGCCACGTCCGATCCTGAATCCAGCCACGTCATCGAACGTACCTGGTCCCGCAGAGTGACGTGCGGGGCCCGGCCCTCCAAAGGCGGCTTTGCGGCCGACCTGTGACATCCCCTAAGGGGAGACCCGCACAGACCCGTACGACCTCCGCGGGACCTCCCGTACGCCGACGCCCCCCTGTCCCGCACGGGGACAGGGGGGCGTCGCAACGCACCGTCGGCGCCGGTCACTTGACCGGCTGCGGCTCCGGCTCGCTCTCCGTCTCCGAGGCGCCCGCGGGGGGCTCGTCGTCGACCGGGGTCTTGACCGACTCCAGGAGGAGCTGGGCGACGTCCACGACCTGGATGGACTCCTTGGCCTTGCCGTCGTTCTTCTTGCCGTTCACCGAGTCCGTGAGCATCACCAGGCAGAACGGGCAGGCCGTCGACACGATGTCCGGGTTGAGGGACAGGGCCTCGTCGACACGCTCGTTGTTGATGCGCTTGCCGATCCGCTCCTCCATCCACATCCGGGCACCACCGGCGCCGCAGCAGAAGCCGCGCTCCTTGTGGCGGTGCATCTCCTCGTTGCGCAGGCCCGGGACGTTGGCGATGATCTCGCGCGGAGGCGTGTAGATCTTGTTGTGGCGGCCCAGGTAGCAGGGGTCGTGGTACGTGATGATGCCCTCGACCGGGGTCACCGGGATCAACTTGCCCTCGTCCACCAGGTGCTGGAGCAGCTGGGTGTGGTGGATGACCTCGTAGTCGCCGCCGAGCTGCGGGTACTCGTTGCCGATGGTGTTGAGGCAGTGCGGGCAGGTGGCGACGATCTTCTTCGCCGACTTGGGCTTCCTCGACTCGGGCGTGACGTTGCCCTCGTCGTCGGTCTCCTCGCCGAACGCCATGTTCAGCGCCATGACGTTCTCCATGCCGAGCTCCTGGAAGAGGGGCTCGTTGCCCAGCCTGCGCGCCGAGTCACCGGTGCACTTCTCGTCGCCGCCCATGATCGCGAACTTGACGCCCGCGATGTGGAGGAGTTCGGCGAAGGCCTTCGTGGTCTTCTTCGCGCGGTCTTCCAGGGCGCCGGCGCAGCCGACCCAGTACAGGTACTCGACCTCGGTGAGGTCCTCGATGTCCTTGCCGACGACCGGGACCTCGAAGTCGACCTCCTTGGTCCACTCCAGGCGCTGCTTCTTGGCCAGGCCCCAGGGGTTGCCCTTCTTCTCCAGGTTCTTGAGCATCGTGCCCGCCTCGGACGGGAACGCGCTCTCGATCATCACCTGGTAGCGGCGCATGTCGACGATGTGGTCGACGTGCTCGATGTCCACGGGGCACTGCTCGACGCAGGCGCCGCAGGTGGTGCAGGACCACAGGACGTCCGGGTCGATGACGCCGTTCTCCTCGGCGGTGCCGATCAGCGGCCGTTCGGCCTCGGCGAGCGCGGCCGCGGGCACGTCCTTCAGCTGCTCCTCGGAGGCCTTCTCCTCGCCCTCCATCGTCTTGCCGCCGCCGGCCAGCAGATAGGGCGCCTTGGCGTGGGCGTGGTCGCGCAGCGACATGATCAGCAGCTTGGGGGAGAGCGGCTTGCCGGTGTTCCAGGCGGGGCACTGCGACTGGCAGCGGCCGCACTCGGTGCAGGTGGAGAAGTCCAGCAGGCCCTTCCAGGAGAACTGCTCGACCTGGGAGACGCCGAAGACGTCGTCGTCGCCGGGGTCGGTGAAGTCGATCGGCTTGCCGCCGCTCGTCATCGGCTGGAGCGCGCCGAGGGCCGTCTCACCGGTCGCCTCGCGCTTGAACCAGATGTTCGGGAAGGCCAGGAAGCGGTGCCAGGCGACACCCATGTTGGTGTTCAGGCTGACCGTGATCATCCAGATCATGGTCGTGCCCAGCTTGATCATCGCGAAGAGGTAGACCAGGTTCTGCAGCGTCGCGACGCCGAGGCCCTTGAAGGCGAGGACCAGCGGGTACGACGCGAAGTACGCGGCCTCGTAGTGCTCCACGTGGTGCAGCGCGCCCTCCAGGCCGCGCAGCACGTAGATGGCCAGGCCGATGGTGAGGATGACGTACTCGACGAAGTACGCCTGGCCCATCTTCGAGCCGGCGAAGCGGGACTTGCGGCCGGGGCGCGAGGGCAGGTTCAGCAGACGGATGACCATCAGCGTGACGATGCCGAGGGTGGTCATCGCGGCGATGAACTCGATGTACAGCTCGTACGGCAGGAAGCCGCCGATGACCGGCAGCGTCCAGTCGGCCTGGAACAGCTGGCCGTACGCGGTGATGATCGTCGGCGGCAGCGTCAGGAAGCCGATCGCGACGAACCAGTGGGCGACACCGACGATGCCCCACCGGTTCATGCGCGTGTGGCCGAGGAACTCGCGGACCAGTGTCACGCTGCGCTGGTAGGGGTTGTCGGTCCGGGTTCCCGCCGGGACCGGCTGGCCCAGCTTGAAGTACCGGACGAACTGGCCGATGGCGCGGGCGAGCAGGGCGACGCCGACCACGGTGAGGGCCAGCGACACGATGATCGCGGCGAGTTGCATGGGGGCTCCTCGGGCCTGCGAGGGGTTTCGTCGGGGGCTCCGTCGACGGGTTCCCCGAAATTACTAAGCGGTAACTTATGCAGTCCGTCTGAGACTACCCTTATCTTCCGTCGCACTGTAGCCAGGCGTGCGGTGATCTGCGTCGCTGAGGGTTGCCTCAGAAAGTCGCTGAGGGTTACTGCGGAATCCGACCGTGTTATTCGTACCAAATTGGTACTTTCATGACTAATTTATGTCCGTGCTCTACGGGATCGCTGCCTCCGCCACCGCCCTGCTCCTCGCCGCCGTCCTCGCCGCGCTGCTGCGCGGGCCCGCCCTGCGCGCCGGGCTGATCGACCGGCGGCAGCGACAGCGACGGGTGGCCCTGTCGGGGGGTGTGGCCGTCGTGCCGACGACATGTCTCGTCGCGGCCGTCGGGGACTGGACGGGGGTCGCCCCGCTCGGGGACGGGATGGGGGTGCCGCTCGCCGCGGCCGCCGGGCTCGCCGGGCTCGGGCTGGTCGCGGACCTGTGGCGGCTCAAGGCGCGGTTCCTGGTGGTCGGCACGGCCGTCGCGGCGGCCTGCGTCGTGCCGTACGGCGACACCGGTGTCGCCGCGGGGGTCGTGGCCGTCGGCTGGATCACCTGTGTCGCGCTCGCCTTCCGGGCTCTCGACCACGCCGACGGGGTGGCCGGCACGGTCGGGGTCGTCACCGCCTTCGGCGCGGCCGTGTGCGCGGCGGCCGAGGTGATGGACGGGCTCGCGGTGCTGATGAGCGTGCTCGCCGCCGCGCTGACCGGGTTCCTGATGCACAACTGGCCTCCCGCGCGCGTGGCGCTCGGCGGCTGCGGCGCGCTGTTCGCCGGCTTCCTGCTCGCGGTGGCGGCGGTGACCGTGCGCGCGGGGCAGGACGCGGCGGCCGGCGCGGGCGTGCTGTTCGCGCTCACCGCGGTCGCCGTCGCCGACGCCGCCCTCGTCCTGCTGGCCCGGCGCACGGCCGGGCGTCCGCTGCTGCGGCGCGGCCCCGACCATCTCGCCCACCGGCTGAGGCGGCTCGGGCTCACTCCGCAGGGGGTGACGGTCGTCATCGGTGTCGCGGCCTTCGCGGGGGTACTCGTCGGGACGCTGGTGCACACCGGTTGGGCGGGCGCGCAGGCCGCGCTGTGGGTGGCGGGCGTCGCCCTGGCCGTCGTCCTCGGGTTGTGGCGGGTGCCGGTGTACGCGCGCCCCGGGGAGGGTGCCGCGCGGGGCCGGGCCCGCGCCCGGCGTCAACCCGTGTCCGCGGTGAGACCCCCTCGGCGGTCGGACGAATCACCCGCGCGAGCCCCGAGCCCCGAGCCGTCCTCGCAGGTCAGCGGATCCTTGCGTGTAAGGAACGGATAAGAGTTGAGTCCGGCCGACTCAGGTCTGTTGACCGAGCGGTGAGCCTCGTGCACACTTGAGTCCGTTCCACTCAAGTCAGCTGGAGGAAGATCACCATGGCACGTGCGGTCGGCATCGACCTGGGCACGACTAACTCCGTCGTCAGCGTTCTGGAGGGCGGCGAGCCCACCGTCATCACCAACGCCGAGGGTGCCAGGACCACGCCGTCCGTCGTCGCCTTCGCCAAGAACGGCGAGGTGCTGGTCGGCGAGGTCGCCAAGCGCCAGGCGGTCACCAACGTGGACCGGACCATCCGTTCCGTGAAGCGTCACATGGGCACCGACTGGAAGATCCAGCTGGACGGGAAGGACTTCAACCCGCAGCAGATCTCCGCCTTCATCCTGCAGAAGCTGAAGCGGGACGCCGAGGCCTACCTGGGCGAGAAGGTGACCGACGCGGTCATCACCGTCCCCGCCTACTTCAACGACTCCGAGCGCCAGGCGACGAAGGAAGCCGGTGAGATCGCCGGTCTCAACGTCCTGCGCATCGTCAACGAGCCCACCGCGGCCGCGCTCGCCTACGGCCTCGACAAGGACGAGCAGATCATCCTGGTCTTCGACCTCGGTGGCGGCACGTTCGACGTCTCGCTGCTCGAGATCGGCGACGGCGTCGTCGAGGTGAAGGCCACCAACGGTGACAACCACCTCGGTGGTGACGACTGGGACCAGCGGGTCGTCGACTACCTGGTGCAGCAGTTCAAGTCCGGTCACGGCGTGGACCTCGCCAAGGACAAGATGGCGCTCCAGCGTCTGCGCGAGGCCGCCGAGAAGGCGAAGATCGAGCTGTCCTCGTCCTCCGAGACCTCGATCAACCTGCCCTACATCACCGCCTCCGCCGAGGGCCCGCTGCACCTGGACGAGAAGCTCACCCGGGCCCAGTTCCAGCAGCTGACGGCCGACCTGCTGGAGCGGTGCAAGACGCCGTTCCACAACGTCATCAAGGACGCCGGCATCTCCCTCAGCGAGATCGACCACGTCGTCCTCGTCGGCGGCTCCACCCGTATGCCCGCCGTCGCCGAGCTCGTCAAGGAGCTGACCGGCGGCAAGGAGGCCAACAAGGGCGTCAACCCGGACGAGGTCGTCGCCATCGGTGCCTCGCTCCAGGCCGGTGTCCTCAAGGGTGAGGTCAAGGACGTCCTGCTGCTCGACGTCACCCCGCTGTCCCTCGGTATCGAGACCAAGGGCGGCATCATGACCAAGCTGATCGAGCGCAACACGACGATCCCGACGAAGCGCTCCGAGATCTTCACGACGGCCGAGGACAACCAGCCGTCCGTGCAGATCCAGGTCTACCAGGGCGAGCGCGAGATCGCGGCCTACAACAAGAAGCTCGGGATGTTCGAGCTGACCGGTCTGCCGCCGGCGCCGCGCGGGGTCCCGCAGATCGAGGTCTCCTTCGACATCGACGCCAACGGCATCATGCACGTGACCGCGAAGGACCTGGGCACGGGCAAGGAGCAGAAGATGACCGTCACCGGCGGCTCCTCGCTGCCGAAGGACGAGGTCGACCGCATGCGCCAGGAGGCCGAGCAGTACGCGGAGGAGGACCACCGCCGCCGCGAGGCCGCCGAGGCCCGCAACCAGGGCGAGCAGCTCGTCTACCAGACCGAGAAGTTCCTCAAGGACAACGAGGACAAGGTCCCCGGCGAGATCAAGACCGAGGTCGAGGCCGCCGTCGCCGAGCTGAAGGAGAAGCTCAAGGGCGAGGACACCGCCGAGATCCGCACCGCCACCGAGAAGGTCGCGGCCGTCTCCCAGAAGCTCGGCCAGGCCATGTACGCCGACGCCCAGGGCGCGCAGGCCGCGGGCGGTCCCGAGGGTGCCGCCGCCGGTGGCGCCAAGGCCGCCGACGACGACGTCGTGGACGCCGAGATCGTGGACGACGAGCGGAAGGACGGTGCCGCGTGACGGAGGAGACCCCGGGCTTCGAGGAGAAGCCCGACGTCCCCTCCGGCGCCACCCCCGACGACGCCGAGCCGCAGGCCGCCCCCTCCCCGGAGGAGGGCGCGGCCCCGGCCGGGGACGTGAACGCACAGATCACCGGTCTGACGGCACAGCTGGACCAGACCCGCACCGCGCTCGGCGAGCGCACCGCGGATCTCCAGCGCCTGCAGGCCGAGTACCAGAACTACCGCCGCCGGGTCGAGCGCGACCGGATCGCGGTCAAGGAGATCGCCATCGCGAACCTCCTGACCGAACTCCTGCCCGTGCTCGACGACATCGGCCGCGCGCGGGAGCACGGCGAACTCGTCGGCGGATTCAAGTCCGTCGCCGAGTCGCTGGAGACCGTCGCGGCGAAGATGGGTCTGCAGCAGTTCGGCAAGGAGGGCGAGCCCTTCGACCCGACGATCCACGAGGCCCTGATGCACAGCTACGCGCCGGACGTCACCGAGACGACGTGCGTGGCGATTCTGCAGCCCGGGTACCGGATCGGCGAGCGCACCATCCGCCCCGCGCGGGTGGCCGTGGCCGAACCGCAGCCGGGGGCCCAGACGGTCAAGACGGCCGAGGAGACCGACGCGGCGGCCGACGACAAGGAGAGCGGTGGCCCGGACGAGGGCTGAGCTTGAACCGATGAGAGAGGAGGGACGTCGAGGATGAGCACCAAGGACTTCATCGAGAAGGACTACTACAAGGTCCTCGGCGTCCCGAAGGACGCCACCGAGGCCGAGATCAAGAAGGCGTACCGGAAGCTCGCCCGCGAGTACCACCCGGACGCCAACAAGGGCAACGCCAAGGCCGAGGAGCGCTTCAAGGAGATCTCCGAGGCGAACGACGTGCTCGGCGACCCCAAGAAGCGCAAGGAGTACGACGAGGCACGCGCCCTCTTCGGCAACGGCGGCTTCCGCCCGGGGCCGGGCGCGGGCGGCGGCTCCTTCAACTTCGACCTGGGCGACCTCTTCGGAGGCGCCCAGGGCGGCGGGGGAGCCGGCGGCTTCGGCGGCGGACTCGGTGACGTCTTCGGGGGCCTGTTCAACCGCGGCGGCACCACGGGCACCCGCACCCAGCCCCGGCGCGGCCAGGACATCGAGTCCGAGGTCACGCTGAGCTTCACGGAGGCCATAGAGGGCGCGACGGTTCCGCTGCGCATGTCCTCGCAGTCCCCGTGCAAGGCCTGCTCGGGCACCGGCGACAAGAACGGCACACCGCGCGTGTGCCCCACCTGCGTCGGCACCGGCCAGGTGGCGCGGGGCTCCGGCGGGGGCTTCTCGCTCACCGACCCCTGCCCGGACTGCAAGGGCCGCGGTCTGATCGCCGAGCACCCCTGCCTGGAGTGCAAGGGCAGCGGCCGGGCCAAGTCCTCCCGCACCATGCAGGTCCGCATCCCCGCGGGTGTCACCGACGGGCAGCGGATCCGGCTGCGCGGCAAGGGCGCCCCCGGCGAGCGCGGCGGCCCGGCCGGCGACCTGTACGTCGTCGTCCACGTCGGCGCGCACCCGGTCTTCGGCCGCAAGGACGACAACCTCACGGTCACCGTGCCCGTCACCTTCGCGGAGGCGGCCCTCGGCGGCGAGGTCCGCGTCCCCACCCTCGGCGGCCCGGCCCTGACGCTGAAGCTGCCGCCCGGCACCCCCAACGGGCGCACCATGCGCGCGCGGGGCAAGGGCGCGGTCCGCAAGGACGGCACCCGCGGCGATCTGCTGGTCACCGTCGAGGTGAGTGTTCCGAAGGACCTGTCGGGGAAGGCTCGTGAAGCGCTGGAGGCGTATCGCGAGGCGACCGCGGGTGAGGACCCGCGGGCGGAGCTGTTCGAGGCCGCGAAGGGAGCTTGATGGTGATGGACGGCCGTCGACGTAACCCGTATGAACTGACCGAGGAGACCCCGGTCTACGTCATCTCGGTGGCGGCCCAGCTCTCAGGCCTGCACCCGCAGACGCTGCGTCAGTACGACCGCCTGGGCCTGGTGTCCCCGGACCGCACCGCGGGACGGGGCCGGCGCTACTCGGCCCGCGACATCGAACTGCTGCGCACCGTCCAGCAGTTGTCGCAGGACGAGGGCATCAACCTCGCCGGCATCAAGCGGATCATCGAACTGGAGAACCAGGTCGCCGCGCTCCAGTCCCGCGTCGTGGAACTGGAGGCGGCCCTGGACGGCGCGGCGGCGGCGATGCAGCAGCGCGAGGCCGCCGTGCACGCCTCCTACCGGCGCGACCTGGTGCCGTACCAGGAGGTGCAGCAGACCAGCGCGCTGGTGGTGTGGCGGCCCAAGCGCCAGCAGGCGTCGGACTGACGTCGCGGCAAGGTGATCGAGGAGCCCGGAGGCCGAGTCCTCCGGGCTTCTTCGCGTTGTCCGGGCCGGCGCGTCGGCGCCGGTGCCTCAGAGCAGGTCCGGGCGGATGAGCCAGGGATGGCGGATGGGCTCGCCCGGGGTGATGTCCAGCTCGGTGAAGGCGACGTTGGCGGCGCCGGTCCGGTTGACGTAGTCCACGCGGAGGGTGTGCCGGCCCTTGGGGACGGTGAGGTTGACGGTCCGCGAGACGGTCGAGGAGACGTTCTTCCAGAGGTCGATCCTGCAGGTGCCGTCGAGGTGGACGCGGATGCCGTCCTGGGCCCGGGCGGTGAGGGCGAAGGGGCCGCCGGAGCCGAAGTCACGGGTCACCGTCCAGCGGACACCGAAGTAGTTCGACGGCACGCCGGAGGCCGGGGATCCGGTGCCCCAGTTCTCGCTGATCGCGGCGTCGCAGCCGGTCTGCTTCGGCGTACCGGAGAACGTGGTGTTCGCGAAGATCTGCCGCGTGTGGACGGGCGAGACACAGCCGGCGGCGGAGGCCGGCGCGGCCGTGACGGCGCTCAGGCCGCCGGCGGTGGCGAGCACGACCGCGGTCGCTGCCGTGGCGGTCGTGCGTCTGGCTCGGTTCATTCGGTCCTTCGGCCGTGTCCGGCGACGGCGAAGATCAGCCGTCGCCGAACAGGACTGGTCAGGACGGTCATGGGTTGTACGCCACGGGGGCGGCGCCGGGTCCGGATCAGCTGGGCCAGTAGTCGCTCAGGACGCAGCCGTCGACGAGGGCCGGCTCCGTCCGGTAGCCGCTCGGCGGTGCGAAGTCCGGGTCGCAGCTGAGGAAGACGAGTTCGGAGTTCGACAGGGCCTCGACCTGTTCGTCGCCGACCGGGACGACCGCGATGTTCTCCCCGATGGCGAACTCGTCGCCGCTCGCCTTGGCCGCGGTCTGGAACTTCGTCATGTCCGACACGGTCAGCAGGGCTATGGGGTACGTGAAGTCCTTGCAGACGGCGCGTTCCTGGACGCCCCAGGAGGGGTCCGCCGCCTCCTCCGAGCCCCAGGCGGTGTCCGAGCCGTCGTGGTTCGCGTCGTACTCGTCGCCCGTCCGCACCTCCTTGCAGGAGGTGTAGAGGTCGACGTACCGCGCGAGGGTGGCGGTGTCCGAGGCCTCGGGGAGCGCGCCGCCGAAGCCCTGCTCGGTGGTGCCGCCGCCTGCCGTGTCTCCGCCCGCGGTGTCACCGTCGGCCGGGGCGGTGGTGCGGGCCCGGTCCGGGGTGGCGGCGGCCTTGTCGGTGCCGGCCGCCCCGTCGCCGTCGTCCTCGCACCCCACCACCGCTGTCAACGCGACCAGGGTGACGCCGACCGTGAGTGCTCGCTTGATGCGCATGCTGTCCGTTCTCCGCAGGGAAGTGATCGGCTCGACCCTACCGACGCACGGGAAAGGGCCCGGAGGACGAATCCCCCGGGCCCAGAAGGGCGGTGACGGGCCATCAGGCGCGCGACGGCGGCGGGCGCCCGGCCCTCTTCGCGGGGCCGGCCGTCACGTCCCCGGGGTCGCCGAGACCTCCGGGGACAGTTCCGACTCCAGGCCGGCCGCGTTGACCGTGGTGACGGCGTAGTAGTACGTCGTGCCGTTGGCCAGACCGGTGTCGGTGTGGTCGGACGCCGTGGTGGAGAAGACCGCCTCGGCGTTCTCCTTGGTGACGCCCGCGGTGGTCGAGCGGTAGACGCGGTAACCGGTGATGCGGGACTCGCCCGGGAGGTCCGGCGCGGTCCCCCAGGTCAGCCGCACCTGTCCGTCGCCGGCCGTGACCTCGTCCACCTGTGTGGGCTGGGGCGGCGGCGTCGCGCTCACCGACGGCAGGACCGCGCTCGAGGCGGCCGAGCGGACGCCGTAGCCGGCCGAGGTGGCGACGACGGCGTAGTAGTAGTCGCGTTCGGTGTCGGAGACCGTGGCCTGGTACTGGGACAGGGCGCCGTCGATGGAGGCGTACGGCATCGCCGCCTCGGACGTGTCCACGGTGGCCGAGCGGGAACGGTAGACGAGGTAACCGCCGACCCGGACGTAGCCGTCCTGGGCCCAGTCGAGGATGAGCTGGTCACCGACGATCTTGGCGGAACTCCAGGTGGGGGTGGCGGGGGCGCTGTTCTGGTCGACCGTGCGGGTGGCGGTCGTCTCCTGCGCCGCCGACTCGTTGCCGGCGGAGTCCACGGCGGTCACGAAGTACTTGTACGGGCGGCCCGGTTCACCCGTGGTGTCCCGGTAGGTGAGCGTGGCGGTCGTACCGATCCTGGTCCGGCCGCCGGTGTTGGTGGCCGAGCGGTGGACCACGTAACCGGCCGCGTCCGAGCCGCCGCTCAGCCAGGTCAGCGTCACCCCGCCCTCGTCCTGGACGACGGTCTTCAGGTCCCGCACGGCGCCGGGCGCCACGGTGTCGCGCGTGGCGACGACGGCCTTCGAGTACGGCGACGGGTTGCCCGACGCGTCCAGCGCCCGCACCTTGTAGAAGACGGGCACGTCGGCCGGGGCGGTCGCGTCGGCGTACGACGTGGCGTGGGCGACCTGGGCGATGCGCGTGTAGAGGCCGTCCACGGTGTCGGCGCGGGCCACCTCGTACCGGGTCGCGGTCGGCACGGCCGACCAGAACAGGGTGTTGGCCGTGCTGGTGGAGGCGGCGGTGATGCCGGTGGGGGCGGCGGGGGCGACGCGGTCGTCGCTGGTGATGCCCCGGTCGGCCGAGCCGGGCGAGACGTTGCCCGCCTTGTCGTAGGCGCGGATCTCGTAGAAGTAGGTCCGGCCGTCCGTCGGAGGGGCGTCGGTGTGGGTGGTGGACGTCGTGGTGGTGAGCTTCGTCCACGTGGAGGAGCCGGCCACGCGCCGGTAGACGCGGTACCCGGCCAGGTCCATCTCCTTGTTCTTCGCCCACGCGAGCCGGGCCCGGTTGGTGGCGGGCTCGTAGATGGCCCCCACCTCGGCCGGGGCGAGCGGCCCGACCTTGTCGACGGTCGCCGACGTACGGGGCGCGTAGGCGAACTTGACGTTCGCCCTGCCGGTCCAGTTCACGTAGTCGATCCGCAGGGTGTGCCTGCCGGCGGGAAGGGTGAGGTTGAGCGTCTTGGAGACCGTGGAGGAGACGTTTCGCCACAGGTCGATCCTGCGGACGCCGTCGACGTAGACCCGGATGCCGTCCTGCGTGGAGGCGGTGAGGGCGAAGGGGCCGCCGGAGCCGAAGTCCCTCGTCACCGTCCAGCGGACGCCGAAGTTGTTGGACGGCAGCCCGGCGGCCGGGGCGCCCGTGCCCCAGTTCTGGTCGATCGCGGAGTCGCAGTCGGTCCGCTTCGGGGCGCCGGAGAGGGTGGTGTTGGCGAACATCTGCCGCTGGTAGACCGGCGAGACGCAACTCGCCGCGGCCGAGGCGGAGGTGGCGGCCAGGGTGACCGTGGTGAGCAGACCGCCGGTCGTGGCGAGCACGACGGCCGTCGCGAGGCTGGCTGGGTTCATACGGTTCATACGGTCCATGCGGTCCTCTGCTCGGGTCGGGACGGCGACGGGCCGTCGAGAGGTCGACTCGCGAGCAACCGGGTTGGTTGTGCGTTTCTTCGGCCTCTCGTGAACTCCGGTCGGGTGGAGGGTCTGTAAAGGCTGTCGGGAGAGGTTTCCGTGCCGTCTCCATGCGTCTTCACGCGCTAAGCGGAGTGTGATGTTGTTACTTCGTTAAGTGGTTCCGCTTGACGTCGGCGGGCGCCGAAGCGTTGTCTTTTCAGACACCTGGGTCAACATGTCGCACCCATGTCCGGAACGCACCTGAAGTGAGCCCCCGAATGCGTCGTCGTATCGCCATGGCCGTGGTCGCCTCCACGCTGTCCCTTCCGCTTGCCGGATGCGGGATGCTGAGCGCGACGGAGGACGCCGGCGAAGCGACGCCGACCAAGACCACCGACATCACCGTCGGGGTGCTGATGCCGGAGAAGACGAACACCCGGTACGAGGAGTTCGACTACCCCATCATCCGGGACAAGATCGCCTCGCTCACCCAGAACAAGGGCAGGACCGAGTACGCCAACGCGGCCTCCGACCCGGACACCCAGGTGACCCAGATGGAGCGGATGATCGACGACAAGGTCGACATCATCCTGCTGGACGCCGTCGACGCGCACGCCATCGCGGGCACCGTGAAGAAGGCCAAGGACGCGGGCATCCCGGTCATCGCCTACGACCGCCTCGCCGAGGGCCCGATCGACGCGTACGTCTCCTTCGACAACGAGCTGGTCGGCCAGGTGCAGGGCCGCACCCTGGTGGAGGCCCTGGGCGCGGCCGACCCCTCCGACAAGATCGTCATGATGAACGGCTCGCCGACCGACCCGAACGCCAAGCAGTTCAAGGACGGCGCGCTGTCCGAGCTGAAGGACCGGGTGACCATCTCCGCGTCCTACGACACCAAGGCGTGGAGCCCGGAGGCCGCCCAGGCCAACATGACCGAGGCGATCAACAAGATCGGCAAGAACAACATCGCGGGGGTCTACTCCGCCAACGACGCCATGGCCGGCGGCATCATCAAGGCCCTGGAGGCCGCGGGCATCAGCGGCGGCGAGCTGCCCCCGATCACCGGCCAGGACGCGGAGCTGCAGGCGGTGCAGCGGATCGTCAACGGCGAGCAGTACATGAGCGTGTACAAGCCCTACCCCCAGATGGCGGAGGCCGCCGCCGAGATGGCCGTCGCCAAGGTCCAGGGCCGTGACATCCAGTTCGACGCCCTCACCCGCGACTCGGTCGACAGCCCCACCGACAAGGACATCCCGGCCCAGCTGGTCCCCGTGGTCGCCCTGACGAAGAGCAACATCGAGGGCACCGTCGTCGCGGACGGCATCTACAAGGTGTCCGACATCTGCACCGCCAAGTTCGAGACGGACTGCAAGGCGATCGGCCTGAAGTGACCCGGCGTCCGGCAGGCCGGACGCCGACGGGAGGGGGTACGCGACACCGCGTACCCCCTCCTTCGTGCCGACCGCCCCGCCGCGGGTCCCGGCCGGCCACCGTCAGCTTGTTGCAGTGCGGGGGGCGGAGGCCGGGAGATATCCATACGTACCGGTGGTTTTCCGCGGTGCCGGCGGACGGAGCCGTGTTGCGGAGCCGGTCCGGGGCCGCGCATAGTTGCGCTGCGGAAGACGCGGACAGCGGGGGTGGGATGGGCGATGGCCGGGCACGGGACGGAGGAGCATCCTCACGGTGCTGACCGACTGTGCGAGGCCGGGGATCGCGTGTATTCCCGGGCCGTACGGCGGGGCCGTGTGCCGCGCCGGGACGCCGAGCCGGTTCCCTGCCTGCTGGAGCTGGCCCTGCTCCACCCGGACCCCGACGACATGGACTGGCTGGTGCCGACCTCCCCGCAGGAGGTCATGACCCGGCTGCTGCACGGACTGTACGACGAGGTCAGCGCGAGCCGGCGGCGGATGGGTTCGGCGGTGGCCGCCTTCGAGTGGTACGCGGGCCTGGGCGGGCCGGCGCCCGTCCCGGCGGCCGGGGAGGGCGCGGCGATCCGCGTCCTGGACGGTGCCTCCCGCATCCAGGCGGCCCTGGACCAGGCGACGGAGGCGTGTACGACGGAGGTGCTGACGGTCCAGCCGGGCGGCATCCGGCGTGAGCACGAGCTGTCCGAGGGGCTGCACCGGGCGCTGGCGCTGCGCGGGCGGGGCGTGCGGATGCGGGACCTGTACAACCATGTGGCCCGGCACGGCCAGGGACTGCTCAACTACCTGGAGCTGATGGGCGACGCGGTCGAGGCGCGGACCCTGGACGAGGTCATCGACCGGCTGATGCTCTTCGACCGCACGGTCGCCTTCATCCCCGCGAACGCCGACCGCACGATGGCGCTGGAGCTGCGGCACCCGGCCCTGATCTCCTACCTGGTCACCGTCTTCGAACGCCTGTGGCAGCTGGCGATCCCGCTGACCGCGCCGCTGCCCGACCCCCGTATCGAGGGCATCTCGCACCGGGAGCAGTCCATCGCGGCGCTGCTGGCGGAGGGCCACCAGGACGCGGTGATCGCGGAACGCCTGGGCATCAGCGTCCGTACCTGCCGGGCGCACATCGCCCGTCTGTCGGAGACGCTCGGCGCGGCCAGCCGCACGCAGCTGGGGGTGCGGATCGCCCAGGCGGGTCTGGACGGGCCCCTTCCCGGGGCGGCCGCTCCGGTCATCGTTCCCGGTCCAGGATCCCCGACCGTCCGATGAGATAGCCGAGTTGGGCACGGCTCTCACTGCCCAGGGTGGCGGCCAGTTTGGCGATGTGGACGCGGGCGGTGCGCACGTTCATGCCGAGGCGGTCGGCGATGACGGTGTCGGTGTGGCCCTCGACGAGGAGGGCGGCGATCGCGCGCTGGCGGGGGGTGACGCCGTCGAGGCTGGGCCGGCGGACGGTCTCCGGGTGCATCGGTGTCGCCAGGCGCCAGAGCCGCTCGAAGGTGGTGGCGAAGTAGTCGATGAGGGCGGGGTGGCGGACCTCCAGGGCCAGGGTGCGGTCCTTGCTGGCCGGTACGAAGGCGACCGTGCGGTCGACGATGACGAGACGCTCGGTGATCTCGTCGAGGGTGCGGGCCTCCACGTCGCCCCGCAGCCGCTCGTAGCGGGCCTGGACCGTGGGGATGTGCCGCGTGGTGTGCTGGTAGAGGGTGCGGATCCGGCCGCCGCGGTCGAGGAAGGCCTGGTCGCGGTCGAGGGCCTCGGCGTGGGCCTCGGGCGGCGGGCCCACATGGCCGGCATGGGGCTGGATGGTGAGCAGCTCGCCGCAGGCCTCGGTCATGGTCCGCGTGATGACCCGGTTGATCCGGCCGAGCCCGCTGATCAGGCGGAGTTCGGAGGCGTCCGCCGGGCCGGCGCCCGGTACGGCGAGCGCCAGGAGCGGCTCGAACGCCTCCGCCAGCCGGGTCTCCTCGCGGCGGCGGCGGGCGATGTCGTCGGCGATGGAGCGCAGCAGCCGGGGCAGGGCGACGGCCGCGGCCAGGGGGCGCAGCCGGTGGTGGTCGTCGTGGTCCGGCCGCAGGAGCCCGGTGTCGACCAGGCAGGGGTACGACTCCGCCTCCCGCGCCGGGACGTGTCCCGACCGCAGGGCGCGCGCATAGAGCTCCAGGGCCGCCTCGCAGGGCTCCTCCGGTCCATGGTCGTGCGCTACGGCAGTCACGCGTGGCCCTCTCCTCGCGGGTTCGGTGCTCCTGGTCCCGTACTTCCGGTCCAGTGCTCCCGGTCCAGTGCTCCCGGTCCAGTGTTCCGGTCCAGTGCTTCCGGTTCAGTGTGAGGGCCGGTGGGCACGGTTCGGTCCGGGAACTCAGTGCTGCCGTTCCAGAATTCCCGACTGGGCGATGAGATAGCCGAGTTGGGCGCGGCTGCCGCTGCCCAGGGCGGTGGCGAGCTTGGCTATGTGGGCCCGGCAGGTGCGTACGTTCATCCCCAGCCGGCGGGCTATGGCCTCGTCGACGTGGCCCTCGACGAGGAGCTTGGCGATGGAGTGCTGGATGTCGGTGATGCCGTCCGGGTCGGTCTCGTACGGGGTGCCCGCTCTCAGCGGCACCGCGCGCCCCCACATGAACTCGAAGACCTTGGTCAGGTAGCGGACCAGGCCCGGGTGCCGCAGTTCGAGGGCCACCTGCCGGTCCTCGCGGATGGGGATGAAGGCGACGGCGTCGTCGCAGATGACGAGGCGCTCGACGAGCTCGTCGATGGTGCGGTACTCGACCTTGCCGTCGGTGAACTGGTCCACGTAGGCCAGCCGGTCGGGGCTGTAGCGGGCCGTGTGCTGGTAGAGGGTGCGGATCCGCACTCCGCGCTCGATCAGCGGCTTGTCGCGCTCCAGCGCCTCCAGGAGGCGGTTCTCGGGGCTGCGGCGGCCGCCGGGCTGGACGGTGAGCATCTCGGTGCGGCACTGGGCGGTCGCGAGGTCGAGCGACGCGTTGATGCGGTCCAGGCCCTCGAGCACCGTGATGGAGTGGGTGGGGGCGGTCTCCTGGGCGGTGAGGGCCATGAAGGGCTCGAAGACCTCGGTGAGCGCGATCGACATCCGCCGGCTCTCGGTGATCTCGCGCTCTATGGGGTGCAGCCGCTGGGCGAGGGCGACGGAGGGGGGAACCGGACGCAGCCAGTTGGCGTCGTCGGGGTCGGGGTGGAGGAGGGCGAACTCCATCAGGCAGGGAGCGGGCTCGACATCCGCCCGCTGGATGCGACCGGTGCGCAGGGCGTTCGCATAGAGGCGGCTTCCCTCCTCACACAGCTCGGTCACCGCATGGGGATGTGTCGCCTTCGTCCCATTTGTTGCCAAATCTCCACCCCCCAGGGTCCTGAACATGCAGGAACATGATGCACCGATCGTGTGGCCATGACGTGCCTGAATGAGCCATCGTCTTACTCGACGGGGGAAGAGGGGACCTTCAAGTGAGGACGAAGCCGACTATGCGTAAGAGAATGCTTCGCTCGGTGCTTGTCGCCGCCTTCTCCGCCGTTGTGGCCGTCGGAACACTGATCGGCCTCTCCGAAGCGAAGAGCGACGCGCACGGGACGGGTGGTGCTCAGGCCGTGGTCGCCGCGGTCGTCATCGAGGAAACGCCGGCCGTCCCCCTTGACAGCAGGTGGGACTGATCGTGATGACCACGCCACCTGACGACCGCTCGTTCCGCCGCGAAATGGCCACCGCCTACCGCTCCGGCTGGCACTTCATCGACCTGGTCACCGCCATCCCCCACAGCGGTGACTCGTTGATGGTGACCGTCTTCGGAGAGCCGGTGGTCGTCACGCGGGACGAGGACGGGGACGTACGGGCCTACCGGTGTCTGCGACGGCCTCGGGGGGCGCCGCAGCCGGTCCGGTGCGCCATTCGCTACGGAATGATCTTCGTGAACCTCGACCAGCGCGACCACCAGCTGGCGGAGTCGGCGAGCCCGCCCGCCCCCAGGACCATTTCAGCCACCCCCCGCAGTGCCTGACGCGATTCCCCCGTCGTAACAGATCGCCTCAGGCGCTTCCCCCCGCAGCGGCGTCACCGTGACCTGAACACGGTGACGCCGCTGCAGTTTGTCGGGACATGTCGGGGTTCGGGGGTGAGCTGGGGCCTGCGCGGGGTGGCTGAAAAGGGGCTGGTGTGGATTCGGTCACGGGGTCGCGCGCCCGCCGGTCGCTCCGGCGGACTCGCCATCCGTCACTCGGCCCGCCGACCGCTCCGGGGGACGCGCCACCGGTCACCCCTGGCCCACCGGCCGCTCCGGCGACGCGCCACCGGTCACCCCTGGCCCACCGGCCGCTCCGGCGACGCGCCACCGGTCACCCCTGGCCCACCGGCCGCTCCGGCGACTCGTCACCCGTCACCCCCGGCCCATCGCCCGGGTCAGCTCGATCTCGATGACCACGCGGGTGGGGTTCGGGCGGGGGGCGTGGCCGTAGCGCTCCTCGTAGCGGCGCTCCGCCTCCGTGACGCGGTCGGGTTCCGTGCGGACGAAGGCGCGGCCCTCCAGGGTGGCCCAGCGGCGGCCGGCCACCTGACAGACGGCCACCCGGGCGCCTTCGGTGCCCGCGGCCAGGACGTTCCTGGTCTTTCTGCTGGCCTTGTCGGTGATCACCCGAGCCAGGCGGGCCTCCGGGTCGTATGTGACGCCGACCGGTACCACGTGCGGAGAGCCGTCCGGGCGTGGTGTGGTCAGGGTGCACAGGTGTCGTTCGCGCCAGAAGGCGAGGTACGGCGCGTCGGGAGCGCCCGGGTTCTGGGGGTATGCGGCCATGGTCGGAACTTAGTCGTCCGCCGACTCCCACGGATGCCTTGAGTGGAATAGACTCAACTTTGTGTACGTTGCTCGAGTCAGTGCTGACGGCTGACGCAAGGAGGAGACAGCGAACGTGGACGCCGAGCTGACAAACCGGAGCCGGGACGCGATCCAGGCGGCCGGCAACCGGGCCGTGTCCGAGGGACATCCCGATCTCACCCCAGCCCACCTGCTCCTCGCGCTGCTCCAGGGGCAGGACAACGAGAACATCGTCGATCTGCTCGCCGCCGTCGACGCCGACCAGGCCGCCGTGCGCGCCGGTGCGGAGCGGGTGCTCGGTTCGCTGCCCAGCGTGACCGGGTCCACCGTCGCGCCCCCGCAGCCCAACCGCGAGCTGCTCGCCGTGATCGCCGACGCGCAGGCGCGGGCCAAGGACCTGGGGGACGAGTACCTGTCGACCGAGCACCTGCTCATCGGGATCGCCGCCAAGGGCGGACAGGCCGGTGAGGTGCTCGGCCAGCAGGGGGCCACTGCCAGGAAGCTGGTCGACGCCTTCCGGAAGGCCCGCGGTGGACGGCGGGTGACCACCGCCGACCCGGAGGGGCAGTACAAGGCCCTGGAGAAGTTCGGCACCGACTTCACCGCCGCCGCGCGGGACGGGAAGCTCGACCCCGTCATCGGGCGGGACCAGGAGATCCGGCGGGTGGTGCAGGTGCTGAGCCGCCGTACCAAGAACAACCCCGTCCTGATCGGTGAGCCGGGCGTCGGCAAGACCGCCGTGGTGGAGGGGCTCGCGCAGCGGATCGTGAAGGGGGACGTGCCCGAGTCGCTCAAGGACAAGCGGCTCGTCGCGCTGGATCTCGGCGCGATGGTCGCCGGTGCCAAGTACCGGGGCGAGTTCGAGGAACGGCTGAAGACCGTCCTCGCCGAGATCAAGGACTCCGACGGGCAGATCATCACCTTCATCGACGAGCTGCACACGGTGGTGGGGGCCGGTGCCGGCGGGGACTCCGCCATGGACGCCGGCAACATGCTCAAGCCGATGCTCGCCCGCGGTGAGCTGCGCATGGTCGGCGCGACGACCCTCGACGAGTACCGCGAGCGGATCGAGAAGGACCCCGCCCTGGAGCGGCGCTTCCAGCAGGTGCTGGTCGCCGAGCCGACGGTCGAGGACAGCATCGCCATCCTGCGCGGCCTCAAGGGACGCTACGAGGCCCACCACAAGGTGCAGATCGCGGACAGCGCGCTGGTCGCGGCGGCCACCCTGTCCGACCGGTACATCACCTCCCGCTTCCTGCCCGACAAGGCCATCGACCTCGTCGACGAGGCCGCCTCCCGGCTGCGCATGGAGATCGACTCGTCCCCCGTCGAGATCGACGAACTCCAGCGTTCCGTCGACCGGTTGAAGATGGAGGAGCTGGCGCTCGCCAAGGAGACCGACCCGGCCTCCCGGGAGCGCCTGGAGAAGCTGCGCCGCGACCTCGCCGACAAGGAGGAGGAGCTGCGCGGCCTCAACGCCCGCTGGGAGAAGGAGAAGCAGTCCCTCAACCGGGTCGGCGAGCTGAAGGAGAAGCTCGACGACCTGCGCGGCCAGGCCGAACGGGCCCAGCGCGACGGCGACTTCGACACCGCCAGCAAGCTGCTGTACGGCGAGATCCCGGCCGTCGAGCGCGACCTGGAGGCCGCGTCCGAGGCCGAGGAGGAGGCCGCCAGGGACACCATGGTCAAGGAGGAGGTCGGCCCGGACGACATCGCCGACGTCGTCGCCTCCTGGACCGGGATCCCGGCCGGCCGCCTGCTGGAGGGCGAGACGCAGAAGCTGCTGCGCATGGAGGAGGAGCTGGGCCGGCGGCTCATCGGGCAGAGCGAGGCCGTCCGGGCCGTGTCGGACGCCGTACGGCGCTCGCGGGCCGGGATCGCCGACCCGGACCGCCCCACCGGGTCCTTCCTGTTCCTCGGACCGACCGGTGTCGGCAAGACCGAACTCGCCAAGGCGCTCGCCGACTTCCTCTTCGACGACGAGCGGGCGATGGTCCGTATCGACATGTCGGAGTACAGCGAGAAGCACAGCGTCGCCCGGCTGGTCGGCGCGCCCCCCGGTTACGTCGGCTACGAGGAGGGCGGCCAGCTGACGGAGGCGGTGCGGCGGCGGCCGTACAGCGTCGTACTCCTCGACGAGGTGGAGAAGGCGCACCCGGAGGTCTTCGACATCCTGCTCCAGGTGCTGGACGACGGTCGGCTGACCGACGGGCAGGGCCGTACGGTCGACTTCCGCAACACGATCCTGGTGCTGACCTCGAACCTGGGCAGCCAGTTCCTGGTGGATCCGGTCACCACCGAGGCGGAGAAGCGGGAGCAGGTCCTGGAGATCGTCCGGTCGTCCTTCAAGCCGGAGTTCCTCAACCGGCTCGACGACCTGGTCGTCTTCTCGGCCCTGACGAAGGACGAGCTGAGCCGGATCGCCCGCCTCCAGATCGACCGGCTCGCCAAGCGGCTGGCCGAGCGGCGCCTCACCCTGGAGATCACCGACGCGGCCCTGACCTGGCTCGCCGACGAGGGCATGGACCCGGCGTACGGCGCCCGCCCGCTGCGCCGCCTGGTCCAGACGGCCATCGGCGACCGGCTCGCCAAGGAGATCCTGGCCGGCGAGGTCAAGGACGGCGACACGGTCCGCGTGGACACCTTCGGCGACGGCCTGATCGTGGGCCCGGCGACGGCGGAGCCGGCGGCGGCGGGGAAGACGCTCTGACGAGGCTCTGACGACGTCCGGGACCCGCGGGTGGTGCGGCGGGGGGCGGTTCCCCGCCCCCCGCCGCCCCTTCGATCACCGGACCCCACCGCGAGGCCGACCGCCGTGCGGTGACGGCCTTCCTGGCCGCACCATGGAAGGGAACGGCCGGATCATGTCAGCCCACGGCTTACACGCCGAGCCGGGGTTGCCATCCCCCGCCCCCCCTGGGGGAGGATGGCGGGATCCGTACGAAGGGAAAATCACGGTGACCATCGACCCGTCCTCGATTCCGAACTTCGGGGGCCAGCCCGAGCCGCAGCCCCAGGGACCGGCGGGCCCCGTCGTTCCGGATCAGGACCTCGTGAAGCAGCTTCTCGACCAGATGGAGCTGAAGTACGTCGTCGACGACGAGGGTGACCTCGCGGCGCCGTGGGAGGAATTCCGTACGTACTTCATGTTCCGCGGCGAGGGCGACCAGGCGGTCTACTCGGTACGGACGTTCTACGACCGGCCCCACCAGCTCGAGGACAAGGCGCAGCTGCTGGAGTCCGTCGACGACTGGAACCGCCGCACCCTGTGGCCCAAGGTCTACACGCACACCCACGACGACGGCACCGTCCGCCTCATCGGCGAGGCGCAGATGCTGATCGGCGCCGGCGTCAACATCGAGCTCTTCGTCTCCTCGACGGTGAGCTGGGTCCGTGCCGCCATCGAGTTCGACAAGTGGCTCGTGGAGCAGCTGGGCCTGGAGAAGGAGGTCAACGACGCGGACAAGCCCGAGGAGGGCGACGACGCGTAACGCCTCGCTACAGCGGCGTGTCGGCGAGCACCACCAGATACGCCCCGTACGCGAACGAGAGCCCGGCCAGGGCCACGACCACCACGGTCGCGTGCCAGGGCCGGGCTTTCGCCGTCCGCGCCAGTGCCGTCGCGAGCGGCAGCAGCAGCGGGAACGCGGGCAGCAGGAACCGGGGCTTCGACTCGAAGAAGCCCGACCCGCCGAGCGCGATCAGCAGCAGGACCCCGCTGTAGACCAGCAGGGGCAGCGGCGCGCGGTCGGCGACCAGCAGCGCGAACAGCACGATCGCCGCCGCGACGATCACCATGGTCATGGGGGAGACCAGCCGCTCCCCGTGCAGCAGAAGGTGCTTCACGTAACGGAGTGCGTCGCGTCCGAAGTCGAAGCGCGAGCCCCACAGCCGCTGCACGGTGAAGTAGCCGCCCAGCGGATCGCCCGTGCGCGCCCCCACCCACAGCACGTACGACAGCCAGCCGAGCGGGGCGAGCGCGACGCCCGTCCACAGCCTGTGGGAAACCCGGCGGAGGTGCCGACGGTGCCGCCACACCTCGCACCCGGCCGCCGCTGCCACGGCCGCCGCCACCGCGAACCCGTTCGGCCGCGACAGCCCCGCCAGCGCGGCCAGGAGGCCCGCCCCCGCCCACCGCCCGCACAGCACGGCGTACAGCGCCCAGGCGGCGAAGGCGGTGAGCACCGGCTCCGTGTACGCCATCGACAGCACGACCGAGTGCGGCAGCAGCCCCCACAGCAGCACCAGCGCGGTGGCCACCGTCCGCCCGCGCAGCAGTGCGCCCACCCGGTAGATCCCGCACGCGGCCACCGCGGCCGCCGTCCACGACACCACCAGCCCCGCCGCGCCGCCGCCGAGCGGGCTCAGCGCGGTGATCACCCGCACCAGCGCCGGATAGAGCGGGAAGAACGCCAGGTCGCTGTGGACGAGGTCCGGCCGGAAGTGCAGGGTGCGGCCGTACCCGTGCGCGGCGATCCCCAGGTACCACAGGGAGTCCCAGGACCGGCCGAGCAGCGCGAGCGGCTGCCGGCCGGTGGCCCAGGCGGCCAGGGCGAGAACGGCGACCCCGACGAGCCGGGCGGCGGCGAACAGGCCGACCGCGGTGGCCGCGGCCCGGGCCGGCCGCAGCCGGGCCCGGACGTCGACGACGGGTGAGGTGCCGCATGAGGCGTCGGGACGCGTGACGGCGTGCGGGATGAGCGTGCTGGCATGGGTCACATCCGAACCATGCACAGCGAGCCGCGCGCCCGCGAGCAGAAGGCGTCCGGACGTGTGCAGTAGGAGAACTGACGGCGCGTCGGCTGGCCCGCGAGCCGCTCGGGCGTCGGCTGGCCCGTGAGCGCCTCGAGCCGCCCCACCGCCTCCTCCAGGACGTGCGTCCGCTCGCGGAACGCGAACCGCACGAACGGGGCGCCCGCCTCGCGGTGGTCGTAGAACACGGTGTTCGGAACGGCCACCACACCCGCCCGCTCCGGCAGTGAGCGGCAGAAGGCCAGGCCGTCGCTCGCGCCCAGGGGCCGGATGTCGGTGGTGACGAAGTGAAGGGCTCCCGGTGCGGCGGCGCCGCGGTGCGGGTGCGTGGCGGCTCGGGGTAGCCGTGTACGTGTGCCGGTACGCCGGTCGGCTGTCATGCGGTCGGCGTCTTGAGCCGGGCGGCCGCCTCCTCCAGCACCTCCGTCCGCTTGCAGAAGGCGAACCGCACGAAGGGCGCGCCCTGCTCGCGGTGGTCGTAGAAGACGGCGTTCGGGATCGCCACCACCCCGCAGCGTTCGGGCAGGGCGCGGCAGAAGGCGAAACCGTCGCTCTCACCGAGGGGCCGGATGTCGGTGGTGATGAAGTACGTGCCAGCCGGGCGGAAGACCTTGAAGCCCGCCCGCTCCAGGCCGCCCGCGAGCAAGTCCCGCTTGGCCAGCATGTCCGCGCGGAAGTCCGCGAAGTATGAGTCGGGCAGGTGCATGGCCTCGGCCACGGCGTACTGGAAGGGCCCGGAGGCGACGTACGTCAGGAACTGCTTGGCCGAGCGGACGGCCGAGACGAGTTCCCGGGGCGCCGTCACCCAGCCGACCTTCCAGCCGGTGAACGAGAAGGTCTTGCCGGCGCTTCCGATCGTCACCGTCCGCTCCCGCATTCCCGGCAGCGTCGCCAGCGGCACGTGCTCGGCCTCGTCGAAGACCAGGTGCTCGTACACCTCGTCGGTGACGACCAGCAGGTCACGCTCCACCGCCAGTTCGGCGATCGTGGTCAGCTCGGCCCGGGTGAGGACCGTGCCGGTCGGGTTGTGCGGGGTGTTGATCAGCAGCAGCCGGGTGCGGTCGGTGACCGCGTCCCGCAGCTCGTCCAGGTCGAGCCGGAAACGGGCCCGTTCGGGGTCCGGCCGCAGGGTGACCGGCACGCGGGTGCCGCCCGCCATCGCGATGCAGGCCGCGTAGGAGTCGTAGTACGGCTCCAGGGCGACCACCTCGTCCCCCGGCTCCAGAAGCGCCAGCAGCGTGGCCGCGATCGCCTCCGTGGCGCCCGCGGTGACGAGCACCTCCGTGTCCGGGTCGAAGGTCAGGCCGTAGCGGCGGCGCTGGTGGTCCGCGACCGCCGTGCGCAGTTCGGGGACGCCCGGCCCCGGCGGGTACTGGTTGCCGCGCCCGTCCCGCAGCGCCCGCACGGCCGCCTCCCGCACCTCCTCGGGCCCGTCCGTGTCGGGGAAACCCTGTCCGAGGTTGATCGACCCCGTCCGCACCGCCAGGGCGGACATCTCGGCGAAGATCGTCGTCCCGAACGCGGCGAGACGGCGGTTGAGGAAGGGGCGTGCGGTGGAGGTCATGCCGGTCATCCTGCGTCGAAGCTCTGGACTTCCTCAAGTGTGCTTTGGCCGGTGAGGCGGGCGGGCATCCCCCGTTCACGCAACGGTCACAGATGACGCGAGGCGCCCACGGGGGGCCGCTTCGGGGGAACGGAAGGAGGGTGGCGCCATGATCCTCGGCATCATCCTGGCGGTGATCGCGGTCCTGGTCGTGGTGGCGGTCGTCACCGCCGCCGCACGCAGGAACAGCCGCACGCAGTACAGGGGGGCGTACCAGGGGACGTCCAGCGCCGGACGGTCGGGCCGCTCCGGCGGCAGTCACCGTCACAGCACGGACTCCTCCAGCAGCTGGTGGGTGTTCGGCGCCGGGGACACCGGCTCGTCCTCGGGCGGGGACTCCGGCGGCCACTCCGGTGGCCACTCCTGCGGCGGCGGCTCGTCCTGCGGGGGAGGAGGAGGCGGCGGCGGATGCGGCGGAGGCAGCTGACACGGGGCAGCTGAGCTCCCGAGGGGGAGCCGTATCCGGACCGCGGGGCCGCCCTCGACCGAGGGCGCCCCGCGGTCGCACCATGTACGGCGGCGTACGGCCGCGTACGGCGGCGGGGCGCGCGGAAGCGCTTTCGGGCCGCACGGCGCACGCCATGGTTGAACAATTGAACTGTGGAGCCCTCTGAGGGATGGAAACACCACGAAGTTGGGTAAAAACGCTGTGGCAGCGCCACTGTTCATGATTCCCTCTAAATCCCCAACGCAGCCCTCGGACCCCCACGGACGTCCCGCGCGGACGCCCTCCCAGACCGGGCCGGCAGGGGCCGGACCCCCCGGTGTCGACCGGGGTGCGCCGGACCTTCCCTCTCCTTTGCGTTCCAGCGGAGCCGAGTCATGCTCACGAACCTGAACACCGCCTACACCGACACACGTGCGGACGATCTCGCCTGGGCCCTGGGGCGCGAGCCGCTGCCCGCACTGGCCGCACTCGACCTCGAACTGTCCGGAGCCAAGCTTCAGTTGAGACTGCTCGGCGCCTCGCACCAGGTGCTGCTGGAGGAGGAACGCGGCTTCTGTTCCGAGACGGTCGCGTGCCTCCCCGGCAGCAGCACCCCGCTCCCGCTCGGCGTGGCCAAGCGGGTCGGCGACTGGGAGTACGAGTTCGCGGCCCGCGTCGAGGTCCTGACACCCGGTCAGTTCGCGGGTCGCGCCCAGGAACTGCTGGCCCTCGTCTCAGACCACCCCCACGGCCTCGTCGGCGTCTTCCCCGGCAGCCCGCACGCCTTCACCGCCCTCCTCGCCCTGGGCCACGAGGGGCATGTGCACTGGCGCACGTGGCACGCCTATCCGCAGGACGGGCAGTTGGTGACGACGCGGACGACAGTGGGGGCCAGAGTGCCGGTCGGATGAGGCGCCGTTCCGGACAATCCCCATGGCGGCCGCTCAAACCCACGGCGCCCGCCCGACGCCCAGTTCCACACGTGTGGGTGACATGACGTCCCCCACCCGTGACGTAACGTCGCAGTCGTGATCGAACCGCACGCCCCAGCCCCGCCCGGTGCCCCATCCGCCGGGCGCGGCCCCGCGCGGCTCCCCGTCCGGCCGGACACCGGGCGGTTCCTGGTCCTCGCGTGCGTCTTCGTCTGCGCGGCCTGCGGCCTGGTGTACGAACTCGAACTGGTCGCGCTCGCCTCGTACTTGATGGGCGACTCGGTCACCCAGGCCTCCGTCGTGCTGTCCGTCATGGTCTTCGCGATGGGCATCGGCTCCCTCGTCGCGAAGCGGCTGCGCCGCCTCGGCGCGGCCGGCTTCGCCGCGGTCGAGGTGGCGCTCGCCCTGATCGGCGGGTGCAGCGCGATGGCGCTGTACGCGGTGTTCGCCTGGACGGGCGACTGGGGCGGCCTGTGGGCGAACGGCCCCCGTGTCCTGCTGGTCGCCTTCTCCCTCGCCATCGGCCTGCTCATCGGCGCCGAGGTCCCCCTGCTGATGGAGCTGATCCAGCGCATCCGCCGCCAGGACGCGGGCGGCGCGGTCGCCGACCTGTTCGCCGCGGACTACGTGGGCGCGCTGGTCGGCGGCCTCGCCTTCCCCTTCCTCCTGCTGCCGTTCCTGGGCCAGTTGACGAGCTCCCTGCTGACCGGCGCGGTCAACGTGATCGCCGGAGGAGCCCTGGTCCTGGGCCTGTTCCGCCGCGACCTCACCCGCCGGGCCCGCTGGCTCCTGCCGGCCGCCACCGTCGCCGTGCTCGGCGTCCTCGCCTCCGCCGCGGTCCACGTCGACGACTTCGAACGGGAGGCCCGCCACGCCCTCTACGGCGACGACGTCCGCGTGGCCCTGCACACCGGCGTCCAGGAGATCGTCCTCACCGGCGGCACCCACGGCCGCCCCCTCGGCCTCTACCTCGACGGCCGGCTCCGCACCGTCGGCCAGGACGAACGCCGCTACCACGAGGCCCTGGTCCACCCCGCGATGCACGGTCCCCACACCCGCGTCCTGGTCCTCGGCGGCGGCGACGGACTGGCCGTCCGCGAGGTCCTCACCCACCCCGACGCCCACCACGTCCACGTCGTCGAACCCGACCCGGGCCTGATCCGCCTCGCCCGCACCGACCCACCGCTCTCCCGCCTCAACGGGCACGCCCACGACGACCCCCGCGTCCATGTCACCGTCGCCGACGCCTTCGGCCTGCTGCGCCGGACCCCGCCCGCCAGCTACGACGTGGTGATCGCCGACCTGCCCGACCCCGGCATCACGGCCAGTACGAAGCTCTACTCCCAGGAGTTCTACGGCCTGGCCCGCCGCGCCCTGCGCCCCGGCGGCCGCCTCGTCGTCCACGCCGGCCCGGTCGCCTCCCGTCCCCGCGTCTTCTGGACGGTCGAGACGACGATGCGCGCGGCGGGCCTGCGCACGGCCCCCTACCGGGTCGACGGCCGCGACACCGGCGTCACCACGGGCGCCGACCGCACCGAGGACACCTCTCGCGCCCCCCGCGACTGGGGCTTCGTCCTGGCCGGCACGGCCACCCGGCCGACCCTCCCCCTGGACCACGACGAACGGCCGCTGGGGCCGCCGATGGCGGGGGTGCGGGCCTCGACGCTGGTGCATCCGCGTCACTGAGGACGCGGGCGAGTGCCGGTGCCGGTCCGGCATCCGGAGGGCGAGGCCGTTCGGGCCGGCAGCGGAGGCCGGGGCGGCAGCTCCCCGTGAGGTCCACCCGCGCCGGGCAAGTTGTGGCAGAGGGGAGGTGTACCGCCGCGCCCCTGGGTAGGCTCCGCTGCTATGGAGCATGAGGTGTTCGTTCCGGTTCCGGTCGAGCGGTTGCGGGCGGCACTCGCCGATCCCACGCAGGTGGCCCGGGCGGTCCCCGGACTCCAGCAGGACGCCGGCAGCGATCCCGTCGCCGGCCGGCTGAAGGTGCGCGTCGGCGGCCACACCATCACCTACCGGGGCACCCTGCGCGTCACCGCCCGCGAGGACGGCACGTACGCCGTGGAGGGCGACGCGACCGAGGCCCGCGGGTCGGGTGCGGTCAAGCTCGCGCTCACCGTGCGGCTCGCGGAGTCCGACGGCGGCACCGCGCTCCGCGTCGAGGGCACGGCCTCCGCCGACGGCCGGATCACGGAACTCCCCGCGGAGTCGGTGGACGGGGCGGTCGTACGGCTGCTGAACCGTTTCGGGGGGAACCTGGGGGCGGGAGCGGCGCAGGAGGCGCCCGACGAAGCGGCCGAGGCAGCGCCCGACGAAGCGGTCGAGGACAGAGCCGAGGACACCGCCGAGGACACGGCCGTACGGGACACGCCGGAGACCGCCGACGAGTCACCGACCGTCTTCGAGGCCGAGATCCCCGCGTCGGGCCTCGACGACCTCGACGGCGCCGACGACCTGGCGGCCGTGGGCGAGGCGGACGACGTCGACGACTTCCCGTCCTCCGCCGAACCCCCCGCCGAAGCCGCGCACGCGCGCCGGACGATGATCGGGCGCAGTGCGGAGGAGGTCGACCACGCCCCGCCGCGCGGCCGGTACGCACCGGTCCCGGCGCCGCAGACCGTCGTCCCCCACAGCGTGCTGCGCTGGGCGGCCCCGGCGGCCGCGTTCGTCGTGGCGTCGGCGATCGTGGTGGGCAGGGTGCTGCGGCGCCGCAGGTGACCCCGACGCCCTCTTGATCGCCTCGGTAGGGTCGTCCCGTGAGTGACGAAGACATCACGCTGACCGCGGGCGACGCGGAGGTGACCGTGCAGCCCGGCAACGGCGGACGGGTCGGAGGGCTGCGCGTCGGCGGTGCGGAGCTGCTGCGGCAGGGGGAACGGTTCGGCTGCTTCCCGATGGTCCCCTGGTGCGGGCGGATCCGGGACGGCCGCTTCCGGGACGGCGCGACCGTCCACCAGATGCCCCTGAACGCCCCGCCGCACGCCATCCACGGCACCGTCCGCGACGGCGCCTGGCGGGTGGCCCGCAGCTCGGCGGACGAGGCGGTCCTGACCTACGACCTGGTGGAGCCCTGGCCCCACCCCGGGCGGGTCACGCAGATCGTCGCGCTGACCGAGGACGCGCTGACCCTGTCCATGGCGGTGGAGACGTACGAGTCGTCCTTCCCGGCGCAGATCGGCTGGCACCCGTGGTTCAACCGGAACCTGGGCGGCGGGGCCGACGAGGAGGTGCGGATCGACTTCTCCCCCGCCTGGCAGGAGGAGCGCGGCGACGACCACCTGCCCACCGGCAACCGTGTCGAGCCGAAGCCCGGCCCCTGGGACGACTGCTTCGGCATGCCGGACGGTGTCGACGTCACCCTCACCTGGCCGGGCCGGCTGGAGCTGACGGTGACCAGCCGCGAGCAGTGGGTCGTCGTCTACGACGAGCAGGAGGCCGCCGTGTGCGTGGAGCCGCAGACCGGCCCGCCCAACGGCCTGAACACCCTCCCGCGCCTGGTCACGCCCCTGGAGCCGCTGGAGGCCACGACGACCTGGCGGTGGACGCGCCTCTAAGCTGGCCGGTATGAGTGACGTACGCGGCGCGCTGCTGCAGCAGATCAAGGACAAGGCCGTGGTGCACGGCAAGGTGACCCTGTCGTCGGGTCTGGAGGCCGACTACTACGTCGACCTGCGCCGCATCACCCTCGACGGACAGGCCGCCCCGCTGGTCGGCCAGGTGCTGCTGGACCTGACCGCCGAGCTGGACTTCGACGCCGTGGGTGGTCTGACCATGGGCGCCGACCCGGTCGCCGCCGCGATGCTGCACGCCGCCGCCGCGCGTGGCCGCACGCTCGACGCCTTCGTCGTACGCAAGGCGGCGAAGGCACACGGGCTCCAGCGGCGGGTCGAGGGGCCGGACATCAGGGGCCGCCGGGTCCTGGTCGTCGAGGACACCTCCACCACCGGCGGCTCGCCGCTGGCGGCCGTGGAGGCGGTGCGCGAGGCGGGCGCCGAGGTCGTGGCCGTCGCCACCATCGTCGACCGCGCGACCGGCGCCGCCGAGAAGATCCAGGAGGGCGCCGGGGTGCCGTACCTGTTCGCCTTCTCGAAGGATGAACTGGGTCTGGACTGACGCCCCCTTTTGACCTGGACTTGACCGGCGCGTGGACCATCCGCGCATGTCTGGAAAGATGGGGACGACGATGACGTCGCACCCAAGGTCTAGGTCAGGGCCGTAAACGCAGAAAGCCAACCCGCACACCCAAGGAGCGGACGAATGCCCATCGCAACCCCCGAGGTCTACAACGAGATGCTCGACCGGGCGAAGGCAGGCAAGTTCGCCTACCCGGCCATCAACGTCACCTCGACCCAGACCCTGCACGCGGCTCTGCGCGGCTTCGCGGAGGCGGAGAGCGACGGCATCATCCAGATCTCGACGGGCGGCGCCGAGTTCCTGGGCGGCCAGTACAGCAAGGACATGGTGACCGGCGCGGTCGCCCTCGCGGAGTTCGCGCACATCGTCGCCGAGAAGTACCCGGTCACGGTCGCCCTGCACACCGACCACTGCCCGAAGGACAAGCTCGACGGGTACGTGCGTCCGCTGCTGGAGATCTCGCGCAGGCGCGTCGAGGCCGGCCTGGGCCCGCTGTTCCAGTCGCACATGTGGGACGGCTCCGCCGAGACCCTCGCCGACAACCTCTCCATCGCGCAGGAGCTGCTGGAGAAGGCCCGCGCCGCGAAGATCGTCCTCGAGGTCGAGATCACCCCGACCGGCGGCGAGGAGGACGGCGTCTCGCACGAGATCAACGACTCGCTGTACACCACGGCCGAGGACGCGATCCGTACCGCCGAGGCCCTCGGCCTGGGCGAGAAGGGCCGCTACCTGCTGGCCGCCTCCTTCGGCAACGTCCACGGCGTGTACAAGCCGGGCAACGTCGTGCTCCGCCCCGACCTGCTGAAGGAGCTGAACGAGGGCGTCGCCGCCAAGTTCGGCAGGCCGGCCGGCTCCCAGCCCTTCGACTTCGTCTTCCACGGCGGCTCCGGCTCCACGGAGGAGGAGATCGCGACCGCGCTGGAGAACGGCGTCGTCAAGATGAACATCGACACGGACACGCAGTACGCCTTCACGCGTCCCGTCGCCGACCACATGTTCAAGAACTACGACGGCGTCCTGAAGGTCGACGGCGAGGTCGGCTCCAAGAAGACCTACGACCCGCGCACCTGGGGCAAGCTGGCCGAGGCGGGCATGGCCGCGCGTGTCGTCGAGGCGACGCAGAACCTGCGCTCGGCCGGCACGAAGATCAAGTAGCCCCTGGCTCCCCAGGCGGCTCGCGGTGAGCCCGGTGCTTCGGCACCGGGCTCGCTGTATACCTGGGACCATGCCCGACGTCCGGCTGGCCTCCTCGCAGGGCAAGTGGATCCTGCTCACCACGGTGCTCGGCTCCAGCATGGCCCTGCTGGACTCGACGGTCGTCAACGTCGCCCTGCCCCGCATCGGCCGTGACCTGGGCGCCGGCCTCGCCGCCCTCCAGTGGACGGTCAACGCGTACATGGTGACGCTGGCCGGGCTGATCCTGCTGGGCGGTTCGCTCGGCGACCGCTACGGCCGGCGGAAGGTCTTCGTGGTGGGGGTGGTGTGGTTCGCCGCCGCCTCGCTGCTGTGCGGGCTCGCCCCGAACGCGGGAGTGCTCGTCGCCGCCCGGGCCTTGCAGGGCATCGGCGGCGCGCTCCTCACGCCCGGCTCCCTCGCCCTCATCCAGGCCTCCTTCCACCCCGACGACCGGGGCCGGGCCGTGGGCCTGTGGTCCGGGTTCGGCGGCATCGGGGCGGCCGTGGGCCCGTTCCTGGGCGGCTGGCTGGTGGACGGGCCGGGCTGGCGGTGGGTGTTCCTGCTGAACGTGCCGCTGGCGCTGCTGTGCCTGCCGGTGGCGCTGCGGCAGGTGCCCGAGTCGCGGGGAGGACGGGTGCACGGCGGCTTCGACGTCCTCGGCGCGGTGCTGGGCGCGCTGGCGCTCGGCCTGGTGACGTACGCGCTGATCGAGGCGGGCGCGGACGCGGTGACCGCCGCCCTCGCCGGGGTGGCCGGTGTCGCCGCGGGGGTCGCCTTCGGACACGTCGAGCGGCGCCGGCCGGATCCGATGATGCCGCCGGACATCTTCGCCTCCCGCCAGTTCACCGCCGTCAACCTGGTCACCCTGTGCGTGTACGCCGCCTTCGGCGGCTTCTTCTTCCTCTCCGTGATCCAGCTCCAGGTGGTGTCCGGCTACTCCGCCCTCGGCGCCGGCACGGCACTGCTGCCGGCGACCGTGCTGATGCTGCTGCTGTCGGCGAGGTCCGGCGAGCTGGCCGACCGGATCGGCCCGCGCATCCCGCTCACGGTGGGCCCACTGCTCTGTGCCGCGGGCATGCTCCTGATGCTCCGGGCCGGTCCCGGCGCCTCGTACGCGGCCGACGTCCTGCCCGCCGTGCTGGTCCTCGGCCTCGGCATGGTCACCCTCGTCGCCCCCCTCACGGCGACCGTCCTGGCCTCGGTGGACGTCGACCGCGCGGGCCTGGCCAGCGGCATCAACAACGCGGCGGCGCGCGCGGCGGGCCTGGTCGCCGTCGCCGCGCTGCCGCTGCTGACCGGGATGGGAGAGGAGGCGTACCGCTCGGCGGACGCCTTCGAGGGCGCGTTCCGGCGGGCGATGGTGATCTGCGCGGGTGTGCTGGTGGTGGGGGCGGTGATGGCCCTCGGGATGGTGCGCCGGCCCGGGGAGGACTGCCGGCGACCGGAGTGCAGAAGGCACGCGAACGTGGCGGCTCCGCCGTTGGAGACGGGTGGTAGTGGGCGGTAGTGGGCGGTATGGGTGAGGGATGGTGGCCGTCGGTCGTCGGTCGTCAGAGGGACGGCGGCGGGGGCAGGGAATCGTGGTTCGGCGGGTGGTGGCTGGGCGGTGGCGCCGTCGGCGGGATGGTGGTCGTGGGTTTTGAGGTCGGGCGGGAGTGTCACGGGTCGGCCGTTGGGGGCGGGACGGTAGCGGCGTCGGCGGGACGGTTGTCGTTGGTTGCGGGGCGCGGGAGTGTCATGGGTCGGCCGTCGGGGGCGGGGCGGTAGGGCCGTCGGCGGGACGGTGGCCGTCGGTTCGCGGGGAACCGGACCGGCCCGTGCCCCCGTAGCCGCGACGGATCCTCCAGACTGGTCCCATGTCCATTCACGAAAACCTCCTCGGGGGTCCGCCCCCGACCCACCTCCCCGACGACCCGGAGCCCCGCGAGCTGCTCGCCGGCGGCACGGCCCCCGCCGACGTCGCCGGCAAGTACCCCACCTCCTCCCTCGCCTGGGCGCAGCTCGCCGACGACGCGTTCGAGCGGGGCAGCGTCGTGGAGTCGTACGCGTACGCCCGTACGGGCTACCACCGCGGCCTGGACGCGCTGCGCCGCAACGGCTGGAAGGGTCACGGCCCGGTCCCCTGGGAGCACGAGCCGAACCGCGGTTTCCTGCGCGCCCTGCACGCCCTCGCCCGCGCCGCGCAGGCGATCGGCGAGCAGGAGGAGTACGAGCGCTGCACGCAGTTCCTGAAGGACTCCTCGCCGACGGCGGCGCAGACGCTGGGCTAGGCGGTCCGTAGCCGCTCCGGCAGCCTCCGCACTCCGTGCCGAGAGCCTCGGCGGCGTCCTTCCGAGTCCCGGGCCCGCCTGTGTGATCAGGCGGGCCTTGCACTTTCGGGTGACGATGCGGAGGATGCCGGTGGGGACCGGGGCCCCCGTGTCGGTAACGGCAGGGGCGGACCGCTACCCGGAGTACACAACAGGAGACAGCGATGTCCCATGAGGCTCAGGAGACCCAAGAGCCCGAGACCCCGCATCTCGACTTCGCCGGCACGACGCCGTACGAGGACTACGTCAAGGCGGACGTGCTCACCCACCTCCAGCACACCCTCTCCGACGACCCCGGAGAGATGGTCTTCCTGGTCACGACCCAGGTGATGGAGCTGTGGTTCACGGTCATCGTCCACGAGTGGGAGACGGCGGCCCAGGCCCTGCGCGAGAACCGGGTGCCGGTGGCGATCGCCGCGCTGAAGCGTTCCGTACGGGAGCTGGAGGCGCTGAACGCCTCCTGGAAGCCGCTCGGCCAGCTCACGCCCGCCCAGTTCAACGCGTACCGCTCCGCCCTCGGCGAGGGCTCCGGCTTCCAGTCGGCGATGTACCGGCGGATGGAGTTCCTGCTCGGCGAGAAGTCCGCGTCGATGCTGGTCCCGCACCGGGGCGCGCCGCGCGTCCACGCCGAGCTGGAGAAGGCGCTGCACGAGCCGAGCCTGTACGACGAGGTGCTGCGGCTGCTGGCGCGCCGCGGGCACGCGATCCCGGACTCGGTCCTCCAGCGTGACGTCTCGCGGCGCTACGAGCCGTCGCCGGAGGTGGAGGCGGTCTGGACCGCGCTCTACGCCGGCGACGAGAGCGACGAACTCGCGCGGCTCGGCGAGGCGTTGACCGATGTCGCCGAGCTGGTGTGGCGCTGGCGCAACGACCACCTCGTCGCCACCCGCCGCGCGATGGGCGCGAAGACCGGCACGGGCGGCTCGGCCGGGGTGGCGTGGCTGGAGAAGCGCGCGCGGAAGAACGTGTTCCCCGAGCTGTGGACGGCGCGTTCCCATGTCTGAACTGACTTTCAGGGCAGCACACTTGGACGCCGGTGACGAACTGGCCGGCCGGCGTGCCGCGTTCGTGCTGGAGGACGAGGTCGTCTACCTCGACGGCAACTCGCTGGGCGCGCTGCCGGTCTCCGTCCCGGGGCGCGTCGAGGACGTCGTACGCCGGCAGTGGGGCGAGCTGCGCATCCGCTCCTGGGAGGAGAGCGGCTGGTGGACGGCGCCGGAGCGGATCGGCGACCGGATCGCCCCGCTGGTGGGCGCCGACGCCGGCCAGATCGTCGTCGGCGACTCCACGAGCGTCAACGTCTTCAAGGCGCTCGTGGGCGCCGTGCGGCTGGGGCCGGAGGACCGGGACGAGATCCTCGTCGACGCGACCACCTTCCCGACGGACGGGTACATCGCCGGGTCGGCGGCCCGGCTGACCGGCCGCACACTGCGGCCCGTGACCCCGGCGGAGGTGCCGGCGGCCCTGTCGGACCGTACGGCCGCGGTGCTGCTGAACCACGTCGACTACCGCACCGGCCGGTTGCACGACCTGCCGGGGCTGACCGCCGCCGTCCACGCGGCGGGTGCGATCGCCGTCTGGGACCTGTGCCACAGCGCGGGCGCCCTGCCGGTGGGCCTCGACGAGCACGGCGTGGACCTCGCGGTCGGCTGCACCTACAAGTACCTGAACGGCGGCCCGGGTTCACCGGCGTACCTGTACGTACGGCGTGACCACCAGGACCGCTTCGACTCCCCGCTGCCGGGCTGGAACTCGCACGCCGAGCCCTTCGGCATGCGCCCCGCCTACGAGCCGGCCCCGGGCGCGCTGCGCGGGCGGGTCGGAACGCCCGACATCCTGTCCATGCTCGCCCTGGAGGCGGCACTCGACGTCTGGCAGGACGTGTCGATCGACGCGGTCCGCGCCAAGTCCCTCGCCCTGACCGACTTCTTCCTGGAGTGCGTCGGGGAGTACGTCCCGCGGGGCCGGGCCGAATCCCTGACACCGGCCGCCCACGAGGAGCGCGGCAGCCAGGTGGCACTGCGCTGCGACGACGCCGGGAAGATCATGGAGCGTCTGATCGAACGGGGCGTCGTGGGCGACTTCCGCCACCCGGACGTCCTCCGCTTCGGCTTCACCCCGCTGTACGTGGGCTTCGCGGACGTGGAGCGCGCGGCGCGGGTGTTGGGGGAGGTGGTGGGGGGTTAGGGCCTGTCGTCCGGATCAGCCCTACTCGGGGCTGCGGCCGGCCAAACCCCCCCCCGGGGGCGGCCGCCCCACCCCCCCCCCACCCCCCCCAACCCCCCAACAACCCCCCCCCCCCACCGCCGGATCCGG
>NZ_JBIBVX010000002.1:580101-655002 GCF_043080745.1 Streptomyces sp. NPDC014995
CGGGGGGGGGGGGGGGGGGGGGGGGGTGGGGGGGGGGGGGGGGCCGCCCCCCCCGCCGGGGGGGGGCCCCCCCCCCCCACGGCCCGGCGGGGGCGCCGGCACCTCGCCGGACGCTCCCCGCGAACGGACGTACGTCCCGGCCACGGCAGCGGCGTGAGCGGGCCGGGCCGCCTGCTCCGCCGCCGGCACCTCGAGGAACCGCCGCAGTGCGCCGGCCGCCCGCTCGTCGCACGCCGCCGCGATCACAACCCGCGGCCAGTGCCCCTTGCCGAGTGGTCGCCCGCAGCACGGCCGTACGCACACGTGCGGTACGCCCGCCGGGGCGCACGGTGCCGGGCTCGGCGGACATGACCTCCCTCTTCGGGCGCGCGGAGGTGCGCGTACGGGCGGTGAACGGGCCATGATGTCAGCCGGGCGACACTGTGGAACCGTTCAGTCCTCACCGAGCGTGACATGCCCGTGTCCGCGCACGTCACGGTCCTGATACCGTCCCCGCCAACGGCCGAATCCCCACCTGGTCCGCCACATCCGTTCCGTCCAAATACGTTTCGTTGCTGAGAGGTTGGAGCATGCCGGACGACGTCGTCGCAGCCCGGGCCGCCGCCGAAGAGGAGTCGGCCTTCTCGCACCCGGCGGTCGACCCCGACACCACCGCCGCCTACGGCGACCACCCCGACCAGGTGATCGACTTCTACGCGCCGCGGGAAACGGCGGGAACGGGCGGCCCGGGTGTCCCCGCCCCGCTGGTCGTCGTCCTGCACGGGGGTGCCTGGCGGGCACCGTACGACCGGCGGCACATCACACCGTTCGCCGGCTTCCTGGCGCGGCGCGGGTTCGCCGTGGCCAACGTGGAGTACCGGCGGGGCGCGGAGGGCGAGCCCTCCGGGCCGTCTCCGGTCGCGGGCCGCTGGCCCGACACCCTCGACGACGTCGCCGCCGCCCTGGACGCGCTCCCGGGTCTCGTCCGTGAGGCCCTGCCGCAGGCCGACGCGCGCCGCACCGTGCTCACCGGTCACTCGGCGGGCGGGCACCTCGCCCTGTGGGCCGCGGCCCGGCACCTGCTGCCCGCCGACGCGCCCTGGCGCACCAGCGGTCCCGCCGCACTGCGGGGCGTGGTCGCGCTCGCCCCGATCGCCGACTTCGAGGTCGCCGACAAACTGGACGTCTGCGGCGGCGCGTCCCGCCAACTCCTAGGCGGGGACGAGCACTTCGCCGAACGCCGGCCGTACGCCGACCCCGCGCTCCTGGTGCCGACCGGCATCGCGACGACCCTGGTCCAGGGCCGCACCGACCTGGTCGTCCCGCAGGCGGTCGCCGAGTCGTACGCGGACGCGGCGGCGAAGGCGGGGGAGGTGGTGGGTCTGACGCTGCTGGAGGACGTCGGACACTTCCCGCTGATCGATCCGGCGGCGGACGCGTGCGCGGTGGTGGCGGAGGAGATCGCACAGCTGGCGTGGTGAGTGGCCTTGTGGCTGTGAGTGGCCTTGTGGTGGTGAGTGGTCCTGGGCGTGGTGGGCGGCTTTGGCATGAGGGTTCGTGCTGTGGTGGCGGCTTTGGTCGGGGTCCGCGCCAGGGGTCCGCGCCAGGGGTCCGCACCGTGCGGGTCCGTGCCGTGGGGGTCCGCTCCGCTGTCCCGTCATACCCGTAATACCTGAGAGCTACGTGCGAGGACAGCTCTGCGGTGGGACGCGAGCGACGACGGCTGATCCGTAATTTCCCCACCAGGGACGTCCGAGGGCCGGGCGGACTGGAGGGGGAGGGCCGGGGTCATGGGGGTCGGCGCGGGGAAGGGCCGTCGGGCAGGACGGGGCCGTGAGGACGGAACGGCGCGCGGTGGGTATGGGGTTCCCTCCCGTGGCGGGATGGCCTCTCGCCGTGGGATCGCCTTCCGCAGCCGGGTCGCTTCTCGCCGTGGGGCCGCTTCCCGCCGTGAGGCCGCCTCCCGTCGTGGGGTCGCTTTCCGGGGCGGGACGGCCCCTGGCGAGGGGAGCCTTCTCCGCCGTCGGATCCGCGTCCTTCTCGCCGTCCTCGTCACCGCCGCCGTGGTCGTCCCGCTCACGGCCGCGGCCCGGCCGGCCATCCCCGCCCCGGCCCCCGCCGCCCTCGCCCCGGTGACGGCGGCGACCCTGGATCGGACGTACGCGGCGAACCGGGCCAACGCCGAGCTGGCGTCCCGGATGGCGGCGGCCCACGGGGACGCGCACCGCGCGGCGGCGGACCGCGCGGTGGCGGCGCCCTCCCGCAGACTCCTCTCCTACGACGGCCGCGGCGCCGGCCGTCTGGCGGAAATCTTCGGAGACCTCGCCCACGCCGATCGCGTCGCGGTTCTCGTACCCGGCTCCGACACCTCGCTGGACACCTACGAGCGGTTCCACGAGGCCGCGGCAGCCCTGCACCGGCGGCTCACCGGGCAGGCCCCCGCGGGCACGTCCACCGCGGTGGTCGCCTGGCTCGGCTACACCACCCCGGGCACGGTCAGCTCCACCGTCCTCACCACCGACCGCGCCGACGAAGCGGCCCCGGCCCTGCGGGAGTTCATACGCGGGCTGCACGCCCTCACCGGCCCGGACACTCACGTCAGCCTCCTGTGCCACTCCTACGGCTCTGTGGTGTGCGGCCGTGCCGCGGCCGGTCTGGACGTGGACGACCTGGTCCTCCTCGGCAGCCCGGGCACGGGCGCCGACTCGGTCACGGCCCTGCGCACCCGCGCACGGGTCTGGGCGGCCCGGGGAGCCGACGACTGGGTGGCCGAGGTGCCACACGCCAGCGTCGACCTGTTCGGCACGACGGTCGGCTTCGGCACCGACCCGGTCGCCCCCTCCTTCGGCGCCCGCGTCTTCACCGCCGGCGACGCCGGCCACAGCGACTACTTCCGCCCGGGCTCGGCCTCCCTGGCCAACCTCACCCGGATCGTCCTGGGCGAGACCACGGAGGTCACCCATGCGTGAGAGGCCCTTCCCCGTGAAAGCCGCCGTACGCCGGGCAGCCCGCACCATCGAGGCTTCGACGCCGGCCCACCGGGACCGAGCCGTGGACGCCCTGCGAGCCTTCGCGATCCTCGGCGTCGTCCTCGGCCACTGGCTGGTCACCGCTCTCGTCGCGGACGGCGGCACCCTCCGCGCCGCGAGCCCCCTCGCGCACATGCCCTGGCTGGCGCCGGTGTCCTGGACGTTCCAGACGCTCGCGGTGTTCTTCATGGTGGGCGGCCACGTGGCGACGAAGAGCCACGCCTCGGCCCGCGCCAGGGGCGGCACGTACCGGGCGTGGCTTCGGGCACGTCTGTCCAGGCTGTTCGGGCCGGTGGCGGCCCTGCTCGCCCTGTGGACGACGACCGCCCTCTGCCTCCTGCTCTGCGGCGCGTCCCTCGTCACCGTGCGGACACTGGTGAAGCTCGCGCTGTCCCCGCTGTGGTTCCTGCTGGTGTTCGCGGCGCTGACGGCGGCGACCCCGCTGCTGGCCCGCCTCGGCCCGCTGTGGCCGCTGGCCGTCGTCCTCCACGTGGACCTGTTCCGCTTCGGCCTGGGCGGCCCCTCCTGGCTCGGCTGGGTGAACGTGGCGGCGGGCTGGCTGGTGCCGTACACCCTGGGCGCGGCGTGGACGCGCGGCGAACTGGAGCGCCCGCGCGCGGGCTGGGTCCTGCTCACCGGCGGGGCGGTGGTGACGGCGGTGCTGGTGGCGTGGGCGGGCTATCCGGCGTCGATGGTGGGCGTGCCCGATGAGGCCGTCTCCAACCTCAACCCGCCGACGCTGGCGGCCGTCACCTTCGGTCTGGCGCAGTGCGGCGCGGCCCTGCTGCTGCGCGACCGACTGCGTGGAGCGATGCGACGCCCGCTCGCCTGGGCGGCGGTGGCGTTGGTCAACCTGTCCGCGATGACGGTCTTCCTCTGGCACCAGACCGCCCTGATGGCGACCACCGCGACGGGCCTCCTCGCGGGCCGCCTCCCCGGCCTGCACACGGTGCCGGACGGCTTGGGCTGGGTGGGGGCGCGGCTGCTGTGGTTGCCGGTCTTCGCGCTGGCGCTGGCGGTGTGCTGGGTGGCCTTCCGGACCGGCGAACAGGGGCCGCGTCGGCCCGCCGGCCACCGGTCCCGGGTGGTCCGCGTCCACCACCGTTCCACACCGACGGAAGCGAAGGCCGCCCGCGATGCCTAGGGTTGAGTCCGTGACCGGCGAGGAGACGACCACCCCACCCCACCCCGCCGCCCCCGCGTCCGCCCCCCTCGGACGGCGCCGCTTCCCCCGTCTCCGTGCCATCCGCGACGGTCGCCGCTCCTCCGGTTCCCCGCCCTGGCGCAGACTGCGCTGGCTGCGCGTGCCGGGGTACCTGCTGATGTGCTGGATCGCCCTCGGCGTCTCACTGGCCGGCACGGAGCAGATGGGTCGCTACCACCTGGGCACGGAACTCGCGGTGCTGACCGGGTTCGCACAGGGCGCGGCCGTCGTCCTCGCCCTGTGGCGGCCCCTCCCCGCCTGGGCGCTGTCCCTGGCCGGCACCGTCGTCGCCGCGGTGGCCGCCCGGCCGACCCTCCAGGGCCATCCGCTCCCGGGTCCCGCCTGGCCCTGGACCGCTTCCGAAGTTTTCGCCCACGCCGTGGTGTTCCTGTTCCTGGCGCTCCGCGTGCACCCCCGGGTGTCCTTCGCCGTTCTGGCCGGCACCGGCGTGGCGACCTGGGTGGTCCAGGGACTGATCGGCGGGGCGACCTACACCTCGACAGGTGTCACGTCCGTGGGGATCTTCGGTGCGGTCGTCCTCGTCGGCACCGCCTTCCGCGGTCTCGGCGAGGCGCGCACCCAGCTCGTCGAGCAGGAGACCATCACCGCCGAGGAACGTGCCCGCCGCACCCTGCTGGAGGAGCGCAACCGCATCGCGCGCGAACTGCACGACGTGGTCGCCCACCACATGTCGGTGATCTCCATCCAGGCCCAGGTCGCCCCCCACCTGGTGGACAACCCGTCCGAGGAGCTGAAGGAGAACCTCGCCGGCATCCGCGAGAACGCCCTGGAAGCGCTCACCGAACTGCGCCGGGTGCTCGGCGTGCTGCGTTCCGAGAACCCCGAGGACCCCTACGGCCTCGGCGCGGCCGGCACCGGCACCGCGCCGGACACCCCTCAGCCCACCCTCGACCGCCTCGACGCCCTCATCGACAACACCCGCGCCGCCGGACTGCGCGTCGCCGCCGAGGTGCGGGGCGAGGCGTCCGGGTATCCGCCGGGCGTGCAGCTGTCGGCGTACCGGATCGTGCAGGAGGCTCTCAGCAACGCCCTGCGGCACGCGCCCGGTTCCCGCGTGCGCGTCGGGATCACCCACGACTCGCGCGGCGTGCACCTGGAGGTCACCAACTCCCGCCCGGACGGGCCCGTGACACCCTCCCCGGGGGCGGGTCACGGCCTGCTGGGCATGCGGGAGCGGGCCGCGATGCTGGGCGGTCACGTCACGGCGACCCCGACGCTGCACGGCGGATTCACGGTGTCGGCGTTCCTCCCGAAGAACGGCACCACGGCCCCGCCCGCCGGGGACCCGGAAACCCCCGGGGACCCCGGAACCCCCGAGGGCCTCGAACTGCTCTTCCCGGACGACCCGCCCCGGATGCCGGACGGAACCGGGCCGGACGGAACCGGGCCGGACAGACCTGGGCCGGACAGACCTGGGCCGGGCACGACCCAGACGGGTGGAACCGAGACGGGCGGAGCCCCGCGGGGGAGTGCCACCACGGGTCCGGCATCGCCCTCGACCGACGAAGGAACGCCATGACGAGCGGCACCATCCGCGTAGTGATCGCCGACGACCAGCAGATGGTCCGGCAGGGCTTCACCGTGCTGCTCAACGCCCACCCGGGCATCGAGGTGATCGGGCAGGCGGTCGACGGCCTCGACGCCGTCGCCCAGGTCGCCGAGCTGTCCCCGGACGTCGTCCTGATGGACATCCGCATGCCCGAGCTCGGCGGTATCGAGGCCACCCGCCGCATCACCGTCGCGACCCCGCACATCAAGGTCCTCGTCCTCACCACCTTCGACCTCGACGAGTACGTGTACGAGGCACTGCGCGCCGGCGCGTCCGGGTTCCTGCTGAAGGACGCCTCCGCCGACCAGCTCGCGGAGGCGGTCCGGGTCGTCGCGGCCGGCGACGCCCTGCTCGCGCCCGGCATCACCCGCAAGCTGATCTCCGAGTTCTCCCGCCTGAACGGCACGCCCCGGGCCCCGCTGAAGGAGCGCGTCGGCGACCTCACCGAACGCGAGACGGAGGTCCTCACACTGATCGCGCAGGGCCTGTCCAACGCGGAGATCGCCGGTCACCTCGTCGTCGCCGAGCAGACCGTGAAGACGCACGTGGGCCGCATCCTGGTGAAGCTGGGCCTGCGGGACCGCACCCAGGCGGCGGTGTTCGCGTACGAGTCGGGTCTGGTGAGACCGGCCGGGTACTGACGTGGGCGCTCTGCCACCCGTAGTACCTGAGACGGATTCCACAGAACCCCCCTCACTGGTGACGACCGCGACGTGGGCCTCCGCCTACCGTTTTCGATGTGACAGAGACGACGCAGACGCACATGACGCCCCCGGACAACCCGTACGGCGCCTACCGGCCGCGCAGCCCGGAGTTCCGGGCGGCCATGGGCGCCCTGCGAGGCCTGCGCGAGGACCTGTTCCAGGACGCCTTCGCCTACCGGCCGCTGCCCCCCAGGGAGCCCGACGGCTTCCTCACCCGCCGGCTGACGGGCCGCAAGCGGGAGTACGCGGCCTGGCGGGCGCACGCGCTGGTCGTGGCGGGCGGTCTGCTGGCGATGCTGGTCGCCTGGGTGGACGACGACGGTTCCACCACGACGCCCGTCATCTGCGGTCTGCTCGCGCTGGTCCCGGTCCTGTTGACGCTGGTCCGGCCGGTCGGCGCGTTCTGGTTGTCGCTCGTCTCGACCACGCTCGTCGCCGCCGTCGGCACGGCGTGGAGCAACTGGCCCTGGCTGCCGGGCAGTTTCGTCTCCCACCTGGTGGTGCTCACGGTCGTCGCCATACGCACCCGGCCGCGCACGGCGGCATGGATGTGGCTGCTGACGGCCGCCTACGGTTTCGTCGCGGAGACCGCCTTCAGCTGGGGCCACTCCAGCAACAACGTCGCGCCGATGCTGGTCTTCTCCGCGCTGGCACTGCTCGCCGTGACCGTCTGGCAGATACGCCGGCAGGCCGAGCAGGAGGTGACGGCCCAGCAGACGGTGACCGAGCACGAGCGCTCCCGGCGCACCCTGCTGGAGGAGCGCACCACGATCGCCCGTGAGCTGCACGACGTGGTCGCCCACCACATGTCGGTGGTCGCCATCCAGGCGGAGGCCGCGCCCTACCGGGTGGAGAACCCGCCGCCGGAGCTGGAGAAGGCGTTCGCCACGATCCGGGAGAACGCGGTGGCGGCCCTCACGGAGCTGCGCCGGGTGCTGGGCGTCGTCCGCGCCGAGGACTACGAGGCCCCGGACACCCCCCAGCCCACGCTCGCCGAGCTGGACGCGCTGCTCGCCAACGTGCGGGAGGCGGGCCTGGAGGTGGAGAAGGTGGTGACCGGAGCGGTGCGCGAACTCCCGCCGGGGGTGGAGCTGTCGGCGTACCGCATCGTCCAGGAGGCCCTGAGCAACACCCTGCGGCACGCGCCCGGGGCGGGCGCCCGCGTCGAGATCGGCTACGTCCTCGGCGGCCTGGGGCTGCGCATAGTCAACGGTCCGCCGCCCAACCCCTCCCTGCTGAAGCCCTCGCCCGGCGCCGGGCACGGCATCACGGGCATGCGGGAACGGGTGACCATGCTGAACGGCGAGATGACGGCGGACGCGGTGCCCGGCGGGGGCTACGAGGTGACGGTGTTCCTGCCCGTGGCGCTGGCCTCCGCGGACGAGGGTGGAGCATGACGATCCGGGTACTGATCGCGGACGACCAGATGATGGTCCGCGAGGGCTTCTCCGTCCTGCTGAACGCGATGCCGGACATCGAGGTCGTCGGCGAGGCGGTCAACGGCCGTGAGGCGGTGGAACGCGTCCGGGAGCTGGCTCCGGACGTCGTCCTGATGGACATCCGCATGCCCGAGCTGAACGGCATCGAGGCGACGAGGGAGATCGTCGCCTCGGACGACACGGCCAAGGTGCTCGTGCTGACCACCTTCGACCTCGACGAGTACGTCTACCAGGCCCTGCGCGCGGGAGCCTCGGGCTTCCTCCTGAAGGACGCCTCGGCACGCCAACTCGCCGACGGGGTGCGGGTGGTGGCCTCCGGCGAGGCCCTGCTGGCCCCGTCCGTCACCAAGCGCCTGATCACCGAGTTCTCCAAGCTGACCGACGGCCCCCGCCTGCTCCACACCGCCCAGGCGTCCTACGGCGACCTGACCGAACGGGAGACGGAGGTCCTCGTCCTGATCGCGCAGGGCCTGTCCAACGCGGAGATCGCCGAGCGGCTGGTGGTCGCCGAGTCCACGATCAAGACCCACGTCAGCAGGATCCTGGTGAAGCTGGGCCTGCGGGACCGCACCCAGGCGGCGGTGTTCGCGTACGAGGCGCGGCTGGTGACGCCGGGCTAGCAGGCCGTGTCCTTCGGATCATCCCGGCGCGGGGCCTGGCACGCGCATCTGCCCCGTCGTCGTCGGTCGTCGATGCTCCGCAGATCAGGGACCCCTGGTCAGGGGCCGGTCCGACGGGTTAGCGTCCGGGCATGTCAGGCCCTACCGCTCTCGCATTCGACCCCTGGGACCCGGCGTTCGTCGCGGACCCGTACCCCGCCTACGCCGAGTTGCGTGACCGGGGCCGCGTGATCCACTACGAGCCCACCGGCCAGTGGCTCGTTCCGCACCACGCGGACGTCTCGGCGCTGCTGCGCGACCGGCGGCTGGGGCGGACGTACCAGCACCGGTTCTCGCACGAGGACTTCGGGCGGACGGCGCCGCCGGCATTCCAGGAGCCGTTCCACACGCTCAACGACCACGGGATGCTCGACCTGGAGCCGCCGGACCACACGCGGATCCGCCGCCTGGTGTCGAAGGCGTTCACACCGCGCACGGTGGAGCGGCTGAAGCCGTACGTGGAGCGGCTGGCCGGTGAGCTGGTGGACGGGTTGGTCGCGGCGGGCGGCGGCGATCTGCTGACCGATGTCGCGGAGCCGCTGCCGGTCGCGGTGATCGCGGAGATGCTGGGGATTCCGGAGGCGGACCGGGCGCAGTTGCGGCCCTGGTCGGCGGACATCTGCGGGATGTACGAGCTGAACCCCTCCGAGGAGACCGCGCGCAAGGCGGTGCGGGCCTCGGTGGAGTTCTCCGGGTATCTGCGGGAGCTGATCGCCGCCCGCCGCAAGGAGCCCGGTGACGACCTGGTCTCCGGGCTGATCGCGGCCCACGACGAGGAGGACCGGCTGACCGAGCAGGAGATGATCTCGACGGCGGTCCTGCTGCTGAACGCCGGCCACGAGGCCACGGTGAACGCCACCGTCAACGGCTGGTGGGCGCTGTTCCGCAACCCCGACCAGCTGGCCGCCCTGCGCGCCGACCGCTCCCTGGTCCCCTCCGCCGTGGAGGAGCTGATGCGCTACGACACCCCGCTCCAGCTCTTCGAGCGGTGGGTCCTGGACGAGATCGAGGTCGACGGCACGGTGATCCCGAGGGGAGCGGAGATCGCGATGCTCTTCGGCTCCGCCAACCACGACCCGGCGGTCTTCACCGCCCCGGAGCGCCTGGACCTCACCCGCGCCGAGAACCCGCACATCTCCTTCAGCGCGGGCATCCACTACTGCATCGGCGCCCCGCTGGCCCGCATCGAGCTGGCGGCCTCGATGACGGCCCTGCTGGAGCGGGCCCCGACCCTGAGCCTGGCGACGGAGCCGCGCCGCAAGCCGAACTTCGTGATCAGGGGACTGGAGGGACTCACCGTCCGGCTCTGACACCCCGGCCGCCGGCCCGACGGGAGTTCCCGCCGCCCCGGCCCGGCCTCTCGTCCACTGCTGAGATCCCGGCCGCCGTGGGTCACGTCCCTGCGGCCGGTGGCCGCCTGCCCGTGGCCGTGGGTCACGTCCCTGCGGCCGGGGGTTCCCCTCGATCGGTGGTCACTTGCCCCGGCCGTGGGTCACGTCCCCGCGGCCGGTGGTCACTTGCCCCGGCCGTGGGTCACGTCCCCGCGATCGGTGGCCACTTGCCCCAGCCGGGGGTCACGTCCCGCGGCCTCTGCTCCCCCCGGTCAGCCCCTGGACCGTCCCGCCAGCCCCGATACCGCCCCGTCAGCTGCTCGATCCGTCCCACCAGCCCCGGGACCGTCCCATCAGCTGCTTGACCCCTCCCGTCAGCTCTTGGCCCCGTCCCGGCAGCCCCGGGGCCGCCCCGTCAGCTGCTCGATCCGCCCCATCAGCCCTCGGGGCCGCCCCGTCAGTCGCTCGATCCGTCCCATCAGCCCCCGATACCGCCGCGTCAGCTGCTCGACCCGCCCATCAGCTGCTGGTCACATCCCGTCGTCGTAGCCCCGCCAGTCCGGCCGTGACGAGCAGCGCCGCCAGGGCGGTCAGGGCCGCGACCGGTGTCCAGGACATCTCGCCGCCCGGCAGCTTCGGGAGGTGGCCGTACGGGGAGAGGTCCAGCACCGACCGGGGGACGTCCAGCGCGGGGCCGATCCAGCCGAGGAGGAGGACGGCGCCGGCCACGCCCCAGGCGGCGGGGGCCAGGCGGGGGGTCAGGCCGTGGAGGAGGACCGCCAGGCCGCCGGTCACCCAGATCGCCGGCAGCTGGACCAGGGCGGCGGCCAGGAGGGGGCCGAGGTCCTTGCCGTAGCCGGCGGTGAAGCCGAGGGCCCCGACGAGCATGATCAGGGCGGCGCCGCCGAAGGCGACGACCAGGTGGCCGGCGGCCCACCGCAGACGGCCGACGGCGTTCGCGAGGACCGGTTCCGCGCGGCCGGAGGTCTCCTCGCCGTGCAGGCGGAGCACCGACGCGACGATGTAGAGGCTCGCCACCAGGCCGAGCATGCCGACCATCGCCGAGAGGAAGGCCTCCGTGATCGCCGACTGGCCGCCCATCCGCTCGATGACCTCGCGGGCCCGCTCGTTGTCACCGACCAGGTCGGCCGCGCTCTCCGTCATCCCGCCGTAGACGACCCCGGCGAGGAAGAAGGCGACGCTCCAGCCGAGCACGCTGCCGCGGTGCAGCCGCCAGGCCAGTGCCCCGGCGGTGCCGAGGCGGCCGGCGGCCGGTCCCGGGCGGGTGGGCAGGAAGCTCATGCCGACGTCCCGGCGGCCGGCCAGCTCGTACGCGAGCAGGCCCTGTACGGCGATCGCCGCCGCGAACAGGAGCAGCACCCACCACCGTTCGTCCGCGAACGCCCGCAGGTTCTCCAGCCAGCCCAGCGGTGACAGCCACGTCAGGAGCGACGAGCCGTCGTCCGTCGCCGAATCGCCCGCCGCGCGCAGTACGAACGCGGCGCCCAGGACGGCCGCGGTCAGGCCCCGGGCGAGCCGCGCGCTCTCCGTGAGCTGCGCGACGATCGCCGCCGTCGTGGCGAAGAGCATCCCCACGGCCGCCAGCCCCAGCCCGAGGGCCAGTGCCCCGGCGGTTCCGTGGCCCGCGAGGCCGGCCGTGACCAGCAGCGCCAGGGCGGCGTTGGCGACGGCAGCCGTCAGCAGGGCCGACGTCAGGGAGGCGCGGCGGCCCACCATGCCGGAGGCGATGAGTTCCTGGCGGCCGCTCTCCTCCTCGTCACGGGTGTGCCGTACGACGATCAGCAGGCTCGTCACCGCCGCGAGCGCACCCGCGTAGACGCCGGCGCGCCAGGCGGTGAGGGCGCCGAGGGAGTCGTCGAAGACGGGGCCGACCAGGGCGCGCATCGAGGAGTTGGTGGTCATCTGCCGCATCAGGTCGGCCCGTTCGGCGTCCGTGCCGTACAGGCCCTTCAACGAGTTCGGCATGGACAGGACCATCAGGGTGTTGACCGCGGTCCACACGGGGATCATCACCCGGTCGCGGCGCAGCGCGAAGCGCACCAGAACGCCGGTGCCCGCCAGTTGACCGGTCCCGCGGGCGGTGAGCGTCGTCATCGGGCGGCCACCCCGTCCTGGTAGTGGCTGAGGAACAGCTCTTCCAGGGTCGGCGGCGTCGACGTCAGCGACCGGACGCCCGACTCGCTCAGCGACCGCAGGACGGCGTCCAGTTTGTCGGTGTCGACCTGCAACCGGACCCGCCCGCCCCGCACGTCGAGGTCGTGGACGCCGGGCAGGCCGGCCAGTCCGTTGGGGGCGCCCGCGAGTTCGGCCGTGACGCTGGTGCGGGTCAGATGGCGCAGGTCGGCCAGCGAACCCGTCTCGACCGTGCGGCCCTTGCGGATGATGCTGACCCGGTCGCAGAGCTCCTCGACCTCGCTCAGGATGTGCGAGGACAGCAGGACCGTACGGCCCCGGTCGCGTTCCTCCCGCACGCACCGCTGGAAGACCTCCTCCATCAGGGGATCCAGTCCCGAGGTCGGCTCGTCCAGGATGAGCAGGTCGACGTCCGAGGCGAAGGCGGCGACCAGGGCGACCTTCTGCCGGTTGCCCTTGGAGTAGGTGCGGCCCTTCTTGGTCGGGTCCAGCTCGAAGCGTTCGACCAGCTCCGCGCGGCGCCGGGCGTCCAGGCCTCCGCGCAGCCGGCCCAGGAGGTCGATGACCTCGCCGCCGGACAGGTTCCGCCACAGGGTCACGTCGCCGGGGACGTACGCGATCCGGCGGTGCACCTCCACCGCGTCCTTCCACGGATCGCGGCCGAGGATCCGGGCGGTGCCGGAGTCGGCGCGCAGCAGGCCGAGCAGGACGCGGATGGCGGTGGACTTGCCGGCGCCGTTGGGACCGAGGAAGCCGTGCACCTCACCCGTCTCGACCTCCAGGTCGAGGCCGTCGAGCGCGTGGGTACGGCCGAAGGACTTGTGCAGTCCGGACACCGTGAGGGACTTGGTCATGCTTCAGAACATACGCTTATTTCAGAAAGTTGTGAAGTTAAGGAAGCCTATGAAGCGAAGCTACGATGGCGCCATGAGGGAACCAGCCGAGGCCGAGCGGGACACGGAGGCCGTGTCGCGGTTCGTCGAGTCCTTCGCCGCCCAGCTCGTGGAGGCCGGGGTGCCCCGGATGCCGGCCCGGGTCTTCTCCGCGCTGCTCGCCTCCGACGACGGCACCCTCACCTCCGCCGAACTCGGGGAGCGGCTGAGGATCAGCCCGGCGGCCGTCTCCGGGGCGGTGCGCTATCTGGCGCAGGTGCGCCTGGTGTCACGGGAGCGCGAGCCGGGCTCCCGCCGGGAGCGGTACCGCGTGCACAGCGACCAGTGGTACGAGGCGGTCACCAACCGCGAGGTGATCATCAAGCGGTGGGAGGACGCCCTGCGCGAGGGCGTGGCGAGCCTCGGCGCCGACAGCCCGGCGGGACGGCGGCTCGCGGAAACCCTCGCCTTCTTCGAGTTCCTCGAGGGGGAGATGATCGCCATGATGGACCGCTGGCGCACCCACCGGGACCGGACCTTCGGGCGGTGACGCACCCGGTCGGCTCTCCCGGCGTCCCCGAGCGACCGCCCGAGGCCTGACCCGTCACGCCGACGGCAGCACCAGCCCCAGTGCGCCCTCCCGCACGGTCCACGTCCGTCTCCGTACCGGTCCGGCCACCGCCGTGTCCGCCCGGTAGCGGAAGTCCGCGCCCGACACGGTCACCGTCCGGCCCCGCGCCTCCAGTGGCGACGCCTCCGCGCCCAGGGACAGGGGCCGTACCCGCACGGCGGCCGTGCCGGAGGCGTCCGGGGTCACCGAGACCGCCTCCACCGGCTGGTCCAGGTCGACGAGCGTCTCGCCGTCCACCTCCACCCGCAGCCGCGAGGGCCCGGGCGGGTCGGAGTCGTCGGCGATCCGGGACGGCCGGGAGGGCACCAGCGTCCGTACGAGGGACTGGCACGTCCGCAGCCAGGGCCGGGCCCCCTGCGCGAGCGCCGCCTCCCCCTGGGGGGCGAGGGGCACCGCCGGTATCCGCAGTGCCCCGAGCACCACCCCGTCGCTGTCGTCGACGAGCAGGTCCAGCCGCCGCTCGGCCCCGTCGAGGACCGCCCGCGCCGCCGCCACGGCCCCCGTGGGCACCCCCAGGGAGTGCGCGACGCCCAGGGCGCTGCCCACCGGCACCACCGACAGCACGCATTCGGCCAGCGCCCGCTGCCGGTGCAGCAGGGCCACCGCCCGCATCAGAGCGCGGTCGTCGCCGATGACCACCGGCCGCCGCGAGCCGCGCCGGGCCAGGATCCGGGCGAATTCCTCCGGGCCGTCCGGCAGACACACTTTCGCGGCCGCACCCGCGCTGAGCACGTCTTTCGCGATTCGTACGGACTCCCCGTCCGTCCTCCGGGCGACCGGATCGATGATCACCAGCAGCTGATCCGGCATCGCGAAAGTCGCCACCTCGGTCCTGCCTCGCTTCCTCGGGTAGCATCTTTGTGCAAGAGCCCCTTGCGCTATTGCGCCAGGGGCTTCGTCTATTCCGGGGCATCCGGGTCCGACGGTGTGCGACCTACGACGGTCGCGGTGCGGCCAACGACGGTCGCGGTGCACGCGGTGGGAACACCCTCCGCGTACGCCCCTGACCTTGGACATGCCCCACCCGGAAGGGGTGTACGCGCGTGCCCGCACTTGTGCTGCTCGGTGCTCAGTGGGGTGACGAAGGCAAGGGGAAGGCCACCGACCTGCTCGGTGGCTCGGTGGACTACGTAGTGCGCTACCAGGGCGGCAACAACGCCGGCCACACGGTCGTCGTGGGCGACCAGAAGTACGCACTCCACCTCCTCCCTTCCGGAATCCTCTCGCCCGGATGTACACCCGTCATCGGAAACGGCGTCGTTGTCGACCCGTCGGTCCTGCTCTCCGAGCTGAGCGGTCTGAACGAGCGCGGCGTCGACACGTCGAAGCTGCTCATCAGCGGCAACGCGCACATCATCACGCCGTACAACGTGACTGTCGACAAGGTGACGGAACGCTTCCTCGGAAAGCGGAAGATCGGCACCACCGGCCGGGGCATCGGACCGACCTACGCGGACAAGATCAACCGCGTCGGCATCCGCGTCCAGGACCTGTACGACGAGTCGATTCTCCAGCAGAAGGTCGAGGCGGCGCTCGACGTCAAGAACCAGCTGCTGACCAAGCTGTACAACCGTCGCGCGATCGCCGTCGACCAGGTCGTCGAGGAACTGCTCGGCTACGCGGAGAAGCTTCAGCCGTACGTCGCCGACACGGTCCTGGTCCTCAACCAGGCCCTGGAGAACGACAAGGTCGTCCTCTTCGAGGGCGGCCAGGGCACGCTGCTGGACATCGACCACGGCACGTACCCCTTCGTCACCTCGTCGAACCCGACCGCGGGCGGCGCCTGCACCGGCGCCGGCGTCGGCCCGACGAGGATCAGCCGCGTCATCGGCATCCTCAAGGCGTACACGACCCGTGTCGGCGCCGGCCCGTTCCCGACCGAGCTGTTCGACGAGGACGGCGAGGCGCTGCGCCGCATCGGCGGCGAGCGGGGCGTCACCACCGGCCGTGACCGCCGCTGCGGCTGGTTCGACGCCGTCATCGCCCGCTACGCGACCCGCGTCAACGGCCTGACGGACTTCTTCCTCACCAAGCTCGACGTCCTCACCGGCTGGGAGGAGATCCCCGTCTGCGTCGCCTACGAGGTCGACGGCAAGCGCGTCGAGGAGCTGCCGTACTCCCAGTCCGACTTCCACCACGCGAAGCCGGTCTACGAGACCCTCCCGGGCTGGTCCGAGGACATCACCAAGGCGAAGTCCTTCAGCGACCTGCCGAAGAACGCCCAGAACTACGTCAAGGCGCTGGAGGAGATGTCCGGCGCCCCGATCTCCGCGATCGGCGTGGGCCCGGGCCGGGACGAGACGATCGAGATCAACTCGTTCCTGTAGGACACGCCGGGTCACGGGTGTGCGGCGGGCCTTCGCTCGGAAGGCCCGCCGCGCCCCCGCTGCTCCGCGCAGGAGATATGCCGTGAACGGGCATATTCTGAAGCCCTATCCAGACGTGCGTCGACCAGAAGAAGGTGAGTGCGATGCGCGTACTGCTCAAGGCGTCCATGGACACGGAGAAGGCGAACGAGGCCATCCGGAACGGCACCCTGGGGAAGCTGATCCAGGAGTCGGTGGAGCAGATCAAGCCCGAAGCGGCCTACTTCACCACCGATCACGGCAAGCGCACCGCCTTCCTGGTCTTCGACATGCAGGACAGCTCCCAGATGCCGGTGCTCAGCGAGCCGTTCTTCCTCCAGCTCGGCGCGGAGATCAGCTACACGCCGGTGATGAACTTCGACGACGTGAAGAAGGGCCTCTCCCAGCTGGGCCGCTGACCACCGGCGGCGCATTCAGCTGAAGACGATCATCGACCCCTGCGCCAGACTCCGCGTCGCCGCCGCGTGCAGCCCCAGCCAGACGTGCCGCTCGCGGGCGAACGGGCTGGGGTCGTACGGCGCCGCGACCGCCGGCTCCTCCAACTCCGTCGGCGCGGCCGGGGGTTGTGGAGCCGCCGGGGGGTTCGCCGGGTCGATGCCGATCGACGGGGCGACGTACTCCAGCTCCCGCAGCAGGGACTGCGAGGAGCCCAACGGGCCGCCCCCGGCGAGGAGTTCGTCGTTGGACAGCGGCTGCGGGAAGTCGACGGGGACGTACGCGCCCGCGTGGTCGTAGTGCCAGACCAGGTGGGACTGCTGGGCCGTCGCCTCGAACATCTCCAGGAGCTGCTCGTAGTCGCCGCCGAGTTCGTCGACGGGCGTCACCGGGAGCCCGCAGACCTGCAACAGGTACGCGCGGCGCAGGAAGTGCAGCGCGTCGTAGTCGAAACCGGCGACGGGGGCGACGTCACCGGACAGGCCCGGCATGTACTGGTACACCGGCACGGGCGGGAGTCCCGACTCGGCGAGCACCTTGTTGTACTGCGCGAGTTCCTCGGCGAACGGGTTGTCGGGGGTGTGGCACAACACGTCGACGAGCGGTACCAGCCACAGGTCACAGGCCAAAGAGAGCTCCTCACTCAGCGCGTTCGTCGGCTATTGCCCGGTCAGGGAAGGGTAGTCGGTGCGGCACGGCCTCAGCTCCCCTTGCGCGTCCCCTGGTGCAGGTCCCATACCCACACGCCGTCCACCCATCTACCGGGACGGCCCACCAGCTTTTCCACGGTCGTGCGCAGCACCTCGTCGCGCGGCTGCGGGGCGAGGACCAGCGCGCCCGCCCTCCAGTGGGCGAGGTCGGCGCGTGTGGCGTCCCGGGCCCGCTCGTCGATCACCGGCGCGACGCCCGTGGCCCGCACGTCCTGGAGCACGCTCGCCGTCCAGCGCAGCGGGACACCGTAGACGCCGCTGCGGTCGCCCTCGCCGTACGGGCCGTTGAAGTAGCCGCCGGGCACCGGGAAGCCGAGGCCGGCGCCGGTCTGCCAGTGCAGGGCCTCGGCGTCGGCCGGCTCGGGCAGCGGCACGGGCACGAGGGACTCGCCGGGGCGGACGTACGCCTTCCAGGTGCCCTCCGTGAAGAAGGCGGGCACCTCGGCGCGCGGCTCGGACCTCAGCGGGGCCGGGACGAGGGGGAGCAGGGCGAGGCCGACGGCGAGCAGGCCGGCGTACTGCGTGCCCAGGGAGCGGGCCGCCGCCAGCCGGCCGATCGCGAGGGCGAGCAGCATGCCCAGGACGGGGGCGCAGACCATCGCGACCCGGCTCTCGATGACCGACTCGAACAGGGGGCGGCCGGCGAGGAGGGCCCAGGGGCCGGGGACGGTCGTGCCGGTGAGCGGGACGTGGAAGCGCGGGCCCAGGGAGAGGACGGCCGCCGCGGCCGCGGTGAACGCGAGCGCCTTGACGGCCGGCTGCCGCCACAGCCGTACGGTGATCGCGAGGGCCAGGAGGAGCAGCGGCCAGCCGTAGAAGGCGTTCTGCTCGGTGGGGTTGAGGGAGAGGGCGCTCGCGCGGTCGGCGTCGCCGGCGAGCAGGGAGCGTTCGGCGAAGGTGAGCAGGGCGCGCACGGTGTTGGCGGTGCCGGGGCCGTGCTCGATGTGGGTGTAGCTCTGCGGGCCGTTGAACTGCCAGGCCAGCGGATAGACGACGAGGGGGAGGCAGACGGCCGCGGCGATCGCCAGGCCGCGCAGCAGGGGGCGTACGGCCGCGCGGGCCACCCGGGGGTGTACGGCGGCGTACGCGGCGGCGAAGAGCAGCATGCCGAGCGCGGCCAGCAGCAGGGGCTCCTCGCCCAGGAAGAGCTGGTAGGCCGCCATCAGGCCGAGGATCACCGCGTCCCGGGTGGTCCGGGTGCCCGCGCACAGGCGCAGGGCCCGGTCGGCGATCAGCGGGATCATGAACAGCACGACGAAGTTCGGGTGGGCGTTGGCGTGGCTGACCATCGGCGGGGCGAAGGCGGCCAGGGCGGCTCCGGCGAAGGCGGCCCCGCGCTGCGGCACCAGCCGGCGCGCGATCAGCCAGTACCAGGCGGTGGCGGTGGCGGCCAGGCCCAGCGTCATCACCAGGCTCAGGGTGACGGCCGGGCCGAGGAGGAGCGTGACCGGCGTGAGCGGGACGGACAGGCCCAGCATGGCCGTGTTCGCCATCAGGTTCACGCCCCCGGGGACGCCCTGGAGGTCGCTGAAGAGCGGGTTGCGCAGATGGGCGACGTTGTCGGCGGTCACCGCGAAGAACCACTCCCACTGGTTCTGGTCCTGGAGGGAGTCGGTGAGGTAGCGGTGGGCCGGGTCGAAGAAGCGGCCGGAGTAGAGCGCCACGGCCATCGCGAGGAACAGGGCGGCGGCGACGGCGTCGGCGGGTCTCGGCACCGGGGTCCGCAGCCGGACCAGGTCCCGCAGGAAGCGTGGGTAGTCCAGCGGGCGGACCTTCGAGCCGCGCCGGTGCGACCAGTGCACGGGCACCTCGGCGACCGGCCAGCCGGCCTGCTGGAAGTGGCGCAGCACCTCCACGTCGATGGCCCAGCCGTCCAGCCGGGACGCGGCGAAGGCGGTGCGGGCCTTCTCGCCGTCGAACAGCTTGAACCCGCACTGGGTGTCGCGTATCCCGCGTACGGCCGTCCCGCGTATGAGTAAGTTGCCCGCGGTGCCGAGGAGTTCGCGCACCCGGTGCCGGCGGTCGCCGAGCGTCGACCCCGGTACCGCGCGCGATCCCACGGCCGCCGCGTGTCCCTCCCCGAGCGCCTCGTCCAGCTGCTCCAGTTCGGCCACGGGCGCGGCGAGATCGGCGTCCGTGACGAGGACGCGGCGTCCCCGGCTGGCGGTGACCCCGAGGCGCAGGGCGTGGCCCTTGCCGCGGTGTCCGGGGCTGGTGATCAGCCGCAGACGGGGGTCGCGGCGGAGGGTGACGATCTCGCGGGTGGCGTCGGTGGAGCCGTCGTCGGCGACCACGATCTCCCAGCTGCCCCAACGGGACGCGGTCTGGTCGAGGTAGCGGGTGACGGCGTCGAGGGTGGGGCCGATGCGGCGTTCCTCGTTGTAGGCGGGGATGACGACGGAGAGGTCGACGACCGCCTCCCGGGTCCGCGCCGCCTGCCTCCCGCCGGTGTCGGCCGGTCTCATTCGGCCGTCGGCCGCTCGATCAGCGCGATCGAGTGGGCGTTGTATGCCTCGAGGATCGAGCGGGCGGTGGTGGTGTCGCGGCGGTACAGGGCGTCGACCAGTTCGGTGTGGCCGGACCATAGGTGGCCGCGCAGCTCGCTCAGCCGGCGCAGGTGCTGCACCAGGCACACCCAGGTCTGCACGCGCAGCCGGTGCAGGAAGTCCACGAGATACGGGTTGCCGAACAGCGCGCTCAGCTCGCGCCAGAAACGCAGGTCGTAGCCGATGAGGACGGTGAGGTCCCCGGCGGTCGCGGCGCGCTGGGCCTCCTCCGCGCGCCGGCGCACGCCCGCGACGGCGGCGGCGATCCGCGGGTCCTGCGGGTTCCGGGAGCCCCCGCGGCCCTGGTCCAGGGCGAGGAACATGCCCTCGATGACCAGGCTGCGCGCCTCGATCATGCCCCGGAAGTCGTCGGCGGAGTACTCGTGGACGCGGAAGCCGCGATGCTGGTCGGCGTCGAGGAGGCCCTGCGCGGACAGGTCCACCAGGGCCTCGCGGACCGGGGTCGCGGAGACGCCGTACTGCTCGGCGATCTCCTTCACCGTGAACTCCTGGCCCGGCTGGAGCCGTCCCGCCAGCACCTCGTCGCGAAGCGCGTCGGCGATCTGCTGCCGCAGGGTGCTGCGGGTCACGGCGCCGTTGCCGCTGCTGCCGGGCATGGTCGGGGCGTCTCCTCGTCGCGGACGTCGATGGCGTGCTCGTACGGGCACTCGTCTCGCACGGGTACGCGTACGCGCACTCGTGTCGCGTTCGCACTCGTACCCGTACCCGGACTCGCACTCGTACTCATCTACGAGCACGCCACCTTACGCGTTCGACGGATTCGAAGATCTCGCACGTGTTGCGTCCACGCCACGCGCCCGGAACCCGGTGCGTTCCGCCCTACTCCGTGTACTCGTCGGCCACCGACAGCGCCGCGTCCAGCGCCGCCAGGCCCTCCTTCACCTCGGACTCGCTCGCCGTGCACGGCGGCACGAAGTGGGTGCGGTTCATGTTGACGAACGGCCACGCCCCGGCCTTCCTGGCGGCGGCGCCGAAGGCGGCCATCGGCGCGTTCGCCTCACCGGCGGCGTTGTACGGCACCAGCGGCTCGCGCGTCTCGCGGTTCCTCACCAGCTCGACGGCCCAGAACATGCCCGTGCCCCGCACCTCGCCCACGCTCGGGTGGCGCTCCGCCAGCTCCCGCAGTCCCGGCCCGACGACGGACGCGCCGAGGTTCTTCGCGTTCTCTACGACGCCCTCCTCCGCCATGACGTTGATGGTCGCGACGGCGGCGGCGCAGGCCAGCGGGTGCCCGGAGTACGTCAGGCCGCCCGGGTAGGGCCGCTTCCCGAAGGTCTCCGCGATGGCGCCGGAGACGGCCACACCGCCCAGCGGCACGTATCCGCTGTTCACGCCCTTGGCGAAGGTCATCAGGTCCGGTACCACGCCGAACAGGTCGGCCGCGAACCACTCGCCGGTGCGCCCGAACCCGGCCATCACCTCGTCCAGGACGAAGACGATCCCGTACTTGTCGCAGATCTCCCGGACGCCGGCGAGGTAGCCGGGCGGCGGCACCATGATCCCGGCCGTGCCGGGGATGGTCTCCAGGATGATCGCGGCGATCGTCCCCGGCCCCTCGAAGGCGATCGTCGTCTCCAGGTGTTCGAGCGCCCGCGCGCACTCCTGCTCCTCGGTCTCCGCGTAGAAGCGGGAGCGGTACAGGAAGGGCGCCCAGAAGCGCACGACGCCGGCCGCGGCGCTGTCGGAGGCCCAGCGGCGCGGGTCGCCGGTGATGTTCACGGCCTGCTGGGTGCCGCCGTGGTACGAGCGGTACGCCGAGAGCACCTTGGCGCGTCCGGTGTGCAGCCGCGCCATGCGCACCGCGTGCTCCACCGCGTCGGCGCCGCCGTTGGTGAAGAAGATCTTGTCGAGGTCGCCGGGGGTGCGCTCGGCGATCAGCCGGGCCGCCTCGGAACGGGCCTCGACGGCGAAGGCGGGCGCGAAGGTGGTCAGGCGTGCGGCCTGCTCCTGGATCGCGGCGACGACCTTGGGGTGCTGGTAGCCGATGTTCGTGAAGACGAGCCCGCTGGTGAGGTCGAGGTAGCGCCTGCCGTCGTAGTCCCAGAAGTACGACCCCTCCGCGCCGGCCACGGCGAGCGGGTCGATGAGTTCCTGCGCGGACCAGGAGTGGAAGACGTGCGCGCGGTCCGCGGCCTTCACGGCGGCGCCGGCCTGGGGGTTGGGCTGAGGGGTCATGCGGTGAGCGTAAATGTCCGCGATGCGGAAGCGGTATCGGCGTCCTGTCGGGTGACGGGGGGTTTCCGCGACAGGTTGTCGCGCATGAGCGGGCGGCTCGGGGCGGGCAGCCCCACTCTTGACAGCAAACTGTCTAGATGACAGGCTGCTGTCATCGATGGATCCGGGGAGGAACCATGAACCGCAAGCCCGTGTATCTCGCCGTCTACGACACCCTCGCCGACTGGGAAACGGGGTACGCCACGGCCTACCTGGCGCGCAACGGGTACGACGTCCGCACCGTCGGCCCCACCACCCAGGAGGTCCGCAGCCTCGGCGGCCTCCGCGTCCGCCCCGACCTGGCCCTGGCGGACGTGCGCCCCGAGGACGGCGCCCTGCTGATCCTCCCGGGCGCCGACCTGTGGGACACGTCCTCCGACCTCGCCCCGTTCGCCCGCGCCGCCCGCGCCTTCCTGGACGCCGGCACCCCCGTCGCCGCGATCTGCGGCGCCACCGCCGGGCTCGCCCGCGAAGGCCTGCTCGACGACCGGGCCCACACCAGCGCCGTCTCCTTCTACCTGGCCGCCACCGGGTACGCGGGCGGCGACCGGTACGTCGACGCCGACGCCGTCACCGACGGCAACCTGATCACCGCCGGCCCCACCGAACCCGTCGCCTTCGCCCGCGAGATCCTCCGGCTCCTCGGGGTCTACGAGGGAGAGGTGCTGGACGCCTGGTACCGGCTGTTCCACGACTCGGACGCGGAGGCGTACGCCGTGCTGGAGGAGGCGGCCGCGCGGTGAGCCGTGACCATCAGGACCTGCTCAGCCGCAGCGCGCTCGGCGTCTTCCGGCTGAACGGCCAGTTCCTCGCCGTCGCCGAGGAACTGGCCAGGCCCGCCGGGCTCACCGCCGCCTGGTGGCAGGTGCTCGGCGCGGTGCTGACCGAGCCCCTGCCGGTGTCCGGCATCGCCCGCGCCATGGGCATCACCCGGCAGAGCGTGCAGCGCGTCGCCGACCTGCTGGTGGACCAGGGGCTCGCCGAGTACCGGCCCAACCCGGCCCACCGGCGCGCCAAGCTGCTGGCGCCCACACGGCAGGGGCGCGACGCGATCGCCCGCATCGACCCGGGGCACGCGTCCTTCGCCGACCGGCTGGCCCACGCGTACGGGGAGGCGGAGCTCGCCGAGGCCGTACGGGTCCTGGAACGGCTGTCGAAGGTGCTGGACGAGCTGGAACCGCCTGTGGCGGAGTCGTAGCGCCCGTTATGGAACCGTAGACACCGCACCGCTCGACTCCCCGAATGGCCGGATTATTCTCGGCTCGTTCACACATGCGGGGGAGAGGCGGCGGGGCCATGGAGAAGCTGGAGCCGGGGGATCCCCAGCGCATCGGCGGCTACCGGCTGCTCGCGCGGCTGGGGGCCGGCGGGATGGGGCAGGTCTACCTCGCCCGCTCGGACCGCGGGCGGACCGTCGCCGTGAAGCTCATCCGGCGGGAACTGGCGGCGCGCGAGGAGTTCCGGGCGCGGTTCCGGCAGGAGGTGCGCAACGCCCAGCGGGTCGGCGGGTTCTGGACCGCGCCCGTCCTCGACGCCGACACCGAGGCCGCCGTGCCCTGGGTCGCCACCGGCTATGTCGCCGGGCCGAGCCTCCAGCAGGTCGTCGCCCACGACCACGGCCCGCTGCCCGAGCGGTCGGTCCGCATCCTGGCCGCCGGGCTCGCCCACGCGCTCACCAACATCCACGCGGCCGGGATCGTCCACCGCGACCTGAAGCCGTCCAACGTGATGGTCACCATCGAAGGCCCCCGCGTCATCGACTTCGGCGTCGCGCGGGCGCTGGAGACGGTGCCCGGCGACAGCGGTCTCACCCGCACCGGCGCGGTGATCGGCTCGCCCGGCTTCATGGCGCCCGAGCAGGTGCGCGGCGACCGGATCACCCCCGCGTGCGACGTCTTCTGCCTCGGCTCCGTCCTCGCCTACGCCGCCACCGGCACCCTCCCCTTCGGCTCCGCCGACGGCGGCGTCCACGCCCTGATGTTCCGCATCGCCGAGGAGGAACCCGACCTGTCGGCCCTCCCCGAGGGCATCGCCGACCTGGTCCGCGCCTGCCTGCGCAAGGACCCGGCCGCCCGGCCGTCCCTGGAGTGGATCCTGGAGCGCACCGGCGCGCACGACACCGTCGCCGAGGGACGCTCCCGCGATCCCTGGCTGCCGAACACCCTGGTCGCCCAGCTGGGCCGGCACGCGGTGCGGCTGCTGGAGACGGAGGACCCGGAAGGCGGCGAGGCCGCCCCGGAGCACTCGGGCCCGCGCGGGGACTTCCCCTCCCCGGACCACACCGCCACGCTGGCCGCCGGCATCCCGCCGGTGCCGGGTGGCGGGCCCGCAGGCGCCCCGGCCCACCCGGCGTACGGCCATCCGCAGCAGCACCCGCAGCCCGCGCCCCCTGCCTACGGCCACCCGCGGCCGGTGCCGTACAACCCGTACGCGGCGGGCGGCCCCGGCGTGACCGCGCCGCAGCCCCCGTACGCCGCCCACGGGAGCGAGCCCCAGGAACCGCCCCGCCGCAGCGGCCGCTCCACCGTGCTGCTCGTCGCGGTCACCGTGGTCGTCGCGCTGGCCGCGGGCGGCTCGGTGTACGCGCTGATGAACGGCGGCGACACCGGCACGCCCACCGCGCGCCCCACCGCCTCGACGGCCACCGCACCCGCGAGCCCGACGCCGAGCCCGACCCCCGCCGCGTCCGACAGCCCGGACTCCTCCCCCTCCCCGTCCGCGTCGGAGGCCGGCGCCGTCCCCGCGGCCTACCTGGGCACCTGGACGGCCTCCATAGAGAACGCGCCCGGCACCAACACCCGCCGGCTCACCCTCACCCAGGGCGAGGTGGGCGACCAGGTCCTGACGCTGGTCGCCGACGGGGACGCGTACCACTGCGAGTTCACCGCCCGGCTCGCCCAACGGCCCACCACCGGCGGCGTGCTGGAGATAGGTCCCTCCACGGTCACCACCGGCCGGCCCCTCTCCTCCTGCACGCCGGGCGCCGCCACCGAGGTCACCCTGCTGTCCGACGGCACACTGCAACGGCTCAACCCCGCCACCGGGGAGAAACTCACCTACACCCGCCGGTGAACGTCCGGCGGACCGCAGGGTCGGCGATGGCGGGGTGAAACGGCCGGTCAGCGCGGCTCCGGCGGCCGCTGCCGAGGCATGTTCGGCCGGGCCCCCGTCCCCGGCGGCAGCGGAAACCGCCCGGGCGACCCCGCCGACTCCACCCGCCCGCCGCCGGAGGTCACCGCTCCCTGGATCCCCAGCGGCGCCGACCCCGTCCGGAACTCCACCATCCAGTCCGCCGTCTCCGCCCGCACCAGCTCCGTCACGTCCTCCGAGAACCGCCGGAGCACCCCCAGACACCGCTCGGCGGCCTCACTCGCCGTCCCCTCCGCCGGCCCCAGCACCTCCCGCACGCTCTCCGACGCCCAGTCGAACTGCAACACCTGCAACCGCCGCTGCACGGCCTGCGCGGTCGCCACGTCCCTTATCCACCCCGACGTCACCCCGAAGAACCGGTCGACGCCCACACACGCCACCGCGAGCAGCAACGCGAGATACCCCCACGGAGCCACCCCGCCCATCACCCCGGTGAGATCCAGCAACGGCAGCGCGGCCCCCGCGACCGCCCCCGCCGCCGCCCCGCCCCGCAGCACCCGCGCCCCCCGCCGCTTCCACACCCGGTCGGCGAGATACCAGGCCGCCGTCTCCAGCGCTCCGCGCTCCACCCACCGGTACAGCTCGTTCAGCCGCTCCGCGGGCTCCCCCCAGTCACCGAGCGGAAAGGCCCGCCCGGTCAGATCGCCCGGCCGCAGTCCGGCCCCGCCCTCGCCCCGCCCGTCCTGAGGCGGACCCTCGGGCTGCATCTCCGGCTGCTGACCCACCCGGCACTCCCTACTGATCCCGAGCCGACCGGCACCCGACCGACACCCGACGACGACCCGATCACCCTGCGTGACACTCGATGACGCCCGATGCGCCGCACCTTTCCTACCTCCCAATGGGTGGCGGAGAGGAAGGTTTCAGCGCCTTTACGCCCGTAAGAGGGCCTTGATCAGGTATAGGCCTGCCTCGAGAGTCACTCGAAAGAGTGGCGCGGCGACACCCGCACAGACCACGTAGGCTCGTGCCGAGCGGGAAAAAACCCGCACCGACCTCAGGCCCGGAAGAGGAGCTGATCGTGATTCCCGGTGGTGGCCAGCCCAACATGCAGCAGCTGCTCCAGCAGGCCCAGAAGATGCAGCAGGACCTGGCGCGTGCCCAGGAGGAGCTGGCGAACACGGAGGTCGACGGCCAGGCGGGCGGCGGGCTGGTGACGGCGACGGTGACCGGCGCCGGAGAACTGCGCGCGCTGAAGATCGACCCGAAGGCGGTGGACCCGGAGGACACCGAGACCCTCGCCGACCTGGTCGTCGCGGCCGTCCAGGCGGCCAACGAGAACGCCCAGAACCTCCAGCAGCAGAAGCTCGGCCCGCTGGCCCAGGGGCTGGGCGGCGGCAGCGGCATCCCCGGCCTGCCGTTCTGATGTTCGTCGCCTGCGCGACGCCCGCACCGCCTTCCTAGGACGGGTGGCGGCCAACTACCGTACGTACTGCAAGGAACCCCGGGAAGGACGGCAGTCCGTTGTACGAAGGCGTGGTCCAGGACCTCATCGACGAGTTGGGGCGGTTGCCCGGCGTCGGTCCCAAGAGCGCGCAGCGGATCGCCTTCCACATCCTCCAGGCGGAGCCGACGGACGTACGGCGCCTCGCGCAGGCCCTGATGGAGGTCAAGGCGAAGGTCCGCTTCTGCGCGACCTGCGGCAATGTGGCGCAGGAGGAACACTGCGCCATCTGCCGCGACACCCGCCGCGACCTGTCCGTCATCTGCGTCGTCGAGGAACCGAAGGACGTGGTGGCCATCGAGCGCACCCGCGAGTTCCGGGGCCGCTACCACGTCCTGGGCGGAGCGATCAGCCCGATCGAGGGAGTCGGCCCGGACGACCTGCGCATACGGGAACTGCTGACGCGGCTCGCCGACGGCACGGTCACCGAACTGATCCTCGCCACGGACCCGAATCTCGAAGGCGAGGCGACGGCCACGTACCTCGCCCGCATGATCAAGCCCATGGGCCTGAAGGTCACCCGCCTGGCCAGCGGCCTCCCGGTGGGTGGCGACCTGGAATACGCGGACGAGGTCACCCTCGGACGCGCCTTCGAGGGGAGACGACTCCTAGATGTCTGACGCCACGCTGCACGCCAGCGACCAGAACCCGGACGACTTCGCGGTCCAGATCGCGGACCAGATCGAGAGCTTCCTGGTGGCCGTCACGGAGGTGGCGAAGGGCGACGAGCCGGACTCGGCCGTTCCCTTCCTCCTCCTGGAGGTCTCCCAGCTCCTGCTGGCCGGCGGCCGTCTCGGCGCCCACGAGGACATCGTCCCCGACGAGCGCTACGAGCCCGACCCCGGTCCGGAGCCGGACGTCGACGAACTCCGCGAGAACCTCGCCCGCCTCCTGGACCCGGTCGACGTCTACTCGGAGGTCTTCGACCCCTACGAGCCCCGCAAGGCGCCCGTGCCCGCCCGCATCTCCGACGACCTCTCCGACGTCATCGCCGACCTGCGCCACGGCATGGTCCACTACCGCGCCGGCCGCACCTCGGAGGCCCTGTGGTGGTGGCAGTTCTCCTACTTCTCCAACTGGGGCTCCACCGCCTCCGCGACCCTGCGCGCCCTGCATTCCGTCCTCGCCCACGTCCGCCTCAACCAGCCCCTGGAAGAACTGGACGGCCTGGACACGGACCAGGGCATGGGCGACGACACGCTGGAGTTCGAGGCGGGCAGGGTGATGGCGGAGGAGATCGGCGGACCACTGGGGCCGGTCCGGTAACCGCGGAATTGGAAGGGTCTTAAACGTCTCCTGTACAGCGGCTGCACGGGCCCTAACCGGCCTGCAGAGAGTCTTGGGTCATCCCAACAGGCACAGCCCGCACAGGAGTTGCGATGACCCGCAAGACCCGCATACGCGCCGCCCTCGTCACCGCCACCGCCCTCGTCACCGCCGCGACGGTGACGGTCGGGATCAGTGCGGCCGGCCCCGAGAAGTCCGCGAAGCCCGCCGCGAACCAGGTCGTGTCCCTCTTCGACACCTGGAACGCCGCGCTCCAGACCGGTGACGCGCAGAAGGTGGCGGACCTGTACGCCGACGACGCCGTGCTGCTGCCGACCGTCTCCAACAAGGTCCGCACCGACCGCGCCGGAATCGTCGACTACTTCGAGCACTTCCTGGAGAACAAGCCGGTCGGCAAGAAGATCCGGACGATCGTCAACGTCCTCGACGGCGACTCCGCGATCGACACCGGCGTGTACGCCTTCACCCTCACCGACCCGGCGACCGGCACGCAGCGCGTCGTCGAGGCCCGTTACACCTACGGGTACGAGAAGCGCGACGGCGAGTGGAAGATCGTCAACCACCACTCCTCGGCGATGCCCGAGGGCTGATGCCCGAGGGCTGACCGTCAGCCATGACCGCGCTGGGCCGCCCGCAGGGCGATCCGCACGCGCAGTCCGCCGCCGGGAGCGTCCGTCAGGGTCACCGTCCCGCCGTCGTCCGTCACCAGCTGCCTGACGACGGCGAGGCCGAGCCCGGAACCGGAGCGCCCGGTCAGACCCTGGCCGCGCCAGAAGCGGTCGAAGGCGCGGGACTTCTCCGCGTCCGACATGCCCGGACCCTCGTCCAGGACCGACAGCACCACCTGGTCGGTCCTGACCTCCGACCGGACGGTGATCGTCCCGCCGTCCGGTGAGACCTCCAGGGCGTTCGAGAGCACGTTGTCCAGTACCTGGTCCAGATGACCGGGGCTGGCCAGCACAAGCGGCCGGTCGCCGACACCACTCCCCCTGAGCGCGATGGTGACTCCGCGCTCGTCGGCGGCCGGCCTCCACACCGACAGGCGTTCGGCCACGATGTCGTGCAGGGACAGCGGCTCCGCCGCCGACACCTTGGCCTCGGCCCGCGCCAGCACCAGCAGCCCGCTGACCAGCCGGCTCATCCGCACCACCTCGGCGGTCGCCTGCTCCACGTCCTCCCGTACGAACTCGTCGTCGACGCCGTCCGCGATGTTGTCCAGCGACAGCCTGAGGGCCGTCAGCGGGGTACGGAGCTGGTGGGAGGCGTCCGCCACGAAGATGCGCTGCGAGGCGATCAGCGTGTCGAGGCGCTCGCCGGCCTGGTTCAGGGTGCGGGCCAGCGTCTGCGTCTCCTGGGGGCCCGTGACGGGTGCGCGAGCAGTGAGGTCGCCGTCGCTGAGCTTGCTCGCCATGTCGTTGAGCTGGCGCAGCGGGGCGGTGAGCCGGCGGGCCACCGCCGCGCCGATCACGGCGGCCACCCCGAGCACGGCGACCGCGAGGCCCGCCCGGAAGCCCCAGATCGTCCACAGGCGGTTGGTGAGGCTGTCGGTGGAGTACACGATCCGTACGGCGCCGACGACCCGCCCGTCGTCGCTCGCCGGGACGGTGATCACCAGCCGGGGGCCCCAGATGAAGTCCGATCCCCAGTCGGTCGTCGGCTTCCCCTGCTCCAGGGCCCGGTTGAGGGCCGTGTCCGTCGCCGGCCGGGGCAGGTCCGCCGCGCACTGGGCGGTGGCGGTGACCTGGACCTCGTCCCGGGTCTCCTCCGCGTACGCCTTGGCCATCTCCTCCAGTGCCTGGCAGGACGCGGTGTCGCCGTTGCCCAGCAGCAGTGCCATGGTCGTCGCCTCGCGCTGGATGGACACCTCGGTGTCCCCGCGCAGCTGGGCGGTGAGCGTGAACGCCACCGGCACGGTGAACAGGCCGATGGCCACGGCGACCAGCACCACGTAGCTGCGGATGAGCTGGCGGATCATGAGGACGCGCCGCCCGTCCGGGTGCCGGCCGTGATCTCCAGGCGGAAGCCGACCCCCCGGACCGCCTCGATGGTGATCACTCCGGCGAACTTCCGGCGCAGCGCCGCCACGTGCACGTCCAGGGTCTTGGTCGGGCCGAACCAGTTCGCGTCCCAGACCGCTTCCATGATCTGTTCGCGGGTCATCAGCGCGCCCGGCTCCTCGGTGAGGAAGGCCAGCAGGTCGTACTCCTTCGGCGCGAGGGCGACCTCCTCGCCGTCCACGTGCACCCGGGCGGCCTTGCGGTCGAGGGTGAGGCGGGAGCCGTAGCGGTCGGGGCCGCCGCCGGCGTTCTCCTCGGCGGTACGGGGCTGGACGCGGCGCATCACCGCCCGTATTCGTGCGATCACCTCGCGCACCCCGAAGGGCTTGGAGACGTAGTCGTCGGCGCCCAGCTCCAGGCCGACCACCCGATCGGTCTCGTCGCTGCGCGCGCTGATCACGATGATCGGGACGTCGCCGCGCTCGCGCAGCGCCTTGCAGACGTCCAGGCCGTCGGTGTCGGGCAGACCGAGGTCGAGCAGGACCACGTCGCAGGGGCCGGTGTGGGCGAGGGCGGCGGCGCCCGTGCTGACCCACTCGACCTCGAAGCCGTAGCGCTTGAGGCCGCGTCTGAGTGACGCGGCGACCGGTTCGTCGTCTTCCACCAGGAGTACGTGCACAGCCGCACGATAGTGCTTGAAATTTAACTCACAGCTATCAGATCGGTGGAAGTGGGCAGGGAACGTCCTGGACGGGCGGCCGGTCCCGTCCCCGAGCCGGTCTCGCCGGGCGATCTCGCCACGAGATCTCACGATGCGATACCTCGGGGGCGGAATTCGGGCGCTCGTTAGACTGAGCCGACCCGCAGTACAAGGGCGTATGTGCGGAAAGAGACAAACTGAGCGAGGAGCGCACGTGGGCCTTGTCGTGCAGAAGTACGGAGGCTCCTCCGTAGCCGATGCCGAGGGCATCAAGCGCGTCGCCAAGCGGATCGTGGAAGCGAAGAAGAACGGTCACCAGGTGGTGGCTGTCGTTTCCGCGATGGGCGACACGACGGACGAGCTGATCGATCTCGCCGAGCAGGTTTCCCCGATCCCTGCCGGGCGCGAGCTCGACATGCTGCTGACCGCGGGAGAGCGGATCTCCATGGCCCTGCTGGCCATGGCGATCAAAAACCTGGGCCACAGCGCCCAGTCCTTCACCGGCAGCCAGGCGGGTGTCATCACCGACTCGGTCCACAACAAAGCCCGCATCATCGACGTGACGCCGGGCCGGATCCGTGACTCGCTGGACGAGGGCAACATCGCCATCGTCGCCGGGTTCCAGGGCGTGAGCCAGGACACCAAGGACATCACCACCCTCGGACGCGGTGGCTCCGACACCACCGCCGTGGCTCTCGCGGCCGCGCTCGACGCCGAGGTGTGCGAGATCTACACCGACGTCGACGGCGTGTTCACCGCCGACCCGCGCGTGGTGAAGAAGGCCCGGAAGATCGACTGGATCGCCTTCGAGGACATGCTCGAGCTGGCCGCGTCCGGGTCCAAGGTGCTGCTCCACCGCTGTGTGGAGTACGCGCGCCGCTACAACATCCCGATCCACGTCCGCTCGTCCTTCAGCGGACTCCAGGGCACGTGGGTCAGCAGCGAGCCAGTCGTTCGAAAGACCCAGCAGCAAGGGGACAAGCAGGTGGAGCAGGCCATCATCTCCGGTGTCGCGCACGACACCTCCGAGGCCAAGGTCACGGTCGTGGGCGTGCCGGACAAGCCGGGCGAGGCCGCCGCGATCTTCCGCACGATCTCCGACGCCGAGATCAACATCGACATGATCGTGCAGAACGTGTCCGCGGCCTCCACGGGCCTGACGGACATCTCCTTCACGCTGCCGAAGGCCGAGGGCCGCAAGGCCATCGACGCCCTGGAGAAGAACAGGGCCGGCATCGGCTTCGACTCGCTGCGCTACGACGACCAGATCGGCAAGATCTCCCTGGTCGGCGCCGGCATGAAGACGAACCCGGGCGTCACGGCCGACTTCTTCAAGGCCCTGTCCGACGCGGGCGTGAACATCGAGCTGATCTCGACCTCCGAGATCCGCATCTCGGTGGTCACCCGCGCCGACGACGTGCCGGAGGCCGTGCGCGCCGTGCACAGCGCCTTCGGTCTCGACTCCGACAGCGACGAGGCCGTCGTCTACGGAGGCACCGGGCGCTGATGACGGGCCCTCGTGTGACGGTGCGTCCGACGCTCGCGGTCGTGGGAGCGACCGGGGCGGTCGGCACGGTCATGCTCCAGATCCTGTCCCAGCGTGCCGACGTCTGGGGCGAGATCCGTCTGGTCGCCTCGCCGCGCTCGGCCGGCCGCAAGCTGGCCGTGCGCGGTGAACAGGTCGAGGTGGTGGCGCTCACCGAGGAGGCCTTCGACGGCGTCGACGTCGCGATGTTCGACGTGCCGGACGAGGTCGCCGAGCGGTGGGCGCCGATCGCCGCCGCCAAGGGCGCCGTCGTGGTCGACAACTCCGGCGCCTTCCGGATGGACCCCGACGTGCCGCTGGTCGTCCCCGAGGTCAATCCGCACGCGGTGCGCACCCGTCCGCGCGGGATCGTCTCCAACCCGAACTGCACCACCCTGTCGATGATCGTCGCCCTGGGCGCGCTGCACGCCGAGTTCGGGCTGCGCGAGCTGGTCGTGTCGTCGTACCAGGCCGTCAGCGGGGCGGGCCGGGCCGGCGTGGAGACGTTGCGGCAGCAGCTGTCGCTGGTGGCCGGTACGGAGCTGGGGACCAGCCCCGGTGACGTACGGCGGGCCGTGGGCGACCGGACCGGGCCGTTCCCGGAGCCGGTCGCGCTGAACGTGGTGCCGTGGGCCGGTTCGCTGCGCGAGGACGGCTGGTCGTCGGAGGAGATGAAGGTGCGGGACGAGTCCCGCAAGATCCTCGGCCTGCCGAAGCTGCCCGTGGCCGTGACCTGCGTACGGGTGCCGGTGATCACCGTGCACTCGCTCACCGTCCACGCCCGCTTCCAGGACGAGGTCACCGTCGACCGGGCCCGCGAGATCATCGCCACCGCCCCCGGTGTCGTCCTGTGCGACGACCCGGCCGCCGGGGAGTTCCCCACGCCCGCCGATGTCGTCGGCACCGACCCGACCTGGGTGGGCCGGGTGCGCCGGGCGCTGGACGACCCCACGGCGCTCGAGCTGTTCGTGTGCGGGGACAACCTGCGCAAGGGAGCCGCGCTGAACACCGCGCAGATCGCGGAGCTGGTGGCGGCGGAGTTCGGCTGACGAACGTCGTGCGAGGAGGGCCGACCGACGGCTCGTGCGACGTCGGCGGCTCGCGCAACGCTTGGTGAGGTGAGGGCCCTCGGCCGGAAAATCCCTGGCCATGGCTTGGGGTTCTCATAGGATCTGCGGGCCGAATGTGAGCCGGTCGACGGTCCGGACGCTTGTATCGGACACCTTTGGCGATCGAAGATGTATCCGAAGATTTCCTCCCCGCACTCCGCAACCACGTGGAGTGCGGGGAGCGTCTTTGCGGTCACCCCTCGGGGGTGTGCGGAAGTGATCCCGGCGCGTAGGGGACGCCGTGATCGGGGCGTGGGGACGCCCGTTCATATGGGATATAGGGGAAGAGCGGGACACATGAGGGCATGTGAGGCGCCGTCAGTGCTGGTGCCGGCCGGTGCGAGACGGGCATCCGGGGCGGCGTCCGGCAGGAGACGGGGGCGCGTTTCGCCGGACGGCGCGAAAGGGATGCCCGGCGCGTACAACCCCTGCGGGGGGACGCGTGTCCAACTGGCGTGGCAGAGGTACTCGACTTCCCTGTGGCGACCCGCGGTACGGCCCTACGGCCACCCCGCGCCGCCTTCCGCCCCCGCCTGGCCGGGGCGCCCGGTGGCATGCCGGTGATCGCGCCCATGCCCGCAGCGCGGCCCGCCCGCGTACCCAGCCAGCGTGACGGTGCCGAGTACGCCGACTACGCAGAGGACACGGTCGCCGCCGGCACCACCGTCGACCACCTCACCGAGACCTACCGGGCCCACTACCGCTCGCTGCTCGGTCTCGCCGCCCTCCTCCTCGACGACACCGCCTCCTGCGAGGACGTCGTCCAGGAGGCCTTCATCCGGGTCCACTCCGCCCGCAAGCGCGTCCGCGACCCGGAGAAGACCCTCGCCTACCTGCGCCAGACGGTCGTCAACCTCTCCCGCTCCGCCCTGCGCCGCCGCATCCTCGGACTGAAGCTGCTGTCCAAGCCGATGCCGGACATGGCCAGCGCGGAGGAGGGCGCCTACGACCAGCTGGAGCGCGACTCCCTCATCAAGGCGATGAAGGGGTTGCAGCGCCGCCAGCGCGAGGTCCTCGTCCTGCGCTACTTCGCCGACATGACCGAGGCCCAGGTCGCCGAGACCCTCGGCGTCTCGCTCGGCTCGGTCAAGGCGTACGGCTCCCGCGGTATCGCCGCCCTGCGCGTCGCCATGGAGGCGCGGGCGTGAGCGGAGGCGACGAGGGAGAGGACCCCCGCGAGCGGCACGAGCCGTACTCGTGGCACGAGCCGATGACGGCGCACAAGCAAGAGCCGAAGCAATCGCACGCTGGGAACCGAACCGTGAACCACCACCTCGACGACCAGGGCCCCGACGGGCTCGACTCGGACGAGCTGGCACTGCGCCGGATGCTGCACCAGGCGGTCCAGGAGATGGAGCCGCGCGACGGGACGCTGGAGCACCTCCGGCGGGCCGTCCCGGTCCGCCGGGCCCGCAAGCGGCAGGCCGCCGTCGGCATGGCGGCCGCGGCGCTCTTCGTCGGCACCGCCGTCCCCGCCCTCCTGCACGTCTCCCACGCCGGTGGCGCCGACCCCAACCCCGCCATGGCCGGCCAGGCCTCGCAGGCCCAGGGCGGCGCCGGCGAGGGCAAGGTCCCCGACGGCGGCTCCTCCGGCGAGGCCGACAGCTCCGCCGGTCAGACCGGCGAGCAGGGCAAGGACACCACCGAGGGCACCGGCCCCGGCAAGGACCCCGGCGGCGCCACCGGCTCCGCCGACGACCCCGCGTCCACGGCCGAGTCGACCGCCCCCGCCTGCACGGCGTCCCAGCTCGGCGAGTCCTCCGCCGGTGTCGAGGTCCCCGACTCGGCCGGCATCGTCTACGGCACCTTCCGCGTCGTCAACGTCTCCGGCAGCGCCTGCACGGTCGGCGGGGCCGTCTCCCTGACGCCCACCGCCCAGGGCGCCGCCGACGCCACGAAGATCAGCGTGGTGGAGCACACCTCCGGCGACGCGGCGGCCGGCCTGCCCGACCCCGCCCTCTACGTCTCCCAGCTGTCCCTCGCCCCGGGCTCGGCCTACGACGTGAAGTTCGCCTGGGTGCCCTCCCAGACCTGCCCCACCAACAGCGGCGGCAGCGGCGGCAGCGGCAGTGGCGGCAGCTCGGCCTCCCCCAGCCCCAGCCCGAGCGAGCAGTCCGGCACCACCGGCACCACCGGTACCTCGGGCACCACCACGGCCACCGACGGCACCTCCACCCAGATGCTCGTCGAGGACGGCACGGCCGACGGCAGCGTCGTGGTGACGTACACCGCCGAGGGCGGTTTCCCGACGGTGTCGGCGACGGTGTCGGACGCGTGCGCGGGGACCGTCTACCGGACGGGCGTGCTGGCCTCGTCGTGAGCCTCGGCGCCCGCCGCGGGTGAGGGGTCCGTCCCGTCGTCCGGGCCGATCCCCAGCTCCGCGTCCCGCGCGAACTCCACCTCGCGGCGCAGCAGCCGGAACCACATGAACACCACGAACCCGGCGAAGACGAACCACTCGCCGGTGTACCCGAGGTTCTGGAACGCCTTCAGGTCCAGCCCGGTGCCGGTCGGCGCGCTCGCGGGCACCGCCTTCATCCCCGAGTCGGCGGTGTCGAGCGTGATCCAGGCGTCGTAGAGGTCGTAGGACACCAGGTTGACCAGGGAGGCGGCGCTGATCGCGGCCGTCTGGCCGGCGGGCAGGCCCCCTTGCGCGCTCACCCCGTTGTCGCCCGGCGTCTCGGACGCCTGGAGCGCTCCTGTGACGGTGACCTCGCCGGTGGGCGGGGCCGGGGCCTTCGCCGCGTCCGCCGTGCCGGGCAGCCAGCCGCGCACCACGGGCAGCGCCTTGCCGGCGTCCGTCCGCAGCAGGGTCAGGACGTAGAAGCCCCGCTCGCCGTCGAGCTCGCGGTCCGGGACCAGCAGCTGCTCGCCGTACCGGCCGGTCGCGCTGACGCGCCTGCCGGAGGTGGACTTGTCCACGGGCAGCATCCCGGCGAACGGGCGCGCCGCCTCCGTCCGCTCCGACGAGGCCTGTTCCTGCGCGCTGCGGTGGTCGGCGACCCGCGCCTCGAACCGGCTCAGCTGCCAGGACCCCATGAACACGCAGAAGGGGATGGCCAGCAGGACGAAGACGTTGATCCCCCACCAGCGGGGCGTCAGCAGAAACCGGTACACGCCCTCAACGGTACGGGGCGGGCGCGGGGGAGCGGCCCGCGGGGTGAGGCCGAGGGCCGCGCGGTGCGGGTGGGGGGCGGGTGCGTGGCAGGGGTGGCGGTGGTGGGAGTGCGGCAGGGGTGGCGGTGGTGGGAGTGAGGGTGCGCGGTGGGGTCCGTGCAAAGTTGTCCACAGGCTGGGGACCTTGGCGCTCACCTGTGGTCGCGGGCGGGCAGTATGGGGCCATGACTGAGAGCAACGGGTCCGCCGCGCCGCAGCGGTACGAGGAGATGCCGGACTGGGAGAAGCGCTTCCGGGCGCCCCGGGTGTCGCTGCCCGACTGGGCGGAGGACGCGCCGGACCGCTCCCTGTTCGTGTCGAACGCGACGGGGACCTACGAGCTGTACGCCTGGGACCGGTCCACCGGCGCCCAGCGCCAGGTGACGAACCGGGCGAACGGCACGACGGACGGCGTGCTCTCCCCGGACGGCGCGTGGATCTGGTGGTTCGACGACAAGGACGGCGACGAGTTCGGCGTCTGGCGCCGCCAGCCCTTCGAGGGCGGCGAGGACGAACTGGCGACGCCCGGCCTCGACCCGTCGTACCCGGCGGGCCTGGCACTGGCCAGGGACGGCCGTACGGCGGTGGTGGGCCGCTCCACGGACGAGGACGGTACGACGATCCACGTCGCCCGGGTGGGTGAGCCCCCCTTCGAGCTGTACCGTCACCGCGAGTCGGCCGGCGTGGGCGACCTCTCCCACGACGGCTCCCTCATCGCCATCGAGCACACCGAGCACGGTGACGCGATGCACTCCGCGCTGCGCGTCCTGCGCCCCGACGGCACGACGGTCGCCGAGCTGGACGACACCAAGGGCGGCACGCGGGAGCTGGGCCTGGAGGTGCTGGGCTTCGCGCCGGTCGACGGCGACACCCGGCTGCTCATCGGCCACCAGCGCCGGGGCCGCTGGGAGCCGCTGGTGTGGGACGTGGCGTCGGGCGAGGAGACGGACCTGGCGCTGGAGCTGCCGGGCGACGTCGGCGCCGAGTGGTACCCGGACGGCTCGGGCCTCCTGGTCGTCCACGGCTTCGAGGCGCGCAGCGAACTGTTCCGCTACGACCTGGCGACCCGCGAGCTGGTGAAGGTGCCGACCCCGCCGGGCACGGTGTCCGGGGCGACCGCCCGCCCCGACGGCAGCGTGGAGTACCTGTGGTCCTCCGCCGCCCGGCCGCCGGCGGTCCGCTCGACGACCGGCGAGGTGGTCCTCGACCCGCCCGGCATGAAGTCCCCCGGCTCGGTCCCGGTGGAGGACGTGTGGGTGGAGGGTCCCGGCGGCCGCATCCACGCCCTGGTCCAGAAACCGCGGGGCGCCACCGGCCCGCTGCCCACCGTGTTCGACCTCCACGGCGGCCCCACCTGGCACGACAGCGACTCCTTCGCGGCGGGCCCGGCGGCCTGGGTGGACCACGGCTACGCGGTCGTGCGGGTGAACTACCGCGGTTCCACGGGCTACGGCCGCGCCTGGACGGACGCCCTGAAGCACCGGGTGGGCCTGATCGAGCTGGAGGACATCGCGGCGGTCCGCGCGTGGGCGATCGACTCCGGCCTGGCCGACCCCGACCGCATGGTCCTCACCGGCGGTTCCTGGGGCGGCTACCTCACCCTCCTCGGCCTCGGCACCCAGCCCGACGCGTGGGCCGTGGGCATCGCGGTGGTTCCCGTCGCCGACTACGTCACGGCCTACCACGACGAGATGGAGGCGTTGAAGGCCATGGACCGCACCCTCCTGGGCGGCACCCCCGAGGAAGTCCCCGAGCGCTTCGAGGCGTCCTCCCCCCTGACCTACGTCGACCAGGTCAAGGCCCCCGTCTACATCTCCGCCGGTGTGAACGACCCGCGCTGCCCCATCCGCCAGATCGACAACTACGTCAGACGCCTGGAGTCCCGCGGCGCGATCCACGAGGTGTACCGCTACGACGCCGGGCACGGCTCCCTGGTGGTGGACGAGCGGATCAAGCAGGTCAGGCTGGAACTGGAGTTCGCGGAGAGGTACCTGGGCAAGTAGGGGGTTCCCGGGGGCCACTCCGCATCCGGTCCTGGTCCTGGTCCTGGTCCGGCCCGGTCCTGGTCCGGCCCCCGTGCCTGGTCCCGGTTCCGGTCCTGGTTCCGGTCCCGTCCTGGTCTTGGCCCCGGTCCTGATCCCGGTCCTGGTCCCGGTCCTGATCCCGGTCCTGGTCCCGGTCCCGGTTCCGGTCCTCGTCCCGGCGGGGTGGCCCCGGCCCCCGATCCAGCTCCCCCGATCCCCGATCCCCTACACCCCCGAAGCCCTTCGCCTGCGTCCCAGCAATTCCGCCAGTCCCCGCCGGGTGGCCGCCAGCACCACCCGGTCCGCGCCCCGCAGCACATACGTCTCCGGCAGGTCCCACACCAGCCCGGAGCCGCCCCGCCCCTCCTCGCCCGTGTCCAGCGCCAGCACCCGCCAGTACCCGGCCCGGAAGGCCTCCCCGACCGTCCGTCCCTCCAGCTGCCCGTGCCCGGCGACCTCCAGCGCGGCGAACAACAACACCCGCCGCTCCACGGGGATCGCCCCCAGGATCTGCCGCCCCATCATCGCCCCGGCGAACGACGGCGCCGCCAGATGCGACACACTCCGGCTCCGGGTGAGCGCATGGGGGTGCGCGGCCCGCAGGGTGCGGTACACGGCGGTCGCGAAGTCGTCGTCGTACAGCCGCAGCACCACCCGCAGGTCGGGCCGCAGGGACCGGGCGTACAGCGCGGCCTCCAGATTGGTCGTGTCGGAGCTGGTCACCGCGAGCAGCGCGTGCGCCCGACGGATCTTGGCGGCCTCGAGGACCCCCTCCTGCGTGACGTCCCCGAGCACCACCGGCACCCGCAACCGCCGCGCCACCGCGACGCCCCGCGCCTCGGGCGTGGCCTCGACGCACACCACGGGAATGTCCAGCTCCCGCAGGCGGGTCAGCACCCGCGTCCCGATCTTGCCCAGCCCGAGCAGCACGACATGCCCGCCCAGCCCGCGCGGCGGCTTGCGCAGGGACCCCGCCCCGCGGAACGTCCCCAACGCCTCCAGCACCGCCGCCAGCAGCACCGGCAGCAGCAGCAACCCAACCAGCCCGGACAGGAGTTGCAGCACCTGCCGTTCCGTCGACGACCCGACCGCCGGATCGTTGATCGCGAACAGATCCAGCAGCGTCAGGTACAGCGCCCCCAGCGGATGGATCCCGGTCGCCAGCCACAGCGCCACCGCCAGCGCGATCACACAGCCCACCAGCCCGGCCAGGGACCACCGCAACCGCCGTGAGAACAAGGAGGCGAACGGCGCGACGACTCCGACGCCCCGCCCCGGCGGCAGCGCGGTGCCGGCCGAGTACGCGACCTGCTCCAGGACGACACTGCCGCGCCCGGTCGCGGCGGCCACGGTCGCCGCGTCCGGCAGCAGCCGGGGTCCCTGCTCGCCGCTGGCCTCGGACCCGTCCGCGAAGGCGGGGTCGTTGCTCGTCGAGGACAACAGCGCGAGGGTGGCCAGTCCCGGGTCGGCGACCCGCCCCGGCCCGGGCGGCGGACGCTCCACGGCCCGCAGCAGCAGCCCGTCGGTCTGGACGACCTTGGTGGTCCCGGCGACGGCGGTCGCGGCCAGCGCGGGCGCGGCGGTGTCGGCGTCGGACAGCACCGTCGTCGACGCGTCGGCCACGACGGCGCCTCCCGCCGCGCCGTCCGCCGCTCCGCCGACCGCCAGGGCGGCCGCCTGGTCCAGGAGGTCCTCGATGTGCTGGCCCAACCGCCGGTTGTACAGCCGCAGGACGAGCCGCAGCCGGGGGTTGAGGCGTCGGGCGGTGAGAGCGGCGCGGATGTTGGTCTCGTCGTCGTCGTACACGAGCGCCAGTGCGGCGGCCCGTTCCACCCCGGCCTCGGCGAGCACGGCCTCGGTGGGCTCGGCGGCCTCCAACAGCGGCCGGACCCCGCCGTCTTCACCGCCGCCGCCCGCTGCGGCGCCCCCCGCGGCGCCCCTGGCGCCGGTACCCGCCGAACCGTTACTGCCGGTGCCCGTGGCCCGGCTGACGGCCGCGCTCACCACCCGGTCCAGCAGCGCCGCCGACACCGCGCGGGCCCGCCCGACGACCGGTGGCCGTACCGTGCGCTCGGAGGGCGGTACGACGAGCGTGACCTGCTCCTCGTACGCGTGCCGCAACTCGGCGGCCAGCCGGTGCGCGAGCCCGTCGTCGCCGCACACCACCATGTGCGCTCCGGCGTCGCCCGACGGCGCACTCTGATTCGGAAGGGTCCCCACGAGGGGTGAGACTGCCTCACCGGGACGGGTGGTTCCACCCGTGCGGTGCGGCACCGGTGAAGGCGGTGAACGCGCGGGGCCGTGCGGCCGTATGGGAGGGGAGGGAGAGACACGGAACCCGGAGGTGCCCACCCGTGGCCATCACAGAAGCGGCCGCCCGCGAGGAGGGCACGGACCTCGACGAGCCCGGCCCTCCCCGGGAACCCCGGCGTCTCACCTCCCCCCTGGCCCTGACCCTGCTGCTGCTCCTCCTGGTGCTGTCGCAGGGCCCGCTCCGCCGGGCCCTGTCCGCACCGGTGATGCAGAGCTGGACGACGGTCTTCGTGGCGGTGGTCGTGCAGGCCCTGCCGTTCCTCGTGCTGGGCGTCCTGCTGTCCGCGGCGATCGCCGTCCACGTCCCCCCGTCGTTCTTCGCCCGCGCCCTGCCCCGCCGCCCCGCGCTGGCGGTCCCGGTGGCGGGGGCCGCGGGCGCGGTGCTGCCGGGCTGCGAGTGCGCGTCCGTCCCGGTCGCCGGCGCTCTGGTGCGCCGGGGGGTCACCCCCGCCGCGGCCCTCGCCTTCCTGCTCTCCGCCCCGGCGATCAACCCGATCGTGCTGACGGCCACGGCCGTCGCCTTCCCCGGTAACCCCGAGATGGTCCTGGCCCGTTTCGTCGCCAGCCTGCTCGTGGCGTGCGCGATGGGCTGGCTCTGGCAGCGCCTCGGCCGCGCGGACTGGCTGCGCCCGCCGACGCGCGCGCCGCACGAGGGCCGGAGCAAGGGGGCGGCGTTCTGGGACTCGGTACGGCACGACGTGGTGCACGCGGGCGGCTTCCTCGTCGTGGGCGCGATGGCGGCGGCGACCCTGAAGGCGGTCGCCCCGGAGAGCTGGCTGCGCACGGCCGCCGGCCATCCGGCGGTGGCGGTCCTGACGCTGGCCGTCCTGGCCGTGGTCCTGTCGATCTGCTCGGAGGCGGACGCGTTCGTCGCGGCGTCCCTGACCCAGTTCTCGCTCACCGCCCGGCTCACGTTCCTGGTGGTCGGCCCGATGATCGACCTCAAGCTGTTCGCGATGCAGGCGGGCACCTTCGGCCGTGCCTTCGCCCTGCGCTTCGCGCCCGCCACCTTCGTCCTGGCCGTCACCGTGTCGGTGCTGACCGGGGCGGTGCTGCTGTGAACCGCCAGGCCCAGGCCGCGGTCCTGTTCCTGCTCGGCGCGAGCCTCCTGCACGCCGGCACCACCGACCTGTACCTGCGCTACGTCAAGGCAGGCCTGCAGCCGCTCCTGCTGGCCTCCGGAGCGATCCTGGTCATCACGGCGCTGGCGACGGCGTGGTACGAGTGGCGGCTGCCGAAGACACCCGGCCGGCACCGGGACCAGCACCCCGAACCCCGGATCTCCTGGCTCCTGCTCCTCCCCCTCCTGGCCCTGATCCTCGTGGCGCCGCCGGCCCTCGGCTCCTACAGCGCGACCCGCACCGGCACGGCCCTCCAGGAACCCGTCGCCTACCCCGCCCTCCCCGCCACCGACCCGCTGCCCCTCGGGGTGGCCGACTACGCGGGGCGCGCGGTGTACGACCACGGCCGCACCCTCACCGGCCGCCGCATCGCCCTCACCGGCTTCGTGGCCCTCGACCGCGACGGCACCCCGTACCTGGTGCGCATGGCCCTCAACTGCTGCGCGGCCGACGCCCAGCCGGTCAAGGTGGGCCTCACCGGCCGCATCCCGCCGGTCCTCCAGCCGGACACCTGGCTCCAGGTCACGGGCACCTACACCGCCCGGCTGGCCCGCGACCCGGTCAACGACGGCCCGATCCCGTTCATCGAGGTCGCCACCGCCAGGCCGGTGGCCACGCCCCGGGACCCGTACGACGAGACCTGGAACGACTGACCGACCGAACAACCGATGACGGGCCGGCGAGGCCCTCCCCGAGGCCCGTCATCCGCCCTGGTACGGCTGCCGCTGCGGCTGCCCGTACGGCTGACCGCCGGGACCGCCCGCCTCCTGCGCCTGCAACTGCTCCGCCTGCTCCCTGGTCACCTTCTGCTCCGCGCCGCAGAAGGTGCACTGGGTCGCGTACTTCGTGGAAACCGGGAACAGCGGCACGAAGAACAACGTGAACTTGGTGACGCGTTTGCGCAGCGTGTGCGCGGCGGGGTTGCCGCAGCGGCCGCAGACCAGCGTCAGTATCGCCAGCTGGTACAGGTATCCCTTGGTGCCGAAGATGATCACTTCGTCGGTCCTTCCTGTGATCGTTCCTGCGATGTCTCATCCGTGAGCCGGTCCAGATCCTCTCCCGGCTTTCCCTCACGGGCCAGCGAAAACGAACCCCTGCCTGCGCGCGTCATGCGCCGCTGCCTCGTGGCGGGCTTCCGGCCGGGCAGCAACGGACGGATACGGTCGGTGCATGAGCTTGAAATTTCAAACGATGCGCATCAGACTGCTGATGCTTGAGTGTTCAAACGTCCGTCGGTTCTTCCCCTCGCCCTTCCTGGAGTCGCCATGTCCGTCACCTCCGAGGCAGCCGCTGTCCGCCGTGGTCCGCTCGTCGTGGTGGGAGGGGTGATCGCCGCGATCATGGTGGCCTCTCTCGCGGACGCGGTGCTCGCCCTCCTCGCCCTGGCCGCGGGCGCGCCCGACGACTTCCAGCCGCTGGAGCCCGGCTCGTACGTCTTCCTGACCGCGGTCGGGGTGATCGCGGGCGCCGTCGGCTGGGCCGTCGTGCGCAAGGTGTCGAAGGACCCCGAGGCGCTGGTGCGATGGCTGGTGCCGGCCGTCGTCGTGGTGTCCTTCGTCCCCGACTTCCTGCTCTTCGGCGACGGCGGCGCGACCGGCGTCGCGGCGCTGCTCCTGATGCACGTCGTGGTCGCGGCGGTCGCCGTGTTCGCCTACCGCAAGGTCATGCCCCTGTCGGGGCGGTGAGGACGGACGGAACACGTCGGGCGGGCGGGGACCACGGTCCCCGCCCGCCCGACGCGTCCCCGGCTCACGGCCTGCGGACCAGCGGCGCGTCCGTGCGGTCGGCGATGACCCCGGGCGTCACGCCCGGCCCGCATTCCACCAGCACGAGGCCCTCCGGCGTGACGTCGAGGACGCCGAGGTCGGTGATGATCCGGTGGACGCAGCGTTCGCCGGTGAGCGGCAGGGTGCACTCCCGCACGATCTTCGGGCTGCCGTCCTTGGCGGTGTGTTCCATCAGGACGACGACCCGGCGGGCGCCGTGGACCAGGTCCATCGCGCCGCCCATGCCCTTGACCATCTTGCCGGGGATCATCCAGTTGGCCAGGTCGCCGGCGGCGGACACCTGCATCGCGCCGAGCACGGCGGTGTCGATGTGGCCGCCGCGGATCATGCCGAAGGACAGCGCCGAGTCGAAGAAGGAGGCGCCCGGCAGCACGGTGACGGTCTCCTTGCCCGCGTTGATCAGGTCGGGGTCGACCTCGTCCTCGGCCGGGTACGGGCCGGTGCCCAGGATGCCGTTCTCGGAGTGCAGGACCACGTGGACGCCGGGCGGGAGGTGGCCGGGGACCAGGGTGGGCAGGCCGATGCCGAGGTTGACGTAGGAACCGTCGGTGAGTTCGGCGGCGGCGCGGGCGGCCATCTCGTCGCGGGTCCACCCCAGGTGCGTACGGACGGTGGTGGTCATGCGCGTACGGTCCTCTTCTCGATGTGCTTGTCGGCGGCCTCGGCGGGAGTGAGGGCCACGACCCGCTGGACGAAGACGCCGGGCAGGTGGATCCCGTCCGGGCCCAAGCCGCCCGGCTCGACGAGTTCCTCCACCTCGGCGACGGTGATCCGGCCCGCCATGGCGGCCACCGGGTTGAAGTTGGCCGCCGACCCGCGGAAGACCAGGTTGCCGTGGCGGTCGCCGCGCCAGGCCCGTACGAGGGCGAAGTCGGTGGTGATGCCGTGCTCCAGGACGTGACGGCGGCCGGCGAAGTCGCGGGTCTCCTTGGGCGGCGAGGCCACGGCGACCGAGCCGTCGGCCGCGTGGCGCCAGGGCAGTCCGCCGCGGGCGACCTGGGTGCCCACCCCCGCGGGGGTGTAGAAGGCGGGGATGCCCGCGCCACCGGCGCGCAGCCGCTCGGCCAGCGTGCCCTGCGGCACCAGCTCCACCTCCAGTTCGCCCGACAGGTACTGGCGGGCGAACTCCTTGTTCTCGCCCACGTAACTGCCCGTCACGCGGGCGATCCGTCCGTCGGTCAGCAGGACGCCCAGGCCCCGGCCGTCCACGCCGCAGTTGTTCGACACCACCTCCAGGCCGGTCGCGCCCTGTTCGTGCAGGGCCCGGACGAGCACGTCGGGGATGCCGCTGAGGCCGAAGCCGCCGACGGCCAGCGACGCGCCGTCGGGGATGTCGGCGACCGCCTCGGCGGCGCTCGCGCGGACCTTGTCCATGGGGGAGAGAACCTTTCTGTCGTCCATCGCTGCCGCTCAGCCGTCCGGGCGCAGGGCGTCCGAGATCGGCATGGCGCCGCCGTGCGCGGTGAGGCCGCCGTCGACCGGGATGTCCGCTCCGGTGACGAAGGCGGAGTCGTCGGAGAGGAGGAAGGTGACGAGCGGGGTGATGTCGTCGACGGTCCCGGTGCGGCCGAGCGGCGTCGCACGCAGGTTCGCCTCCCGGAACGCGGGCGCGGCGGAGGCGGTCATCGCGGTCTCGACGAAGCCGGGATGGATCGTGTTCACGCGGATGCCGCGCGGCCCCAGCTCCATGGCGGCGGTCCTCGACAGGCCGCGCAGCGCCCACTTGCTGGCGGTGTACGCGACGGGGTAGTGGGCGGTCAGCGCCGCCGACGAACCGACGTTCACGATCGACGCCCCCGCCCGCATCAGCGGCACCAGGTGCTGGATGCCCAGCAGCGGCCCGGTGACGTTGACCGCGTGGACCCGGGCCATGTCCTCGGGGCGTACGTCGTCGATCCGGGCGCGCCAGGTGACGCCCGCGTTGTTGACCAGCCCGTGCACCTGCCCGTACGCCGCGCGCAGTTCGGTGGCGAGCCGCGCCCAGTCCTGCTCGCTGGTGACGTCGAGCCGGCGGCAGCCGGGCGCCTTGGCCGCGTCGGTGGCGATGACCCGGGCGCCCTCGCGGGTCAGTGCCTCGGCCTCCGCGGCGCCCTGACCGCCGGCCGCGCCCGTGACCACGACGACCCTGCCGAGCAGCCGCTGGGCGTGCGGGCCGGTCACGGCCGCTCCCGCGGGCGGCGCCGGGCGGCGGGGACCGGCACGGGAGGGGAACCGCTCACCACGGTGTTGGAGACGGTGCCGATGCCCTCGACGGTGAGCGTCACCGTGTCGCCCGGCTCCAGCGGCGCCGGGTCCCGGGTGCCTCGTACGCCCCACAGCTCGGCGAGACAGCCGCCGTTGCCGCAGGTGCCCGAGCCGAGGACGTCGCCGGGGCGGACGACCGTGCCGCGCGAGGCGTAGGCGACCATCTCCTCGAAGGTCCAGCTCATGTTGGACAGCAGGTCCTCGCCGACCACCCGCCCGTTGACCTCGGCGGTCAGCGCCAGCCGCAGGAAACCGTCCGCGTCGCGGTACGGCTCCAGCTCGTCGGCGGTGACCAGGTACGGGCCCAGCGTGGTCGCGGTGTCCTTGCCCTTGCACGGGCCGAGGCCGACCTTCATCTCGGCGGACTGGAGGTCACGGGCCGACCAGTCGTTGAAGACGGTGTAGCCGACGATGTGGTCCCGGGCCTGCTCGGGGGTGAGGTCGCGGCCCTCCCCGCCGATCACGGCGGCGACCTCCAGCTCGAAGTCGAGCACGCCCGACCCCGGCGGCACGGGGACGTCGTCGTGCGGGCCGTACATCGCGTAGGGGTTGCCGAAGTAGAACGTCGGCGCCGCGTACCACCGCTGCGGCACCCCGGCCGCGCCGTCCACGGACCGCCGTACGCCCTCGACGTGTTCCTCGAAGGTGACGAAGTCCCGGACGGTGGGCGGCTGGAGGGGCGGCAGCAGCCGTACCTCGCCGACGTGGGGGCCGGCCGGGACGTGGAGCGTCTCCGAGCCCGCCGCGAGCAGTCCGGGCAGGCCTCCCGTCTCGGCGAGCAGCCCGGTCAGGGAGTGGACACCGGGCAGGGGGCGGAGCGTGCCGTCCTCGTCGACGACGGCCACACGGTGCCGGTCGCGGTGTTCGTAGGTGGCGAAACGCATGGGCGGGTTCCTGGGGGCGTCGGGGGCGTGAGGGCGGGGGCGGGCTCGGACAGCCGGGGGCTCGGCGGGCGGTCAGGGCGTGACAGGGGATCGCCGCGCCCCCGGTGACGGGGGACCCGGCCGGCCGGACGCCCGGACGGCCCGTCAGACCGGCGGGGCGACGAACACGCCGCGGTCGACGTCGTTGAAGGACTCCTTGGCGACCAGTTCGTTCATCGGGTTCGCCGTGCCCCACTGGTCGGTGACCTCGGGCTGGGAGAAGTCGTAGACGTGCGGGTGCCAGGTGTCCTCGTCCAGGAGCTCCAGCTCCGTCGTGTACTCGACGGTGTTGCCGTGCGGGTCGAGGAAGTACGTGAAGGTGTTGTCGCCCGCCAGGTGCCGGCCCGGGCCCCAGATCTTGCGGTGGCCGGCCCGCATCACCCGGCCGGAGCCGCGCATGTACTCGTCGAGGCCGCGCATCTCGAAGGAGACGTGGTGCAGGGAGGTGTGCGGGCCCTTGGCGATGGCCATGGAGTGGTGCTGGTTGCTGATCCGCATGAAGTGCATGACGTCACCGACGTACGGCGAGCTGAGCGTGTCGGAGTGGCGGAAGCCGAGGTGGCGCTCGTACCACTCGCGGGTCGTGTCGAGGTCCGGCGAGTTGAGCACGACGTGCGACAGCTTGACCGGGATCGACTCCTTCTCCTCGATCCTGCGGTGCCGCCTGACCTCGACGTCGGCGGAGACCTCGATGGTGCGGCCGTCGATGTCGAAGAAGCGGAAGCCGTAACCGCCGCCGGGGGTGTCCACCGTGCCCGGCCGGGAGACCAACTGCACGCCACCGGCGAGGAGCCGCTCGGCGAGGGTGTCCACGTCGCTCGCGCTCCCGGCCCCGTAGGAGACCAGGTCGAGCCGCTTCTCGTCGGCCTTGCGCAACCGGACGACGTACTGCTCGGGCGAGCCCTCGGCGGCCAGGAAGGAGATGCCGGAGTCCTCGGCGACCTTGGTCAGGCCCCAGACGCCGGCGTAGAAGTCGAGCTGCTTGTCGTAGTCGGGCACGGCGAGGTCGACGTGCCGCAGATGGGTGAGCAGGCGGTCGCTCATGGGGGGATCCTCCTCAGGCGAGGTCGAGCAGTGCGGCGGCGTTTCCGCCACGGACGGCGTGGAAGTCGGCGTCGGGCAGGTCCGCGGCGCGCAGCGCGCCCAGCGGGTCCTCGGCGCCCATGTCGAAGGGGAAGTCGGAGCCGAGCAGCACGCGGTCGGCGCCCGCGGCCCGCACCAGCTCCCGCAGGACGGCCGGGTCGTGGACGAGGGAGTCGAAGTACAGCTGCCTCAGGTAGCTGCTGGGCTCCCGCGAGCAGCCTCGGGCGTCGGGGCGGACCCGCCAGGCGTGGTCGGAGCGGCCGATGTGGGTGGGCAGGTAGCCGCCGCCGTGCGCGGCGATCAGCCTCAGCCCGGGGTGCCGGTCCAGGACGCCGGAGAAGACCAGGTGGGAGAGGGCGACCGCGTTCTCGGTGGGCTGGCCGACCGTGTTGGACAGGTACCACTGGTCCAGCCGCTCGTCGAGGGTGCAGCCGAACGGGTGCAGGAAGACCAGGGCGCCGGTCTCCTCGGCGCGCGCCCAGAACGGGGCGAGCCGCGGGTCGGAGAGTTCCACCTCCCGGCCCCCGTCGGGCGCCGGGGCGTGCGAGGAGATCTCCACGCCCCTCAGTCCCCGCTCCAGCGCGTGGTCGAGCAGGGCCACCGCGAGTCCGGGGTGCTGGAGGGGGACCAGGCCGAGGCCGCGCAGCCGGTCCGGCGCCTTCGCGCAGTGCCCGGCGGTGCCCTCGTTGGCCAGCCGGCAGATCCGGTCGGCCAGTCGGGGCCCGGCCCAGTAGTGGTAGTGCGACGGCGAGGGGCTCACCAGCTGCACGTCCACGCCGGCCGTGTCCATGGCCGCCAGGCGCACGGCGACGTCGGTCAGCGGCGGCACACGCTCACCGACCATGGGCCCGTTCACGGCCAGGGCCGCCGGCCCGTTGCGGCGGGCGTCGAGGGCGCGGGCCTCGGCGAGGCCGGGGTGACCGGCGACGGCCTCCTCGACCTCCGGCAGCAGGAGGTGGGCGTGCACGTCGATCGTCGGTGTCGGCACGGGCTCGGTCACGGGAGTTCCTTCAGCGCCGTCATCGTGCGGCCGATCAGGCCGGGTACGTCCGCGTCGCGCTCCCCGTCGAGCAGCCACCGGCCGAGCTGCACGGAGGCGTCGACGACCATGCGGACACGGGGCAGCCGCCGGGCCCGGTAGTCGGTGAGGAGCTGGTCGTCCCAGTCGTCGCGGGTGGTGAGCAGCTCGACGAGGACGGACGCGTCCTCCAGGGACATCGCCGCGCCCTGGGCGAGGGTGGGCGGGCAGCAGTGGGCGGCGTCGCCGACGAGCACCACCCGGCCGCGGTGCCACGGCCCCTCCACCAGGTGCCGGTCGAACCAGGTGTAGTTGACCCCGGCCGGATCGTCGATGTGCTTCGTGATCTCGGGCCAGAGACCGCCGTAGCCCTGTGCGAGCCGCCGCATCTCGTCCGCGTACATGGCCGGGTCGATGGATGCGCGGTCGCGGTTGGCCTCGACGACGTAGGCGTAGATGGTGTTCTCGCTGGTCGGGCAGTAGCCCGCGATGTAGGCCGGGCCGCCGTACGCCAGGTCCGTGCGGGTCACGCCCTCGGGGCGGGGGGCCGCGACGCGCCAGATGGCCATGCCGGTGGGTTCGGGTCTGTCGGTGACGCCGATCGCGGAGCGGGTGGCGGAGTTCAGGCCGTCGGCGGCGACCACGAGGTCGTAGCGGCCCTCGGCCCCGTCGCTGAAGTGGACCGAGACGCCGTCGGCGTCCTGCTCCAGGGTGTCGACGGTGGTGCCCAGGCGGACGGTGGCGCCCGAGGCGCGGACCGCGTCGATGAGGATCCGCTGCAACTGCGGGCGCTGCATGCCGAGGGTGGCGGGCAGGTCCTCACCGCCGGTCCGGATGTCCTCGGCGACGAAGAGGACGGTGCCGTCGGGAGCGGTCACGCCCAGCGAGCCGAAGGCGAAGCCGGAGGCGCGCACCCGCTCCCACACGCCCAGTTCACGCAGGACGCGGAGGGCGTTGCCCTGGAGGGTGATACCGGAGCCGGTGGTGGCGTTCCAGTCGGGCGTGGCCTCGATCAGGTCCACGGCGACACCGGCGCGGCGCAGCAGGATGGTGACGGCGCTGCCGGCGGCGCCCCCGCCGATGACGAGGACGGTGCGGGTCCCCCCGGCCGGAGGCTGGGGGAGGGTGGGGCGGTCAGCCATGTCGGGGATACCTCCCGGGGTTGGGCCGCACGACTTCGGGCGGCGGGGGTGCGGCTCGCCCGCTGGGGGCGCGGGCCGGGGGTGGGACGGGGTGCGGCTTGCTGTCGGGAGCGGGCCGGGTGTGGGGGACGGGGTGCGGCTCGCCCGCCGGGTGTGGGGACGGTGGTGCGGCTGGTGGGCGGATGGTGAGCCGCTGGTCGCCGGGAGTGCGGGCCGGACGCGCCGCTGCTGTCCGGGAGGCCGCGCAGCCGGCGGCCGGGCGGCTACTTGACGGCGACGGGGTTCACGGGGGAGCCGACAGCGCCGGTGATGGGAAGCGGAGCGGCGGTCAGCCAGAACTCGTACACGCCGTCGTCCGCGCAGTCCGCGGCGAGCGCGTCGAGGTCCCACATCTCGCCGATCAGCAGCCCCATGTTGGGGATGACGACCTGGTGCAGCGGCTGGAAGGCGTTCTCGAACTCGTTGGGCCGCACCTCGAAACCCCAGGTGTCGGTGGCGATCGCGGCGATCTCGGTGCCGTGCAGCCAGCCGGCGGTGGTGAACGACAGCCCCGGCGCGGGCCCGCCCGCGTAGTCGCCCCAGCCGTCCCGCCGGGCGCGGGCGAGCTGTCCGGTGCGGACGAGGACGATGTCGCCGCGGCCGACGCTCACCCCGTGCGCCCCGGCGGTCGCGGTCAGGTGCTCCTCGGTGATCGGGAACCCGTCGGGCAGCCCGCCGTCGGTGCCGACGACCCGGCCCACGTCGAGCAGCACACCGCGCCCCGCGACGTACGGAGCCATGTGCTCGATGCCGGTGACGAGGTCGCCGTCGGAGGTGACGACCTTCTCGGCGTCGCGTCCGTTCCACGCCTTGCCGTGGTCGAAGATGTGCCCGAGCCCGTCCCACTGGGTGGAGCACTGCAACGGCATCGCGATCACGTCGTCGGCGCCGCCGATGCCGTGCGGGAAGCCCTGGTTGCCGAGGGCCGCGTCCGTGCCCGTGTCGAGCATGGTGTGCACCGGGTTGGTCCGCCGGCGCCAGCCCTTCTGCGGGCCGTTCATGTCGAAGGACTGCGAGAGCGAGAAGCTGACACCCCGGCGCACCAGCGCGGCACCCTCGCGCCGCTTGGCCTCGTCGAGGAAGTTCAGCGTGCCCAGCACGTCGTCTGCGCCCCAGCGCCCCCAGTTGGAGTACGCCTCGGCGGCCTCGGCGATCGCGCCCTCGGGGTCGTGACGGTCGAGGCTCATGCCGGGCCCTCCGCCACACAGCGGGTGCGCTGCGCACCGAGACCGGTGATGGAGCCCTCCATGACGTCGCCGTGGCGCAGCAGGCGTCCCCAGTGGATGCCGTTGCCGGCCGGGCTGCCGGTCAGCACCAGGTCGCCGGGCAGCAGGCGGGAGGTCTGGGAGATGTACGACACCAGCCGCGCGATGCCGAAGAGCATGTCCTTGGTGGACTCGTCCTGCATGACCTCGCCGTTGAGCTTCAGCGTGACCCGCAGGTCACCGGGGTCGGCGATCGACTCGGCCGGGACGATCCACGGGCCGAGCGGGGTGAAACCGGGCGCGTTCTTGCAGCGCAGCCAGTCGGTGCCGATGGCCGGCATGTCCCGCCGGAAGACGGTGGCGCGGTCGGTGAGGTCGTTGGCGATGGTGTACCCGGCGACGTACTCCAGGGCCTCCTCGACGGAGATCCGGTGGGCGGGCCTGGCGATGACGGCCGCCAGCTCCAGCTCCCAGTCCGGCTTCCGGGCCCAGGAAGGCAGGACGACGTCGTCGTACGGGCCGGCGATGGTGCTGGGCAGTCCGATGAAGACGTAGGGCAGGTCCTCGGCCGCCCGCCGGTCCATGAGCGCGGCGATCTCCGCGCGCGCCTCCTCGACCGTGCGCGGGTCGTCGGGGGAGCGGTGGGCGACCTCCAGGTCGATCACGTGCTGCCGGTAGTTGGCGCCGGACTGGAAGACCTGCCGGGGCTCCAGCGGGGCGTGCACGCGCAGACCCTCCAGCGGCAGCCAGTCGAGGGAGTCGTCGTCCGCCAGGGCGCGCAGGACGGGAAGGGTCTCCTCCCACCGCTCCAGCACGGCACGCACACCGGACGGCGCCCGGTCCAGGGCCCTGCTCAGATCGAGGACCCGGTCCTTCACCAGGAGGCCGGGAAACGGCTCCCCGTCCGGAGCGGAGACCGTGCCGAGCGCGAACGGGCCGGCAGGTTGCGCGAGCGTTGCCATGAGATGTCCTCCTGCTGGGTTGCGGTCTACTCTGGCCCCGATCCACAAATCACGGAAATCGATTCTGTGGATGTCCCGAATCCACGCCGTGGATGCCTCTCGCCCGCTAGGTGGTTGCCCGGTGAACCTGTCCCGACTCGACCTCAATCTGGTCGTCGCCCTGCGCGCCCTCCTGGAGGAGCGCAACGTCACCCGGGCCGGCGAGCGCATCGGACTGAGCCAGCCGGCGATGAGCGCGGCACTGGCCCGGCTGCGCCGCCACTTCGACGACGAACTGCTCGCCAGGACCGGCAACTCCTACGAGCTGACCCCGCTCGGCGTCGCCCTGCGCGACCGCAGCGCCACCGCCTGCGACCTGCTGGAACGGGTCTTCTCCAGCCAGGCCGACTTCGACCCGGCCGCCGAGACCCGGGAGTTCACCCTGCTCGCCTCCGACTACGGCGCGGCCGTGTTCGGCGCCGCGCTCGCCCGCACCGTGCACGGGGAGGCCCCCGGAATCCGGCTCACCTTCCAGCACCCGGCGCCCTCCGTCGTGGAGAACACCGCCACCGTGCTGAGCACCGTCGACGGACTGCTGATGCCGCACGGCGTCATCGACGGCTTCCCCGCCGTCGACCTGCACCAGGACCGCTGGCTGTGCATGGTCGCCGACGACCATCCCGAGATCGGCGACGACATCACCCTCGACCAGCTGGCCCGCCTGCCCTGGGCCGTCTACCAGAGGCCCTACGACGCCCCGGCCGCCCGCCAGCTGAGCATGATCGGCATCAGCCCCCGGGTGGAGGTCTCGGTGCAGACCTTCCAGTTGCTGCCCCACATGGTCGAGGGCACCCGCCGGGTCGCGATGATCCAGGAACGCCTGGCCCGCGGAGCGGTCCGCTCCGCGGGCGTACGCGTCCTGCCGTGCCCCTTCGAGGCCGTACCGGTGCAGGAGGCGATGTGGTGGCACCCGGTGCACGCCCAGGACGCGGCCCACATCTGGCTCCGCCAGAAGGCCGCGGAGGTGGGCGCAACCCTGACGACCCCCGGCAGCCGCGGCACCTCCGGCACCCCCGGCATCCCCGACGAACCCGCACGCGACGAGCAGCGGGCGTCGCACCGGTCGCCCTGATCGGGGGCGGTCGGCAACCGGTGTCCGGCGACCGGCACGCCAGCCGCCGCCTGGGCGGCGGCGGTTGAGCGGGGTTAGGCCGTGCGGCCTTCTGACCGGGGGCGCGGCCGTACGGCCCTCTGACCGGGGGCGCCCGCCCCGCCGTCGTATCGGAGACGGCGAAACGGGCGCGCGAGGAATCCACCACGGCGATACGGCTGTCCGAGCCGACGGCGAGCGCACAGCTGACCCGGCCGTCTGACCCAGGCGTCTGATCCGGCCGTCCGACTCGGCCGTCCGACTCGGCCGTCCGGTCCAGTCACCGGCCGTGGCGCCGGTCCAGTCGCCGGTCCAGTCGCCGGCCGTGGCGCCGGCCGAGGCGCCGGCGTCGGCACCGCGCTCTCGGCCCGCCGGATTCCGTGGCTCAGGCCGGCTGCTCCGGCAGCGGCCGGGGAGCGACGGCGTCCGCACGGCGACGGGCCGCCAGCAGTCCGCCCGCGACGAGGGCGGCGACCAGCCCCAGCACCCCCACCGCACCGGCGAGGCTGCCGACCGCCGGCTCCACGGCGAGCAGCACCAGCGGGCAGACGAACTCACCGCCGAAGAAGGCCGCCATCCACAGCCCCGTGCCGCGGCCACGGTCCTCGAACGCCAGGCGGGACATGGCGCTGGTGAGGAGGGCGGGCAGCAGCATGCCCGTGCCCAGACAGTTGATCACCGCTCCCACGACGAGCAGCGGGACGTTGCCGGCCAGGAACATCACCCCGAAACCGGCCGCACAGACCGCGAGAACGGCGGGCAGCATCGGGTCGGGGGAGCGCTTCAGCCGGGCGAAGGCGACCGCTCCGCCCACCGTGGCGGCGCTCGCGATGGCGGTGGCCAGACCGATCACACCGGAGTTCTCCACCCCCAGGTCGTCGAGCAGGTACGCCATCTCCACCGGGACCGTGTAGAAGACCATCGCCCCGAAGAAGGTGAGGGCACAGATGCCCGCCATCCGCCGCCAGGGGAACGGACGACGGGCCGTGACCTCGTCCGTGGTTCCGGCCCCGGCCTCGCCCGTGGCCTCGTCCGGCACCACGTCCTGGGCCTTGCCGCCGGCGGCCGCGCGGGCCGCGGGGTTGGGCAGGGCGGTGGCCATCAGCGGGGCGATCACCAGGCTCACGGCGTAGACCCAGAAGGGCATGCGCCAGCCGGCCGAGCCGACGGCGCCGCCGAGCACGAAGAAGGCGGTCGCCGACGCGGAGGCGCACATGGTCTGCAGGGCGAGGTACTTCACCCGCCGGTGACCGGAGTAGTAGTCGGCGATCAGCGTCGTGCAGCACGTCATGATCGCGGCCTCGGCGACACCGACCAGGGCGCGGCTGGCGATGATGGCGCCCAGGGATTCCAGGTAGAGCGGTGCCGTTCCGAACACGGCGTACAGCAGGGTCGCCACGATCAGCAGCCGCTTGCGGCCCAGCCGGTCGACGATCACACCGGCGAACGGGGCCAGCAGCGCCAGCGCCAGCGCCGGAACGGTCAGCGCGAGGGGAACCAGCGCCTTGGCCCCCGGCACCGACGCGAAGTGGTCCTGCATCTTCGGCAGCACCGGGGCGATCAGCACCGCCCCCAGGATCGGCAGACAGCTGCCGGCCATCAGCAGGGTCACGCGCAGCAGATGCGCCGGGCCCGAGACGGCCACGGGAGAGGGAGAGGGTGCGGGAGCGGTGTCGTCTACCGCGGTGGGAGACGGCGGCGGGACGGAACCGGGCATGGCGACTCCAGGAGACGGTGTACGGGAGAAGGCATGCCTTTCGCGGGCGCCGACGGCGCACGGCATGCTGAGGGCGGCCGCACGGTGGCGGCTGGTCCGGACAGCGGCGTGCGGGTACGGACGACTATGGGTCGTCCGGCGCCCGGTCACCATCCTCGGCGCGATCCGAATCCCGTATCCGGCTCATCCATGCCGTGGATGAGCCGCACCGGCGACCGAGGGCACGCACTGGCCCTGCCGTCACCGTTTATCGGCGGCAATTACGTTTTAATATTCAAACGTCAAGGGTTAGGATTGGCGCATGCCCACGTCCACCACGCCGCGCTGGCTCGACCCCGAGGAACGACGGGCCTGGCTCGCCTACGTCGAGTTCTCGACCCTGCTGGCCGACCATCTCAACCGTCAGCTGCGCCGCGACGCGGGGATGACGCATGCCGACTACATCCTGCTCGCCCATCTGTCCTCCACCCCGGAGGGCGCCCTGACCATGTCCGAGCTGGCCGAGCGCCTGAAGATCACCCGCAGTCGGCTCACCCACGCCGTGAACCGGCTCCAGGAAGCCGGCTACGTCGACCGCCGCGAGGACCCCGGCAACCGCCGCAACCAGCTCGCCGTCCTGGCCCCGAAGGGCCGCGAGCTGCTGGAACGGGCGGCCCCGGGCCACGTGGAGGCCGTACGCCGAGCCGTCTTCGACGCCTTGACCCCCGAACAGGTGCGGCAGTTCGCGGAGATCGGCGAGGCGATCAACGCCGCACTGCAACGCGCGGACGCCGTCGGCGACGACCAGCGGGAACTGCCCTGGCGCCGACGGTAGAGCGGGGGACGGGGACGAGGACGAGGATGGAAACGTGGACGGGAACGGGCACGGGAATGGGCACGGGAACCAACGGGAGCGATGAGTTTCCAGCCGCCCGCCGGTCCTATGGGTGAGAACTCAGCCGAGTGCAAACTCCCCCGGAGGCGATCATGTTCGGTACGACGAAGGCGTTCAGCGGCTTCTCGGTGGACGACATCGACGCGGCCAGGAAGTTCTACGGCGAGACGCTCGGGATCCGGGTGTCCGAGCAGAACGGCCTGCTGACCCTGCACATCGCGGGTGACCGGGACATCCTGGTCTACCCCAAGCCCGACCACACCCCGGCCACGTACACGATCCTCAACTTCCCCGTCGACGACATCGAGGCGGCGGTGGACGAGCTGAGCGGCAGGGGCGTGCGTTTCGAGCGGTACGAGCACCTCGAAGCGGACGAGAAGGGCATCTTCCGCGGCGGCGGCCCGCTGATCGCGTGGTTCACGGACCCCGCCGGAAACGTGCTGTCCGTCCTCCAGGAATCCGGCAAGGAGACGTAAGAGGAGACACGCAGACACGTACACGTACTGCTCCGCCCACTACCCGCCCGCGTGGGCGAAGTTCGGCCGACGCGGCACGGCCATGCCGGCTCCCAGGAAGTAGTCGACGTGGTGGGACCGCACGTACCCCTCCACTGGCTGACAGAGGGCGCCGACCCCGACCGATGACCCGTCCTCGTCACAGAAGACGCCCGCACCGACTGGCACCGCTCCGGGACACGACGAGTGACGTTCAATTCTCCTCTTCCGTCAGAGCCGCGAAAGGTACCATCGCTTCCGCGTAGACGTTTGTGACATCATATCTGTCCATTTCCCGTTTGCTTTCCGCTTCGTCAATAGTTCCCTTGGGCTGGAAGCTGAACGAGGAGATGGACGTGGAAACCGCAGAGTCTTCAGGCGTGATCGTCCACCACGTGGTCACATACCTGGGACGCCGTGTCACGTTGATGATGTTGTTGTTGTGCTGCACCTTGCTGTGATAAATGAGGCTTTCCCCGCAGTCGCGAGGGGGACAGTAGAAGCGCCCCTCGTCCTTCTCCCATGAGAGGTGGGGGTACGGGAATTCCCACTCGCTGATCCTTCCCCTGTCCTTTCGTATCAAGCCCAGGGAGAAATATACCTCCAATGCTTCATAATCGGCTGTCGCGGGTAGGCGGACCAACCTCTCCGCGGTGTACTCCTCACCTGGTTCCAGCGAGCTGCCGATCGACAGGAAGCGCCCTGCGCTCAGCGTCTCGGTTGCTGCTCCACTTGCATACCGTGCCGCATCGGATTCATCTTCCATTGCCTTCTTCGTGTCCTGCAACCCGCTACTGGTCTTCGACAGCTTGACCATATGCCCGTACACCGAATAGTCGTCGCTGATGATGTAAGCCGGAACCTTGCCCTTGTTCCGTGCGTGCAGCGTCAAGGGGAGTTCCACGAACGAGGTCCGGGGGTCCACCGTGGGTTTGCCGAACTTCGCCTCCAGGCTGACCAGCAGAGGTTGGGAAGCCGGTTGGTACATGCTGGAGTACACCAGGTTCGCGCCGGCTATGACGGCCGTGGCGGTGATACCGGCCGCGAAACCCTTGGGATGCGGAATTCCCGTCCACGTTTTTTCACGAACGAGCAGCCACAGAGCCCCCAGTGACCAGCACCAAAGAGGGAAGTACGCCAGCAGGTAGCGCGTGTACTCCATTTCCTGGAGCCAGAGGAGCAACAGAAGACTGTTGGTGGCCAGGGCGATGAGCGCACCGAGCAGCACTGCGGCGCCTGAGAACCTCACGCGTCGCTTACCCCAGTAATCGAGTACCGCCGACGCGGCCAAACCCTGAATCAGACCTGCGAACACGAACAGGAACCCGGTGACCCGACCCGCGAAGGTGAGCCCCCGCAGCACGTCGGGCATTCCGATCACCACGAGCAGGACCATGGATCCCAGCAGTCCCGCCATCATGACGGCGATGGTGATGCGCCTCTTGACGGGCTGGTCGGGCCACGTTCGGCTGTCGCCCCCGAGCCAACGTATGAACGTCCCGTCCTTCACATTCACGTCCCCCGGATAACCGAGGCGCCGGAGGATCCTGCGCAGGCCCTTCAGCGACCAGGCGCTCCCCACTGTCTCTCCACCGACACTGACCTCGCGCAACCCGCGACGGTCCGGAGGCTCCACGGTCACCTTGGGGCCGTTCTCCATGGGACCAGGCTTGACGGGCAATCCGGCGGGCGCAACCAGGACTACTCCGCCAGATGCGGCACGATGCCGATCGGATGACCAACGGCATGCCTGGAGCTGCCCCCAGTCCACGCCCTCCCTCGCCTTCGCCGGCATCGCCGCGCCCTCATCCGCTGCCGCAGACTCGGCGGCCTCCCGCCGCGGTAATTCGATGGCGCGCGCGAAGCGGTGCGTCCACCCTGATCCACGTGCCAGAACCCAAGCATCAGATCCGAGCCCTGCACACGGACTCCACGGTCACCGTCTACCAGGCGTACACGCCGGACATCGGCCTGCCGGCGGCCCGGGAGGGCCGATTCCCGGCGGTGTGGAAGCGGGACCGGATGACGTGGATCAAGCCGTCCTTCCTGTGGATGATGTACCGCTGCGGTTGGGGCACCAAGGAAGGCCAGGAAACCGTCCTCGCCGTCGAGATCACCCGGGAAGGCTTCGACTGGGCACTGGAACACGCCTGCCTGTCCCACTACGAGCACGGGCTCCACGCCGACCATGCCACGTGGCAGCGCCAGTTGAAGCGGGCGCCCGCCCGGGTGCAATGGGACCCCGAACGCGACCTGCGCCTACAGCCGCTTCCCCACCGCTCGCTCCAACTCGGCCTCGCCGGCGAAGCCGCACGTCTCTACGCCGACGAGTGGATCGTCTCCATCGCCGACATCACCCCGCTCGCCCACACGATCCACTCGCATGTACGGGCGGGCGACCTGGACATCGCCCGGCACCTCCTGCCCCACGAACGCCCCTACCCCGTGAACGACGGGAGCCTGGCCCACCTGCGCCCATGAGATCGAGCGGTTCCACCAGAAGTCGCCGAGCCGGCGATTCACGGGGCGAGGCGTTCTCAGCGCCCGACGTCCCTCGGAGCCTCCACCCCCGCTCGCCGGTCGCCGTACTTGACCGGCTGCTGCCCGCTCGTGCCACGGCGGCCCGGCTGCTGCCCGCTCGTGCCACGGCGGCCGGTCCGGGAGGAGGAGCCGCGTGGGGAGCCGTCGCTCGTGAGGGCGCGCTCTCAGAGGTCGACCGGCGAGGTGTCGTCGCCGAGCCGGGGGTGTACCCGCGTCATCAGGCGCTCCTCCAGGACGGACGCGTAGATGGCGGCTCGGGTGGCGGCGGGGTGGCTCGGCGGCCAGATCCCTCGGCGGAAGACGCAGCGGCGACCGCGGAAGAGCACCACCGTCGTGGCGGCGACGACCACGTCGCCCGTGGCGTCGGACACGACTTCGCAGGCGAGTGACTCCAGTTCGCTGCCGCGTCGTTCGCAAAGATCCTGGACAGCCCGGCGGGCGGACCGCAGGAACACGTCCGTGTATTCCTGCGGTCCGCCCCAGTCGGCGGGGTCGTCAGTCACCGCAGTTGTGCATCGCGCTGTCCGTCGAGGCCAGGACGACCTCACCGCCGTCGGCGGGGAGGACGAGGTGGACGCCGTTGACCTCGAGGCCTGCGTCGGCGCCGGTCGAGGGCAGTTGTTCGTTCACGATGAGTCGGCCACCTCCGACGAGCGGGATCTCCGTGTTCGGATCACCCGACACGGTAACCGGAACTCCCGCGATCTTCAGGGTGAGTGTGGTGCTGCCCGTGGCCCTGCCGCACTCGCTGCGGGAGGTCGCGGTGAGCCCGGACACCTCGATGAGGGGCACACCGGGCAGTCCGATGCGCGCCTGCGCCACGGTCGCGGTCGCCGTGACCTTGCCGGGGGCGAGTGTCGTGGTGACCTTGGGGCACAGCTTCTGCGCGGACAGCAGGGGTGAGGTGTACTGGGCCGAGCACGGGGTGTCGGTCGTGACCGCGTCCGCCGTGCGGAGGGTTCCGGTGTCGGGCTGCGGATCGATCTCCAGGAGCGGTACGCCGAGGAGATCCACGTGCGCCGAGACGCCGTAGGCGCGGCCCGTCGCGTACTGGAGCTTCAGCTGTGCGGAGGTGTCGGAGGCCAGGTAGCCGGCGTCACCGGCGAAGGACGCGCGCAGCGGGACGGTGGCGGAGTCGGTCAGCGGCTGGTCCACCGACGCGACGGTGCAGGTAGCGGTCCCGGTGTCGCTCGTCGTGCCGGTGCACGTCTGCTGGTCTTCACCGGTGCCGAGGGCGAAGCGCACAGCACGCCCGGGCACCGCGTCTCCTCGGAAGTCGGTGAGCTTGGCGGCCAGTTGGGCGGGAGTCCCGTTGGCGAGGTGCTGTACGCCGGTGTAGTCGAGCTTCGTCGGTGAGGTCAGGCCGAGTTCGGCGGACGTGCTGGACGGGTTGTAGTCGTCGTCGCCGCCGAAGGTGACGGTGACGGGCACCGCGTTCGACGCCCCCTGCGGCTGGTCGACCGCGTCGATGGTGCAGGTCGCCGTGCCCGACGCCGTGGTGGTGCCGGTGCACGTCTGCTGAGCGCCTCCCGTGCCCAGGGCGAACCGCACGGCACGGCCGTTGACCGGCGTCCCGAAATTGTTGGTGAGTCTCGCGGAAAGGCTGGCCGGTGATCCGTTCACCGCGCTGCCGGCACCGGTGTAGGTGAGGGCCGTGTCCGCCTTGTGGGGCTGCTCGGGACCCGGGCAGTCGGCGGCCTGGAAGCAGGGCAGGAAGTAGTAGGCGGTGATGATCCCGAACGGCCTTCCGTCGCCGGAGCGCGGGTCGTTGTGGGTGACGTACACGACGACGAGGCTGGCGTCCGTGTTGGTGCAGATCACGCGGTTGTCCGGGGCGGGGACGCAGAAGCCCTGGGTGCCGACGGTCTCCTGGATGTCCTCGTGGTCGGGCACCACACCGTGTTCCAGGATGTGCCGTCTGCCGAAGCCGTCCACCGGGGGATTGCACTGAGGTGTCTTGCAGTCGTTCTGCCCTTCACGTAACGGGATGTCGTTGCCCAACGCGCCCCGGAAGGTGTCGACGACGGTCCAGTCGATCATGTTCGGATTCGGATCGCCGGGATCGGCGGTTGCGGTGGCGGGTGCGACGAGAGCACCCAGCAGGCCCAGGAACAGGGCGAGTACGGCTGATGTCAGCTGTCGGCGGGCCCGGCTGTACGCCGGGGCACGCGTGGGCGTGCGCGGGTGACCGTGAAGAACCGGCACGGAATCCCCTCCTTGTGACCGGACCGCCCGGTGACGGCCCGGCGCCCCCGCGACGTCCTGACCGCCCGGGGGACACCCACCCTGCCGCCAAGTAAGGGACATGACAAACAATTGCCGCGCGACGGCGAGTCCCTGTCGGTGCCGGGGCAGCCGCTACGTGCGCTCGAAGTTCCGGGGCCGGACCGGTACCGGTCCGGCCCCTTCGCTCACTCGGCGGCCACGAGTGCCGCCACGGCCGCGGCGAGCGCGTCGGCCGCTGCGTCCACGTCCGCCTGCGCCGGGTTGGCGTCGGTCCTGCGCAGGGCCAGCCCGGTTTCCCGGGCTTCGGTCATGTCGGCCCAGGACGCGGCCGTCCAGTCCGCCCCGGACAGTTCGCTGGTCTCCTCCAGCAGGAGGTCCAGTCCGGTGACGTCCACCGGTACCCGCACGAACTGGAGCTCGGCCAGGTTCGTGTAGCCGTTGGGCGAGTACAGCCGGAGCGCCCCGTAGCTGACCGGCGCGTTCAAGGGGTACTCGGTCCAGCCGCTGTCGGCGGGCCTCGTGAGGGTCAGGAACGTCTGCCAGGTGGCGCCGCCGTCGTTGGAGCCCTGGACCTGGAAGCCGTTGGCCCGGTTCGCCTGGCCGGCGCGAGGCTGGACCCTCACGGTCTCGACGGTCAGGGTGCTTGCGTCGTCCGGAACGACCCGCACCCAGCCGGTCGCCGTCTTGGTGTCGGTGAAGGTGGACGGGTCGCCGTCGAACATGGCCCAGCCGTTGTCGGCCGCGTCGCGCTTGCCGTCCCACGACACCGAGCTCGCCGTCACCCAGGACCTCTCGACCGGCATGGTCGTCGAGGCCGGGTCCTCCAGCAGCTTCCAGGCCTCGAGCAGTCGCCTGGAGAGGGCATCGCGGTCGGCGCCCTCCTCGGCGGCGGCCGCCTCGACCGCTTCGAACTCGCGGGTGAACAGGATCGCCGACGCCCGCGAGTAGCGGGACAGGTCCAGCGCCTCGGCCCGTGCGATCACCGTGTCGAGCTCGACCCGGTAGTCGCCGAAGACGCGCAGCTCGGCGATGTCGATCAGGTTGCCGTTGCTGACCCGCAGGTACCGGAAGCCGCTCTCGTCGAGCGAGTCCAGGTTCTGCCAGTCGTGTTCGGCCACGGTCGGGTCGGTCAGCCGCGTCCAGTTCTTCAGATCGTTCGAGCCTTCCAGGACCTGGTCGGCCATGCGGGTCAGGCCGTTGTTGTCCTGGCGGGCCAGGAAGTCGGCGCGGTCGAGCTCGATCGTGCCCCCCTCGCCGAAGTCCCAGATGAGGTGGTACTCGCCGTCGACGGCCGCGACATCGCTGAAGGTGCCGACGTTTCCGTCGAGCATCCGGGCGGCGTGCCCGGCCTTGCCCGAATCGGCCTTCCCGTCGGCGTCGACGACCCGCGCGGCCTGGGCGAGGTCGACGAGGTTGCGCTGGTCGGACGTGTAGAGCTGCGTGGCGTCGGTGGTGCCGAGCACGGTCGCGGCGGTCTCGCCGTCGCCGGTGGTGTGATCGATGCTGATCGGCAGCAGGGCGCCGCCGTCCACTGCGCCCAGTTCGGTCGACGCCGTCCAGTGCAGGCCGTCCGCACTGGTGGCCTCGGCCGACTGCCCGCCGATGGTGACGTCGACATCGCTGATCGGCGTCGGGCTGGAGAAGGCCAAGTCGACCGTGTCGCCGGCGGTCACGCGTTCGCGCAGCGCGTCCGGGGACGTGAGCGACACGTCGGTGATCGTGCCGGCGACCTCGCTGCGGTCGCCGAAGACGCGGAACTCGCCCACCGACCAGATGCCCGGGTAGGCCGGGTCGATCGGGATGCCCGGGGTGTCGACCTGGAGCTTCAGATAGCGGAACTTCCCGCCGGCGTGCTGGGCGACGACCGGGATGGTCTCCCAGTCGTTGGTCTCGGAGGTCTCGCGCTCGGACAGCACAGTCCAGGAGATCCCGTCGTTCGAGCCGTACACGTTGGTGCCCTGGGAGCGCATCGGGAACGAGAACCGGGCCCGGAAGCCGAACTTGTCGGCCGCGACCCGGTACCGGGTACCGAAGTCGAGGACGAAGGACGCCACGCGGAGGTCGCCGGAGCTGCTGGTGTTGTCGTCATCGGCGAGCGCGCGCAGCCCCGACTCGCCGAGGACGGTGGGCGTGACCGCGCCGGTGTAGTCGAGCGACCCGTCCTTGAGGCGCGGGTTGAGCAGTTCCAGGTCGTCCATGGCGTCGAGCAGCGCCTCGAAGGCCACGCGGAACTCCTCGTCCGAGCCGGACTCGGAGGCCCTCTTGGCCTCCTTCCAGGCGGCCTCGAAGGGCTCGCGGGTCACGCTCGTGTAGACGGCGTCCTCGTCGGTGCCGTCCGCGATCGCCGCCTCGATCATCTTCGGCCGGTTCTTCGCCACGAACAGCTCGAAGGTCCGCGCGGTGACGGACTCACCGTCATCGGCGACGATCTGGACGTCGTGGCTGCCGCGGTCGCCGGACGCCGGCGTCCAGGTGAGGACGCCGGTCTTCTGGTCGAGTGAGGCGCCCCGGGGGAGGCCGGCGGCGCTGTGGGCGACCGATCCGCCCTCGTCGGCGGCGGACAGGTCGAAGGAGGACTTCGCGTCCGGCCACAGGTAGTAACGGTCCCTGGCCTGTTCGAACCTGGGTGGGGTGAGGTGCTTCCCGGCGTCGAACATGACCGCGTCGAGGTCGACCGTGGCGCCGTCGCCGCTCACGCGGTAGAAGTGCGCGTTCTGTCCGGCCGCGGGATAGGTGACGTACCGCCACTCGCCCTGTGTGTCGGGCAGTTCGATCGTGGCCAGGGTCCGGGGCGCGGTCTCGTCCGGGTTCAGCGCGGAGGGTTGCTCCTTGTCGAGCACCGTCAGGTCGGCCGGACCGTCGGTGCGCACCAGCACCCCCAGCCGGCTTCCCCCCGGGTGCATCAGGCGGCTGACCGCGCTGGTCGTGCCGTCCTTGTCAGCGTGGGCGCGGGCGAAGGTGCGCCCGTCCTCGGTGACGATCTCGGTGCCGTCGTCGAGGGGGACGGCGTAGCGTCCGAAGGTGACCTCGGTGTCCTTCACCGGGGTCGGCCCGGTGCCGGCCAGTTCGGGCGGGAACGCCACCCAGTACTCGATGCTCTTGTCGCCCGGGGCCCAGAAGTTCTGGGTGCCGGTCCCGTAGCGGAAGAACGGGCCGTCCATACGCCGGTGCAGCTCGGCCAGATACGGGGCCTCGGTCTCGACGTCGACGCCCTCGGCGTAGGTGTACTGGTAGTACAGCTCCGAGAGCGGGTTGAAGATCCGGCCGCGGTAGGCCTGGGAGATGGTCCCGCCCGTCCCGCGTTCGTCGACCCACGGAGTCCACGCGCCCATCATGAAGCGGTAGAAGGCGTCGGCTCCGTGCAGCAGCCGGTTGCCGAGGAACCGGTAGGCGCTCACGGCGTCACCGGCGGTCGAGACGGTGCCGTCGACCGGGTCGACCTCGGTGCCCTGGACCTCGAGGAAGCGGGCCAGGGCGGCGAAGTTGTCGATGTTGGTCTCACCGTGGGCCTGGTCGCGGCCCATCTCCCGGACCTGCGTGAACCCATAGCCGTACGGGTTCAGCCCGTCGTCGGCGGCGATCTGCTGGATCTGCACGCCCAGTGCGCCGTTGTCGTACCCGTCGTAGGTGGAGTTCTTGGTGAACCACTCGACGCCCTTGGCATAGCCCTTGACGTCGTCGGCGTAGATCGCGGTGGCGATGCGGCCGTAGAGGCCGAAGTTGTGCTGGTTCATCCACTTCTTGTTGGAGAAGTTGAAGACATTGACGATCGGCTCGGCGAGGTTCGTCAGCAGCTTCTCGTCGTCCTGGGCGTCCCAGGTCACGTCGTATCCGCCGTAGCTGCCCGGGGTGCCGTCCGGGACCGGGGTGGTGGCGCGGATGATCTCGGCCGCCATGAGGAACTGCGAGAGCGGCTTGCCGGTGTGGATGTGCGCGTCGGGGAAATAGGCGTAGCCGTCGGGCTTCATGTTCGACCAGGTGCGCAGGCCCATGACGGCGTTCCTGCGGTAGACCTCGTCGCCCGTGTTGACCCAGAGCAGCGCCTGGGTGAGCACGCCGAAGGAGTCGCGGGTCAGCCGGTTGCGCATGCCGCCCTGGGTGAAGGTGTCCGTCACCGGGACCTCGGGCTTGCCCTTGACCATGTTGTCGACGGTGTAGTCCCGCGAGGCCCACAGCCCGACCTGGGTCATCGCGTCGAAGTAGGAGGCCCACGGCTCGGTGCCGGAGCGGACCATCTGCTGGGCGTTGCGGAGGTTCTCCGCCGACAGGCCGATGCCGGGGTGGACGAACCCGGCATCGCTGACGGTTTCGTGGATCTGGACGACGTGGTCGGTGAGCAGACCCTCGTAGCCGTCGGCCCGGGCGGGCGCCGCGGCGACCGCGGCAAGCCCCATCGTCAACGCCAGTGCGGTGGCTGCCGCCGTGATCCGCGATCTCGCGCGTTCCAAGACGTACTTCACTGAAAAAACCTTCCTGTGACCGTGCCGGGCGGTGCGCGACACGGCGTCGGGGATATGTGGATGTCGTGGTCCGTCGCCTGACGACCGTTGGGTCCAACCGGAGTGCGGCGGTGCCGCGGGATCGTGTACCGGCTTGTCAGCGACGCGCGATGGCTCGGCGCGAAAGTCGGGTGCCTCCTTGGTGAAAACGTTGTCGTAGGGGCGCAGGGCGATCTCGGCCGCGTCCCGGCCGCGGGTGGGCACCGGCAGCAGGCACGGTCGTGGCGGGGAGGTGGCGGTCGGCCGGTGGGTGTGTGCGGGCAGGGCCCTGCGGTCGCCGGAGCGCCGGCAGCCGGCCTGCTCGGCGTTGACGTACGCGGTGGTCCCGGAGGTCGAGATGTCGCCGCCCGAGAGGCACGGGCAGGTGGTTCCGACCGCGTGACCTTCATCGTGAAGCGGGAGTGGGCGCCCCTGACACCTGGTGTCGAGAGTGGCTCGGCGCCCAGGAGCCGGCACCCCGGGTGGCCGTCATGACGTCCGGGTGCGGGGCGGCCGGTCCATGGGCGGGCCTCGGAGCCGGGATCGCCGAAGTCGAGGGGACGGACTCGATGGTGACGGGCCGCTCGGCCTTCTGCTCCCTCTTCGCGTCACCGCCGTCGTCTCCATCGCCGCAGGCCGTCAGGCGGCGGAGAGCGCGATTCCGCCACCGCGGCCGCCCTCTCCTGCTTGCCGTTCGTCGGTCCCTCCCTGGGCGTTCCGCCTATGGAAACCGATCTCTATGGAAGCTAGGGCCACCTGCGCGACCCGACAAGACGTTCGGCACGAAAATCTGCTGCGCCGCTCAGAGTTGAGGGAGAAAAGGTGAAATTTCGGATCACCGAGGGATGGCGCGAAGCGGCCTCTCATGGGGAACCGGTTTCTGCAACAACGCCAGACGTCGTCCTGAGTGGCGGCTCAAGGCGGTGGGTGGTGGGTGGTGGGTGGTGGGTGGTTGGTGGTTGGCGCGGACCGGATCGTATGCACGCCCGGCCGGGTGCCCGCAGCCCGACACCCTCGGCGCCTGGACGGAGCGGGCGCGCCCTGGACGTCGGCGGGATGCCGAAGGGTGGTGCGGCGGGATGCCGAAGGGTGGTGCGGTGAACAGGGGTGCGACGTCGTCCCCGCGCACGCCGAGGATGCTCGCGTCCCCGCCGGTCACAGCGGCTGCACACACCGGCGTCTCCGCTCCGACCTTGTCACCGGGCACGGCTCAGGCGAGGGGGGCTTCGACAGGGATGTTTCGACGGGGATGTTTCGACAGAGACATAGAAACCGGTCGCTGCATTCCGACTTCGGTGTGAGCGCACCAAAGCTTCCTCTCCAGAAGCCGTTATTGACGCGCCACCCCCATTGACCCTTCCTGCGGCGATGTCTAGCGTAGACACCGGTTGCTATCAAGGCCGCACGAAACGACGTGACCGCCGTGATCCCCGTGTACCCGGGCCGACGGGGACGCACGGCTGCTCCCGCGGGCAGGCCGGCTGCGCGTCGTACCGCCAAAGCAGCCCTCCGCGCTGCTCCTGCGGCTGCCGCACGATGGGGCTCCACTATCGTGAACGGTCACGCGTCAGGCGCGGCGCGCGGGTCGCAGGGGCGAGGGGAAGAGCGCAGTGCCGAGGAACACGGGGGCCGCTTCGTCCGGAAAGGCAGCCGGGCGAAAACCCGGAAACGAGGAGCGCAGGGACGCCTCCACGGTCCGGGACGTCGCCGCGCGCGCCGGGGTCTCCGCCTCCACAGTCTCCCGGGTCCTCGGCGGCACCTACCCGGTGGCCGCCGCGACCCGCGCCAAGGTGCTGCGCGCCATGCGGGAGCTCGACTACGTGGTCAACGCGCACGCGCGGGCCCTGGGCGGCGCCACCAACAAGACCGTCGCCTTCGTCGTGGACGACGTGACCGGACCCTTCTACGCGCATATCGCCCGCGGTGTGGAGGAGCAGGCCGCGGCCGAGGGACGGCTGTGCCTGCTCTGCACCACCCACGGCGACCCGCAGCGCGTCCTGGCCGTCGTCGAGGCGATGCGCGAGCAGCGCGCCGACGCGGTGATCGTGGTCGGCGGCGCCTGGGAGGACAAGGCCTACCAGGACCGGATGACGTACTTCGCACAGGCGCTGGACCGGGTGGGCTCCCGGCTCGCGCTGGTGGGCCGCCCGCCGCTGGGTCCGGGGGTGCCGGCCACGGTCGTGGAGTACGACAACGAGGTGGGCGCCTTCGCCATGACCACGCATCTGCTCTCCCAGGGCCACCGGAGGATCGCCTACCTCGCCAGGATCAACGGGCTCAGCACCAGCTCCCAGCGCATCAGCGGCTTCCTGCGCGCGCACGAGTCGCTCGGAGTGGAGCACGACCCCGCCCTGATCCTCGAAGGGAACTACTCCCGGGCGTACGGCTATCAGGCCGCACGGCAACTCCTGGCCTCGGGGGCGGAGTTCACCGCGATCTTCGCGGGCACGGACATGGTGGCGGCCGGGGCGCTGCAAGCACTGCGGGAGAGCGGGCTGCGGGTGCCCGAGGACGTGGCCCTGGCGGGCTTCGACGACATCCCCCTGGCCGTCGACCTGTATCCGTCGCTGACCACCGTCTCCGTCCCGCACGAGGAACTGGGGCGCTCGGCGGTGCGGTTGGCGCTGCACCGGGACGAGCTGCCGGAGAGCCAGCATCTGGTGCTGGGCACCCACATCGTCGTACGCGACTCGACACGCCGGCCCGGTCACTGACGCAAAGACCCCCGCGGGTCCCGCAAAGGGATGACAACCGACGGCCTGCCGGGGCTGTCCGAGGCCTCGGCCGGGGCTGTCCGAGCCCCTCGCAGGGGCTTAGAGATGAATACGGACCGGAAGGGCCGCATGAAGCGCGGCAAGGACTGCCGCCGCTGCAACGCCACCGGAAAGCGCATCCGCATCGGCCGGTGGCTCTACAACCGCTGGGCGCGCATCTACCGCGCCGGCACCCCTTGAGACAGGTGACCGGCGACCGCCCGTCATGAAACGGACCCCGCTCCGAGCTGGAGGCGGTTGTGGTGCGGGTGCCCGGCCTGGCTTTCTGGTAGCCACCCGTCCCAGCCCAACGACGATGACGGCCGGCGCGAGGCTCAACAGGTGATGCCGAGTTCCTCGCGGAGTCCCATATGCTCGCGAGGCAGTTGGTATGAGCAGTCCATTGGGGGGAACGGATCCGCATGGCCGACGAGATCAAGTACGAGTACAAGACCGTGCAGACAGTTCGCGGCACCGACGGCTTGGTGATCTCGAGGATGCAGAAGGATGGCTGGGAGCTCGTGGAGCAGGCCCAGGGCACGCTTCGCTCCACCCTCAACTTCCGTCGACCGAAGAAGCCTCAGCCGTGGCTCCTGATCGGCACGGTGGCCGCCGTCCTCGTGACCCTAACCATCGTCATCGGCGCTGCCTCTGCACTCAGCGGCGGAGGCGAGAAGAAGGATGAGTCAGACAAGTCGACGACCGTTGCGAGCGAGAAGCCTTCCGCTACACCGACACCGACCGCGGCCGAGTCGGCTGCCACTGAGGTGATCACGCCTCAGAACAACCCGGAGTTCGCGGCGCTGCTGAAGGCGGACTCCTGCGACGACGCGAACCTGGACTTCGCGAACAGGCACGAGGGCCAGACGGTCGCGTTCAACGGCTCGATTGTGAACACGGCGCCCCACGGTGATTACGACACCCGCTACGACTTCCTCCTGGGCCCAGGTGACAAGGGGCCGAACACGACGGCCGGCCCGGCCTTCAAGTATGAGGACGTCAACATGCCTGACCTGAGACTGACCGGCAAGAAGGTCCCCGCCACCGTCGGCGCAGGCGACAAGTTCCGCTTCGTCGCCAAGGTGGGTGAGTTCAACGCGGACCAGTGCCTCTTCTTCCTCGACCCGGTCTCGACGGAAGTCCGGTAGTCAAGACTGGGCAGCCGCGTCAACATCGGACTAGCGTGCTCGGCCGATCAGCTCCGTCATCAGCATCGTCCTGACGGCCTGCATCGGATACCTGGTGGGGACTGAGCCTGCGAACACGGTTCCGGAGGTCCGTTGCGTCCAACGCGTCTGTGCTGGCCAGAGTGCTGTGACGACACCTGCTGGAGCGATCGGTCCACGAATAGGCCACGAGACGTCCTCGCGCTTGGCGAGCTCCCCGTCGGTCCGTCGCCGAGCGGTTCGGCCCGACGTCACCGACATGCTGCTGGCTCTTGCCGTAGCTGGATGCTGTCAGTTCAGCACCACGAAGTCGAACCGGCAACTTCTGCACGTAATGTAGGCCCCTACGTCAAGTGAACGCACTGAACTCCACTCGTGACACACGGCCCGTGGACAGCGAGTTTGCTTGTGCCCACACTTAGGGCAGAGGTAAAGCCCTTGCGATTCGATGTCTTTGGTGTCATCGGTGGCGAGTTTGAAGAGATGCCACGGCTTGATGAGGTTGCCGAAGAGGCCAATCCCCCCGCCTGCTATCTCCTTGATTCCCCATTTCCCATCGCTATAGCGTCCGACAGTCGAACAATAGATGCACTCCACCTGTTCGCTCGGTTCAGGGCTCTTCGCCATACCCCCCCTTAATCACTATCAGAGTCGAGGTCCAGGACGTGCGAGTCAACCCTCATACACGCAAGTCCCTTGCTGACAGGTCGTTGAACCTGCACCGGCCTCAGCCCGCTGGCCCGGCCGGAGCAGTGCAATTGCCTGACGTGCTGAGTCCTGAGCTTGGGAAGCTTGGGTCTTCCCGGGGCGGATGTTCTGCGACCTGCGGTAGCGCAATGTGGACAGTGCGGTGGCTTGCGCGTGAGTGCCCGCTGTTCCCCGTGGTTTCCCGCATGATCTGGCACACGTCTGGCACGGCCCTGACGGTGGTGCAGTTGCCTGCCACTCTAGAAACGCCTCCCACAATCCTGGGCGGTGGGGCAAGATGAATTTGCTCCCATCGACGGGGGATGGGGCGCCGCGCATGCTTGCCGTGGACTCGCCATCCTGGTGCGTGCGATCACCGGTGTCTCATGAATGACGGTCAGTCCTGTATGGCCGTAAAACGCGTGGGTGTCGGGTCGGGGCCCGAAGCTCCGTGGACAGGAAGGAATCCTGCGCATGGCGAGCGCAACTGACCCGTGAGGGCGGGGCCGCTGCTTGGCCTGGTATCAGGTGGTCTCTTGGTACCCGTCACAGTGGCCTATCCATGGATCGGCGTGATCGCGGTCCTCAGCCCACTCGCTCTCTTGTGCTGCGTAGTTTTGCCTGGCGTGTGGTCTGCTAGCCCGTCTCGCCGCCGCGACGCCCGTGTCATGGTCGAGTTATTAATCGGCTCACCCAGGCGGGAGCGGCAGTGAACGGCCGGCACTGGTGTCGCGCGCCTCCGGCGCGTACCGATGATGTCCGGAGCGTTGTCGTGATCGTCTGCGCACGGAAGCTTTTCTTAGAGGGCCTCTGCCCCCGATGAGAGAACACGGGGGCAGGGGCCCCAACTGATGGATTCTTCTTCTTGCCCTGGGTCTTGCCGGGGATCTTGGTGACCTGCGTTTTCGCTGCTCAGGGGCGGTGGGCTCGTACGCCTGGTGGTCGTAGTTGGTCGTCATTGGCCACTGTCGAGCGGCCTCGGACGGCCCAGGGACGGCCCAGCCGTGGATCACCTGAACGGCGTCAGCCGACGGAAGCGGCCCGCCACTGCGCGGTGATGCACCCTTCTTCCATGTCCCACCACTCCTTGGCCACACCATGGTTGAGCAGCTTCTGCACCTTGGTGAGATCGGCGGTGGGCGGGACGTCCAGGGCGACCATACGGAACCGTTCTATGCCCTCGCCGCAGACTCCGAGTTCGTGAAAGGCATTGATCACGCTCTGCCGTGCAGCTCCTGAACCGCCGTCACGGATCACAATGAGGCGGATGGTGCAGTTCTCCGAACGCCGAACCACCGCGCCGGCCCATCGCACACCTTCGTCATCGGGCTCGGTGGCCACGATGTCCCCGCAGGCAATACCTCGGACGAACCAGGGGATGTTGTCGAGCCGTGCGGTGCCGTCGCCTTGGTCGACCGCCCACAGACTCTCTACCGACACCGGGGGCCAGTCGTCCTCGATCTCAAGCCGGAAGTGCACCTTCACATACGGGCCCTCGGAGTTCGTCATGACGCCCAGGATGCAGAACCCTGACGCGCCGGCCGCAGGTGGGTGACCGATGACGTCTGCTCATAGCTGGATACGGGTTGGTTGGCTGCGTAGGTGAGAAGGGAGAACGTTTGTAGACGAGTTGCAGGAGCAGTCGCTTGTTTGCTGGTGTCCGGAATGTTGAAGAGAGTTGGAAACGCTTGCCTGGTGTGTCGACGCCAGTCGACGGTCCACGGAGGCTGCCATGCCTGTGATCGCTACGTGGGGGTCGTCTCTCAGCGCCGGACGGCCGTCGGCACGGCGGCGGTGCCGTTCAGGCAGTGGTCGAGGAGTGCGTGCATGCGCGGAACGGGCAGTGCCGGGTTGGACGCAGCGCCCTCGGCGGTATGGGGGTCGGCGAGGAGGGGCTCCAGGGCTTCCGGTGACAGGCTCGGGTTGGCGGCCGCTGCCTGCCGCACCGACGCGTCGGGGTCCTCCACCGGGGGGTCGGGCAAGGCGGGATCGGCTGCGGCCAGGGCCCGTACCTCGGGGTCCGGGTAGTCGATGAGGTGAGCCCGGCCGGTACGGGGGAACGCGGGCAGGTCCAGCAGGTGCGGACGGTGGGCCGGGCGGGTGGCGAAGACATCCAGGAGGAGGTGCGGCGGAGCCAGCGGGTGGTGGCAGGCCAGCCGGATCCTCACCTCCTCGTCGTCGTCCTGCGCGAGCGTCTCGGCGAGTTCCGCCGACAGTCCCGGCCAACTTGCCGCAACCCGGCGGAGCACCGCTTCCTCGGACACCGCACAGGAGGCGAACCAGTCGGATGACGGCCCGACGGCCGGGTCGATATTCGACTCGGTGAACGGCTCGCCGATCGGACAGGTGCAGTCAGGACCGTGCCCGATGACCTGGTCGATCGCCCTGTACTCCGCCCAGGTACGGGGGAAGGGGTGGAGGCGCGCGCGCGTCCGCACGTACTCGACCGGGTCCAACCTCAACTCCGCCACCAGGTCCGGTCCCACGTCGGGCCGGGCGGCGACCGACGCGCGGACTTCCGCGTCGGGGTGGCGGGCGAGCCGGGCGAGGGCGTAGGCCGGGGTGTGTGGGTTCCGGGCCATGGGGAGCACCGTGCCGTCCGCGAAACACTGCTCGACGAGCGCGGGGGACAGAGCACACGTGCCGAACACGAATCCGTTGCGCGAGCCGAAGGACGGCAGTCTGGCCTCCACCCGTTCCGGGTCCAGCGCCCAGTTCCTGTCCTGCGCCGCTTCACGGACCCAGGGGTCCGGATCGTCGAGCAGCGCCGCCCGCTGCGCCGGCGTGAGGGACTGCCACCTCCACGTGGCCACTATCCGGAGTTCGGGGTGCTCGTGGCCGGCGATGGAGCGGAAGAAGGACAGCGGGATCTGCCGGGACGAATCGAGCTCCCCGATGATCTCCTTCGCGGTGAGCTTGCCGTCCTCGCCCCCGTCCTGGGCCATCAGTAGGGTCACGAGGATGTCGTCCGGCAGCGGTCGGACCCGTTGGGGGTAGTGACGGGGGCCGGAGGCAAGCCACGCGCGGACGATCCCCGACGGGTCCGACGCCAAGGGGGCGAGCCGCGCCGGGGCGACGTACCGGTTGCGGGCGAGCGCGCGGCGAATGACTCCGGACGGATGGCGCAGGGCAGCGTCGATGACGGCGTCGGGCAGGTCACGGCCCTCGCACATCAGCAGGCCGGCGTCACCGGCCGCTAGATCCAACAGGCGTACCAGCACGTCGGAGGGCGCTGCCGGATTGAAGGCGATGCCGCGCAGCCAACGTTCGTGCAGAGAGTCGGACATTGCGTCATCCTGTCACCTCGCCTCCTGAACCGGGCCGCCCAACTACGACCGCGGCGGCGCTTACCGGCGGCTCCGTCCGCAGGGCTTCGGACCACGTGGCGAGGGTCTTGCTCATGATGCGCACGCTGACCTGTACGCGGCACACCGCCAGGCTCCGCCTCCACTCCCGCCGGGGGAACGCACGATGCCCGGGGCAAGCCAAGCAACCGGGCGTTGCTGAAACTCGGCTTCAACGTCTTCCGCGCCCACAAGGTGTTCTCGCTCTTGGACAACAAACGCTCTCGCTAGTGACCGACAAAGCCAGGTTGGTCCTTGCCTCAGCCGACGACAGTCAGCCACGACGGTGGGGAGGCCGACCGATCACGCGCGCGTATGCCTCGCTGCGCCCCACCGACCCGGACACTGTCCTCGTCCTCTCCCACTAACGCTTCGCCGGCACCGGCCTGACCACCGCAGAAACCTGGCTCGCCGCCTCCCGCACACCCGCCCCGGAGCAGAAGGAGAACCGACGCGATGACCACGGCCACCCTCCACCGGAAGTGGCACACGACGGCTGAGGTCGCCGAGATGCTCGGCTTCAGCCTCTCCAAAACCAAGATGCTCGTCCTCACGGGCGAGATCCGTTCCGTCAAGATCGGCCGCAACCGTCGCATCCTCCCCGCCTGGGTGGACGAGTACGTGAACCGCTGCGCCGACGAATCCGAGAGGTGGTCCGCGTGAGCGGCAAGCGGGGCAACGGCGAAGGATGTCGATCTACCCCTACCGCAACGGCTACGCGGCCTACGCCTGGGTCACCACCCCGGAGGGAAACCGCAAGCGGAAGTACGTCTACGGGCCGACCCGCAAGGACGTCCATGAGAAGTGGCTCAAGCTCCACAACGAAGCCAAGAAGGGGCCGGTCGCGACCAACACGCCGACCCTCGCCCAGTACCTGGCCTACTGGCTCAAGGAAGTCGTGGAGCCCAACCTCCGGCCGCTGACCGCGGCCACCTACGAGACCACCGTCCGGCTCTACATCGTGCCGCTTCTCGGCTCCAAGCGGCTGGACCGGCTGACCGTTCAGGACATGCGCGGCTGGCTCAACAAGCTCGCCGACACCTGCCAGTGCTGCGCGCAGGGCAAGGACGCCAAGCGGCCCGAGGAGCGGTGGCGCTGCTGCGCCAAGGAGGAGTGCTGCCGACAGACACTCTCGAAGCGCCGGTCAACGACGCCCGGACGATCCTCCGGAGCGCGCTCACCAATGCCATGGTCGAGGAGCGCATCTCAAAGAACGTCGCCCAGCTGGTCAAGGTCCAGCGGGCCCGGCGCAAGCGGCCCGAACCCTGGTTGGTCGAAGAGGCGTGCACCTTCCTTGAGAACGCGGGCCCTGACCCCGAGTCCTGGACACGGGTTATGCGGCTGGTGTCAGCGTAGTTGATGTTGTTTCGGAAGCTGTCTCGTAAGCGATCGGGCTGCG